>JAENZL010000039.1 GCA_016841265.1 Methanobacteriota archaeon | reverse complement strand
ATGCCCTTGGCTCTTCGTTTTCTTATGTACCAGATAAACAGCAGGCATGGAACGACTTAATTAAACTGACCAGTGATGAAAACAGTTATGTGAGGTCTAGGGTCACCGATGCCCTTGGCTCTGCGTTTTCTCATGTGCCAGATAAACAGCAGGCATGGAACGACTTACATAGACTCACCAGTGATGAAAACAGTGATGTGAGGTTTTGGGCCGCCGGTACCCTTGTTTCTTCGTTTTCTTATGTACCAGATAAACAGCAGGCATGGAACGACTTAATTAAACTGACCAGTGATGAAAACAGTTATGTGAGGTCTAGGGTCACCGATGCCCTTGGCTCTGCGTTTTCTCATGTGCCAGATAAACAGCAGGCATGGAACGACTTACATAGACTCACCAGTGATGAAAACAGTGATGTGAGGTTTTGGGCCGCCGGTACCCTTGTTTCTTCGTTTTCTCAAGTGCCAGATAAACAGCAGGCATGGAACGACTTAATTAAACTGACCAGTGATAAAAACAGTTATGTGAGAGTCAATGCAAATCACTCTCTTGGAAAAGTTTCCATATTCAAGGCTTCCCAAACAGAAAAAGAAGAGGATTATAAAAAGGAATTGGAAAAGGCAATTGAGTTTTTTGAAAAAGCAACAAAGGAATCTACATGGTATAGTCCTTCTCAATTTTGCCTTCCTTTTTACCGTTCATTCCATACAATAATTTTCAAAAAACAGGAAGCAAAAGAAGAAGTGGACAAATACCTGGCAGATGCAAAGGATGCAGTTAAAGGCTCGAAGAGTAAAGAACTGCTTTTTGAAGCTGTTGAAAACCTTGCAAATGCATTAAAAGAGGTTCAAAACCTCGATGATATGGACTTACAGGAAAAAAAAGGTGAACTCAATTTTTATAGAAAATACTGCGATCATGCAGCAGAACTCCTGAGAGATACTAAAGAAACAGCACCTTTTGCGACAATAGCTATGAGAAAAGGGCTGCCGATCCTGGATAGAAATATAAGAGATCTTCTTGAAGAGATCAAAAGAAAAGCAAGTATTGTATGCGAGGAATCGAAAGGAACTAATGCAGAAGAAATTGCATGTGCTGTCAGTAAGAAAGTTCAGAAATGGGAAATTGGTAGTCAAGAAGAAATGACACAAAAAGTAGAGGACATTGTTTATATTTTGAAAACGAAAGTAGCAGATCTATCCGAAAAAGAGTATGTTCTGAACAAGATTGAAGCAATGAGGCATGAAGGAGATCTAACAAAACAATATGAAGCCCTACTTTTTGTGATCGGACAAATCCCCACGATGAATGTAATATCAGAGAAGGAATTGGATAATAAACTTCTCAAGTTGGATCTCATCTATAATAAAACCGTCAGCATTGATAAGAAATTGGGCTTACTCCAAAAAGAGTTGGGTAGAGGTCTTGAAAAGCTGGATATTCTGTCTCTGGAAGTCGGAGGGAAAGAAGGAGAGCTCATCCAAACCTTTTCAAGAAGGATTCTTGAACTCACCGAAAAGGGGGATAAAGAAGTTCTTAAGGGTTTCCTTGAAGAGGTACTTAAAAATGAAGATGTACTAATTAAAGAAATAGAAAACTCTTCTGCACCTCCGGAAGAAAAGGACGAATCAAAAAGTAATGTTTCGAAAGTAAGGTCAATACTCGATAAAGTGAAGCATCCAATAAAATCATTCGGGAAAGATGTTACAAACGAAATTATTGTCTGTTATGCCGCTAACGAAATCATGGAGCTTGTTTTCCAGTTAGTGTCGATGGCAACTCTGGGAGTCCCAATTCCTCCTCAAATTATGGATCTCGTGAGGGGGTTGGCAAAATAATATAAGAAATAAAGAATTTCCTTGAAAAGTTGACTTGAATCCTCTGTTTTTCTAATTCTAACTTACAACCCACTTGAACAATTCCAAACCCGAGCTATTATGTCTCTGTTTCTTCCAATCACTGTAACTTCGATTTCAGGTTTACCTTTAAGTTAAAACATAAACCTTTTCCCCGCCCCTCCGATTGAAACCCCCTATTCTATTTATAAACCACAGAGCCCAAAGTTTATATTTCCAGGTAAACATAAACCCTACTTGTAGATAATATGCCTGAAGTCAAAGAAACCATCGTCCGAAGCAAAAGGAAAACCCAGCTCAAAGAACTTGAGCGCTGCAAGGCGATCTATGGGGAAGAAAACGCCGTCACAATCGACCGCACAACGAAATGGGGAAGCCCCTTTGCATTAGGCAAGGACGGAAGCAGGGAAGAAGTAATCCAAAAGCATCGGGACTACCTGAGAACGAGACCTGACCTCCTGAGGGCGATTCCCGGAGAATTGTCTGGCAAAGTCCTCGTATGCTGGTGCTGGTCTGATCAATGCCATGGGGATATACTGGCATTCCTGGCTAACAACCCGGACAGAATCGAAGAATTCAAGCAGGGGAAAAATCCGATGAAGGGAAAAGTCCAGTCAACCTTGGGGAGTTTTGAATGAGGGGAGAGAGGTTGAGGGTGGGCTGTGAGTTGAGAGGCATTTTCTACAAAAGTGCCCTAGATGTTGATTTTACTCACCACTTTAATGATAATTGCAACTAATGAAAGATCTCTATAAAGCCTAAATATTATAACTTATGTTATTATATACGAGTGTAAACCAAATAACTGATGTATGAAAATATGCAAAAGTTGCAATAAAAAATATAAGAATAAATATATATTTTGTCCAGAATGCCATAAAATGCTTTATCCCGATTTACCTTCCAAATCCTCTTCCAATAAAGCAAATTTAGTGGCGGAATCGGAGTATGAAGATTGGAATCCTCCATCTCCCTCCACCCTGTACTGTAAAATCAAAAATATTCCTTATAATCTCTTCAAATATAATCGGGGAAAAGGGTTATACTCTCTCGAACTGCGGAGAATTAGCGATCACCTCGAAAAAAAAGACTACTGTTGCCTTACATGTTCTTATTACTTAAGGCCGGAATGTACCCTTAAGGGGAAAAAAGTTGTTCCAAGATCCATTTGTAAATCTTTTGAGCCTAAACCTTAAAGGAGTAAAGCCTATGATTACCCCATTTGAGGTAACCAGGCTTCTGTTTTGTCCCGAAATCCCTCCAAAATTACTGTTAACTTATTCCTTCTCAAATCCCTGGTTCGTAAATTTCAGTGTTCTACCGTTTTCGGTAACGATCCTTACAACGTTGTCCGGGACTCCAGATGGAATATCTGCTTCAATTTCCAGTGTCACTGTCACCGTTGAGCCCACCAGCCCGGCAAGGTGCGAGATTACTTCATCAGCGATTTTCCCTGCGTCACGGCCCACACGGGTAGAGTCAAGGGTCACACTGCCGTGGAAACGTCTGGGAGGTTGTTCTGCTGGTGGTCTGGTTGTGGTTCCGGTTCCAGTTCCAACGTCCGTTCCAGTTCCCGTAGTCACACCTCCACCTGGCGATCCATATGTTGAGCCAGTTTCCGTAACTTGTGTGGGTTCTTTGGGAACTGCCTGAGTGGATGGTGTTTCTGCTTTCTGCTGATTTACAGCCACTTCCGGCTTCACCAGTAAACCTGAAAGGTTATCTTTCGAGAGGTCTACAGATTGCCCGCAACGAAGTCCCCGGTATCGTCCCTCAGCTCCGTCGAAACTATCGGCGTAAGTAAAAGATTCCTCCATCCACGTAAGCAGTCTGAGCCCATCACAAACCGCACCGATGAGCACTGAAGGTTCTATTAGTCTGGGAAGGTAGAGATAGGAAGCAAAATCTTCTGCGAGCTGCTTGATTGCAACGTTATCCCCACGCCAGAGCGGGATGCGTTCAAGATCCATGCGCAGCCTAGTGCCTGCAAGTGCAGTTATCAGTAATTCCTCGTTTTTGAGCTTCTTGCTGGCCCGCACTGCAAGGGGGTCCTGGCCTGAAAGGCGAATTGCCTGCCACTCAACCGGAGACTGAGGCTTTTCCTGTGTGGGTACCAGTAGCCACTGGTATGCTTCGGGCAGCCGGGCTGTCACGGTGCTGTTTGCATTCTCTTTTTGCGTCTGGGCCTGCTTTACCTGGTGGGGTGAAAGGTCAAGGGTGTCTTTTTCTTCGAGGATAGACTCCCATGCCAGGTACTTGCGCACAGCTTCGTCGAGGTCCTGCAAACGCATCTTGTCAGGTGCGAGGAAGACAAGGGTATTGCGGTAGAGACGTGGGCTGTTTCCGCGGGTTTCCATAATTAACCTGGCAGCTTTTTCGGCGGCGTTTCCTGCTTCCTTGCTGTAAGTCTGTTCGATTCCCAGCACCACCAGACGTGCATCCAGGTCGTCGGGCACATCGCCACTGGAAGTCGGAAGAGGGTGCACACGACTAAAATCTCCCTGATGGCGCAGGTCTGCACGCAGGCGTTTGTCCAGCTCTTTGACCACTCTGTCAGGGTCGCGTTTGAGCTGCTCGGCGCGATCCTCGGCCAGTTTGGTTACAGTGGGCTGGGTTGAGTACCAGTAGCGAGGTCCGTCCTGGTAGAGATAGGTTGCTGCTGCTGCCAGCCTCCTTAAGGCGTCACCGAAGATGGCAGGAGATTCTCCAGGCATCACACAACCCAGTTTCACACGCCGGTCTTCAAGGCCGCGATTGGAAGCTGTCTGGATGGGGGCAGAGCCCAGATAGATGGTGCGGGCTACCCGGCGGCAGGCGGCGAACTTGCCAAGGTTTGGTACATCCGAATCAATGCGCAGGGGCAGTGAGCTTGGGCCTTCCACATCTTTTTCGATGATTGGAGTCCAGTTGTCGGAGAGGTAGCGGGTAAGTTCTGACTGCACACGCTGGTCATCTATGGCAATGTTGGCCGGAAGGATGAGCGGGTTTTTGTCCCCTTTTTCCCAGAGGCTGTAGATGACCGCAGCCATCAGGCGCAGCACGCCTCTGGTGCGCTGGAACTTTACAAGTGTGGACCAGTCAGTGTAGAGCCGGTCAAAGACCTCCGGGTGAATCGGATAGGCTGCCTTGAGGCGTTTTTCATAATCAGAGTCCCAGCACTCCGGGGGAAATTCTTGGCTCTGTGAACGGTAAAGGTCGGCAAAAGCCCGGGCAACAACGTCCCTGTCCTTGAACTGCTCCGGGTCCGTCATGGGTTCAAAAAGCCGCCTGCGAACGATCTCGAACCCTTCTTCCGCACTTGCAGGCCGCCAGGAAGACTCCACACGTCCGACTACGTTTCTCAGCCTGTCAAGGGCTTCTCTTCCGCGCTGTCCTCCCACTTCCACGTCATCGGCCTGGGCATGAATAGAGGTGGCAGTGTCTGAGGCCGGCAGGCTGATCACAAGCAGACAGTTCCCGGCAAGCTTGGCAGACTCGGTGAGGGCCTGGGCAAAGGTGAACTGGGTCTCGAAACTGCCTGCAGGCAGGTCGCTCTGGTCATGGAGCTGGCGGGCATAGGCAACCCACTCATCGATAAGAACGATGCAGGGGCCGTATTCACAGAAAAGTTCCCGAAGGACATCACCAGGGCTTGTCGCTTTCTCGTCGTCCGCACGCAGACGTTCGTATGCTTCTTTTCCTCCAAGCTGCCAGGCAAGTTCTCCCCAGAGGGTGTGCACGACTGTCCCGTCGGGTTTGGTCACGGGGTTGCCGGGGGAGATCTTGTTGCCCACGAGTACCACACACTTCGCATTAGGAATCTTGGGAACTCCAGCCTCCATGAGCACACTTTCAATTCCCAGAAGCTCGCTTCCACTCGCATTTCCGGAAAAAAGGTGGTAGAGAGCCAGCATCGAGTGGGTCTTTCCGCCTCCGAAGTTTGTCTGGAGCTGCACCACGGGATCTCCTCCCTGTCCAGAGAGCCGCTGCAATCCGTTTATAAGGAGGCCCCTGAGGCTTTCGGTAAGGTATGTGCGCCTGAAGAACTCGACCGGGTTCCGGTACTCATCCGTCCCCTGTCCAAGGTGGACCTGCCAGAGGTCGGCTGCAAACTCAGCCTGCTGGTAGCGTCCGCTTGCAACGTCCACGTGCGGAGTGACAATTTCCCTCCAGGGCTTGAGGAGGTTGCTGGATGCACTTTCGATGACCGTTTTCGAAGCTTTGCGCCTCTCATTTCTCACCTGTTCGTCAAAGATCAGGCGTCGAAGCTCCATTTTCATTTTGTGAACTTCGTCGGCCTGCGGGGAAGAAATCGCTGTCAATAACCTCTCTACCGAGTCTAGGGCCCGGTCGGCGTCGTCACTGGAGAATGGTTGCTGATGCGCCCACTTATTTCGCACGTCCCGGAGTTCACTTACCAGACTGCGCTCCGCAAAACCCAGGGTTACCCGGAAAACTTCATTCCAGTTATCCCACATGAGTTTGAACAGCCCTGCCGTATCAAGGTCGGAAATGGGCTTTCCCGCAAAGATCCAGTCCTGACCCAGGACATCTGCCATCTTTGTCCGTGCCTGCTCATGATAGGTATTTTCCATTTCCCTCTCGACGAACGACCCGAGGCTGTCCTTCAGCAGTTCCAGCGCCTTTCCCACACGTTCGTGGTTGCTCATTGACATGCTTTATTCCTCCTCAATAATTCGTGTTTGTCCTTTCGGCAGGGCTTTTTCCTCCCTTGAGAGCCGCATAATTTCAGGCCAGCTCTGCACCAGCGCATTGTAAGCCAGAGCCTCTTGAGCCCGCTTCTTCCTCTCGCAGAGGGTGTATAAAAGGTAAGCAAGTTCCCTGGCAGTATCCGCTTTGCTTCCGAGCTTTGCAACCAATTCGGCAGCACCCCCCTCACCGCCAGCTTCAAGCACGCGGATAAGGTGATGCACCATCTCCCAGACTGTCAGCCGGGAGTCTTTTTCCGGGTCCCAGTCCTCAGGAAGCTCGTCGGGTTTGAGCAGGCGCACTTTTCCGCCTTTCGAGGTTAAAATTCCTGCTTCCACCATCCCTGAAACGCTCGTGTTCTTTGCCTTGGAGAGTGTCTCAGCAACCCCATATTCGCCTTCAGCAAATCCAAACTGCTCAAACCACGCAAGTGCCCAGCGGCTATCTGCATCGAAGTCCCCTTCCTGCTCAGCCAGCACTTCGTCAAGGATCTGGTTTATGAGTGTAAGAGCTTCACGCACGGTCAGTGCGTTGCCCTGGGCGTCGAGAACTTTCGCGTAACGGGTGTAGATCGCCATTCCGGGGCCAATAGCTGCCTGTGCCAGGTCTACGGGGGCGATGTTGCTGTGCTGTAGATGAGCTAGTGCTTCTGGTAACTCAGACTTGAGGGCGTTCAGGAACTCACGGCGGGTGGCTGTGGATGCGTTTGCTTCACGCTGGCGGCAGACTAGAACTATACTTGAGGCAAGGGCATTGTTTCCTTTTGCAATAATACGTCCAGCACCTTCTGTACGTATCGGCCAAGTGCCTGTAAGAGCAAAGCCTGCTTGGATTACTGCTTCAAGGAAAGTCTCCCATCCGGTGGAGGCAGTACCTTCTTTTTCTGTCTCCGATTGCTTGAAAGCGTAGTAAATAGTAACCGGAAAATCTGGATTCGCCTGTTCAGTCAGCCTGTGCATGGCTTGGGTCATGCCGTCTAAGAAGAAAGCCTCTGCCTTCTGCTTACTTCCATGGCGGTAAGGTGTTGCTACTAACTCCTCAGCCTTGGGTACGGCTAATGTGGCAAACAATTCGGGGAAGACTGGTTTCATAGAGCGTCGCAGCCATACATAGAAGAAGTCAGACAGATCTGCATAACCAATATTGTCATAGTATGGCGGGTCCGTGGATACAATCTTTGCCGATGATAAGCCCTGTGAGGCTGCATCCGCTTGGAAAGCTTGACCATGTATATCAGCTGGGAATGAATCGATGGCCATTGCACCCTTTTTAAGTGCAGTTCCAAGGCTTCCACCGGCATCAGCAAAGGGATTCGCTTCTGCAAAATCCCAGACCATCGGGATTGCCTGCCGAGCAAAAGTCTCACGGAAGGCTCCACGGTCACTCATCCAAGATGCAATCGATGAGCCAATATTTGCCACCTTTGAGATTGCAAATGCCAGATACACCGCCACCGCATCTGCATACGCCTGAGTACCTTTCCCACCATCATTAAGACCGATACTATCATCACTCATTCCGGCGGCGAGTGCATCTTGCATCACTTTTTCACGCGCTTCCTGCACCAGGTCGGAGAAGGTGGTAAGAGTTACGAGCTGGCGGGGGGTGAAAAGTTTATCCCAGGTGGTCATTCCATAGAGGCCAATGTTCACTCTGCACTTGCCATGTGTCTCAGTGTTTGGCAGCCATGTTGGTTCCGCCTGCTTAGCAACAGCTTCCATCTCTGGAATAGGTGGTAGATATATCCGCCCTCGATTACCTTCCGCAACTATTGCCATCAAGCGTTCTGACATTCTTCCAGAAGAAGCTTCTGTTCGTATATAATCGAAAGGAAGGGGTACATCCGAAAACAAGCAACGAAATCCATTTCTTTTTCCTGCCTTCGTTCCGTTTTTAACCTCTTCCAAATCCTCCGGTTTACCAACCTTCACGGTAAAACGGTAGCTATCCCCCTCAATTGCAGGTTCAACATACGCCTCCTTACCTTTTTTAGTTGAAAGCATGAAAGTAGAAGCAAGCGGCACGTCCACATGTGCAAAAGCGGGATTTGGACTCTTCACAGTACGAGCCCAGAGCCATGCAATAACAGTAAGCTCCTGCCCGAGATATTTTTTGAGATCAGGCCTTTCCTGAGCCATTTCCTCTGTAATTTCTACTTTTGGGTAGAGGTGGCCAATTCTCTTTTCAGCTTCATCGCGCATCCATTTCCCATAATAGCGCACGTCTTCAGCCAGTCCCTGTGCACCTTTCCAGCCGCCGGCAGTTATCCCTTTTTGCTTTCTGGAATCAGGGTTTACCGGGGGCCGGCCCGCGAACTTCGGAGGGATTTCAATCATGGCTTTGTTGATGAGGACGGCCACGGGGTTCAGGTCGCTGGCATAGCTTTCCAGACCTAGGCGCTGGGCTTCGAGGGGGAGAGCTCCACCTCCCGCGAAGGGGTCGTGGAAAGCGGGGAGTTTATCGGGGTTGAAGAGTTCTGCTGCCTGCGGGTGGGCTTTGTTTTCCTCGCAGGTGGAAAACCAGCTTTTACGGATTTCTTCCCTTGCCTGACCGAGCACTATTTTGTTGGTGGTGTTTTCCCAGAGCACCAGTTCCTCGATTAACCGGAAGAGCCGCTGGCGTTCTTCTTCCTGGGCTTCTTCGGTCGGAAACTTTTCGGGGTGGGCTGATGGGTCGTCCACCATCTGGGCAAAGATCACGGCTCTGGCTGCTGCAAGGGGGCGGCGTGCCCACCAGAGGTGCAGGGTGCTGGGGTGCCCGTGGCGGATGGATTTTTCTCGGGCGGAGGCTTTGTTGATAGCTTCAAGGGGGAGGGCAACTTCGATGAGTTTTTTCTTGTAAGTCATGAATTAGTATAGCTCCATAAATTACTCTTGTTTTACGCAAATCGAAAGATTCTGAGAGATTTCCTTGTCGGGGTTATACTGATCAGGTTCATAAACGATTCTATAGGTTGCCGGATAAAGGGTAATCTCACCTTCTTCGCGCATGGCTCGGAGGGCTTCTCCCGGCAGTTCAACGGGTTCCCCTTCCGGGTTGGAGAGAATAAGTGTATGGGTTTGCGGGAATCTGTCAACAAGTCCCCATACCTCGGCATCAAGCTGGAGGGGTTCCATCTGGAGGCAGTGGTCTTTGGGCCAGTAAGAGCGGACCAGTTCCCCTGAAGCCGACCACATCTCCCATGAAAAAATACTGTCATTCGACTTGCAAATAAAGCTTCCATCGGCATGATAGAACTTATCCCCATCCTTTTTGTAGCCCATAATCTGAGCGAACCGCTCGATGATGCTCGGATTGTTTGGTTTTGATGTGTGGGCTTTTTTGGTTTCCGGGGCCTCAGCAGGAGGTTCTTCTCCTGTTATTCCGTTTTCTCCGTCTTCCAATTCGGCTGCAAGTAGTGGGAGACCATCAGAAGAGGATTCATCCTCATTCTTTTTATAACCCAGGCGCTGGGCGAACCTGCCAATGAAGCCCATCTTTGGTGATTTAGAAATATGAGGTTTTTTGGGTTTCACGACCTCGGAGGGAAGTTCTTCATAAATTATTTCAGATTCACATTCTTTCGGTTCGGATGCAGGTATCAGGTGTTCATCAGGATCTGATGTAGCCATTTTCTCCACCGAAACGGCCTGAGCCACAGTCGGGCATACATCTTCAAATTCGGAATCATGTGAAACCTGTCCCTCCTGTAAAATATCTCCATCCGGGGCCGCAGCTTCCTCTGCGACCTGGGTTTTGGTCTCCTCTACAACCGGAAGTTCGACTTCCTCTGCAATCGCGTGTTCGACTTCCTCTGCAACCGGTGGCTCGTCCTCTTCTATTTCCAGAAGCTCAAAATTCTCTTCGATATATTCGGTGACATCCTCAGGAGAACGGCCATAACAATAATTGAGCGCAGCGTTAATGTCCTGGTGATTAAAAAATTTGCCAAGTTTTTCAGGCACTTTACGCGCTAGTTTCGCATTCGGAAGGTCATCGACGTAAAGTACCCTATCAAGCCACATGACCTCAACACTTCTGGGTGTTCCGGCCGGGGTTCCTTCTATATAGGGAATGGTTTCAAGTCCACCGGTTGTCTGCCATTTTGTCTCGGCAAGGTCTTCAGCAAGAGCCCTTATGCGAGCGGTGTTCTCCTCGTTGTCAAGAACAATGCAGCAAAGCTCCGACCCCAGCCTATTAAGCCAGGGTTTTTCTTCAAATTGGCCTTTAAAAGAAAGAGGTTGATGGAAACGTTCCTCAATATGGATGGCCAGAGGAGGGATTTCTGAAAATGGAGGTTCCTGCGTGATCGCTCCCAGCATACGTAAGTCCACAGTCTTCTGCCTGACCCATTTGTGCAGATGGCTCCAGGGGACAAGCGACTGCATCGTAAGGGCGTAGCTAATTTTCTCTACCGGGACCCATTCCCCTGCAAGGTTAATCCAGTGCCCGCATTCTTCCCAGATATGTAAAGCATGGCGCCCAAGAAGTGCACGGACCCGGCGTGCATTCTCCTGTGAGAGCACCTTTTCCGAAGGCATGCCCTGCATCCACTTGATGACAAGGTCCACTGTGGGCCTTTCAGGAATTTCCATTTTTCGCCAGAGGACCAGGTCCCTAACCGAAGCCCGGACAACCGCAACACCCGGCACATCCTCTTCATCGGAAGATAGGAACACGTCCTGGGCCTGGACCCAGGCCGTATCTTCTGTCAGAATGAGCTTTTCGTCATAAAAAGCGTTCTTGATGTTGAGGAAGTCAGCCGTTGAACAGGTATCTGCCATAAGATCAAGCCTGCGGTACCATTTCTCCACCTCAGATACAGGAGGTTTCTCGGACCTGGATAGCGTCTTAAGACAATCTAACAGGCGTTTCGGCCCCATAGGGATGGAAGATACCCCCAGAAGGTCAAGCAACTGGCGGTTGGACTCAGTGTCCAGCCTTCTATGTATAAACGGCTCCACGTCTATGAAAGCTTCGGTTTCCGGTGTCCTTCTTACGAGTTCAGCCGGTTTTCGATAAAATCCGCGGGTATCAAGGAGGCAGGGAAGCTCACGCAGTTTCAAAATCCAACCCGGAGTTAACGACCCCCTGGTATTTTGTTTCCTTTTGCCTTTCTTAGAAATTTGGAAAGCCTTTGCACTTGTGATCTTTGACCTGAAGGTTTCCGGCTGGACCAGGATAAGCTCGACAAGACGCCCCCAGAGATTGTCATCATCTTCTGCCAGAGATTGCCAGCGATTCCAGTGCACCTCTTCGAAATCCCAATCATCAATTATGAATTGATTCGATACGTATGGGAAATTGATCGGCCCTTTATATCCACGAGAATGGAGCTTGTGCTCGATATTTTGATTCCCTATTACAGACAAACTCTTCTGTACGGGTGGTACAAAGGTATAGACTCCGGCACGCCCCGAATATATCCATTGAATCCACTCTTCCTTAGTGCAAAAATTGAACGTAGAATAATCAGGATGCAGCACATGATTATGGCTCCAATCATCAGGCAACAGGTACTCTAAAGTGCCATCTTCGTCGAAAAGGATAATGTCCTCAGTAGAACGTAGATATGTGTCTTGAGTGACAAAGTAAAAAGGCTTACGGACAGTAGCTCCAAGTTTAGCCGCGATCTGAGCAAGTTTTATGCAATCTAATGCAGAGTGATTTTCCTGACTGAAGAATTCCGAAGAGACTCTTTCAACCAACGGATTTGAGTCACTGGAACCTTCAAGACCTATAGCACGCATAACTGTATAAGCTGTTTCTACATCAAAAGACCCATATTCACTTCCTTTGGCATTTTGCCTCAGATCCGCAAGAAATCGAGCCCAATCATTATTAAAGACAAGAAGGTAATTTGCCAGAAACTCCCACTCTTCGCTGGATTGAATTATTTTCTTATCTCCTAACCTAAACACTTCACTGGCAGAATAAAGCACTTCTTTTCCTATCACCGGAACAATGCTAACTTTATCTTTGTTTGGATTATATCTGTATCCCGTAAGTTCTGAAGCAATGTAAACCCACAGCTTAAGCAGGCGCTCCCAGCTTTCAGGCTTTGGAAGGTGTTTATTTTCCAGGATATCGAGAACCTGATTTTTGGTGATTTCTTCTATTAAATCCCTGTTGACCAGAATTCTCCGGTCAGCACTGGATACATAAGGCGAGAGAGCAGGACGGTTTAAAATGTCCAGAATAGATGATATATTTTCAGTGGGCCATACATCAAGGAGCTCTTCTGGAATAATGATGCTCTGATTTGCTACCTCAAGAATCCCCCTGTCTGTAAGGAGACATGCCTTATACTTGAGAGAATCAAATTCGTTCCCAACAATAGATGCACACATTCCTTCTAATGAATTGTTGTTTGTACCTGCTGCCGGCAACAGGGAATAGGCCTGAGCCCTTTCGGAAAGCTCAAGGCTTTCATTCTCCATCCACCTGAGCATCACCGAAATTGCCAGTTTTCCAACCCTCTCAAGCAGCCAGCGGTTTGTCGGGGAAGTTTCCGGCTCCTTGATCTTCATGCGGGCCGGGTCCTGAATAAACGGGGCGTTGCAGGCGAAAGGAAGAGAAGTCTCAACCCCTGTTGGAAGCACAACATAGAGCCGGCCTTTTGCCCCGAGGACCAGTTCGACCTGACAGGGCGGAAAATCAGCATCTTCCCCGGCAGTGAGCATACGTTCTTCCTTGATTTCATTCAGAGCCTCTTCGGGGAACTGTTCAAAAGAAGACCTGGCAATCAAAAAAGGCTTTTTTCCCTTATCAACAAGCTCAACCCACTCGGTATTCTCAACCGGGCCTGGCCCGAGGCTCTTCCATTCAACCACCTCGTCCTGGATGACAAGCCTGCGAATACTTTTGAAGAAAAGCAGAGAGACCGGGCTCTTTAGCCATTCCTGAAGGTTCCTCTCAACCTCCTTCTGGCGGCGCTGGTCCCGGATTGCCACCCGCACCCGGGTAAAGTCATCAGCCTGAAGAGGGGTTTTAATCCAGACGGGTTCGGTAAACCTGTGACGATCAAATACAACTGAAAGTGAAGGAGTGAAGAGTTCCACCCTGTCCCCCAGACTGAAGGTGCTCTTAAAGCCAATCCCGCGGAAACCTATCGTATGAAGGGCCCGCTTATTCGAATATCCAAAGCGACACAATGAAGCAAAATGTTCTGCAGTAAAATCCTCTCCGTTATGTTTGAAAACAAAAACCCCGTTTTCAACATGAACAGAGGCTTCTGTGGCACCTGCATCATCGGCATTCTGGAGAAGTTCAGATAGTATATGTCTGGGACTCTGGACCTGCTTGAAAAGTTGATGCCATGGTCCAGCGAGTTCGGGATCCTGTTCAAGTTGATCCCACCGCTTTGCTGCACCTTCACGAATACGCTTAAAATACTCAGGTTGTGGTATCACTGGGGAACCCTCTCCCGTGCCGTCATATTTGATAATTCATGATTCGCGCTCAAAGCCCTTAAGCCCGGATCGCACTGTAACGACCAGGGAAGCTTAAGCTTGACTGCAGCGTTTTTGTGAGAGAGAAGTGATAGATAATTCATTTCATTTACCTCTGTATTCTTGCAGGTTGATTTTCCAGATATCAAAATATTCTGTCGAGATATAGAAATACCCGTCAAATTCGATGAAGCAGATCCTGAAATAGCTGATGTCAACGTGATAGATTACAACGTTTGTGCGATAGAAAAGTGATGGATTATATCAAGTACCCCAATCACCTTTTCTATCTTTCTTCGGTGCTCTTCGTGGTTCTAAATTTCTTAAAGGAAACTTTGCATTCAGACCTTACCGTGGTTCCTCTGCCCTTACCAGCATTTCGGCAAAGCCATAGTTTACGCTCGTCACCCCAAAGTCTGGCTCGCGCTGGAAGGGCCGGCGCAGGTAATGGACTTTGTGAAGTCCATCCGGCAGGAACTCAACAATCGCCAGGATGAAGTCCTCCGGTTTATTGAGAGAGTAGAGAATTTCATTTTTAGTGACTGTTACGGTCTGCGCTCCGGAAACCCGACCCTTTACCTCAATAAAACGCAGCCTGCCCGTGCCCGGGATGCGGCTCTCGATATCATAACCGAGCTTTTCAAACTCGCGGTCGGTAGGTTCAAACCCGAGCCTGCGCTCCGTTTCCATCACGACAGCCCGGGCCCTGGCCGCGGAGGCCAGGGTATCTGTCGGGTGCGAAACTTCAGGGAGCAGCTTTCCGGTCATTGCGGCAATCAGGCCGGCAGGCACTACCACCAGGCCCCCGATAACGACCGGAGGAAGAGCGGAAATCTGCTTCTCCAGTTTCAGTTCTTCCATCCGCTTCTGGAGCCGGGTCTGCAGGGCATCGGCACGCTTGCGGGACTCCCCGGAGTTCAGCCTTGCATTAACCTTGCCCGCCTGTTCCTGAAGTTTCAGCTCTTCAGCCCTGTGATCCCAGTAAATAATCTCCTTCGTAAGCCGGTCTTTCACCGCAGCCTCGGTCCTGTCAATAAGCTCAAACTTGTTCGAACGGATCTCCGCAAGGTGCTCCGGTACGACGTTAGCCACAGCATGGCCCTGAGCCCTCTGTTCAAGCTCTTTACTGATCCAGGCACACTCCGATCTGGAAAAAATCTCTTCCACCCCCGGCTCTCCTGCCCCGAGGGGACGGTAGTCAAGGTAAGGAGCATATTGCAGGTGTCGGGTGCCCCCTTCCGAGTCCAGTTCAACATAGAGCATGCGTTTGGAAATCACCCGCCGGTCTCCAGAACGTGTGCGGCTCGCGTCCTGGACGGCGTGTTCAAGATAGAAAATTACACGCGGCTCAAGCCCCTGGTCCTGTTCGTCTACAAGCACCGTGCCCCTGCGCAAAAGGTCCCGGTGCCGTTCCAGCGTAAGGTCTATGGTAGCAGAAAGAAGCGGGTGGCCCGGACAGACAAAAGCCGCAAGTGGCTGCCCCTGAGGCGCTATCAGCGGCTTCTCAAAAGCAATCCTCTCGTACCTCGGCAGCACCGGCTCCCCCATACCTATCAGGCGGTCACGGTTCCGGACCGGGGCCGGCACATGCTTAATTTCATAACGGCGCGGCTCCCGCTGCTTCAAGGTCCCTCCCAGGCGCTGGAATGCTTCAAGGAAAAAGGACTCAATGAAATGCGGCTGGAGTCTCCTAGCCTCGGCTCTCTCCATATCCTCCCGGATGCGGTGAACCCGGCTCGCGTCCATTGAGTCACGGGCAAGGGCTTTTTCCTCAAGCAAGGCCTGGAGTTGGTCCCGATCAAAGGCATTGTCCACAACCTCCGTAAGCTTTGCCCGCACCTCAGGCTGTTCCCCATAGCGGATCGCCTGCAACAACAATTCCCTCAGCGGTTTGCCGTCGAAATGGAGCTTGCCCAGGACATCAAAAACCTGTCCTCCGAGGGCCTGCCGGGCATGCTCAAGCTTCACCAGGAGAGTGCGGTAGACGTCCCCTTCCCGGGTTTCCTCGGCCACAAGGTTCCAGAGATGGCAGACTTCGGTCTGGCCTATACGGTGGATACGCCCGAAACGCTGCTCAAGGCGGTTGGGGTTCCAGGGCAGGTCATAGTTTACCATCAGGTGAGCCCGCTGCAGGTTAATTCCTTCCCCAGCCGCATCCGTCGCCAGCAGGATCTTAACCTCAGGGTCGTATTTGAACGCTTCCTGAGCCTTCAGCCGTTCCTCACGGCCCCTGCTCCCGTGGATTGTGACAACAGCCTCCTTTCGACCCAGCAAAGTAGTGATGCGATCCTCCAGATAACTCAGCGTATCCCGGTATTCTGTGAAAATGACCAGCTTCTGGTGGGGCGACGGCACAGGCTTAGGGTCCTGCTTTGTCCCATCGGGTTCCTGACCATCGGCCATCTGCCCGACCATGGTTGACGGGGTGAAAATCTCTTCAAGCAGGCTTGCAAGTTCCCGCCACTTTTTATCTTCTCCACTGTGGCGAACGACTCCAGCAAGAGTTTCCAGGCGTTTTAGTGTCTCAATTTCCGCCTTCAACTCCGGGATGCTGCGGGCCGCCGTGGCCTGATCCAAAATTTCTTCCTCGGCGGCTTCGACTTCGCTGTTCGGGGCATCTTCCAGGTTTTCAACATCTTCTGCATCGAGCACCATCCCGGTATATACAGAACCGTTAACAGAGCCATTAACAGAGACCATTCCTCCGCGCTGGAGCAGTTCCATTTCCCGGAGGCGGCTTTCCAGGCGTTCCCGGCGACGGCGCAGGGACTGGGCAATGGCCTCTGGGGAAGAGGCTAGGCGGCGCTGCAGGATGGTCAGCGCAAAACCAACTGTTCCGGCCCGTTTATTGTTCTGGAGTGCTTCGGCCCGGTTAAACTCCTCCCGCACATAATTGGTAACTTCTCTGTAAAGCTGAGCCTCGGCATCCGTGAGTTTATAAGATACGGTATGAGCAATGCGTTCAGGGAAAAGAGGCGTTGCGTCGAACTTGAACAGGTTCTCCTTGACCATCCTCCGCATCAGGTCCGATACATCCGCCGCATGGACCCCATCACGGAAACGGCCCTCGAAACGGTCCCCGTCCAGAAGAGCCATAAAGAGCTGGAAGTCTTCTTCCTTCCCGTTATGCGGGGTTGCCGTCATCAGGAGAAAATGCCTGGTCAGAGTAGAGAGGAGCTGCCCGAGCCTGTAGCGTTTTGTGTACTTAATCTCCCCCCCAAAAAACGTGGCCGACATCTTGTGCGCCTCGTCACAGACTACAAGGTCCCAGCGGCAGTCAGGAGCCTTTAGTTTTTCCTGCACGTCCTCGTTGCGTGAGAGTTTATCAAGCCTTGCGATGACAAAGTCCGTCTCCATGAACCAGTTCCCGGTCCGAGCGGCTTCCAGCTTATCGTTGGTGAGGATCTCAAAAGGCAAATTAAAACGTCGGTAAAGCTCGTCTTGCCACTGTTCGGCCAGGCTTCCTGGACAGACAACAAGACAGCGCTGCAAGTCCCCCCGGACGATTAGCTCCTTCATCAGGAGTCCGGCCATAATTGTCTTGCCAGCCCCCGGGTCATCGGCCAGCAGGAAACGAAGCGGTTGGCGGGGCAGCATTGCATCGTAGACAGCCGTTATCTGGTGTGGAAGTGGCTCGACAACTGAGGTGTGGACGGCCAGAACCGGATCGAACAGATGCGCAAGGCGGATACGGTGTGCCTCCGAAACCAGCCGAAAAAGTTTACCATCCCCATCGAAACTCCATGGCCTTCCCTGCTCAACAACTTCAACTCTTGCCTCATCATGACGGTAGAGAAGTTCACTTGCTGGCTTGCCGTCGGGAGTTTTGTAGGTTAAATCAAGGGCTTCCGAACCATACCATTCCACATTCACGACAGTCACTAAGCCATCCGTAAGAATACCGCGTACAGCTGCATTGGGTTTTAGGTCTTCGAGTTTGCTCATGGTCGCTTACCTGAAAGATTCACTTACCTTCAATTTTTATTCTTTAAAGATTTTCTATTCAAGTATACTCATTAATCTTTTTAACTTTTGCTCTTTTTCATAATTTTTTCAAATTTAAGGGTAGATTTCATTATCTTGTATCAACCTTTGCTTTTAAGGGTCACCATCTTATGTAAATTCTGGAAATAACAATAACAAATGTTTTTGAATTGACCTTTCAACCTTAGTAAAAGAATATTTCCTGCTTTAAGTCCTGCTTTTCCCCACTTCATAAACCCTTTCGTCTTGTATTTTCCTCATAATCTATGAAAGCTCATATGAGGCTCTAAAATCGAGTTTCTGGCTGGGAGGATGGAACACAAGCGACTGCCAAAGAATATTTAATAGTGGGGTTCTCAGAAAGCCAATTATTCAGTTATTCGGTTTTTTCCAGTTTCTCTGAATTTATTCTCCAAAAGAAGTCAGTAATTCACTTGATAAGAGATTCAAAATAGCAAATTTGAGTTTTTGGACCAGCTCATTAACTGTTACTTTCTATTGTACGAGATCATTAAAGCAATCACCAAATCTATTTGGCTATAAGTATATTTATTTGCCAGTGCATTTCTAACAGCTTTTTTGGAAAACGAACCATTTTCCTTTAATACTTTGATAATTTTCATTTGTTGGTCCAGTGGTATGTTCTTATCCACCAGGGTGTGTGGGATTTCTTTGCCTGATAAAGAAAGTGAAATTATATGTCTTGTTATTGTCCCGACCTTTAAATTGCGCATTTTTGCAATCTCATCAATATCGTATCCCTTTTTGATAAGATCATAAGTATTTTCTGCAGTAGTGCTGGCCTGGTATCTTCTATTACTTTTAAGTGGACGTATCAAATCAAAAACCCAATCTTGAGAACTCTCAGATACAATCCTGTTTCTAAGTTCATTATCGCTGTTATTATTTTCCAGATCCAACTTTACTGATAAGCTTGCCTAATTTTCTGAATGCTGATTTGATACCACCTTTTTGAATCACAGGCAGACTTGCAGGAGCTTCGTTCTCTTTTGGAGTACCCACATCAATAGATCTTGATTTCTTTTCCTCTCCCCACAGGTTAGGTTCAATTAAATGCTCATTTTTCACCGGATATTTACTTTCGCCATTGACACGTTTCTTTGTAGACTCAAGATCATCAGATATAATACCTAATTTCCCGATTCTTGCTTTGATACCACCTTTATTTCTTCCAAGAGATTCAGCTATTTCTTCGATACTCTTCCCTGAATTATATAAATCAATTAACTCTAATTCTTCTTCCCTTTCCCATAGTTTATACGCATTTGGATGCTCTTTTCGGATATTATAGACAGAAACAGGCTTTTCTTCTTCCATAGCCGAATCAAAACTGTAGGTCAGTATATCACTTTTAATTGGAGCTGTCATCTCC
Source organism: Methanobacteriota archaeon (assembly GCA_016841265.1). Lineage (GTDB taxonomy): Archaea > Halobacteriota > Methanosarcinia > Methanosarcinales > Methanosarcinaceae > MTP4. The sequence continues at coordinate 16,253 of JAENZL010000039.1, read as the reverse complement.
TCATAGCAGGATAACAGTTCTTTGGAAGTTTCTCCCCCACCAGGTGAAAATGAGTGAATACACAGTTTCTCAGAAGCCCTTGTCATTCCGACGTATAGCAGTTTTTTGTCATTTAAGTTCTCAACGTTTAGAAGGATACAGACCCTGCATTCCAAGCCTTTGGCTGAGTGATAAGTTGTAATAGTCATCTTATCAGGCTCAACTTTTGTAGAGGCAACACTTATCGATTTTAGTTGAGAATCCAATTTTTTATATATTTCATTAATATTATTCGGCCCTTTTCTGTTAGGTACCAGGACAAGCACATCTTCAGGGTTGTATTTTTGGTTTAAAAAAAGATCATTTAGGTACTCATTTACACTGCCCATGCTTCCACTGATAAAATCGACACTGTTCTCAGCTTTATAATTGCAGCAGATCCCGTTTCTCCCCTCATAAAATTTTTCTACCTCTTTTTTCAGTTTTTCATCCTTCATAAGGTAGTCCAGAGCAAGATTGATATGAGTACTTCCGGATCGATATGAGGTTTTCAATAACTTTGATCTACCTACAATGTTGACACCCAGGCTTTTCCAGCTGCTATCCTTATCGTTGTAGATGCTTTGTAACCTGTCGCCTGCCAGGAACAAATTTTCAGTTTCCTGCCCATTATACTCATGCTTATTGCACATCAAGAGGCACAGTTTTATCCAGGCGTCCGGAAAATCCTGATATTCATCAATCAAAATCGCGTCGTAGCTAGGTTTTGCATTTTCAATTGCATTAAAAGGGAGAAGGATATCCCAGTATTCCTGGGTTTTTTTGGGTGGAGGTGTTATGGTTGAAACTTCACTTGCAAGGCTGTGGAATGTTGAAATCTCAATATTCTGGTAGTTAACCCCCATTAATTCCAACTTTTCGTATAGACTTTCAAACCTGTTCTGCAGTTTTCTTGCCAGGGATCTGTTGTAGGTTAAAATCCTGATTTTCCATGTTGGGTTTTCTTTAATCAGGTGAATAGCTCTAGATAAGAGAATTACTGTCTTTCCACTCCCGGGAACCCCGGTTATCATGTAGTGGCCATAAGGTACTTTACGGGCGAATTTTTCCTGTTCTGCATCAAGAGTGCTTGTAATTCGATTTTCCAAGGGGTTTTCCCTGTTAAACTCCCACAGTTCCGTCTGTACAGGTCTAACTCTTATCTCAGGAAAAAGTGTCCCCCTGATCGCAGAGATAGTATTCTCATCAAGGAAACGGGTATCTGTAGAGAATAAGGTATCAAACGAAATATCTCGGATTTGTTCAGAGGCAATGCACTCTGTGGGTAGCTGATACAAATGAGGATTTAAACTCTCAAGCTCTTTGGAATTTATATTGGGAAATATAACCTTGGAGTAAAGGTTCAATTTAAAATATCCTCTCTCATCTATAAAAAAAGGTTCAGATTGTAGAATTCTCTTTGCAAAATTAAAGTATTGATTGGTTCTGAAGACTGGATTATTGACTCGTCTATCTTTTATATCGATGACATAGGAGTTATTTATTCCTTTTATATAGCCTCTACTCCAATCTTTTACCTCTATAATGCAAATTCCTTTGTAGGCATCAATTAAAATAAAGTCTGGATTTAATTTTTTTAATCTTGGTTGGACATATAGGTAGCAATCATAGTCAACATTGGAATACACCGAATTTAATTTGTTTATAACCTTTCTTTCCCCAGGCTCCAAATTTGAAATGTTATTTGAAATTATTATCAAGCCCATTTTTAATAATCCCCCTCGACTCAAGTTTGTCAAAAAAATGAAAATATGATTAGAGTTTAGAAGCTTTACTATTTATTACTTTTCTAACTGTGAGCCTTTTTCCAATTTATTAGAGGCAATTCAGCTATCCGGGAGACTCGATATCTTATATGCAATTTTGAGGAACTATCGAGGTACCGTCAAATGGCCCAGATACTACCAAAAAGAAAAGAAGAATAGTTGCCGTAAAGATAGCTTCAGCTTCACTTCCACTGCCGCAGTGACCTGCTTCCCGTTCCCATCACCAGGACCGTAGACCCAAAGACCCGCATCGAAAACCGCGACTTTTCCCGGCAGATGGACCGGGACTTTAGCTTCCTGGACGACCGGGCAGACTCCGGGGTAGTGGACAGGGCCCTGCAGGACATCGACACCTTCAGGGAGAAATATTCCATCGATCAGTTCATTCTTGACGAGGATTTGGAAGCCAGGCTGCAAAAGCTCGGGATACAGGTAGAGTTTTCAGGAGAACGGTGAAATTTTCATTAATAAGGAAGAGATTAAGCAAAAGATACTGGCTTTAACTTTCAAGGAAGCAAGGGAATATGGGGTAGATTCATAGGAATACTCTGATACAGATGAAAGACAGAATTTTGAGTAATGGGAAATTCAATTTCAAGAAAAAGGATGTGAGGAAGTTGACTACCTTCCTTTGACTTTTATTCTTAAAATCCACTTGTTAAACATCTATATATAGATCGCAGTTAATTTTTGAAATATGTTTATAGATGATTCAAGTAAGCCTATAAAAATCGGACGAAATGATCCTTGTCCTTGCGGGAGTGGGAAAAAATATAAAAAATGTTGCATGAAAAAGAACATTTCTACAATAAAATGGATGGTAAACTTAGGGACAGCTTTTGGGAAAAGAGTAATTGCTGACAACGTACCTGTTCTTAATAGTGTTGTAGGTGCATTTGATGATATCAAAGAAGAAAAAGAAAAAGAAGAATTAGACAAAGAACTAGCCCAAATAAATGAAACAACGTCTACAACCTTGGATTGTGTCTCAAATATTAATAATTTAGTACCGATTTTCGTTCAAAAACCTTCCTTGAATAAAATTTACGAATTAGCAAATATGTTAAGTTCCACAATAAAAGATAATAAAAAATATGATATTGAAATTATCACAAATCAAAACAAAAAAACCCTAAGAATAACACCGAAAAAAGACTCAATTGAAGTAAATGTTAGACTTAAAGTGCCAACGGAAAAACTTGAAGGGCTCTCTAGTTTAGAAGAACTAATTGAAAATAAAATCAAGGAAGGAAAATCAGTAATTTTTACAGAAGATGAAATAGAATCCTTCACGTATTTAGATGCCGAAATTAGACAATTTTGGGATTCTCATCCTAGATTTCGTGAACTAAAATTTATGCCCCAAATAGAGCAGATACCATTTGAGTTTTCATTTATTGTTGAAAATACAGAAATAGCCTATCATAATGTAAAAATGGGTCAAATCTACAAGGATGAGAATGAAGCCACATTAGTTTCTACAAACTTACCTTTTGAGATACTTTTAAGACTAAGGCCAGATGTACAAAAACTGACAATAAAGCTTCATGTAGAATTTGAAAACAATACTATTCTAGATTTAGATAAATTTTGGCAATTTTTGTCCGCATTGAATGATGGAAATAAATTGGTGATAAAGGATTCAAAAAGAGGAACTACTTTTTTAGAAACATATGAAATCCCTAATTTTGTTATCGATACCACAATGGCAAACTTTATTAGGAAGCTTGCAATGATTGATAGGGTCTACTATACAGGTTTTACTTTTCCTGAAAATGTTACAAATGAAGATATTAGAAAAATCAATGAGATTGTTTTCATCATAGAAAATAAATACATGCAAATAACGGATGCAAAATCAAGTTTTGTTTCTGAAGAATTAGATAAATTAATAACGAAATATGAGGAAAAAGGATATTTTGACAATTTAAACGCTAAAATACCAATATCTTATGACCTCTTTGGAAAGAAAATTGATATGGGTATGGGGAGAGTATTATTTAAGAAAGCTTTTATTCGAGAGAATATCGTACAATTGAAGAAAGAGATTTCTAGAAAAAAGGAAATTGACATTACCTTCATTACAGGGGATGATGAGGATGCAAGAATAATCTTTTGAAATATTCATTTATATGGCAAATGACATAATTTTCAAAATAAACTAATTGTTGCGTTTTTTGAAGATACCTATATCCCCTCTGAACTGTGCGAGTGCTAAAATTCTAATTCTCAACAACTCGCACAGACCCCATGTGATGGATTATAATTAGATCCTTGAGTAAGCCGACATAAACAATATTTTTATATGTTAACGCCGTCGACAATATTAAGAAATGTCTCTCTTCATTGAAGGCATCGCTTTTCCCCTCGGAGAACTCAATAAAAACGGCTGGGGTGTGCCGTTTTCCGAAGCAGGGAACGCTATCTCTTCTCTCAAAAACAGCGTGATCCGGATATGCCCGCGTGATGCTCCCCATATTTGTGACATTTTCGAAGACCCGTTCCTCAAAAACAAAAACAGGTGATCAGGTGACACCAAACCCAAAAGACTCGAAATTTGTGCCAGGAATATCAAACTCTTTTTTATGCATAGGTTTTAATATAAAATCTATGCATTTTTACTGATTCTTGCTTTCTTTTTTATTTATTTTTGACTTCTTCATCATCTTATACATAGTTTTAAATAAAATCTATGCACTATACAATGTAAAAAAATAATATATGATGAGGGAATCTCATGGAAAACAAGAAGTACCCTAAATCAGGCTTCGAAAAGGACCCTCAGGCTCTCCACAGGTACATTAACAATATTCGGATATTAACTCCCCAGGAATGGGACCAGCTTAAAGACGTGATCCCAAAAGAGCATCATGTAACGAATTTTAAGATCCTGACAATAACCGGGCTGCGATATATCGAATTTTTGAGGTTATACGATCATCCGGAGTGGTACAACCGGAAAGAAAATCTGATTCACCTGCCAGAGGAGGCCCAGAAGAAGGGGAAACGGTCCATGAGAGAGAGGACCATCACCCCCTTACCCTCCATGTTTGAGGATACCTTTAAGGCGTTCACCCAGGGACCCAGGCCACCACAGGAAGCGACCTGGAATAAGAACCTTCAGAGATGGATTCAGAAGGTCGGGATAAAACCTTACGGCGTGAGTGCAAAAACTACCAGGAAAACTATTGAATCATGGATGTATGCCGCCCAGGTTCCGACTATGGATATCTGCGAGAGGCAAGGGCACGATAGCTTAACCTCCATGCGTCATTACCGCCGCAACACATTCAGTGCCCGGGAAAAAGGAGAGATTGAAGTGAAGTTGCAGGAATGGGGAATCCTGAGGCAAAAAAGAGGGGCTTGAGAAGGAAAGTCTCGGATTAAATAAATACTTTTATGGATAAAAGTAAACCAGATTCATAATAAAGGCGGTGGACAAGACACGATTTATGAAACTGGTACATAAATAAATTGCCTTTACTACTAAATAAAGTTATGCAGTGTGAGAAAGAACGCTCTTCCATACCCCTCCTTTCCCACCATCTGAATCCTCGACAGCCCACAAATAGGCTTTCCCCACAACCATTCCCCTGGGCTGGAAAAAGGGAGATGAGAAAAGTGGAACGCTTGCTGAAATCGCAGAAGCGTTCAAACTGACCGCCTGTGAAGGAGTGTGGACGAGGTAAAATACGCATAGGCTCCATAATAAGATACGAGTTAAACATTTAAAAATTATTTCTGGATGAATACAGTCGAAATATAACTTGAAATAATAATCCTTTATTACTATCTACCTAAAATACCAAATGCGGGTTACTTGAACCCGCACTTTCTATCTAAAACGGATAGGTTTTTATTTATCAAGGTTTACTTTTTCTTCCCCCCTTTTTCTTTCTTGGGAGATTCCATAACTCTTTCCGTATCAATAGCCTCAAAACTGGCAAAGCCCGCATCGATCCCATTGTCATACCAAACTTTTCCACTGATAGTAACTTTTACGGCATCACCTACTTTCAGGAGATCTCCCACATCTGTCCGGCTGAACTTGACCATCCTCTCAGGAATTCCATTTTCGTCATCATCTGTTATGTACTCATCTTCGTTGATGACAAAATCTAACTCCTGATCTGTAACTGCCTTCACTTCATCATTCAGAACCACACTGCCTGCATCAATTTTGGAAACATCATATCCATCAGGAAGTTCGATGTATGCAGTAACCCATTTTCCTCTGCTATTCAGGTTCAGGGTATCAGGTCCGAAGTCAACAGTTGCAACAATCGGGTTAACGGTAACTGTGAACTGATCCAGCTCGATTCCACCGTCATCGTCTGTGACAGTTAAGGTTACAGTATGTACACCGACCTCAAAGTAAGTGAAAACATCGGAAACCGTTCCTTTGGATTCGGGGTTCCCATTTTCTTCAGATAGTGAACCTTCTATCGTGATTCCTTCTCCAAAGGACCACTCTGCTGTATGTGTATCCAGCCACCCAGCATCAGTAAAAGTGCCTTCAAAGGAGAACTGATCTCCGGCTGTAACTTCAAGGTCCGGACCTGCCACTACCAGTGGCTTGGAATTGATTACGGTAACGTTGAGGATATCAGTTCCAATCCCACCGTCGTCATCCATAACATTAAGAGTCACAGTATACAGTCCGTCGTCGGCATAGGTATGTGAAAAGTTCAGGTCCCCTGAATAAGTTGATCCGTCACCAAAGTCCCACATTACAGTGTGTGTATCTCTGACTCCAAGATCAGTAAAGCTTCCCGAGAAATCAACTGGGTCACCTTCAACTGCCGAAAAGTCGTTTCCTGCCTCTACCTCTGGAACAGCGTTATTTACAGTAACATTAAGGCTATCAACGGAAGCTCCACCGTCATCATCCTTAACTGCGAGGGTCACAGCATACACTCCATCATCTGCATAGGTATGTGAGGGGACGAGGTCTCCGGTAACCGTCGAACCATCTCCGAAATCCCAGAGAATTGTATGTGTGTCGAAAATTCCCGGATCAGTAAAGCTTCCCGAGAAATCAATTGAGTTGCCCTCAAAAGCTGAAAAATCGTCTCCTGCGTCCACCTGTGGAGGAACATTTCTTACTGTGACCGTAAGGAAATCGGTTCCAATCCCCCCGTCGTCGTCAGTAACTGTTAAAGTTACTGTGTATGTACCGTTTTCCCCATATGCATGAACAGGGACAAGTGAACCGGAAGCATTGGCTCCATCGCCGAAATCCCAATCAGTAGTATGTATGTCATCGGCACCCCTATCTATGAAATTGCCTGAGAATATAACAGAAGAACCTTCATCAGCAATCTGGTCATCTCCAGCATCAACTGAAGGAGCGACGTTAGTAACGGTGACATTGAGAGTGTCAGTATCAATATCGCCTTCATCATCGGTGACTGTTAAGGTAACTTCATAGATCCCATCGTCCTCATAAACATGAGAGGGAGTCAAAGAACCGGATTCATTGGCTCCATCGCCAAAGTCCCAGTGGAAAGAATAGGTATGTGTCCCAGAAGCCGTAAAGCTCCCTCCAAAGTCCACACTGATTCCTTCCTCCATCGTCTGGTCAGTTCCTGCTTCAACAATTATCGGTGCTTTTTTGGTTGTGGCAGTCAAGTTGACCCACGTCTCATTCACGTTCCCGTAAATATCCACCGTGCGCGTACCGATGGTGTAATCTGTTTCGGGTTCGAGGCCGGTGGCGTTGAAGTATTCGGCAGAGGTGTTGGTCTGGAAGATGTTGTTGAGGTAGATTTCAGTGTGGTTGAAATCTGAGTCGCTGGGGTTAGTCCAGGTGAAGTTTATCCAGGTTGTTCCAATTGTAGATTGAACATCACTGATTGATTGAGGGGGGATTACATGATTTTCTAAAACATTTATTGTGGTAAGTTTTGAAGCCGTACCGTTTGCATTGCTTATTGTCAGGTTAACGGTATAGATTCCTGCAAAGGGATATGTATGCGTTGGACTCTGCTCGGTTGAATTATATCCGTCTCCAAAGTCCCATTTCCTCGATGTTGCATTTTCAGAAAGATCTGTAAACTGGACTGAGAGAGGAGCATAACCTTCGGTGACGTTGCTACTGAAATTAATTACAGGAATGTAGGGCACGACCTCCTTATCAGTAGTTACATGGGGCCAATAAATGGTGTATCTATCTCTGGAATTAGTGGATATAGTTACATTTTCTATTGTCGTCCTTTTATCTGTTGCATTTTCACTATGTACTATTTCCAGATCATAAGTTCCATTAGATGTACCTACAACTTCGTAGCTATAGGTGTCGTTTGCCATATAGATTAAAACAGTTTTAGTATCATTGTCGTAGATGGAATTGGGTATTTCTTCTTTAATTGTTCCATTAACAGTCCCTGTTACGTCTCCTTTAGAATCGTAAACCTGAAGCTCTACGGGGCATCTGGCTGTTACTGTCTCATATGAGGATAAAAATACATTCTGTGACATTATTTCACGGTATGAATTTATCATATAATCTAAAGCCTTTTCTGAAACAGTTACTCCAGTTTCTTTTGCTGCATCTTTTAATTGTTGGCGAAGCAATTCAGATGGGATATTATTAATAGGTTCATTTATGAATTCTTCGACAGTTTTCCCATTCAGATCATTGAAATCAATATTATGGATCGTCACCTGAATAAATATAGCGATCATTGCATTTTTATTTGCCTGATCAAGTCCTTCAATCTGTATATCTTTCCAATAATCAGTTGCTATATATAGAGGAGTCAAAACCTGAGATACTTTTATTGCTGTGCTAGGAATTGTGGCACCAGATGATGCTGCCAAAACACTCAAAATTGTCTCAGACTCATCTTTTATAAATTTGGCAAAAAGCTCAGCAGAATCTATGTTCCCTAGAAAAACATCATTGGCAGCACAAAAGCTCATATCGGATAACTTCTGCATCTTATCTGCTTTTTGAACAAATTTTTCGGCGCTTGAAATATCATTATTGCTCAAGCTTTTTTTAGCATAGAAAAGGCAGGAAGTCTCAAGATTGTAGTAGTATATCCCATTTTTATAAAACTCGTCATATTTTTTCGTCAAATCAGTATTTAAGGCAAAATTACTAAATTGCATCCACAGTACAGAAGTTGACCCCACATAATTTGGATCAAGAAGATAAGGAGGAAATTGAGGTTTCTTTTTAAGGCGAGTATTTATTTTTTGATTAATATTGGGGCTGTAATTTGGTTCATACTTACCTGAATTTGCATTCCATTCAATGTAACCTTTCTCAAACTCACAGTAATCGTGTCCATCAGTTGTTCCTACCTGACTCATTATCGGGAAACCCAAATCACTTTGAGTTCCTTGAATATTATTGTAGCATTCATTCAAAGCGCCGTGGGTTACAAAAGATAGTCCAGTTGCTTGATTCCAGTGGATGTGCCCATTTTCAAAAGTACCATATCGACCAACTGTTCCATATTTAGAACTGGCTATATCCTGCTCATCTCCGGTGGAAAGCCCTAAAACACTAGACCCAAATCCTATTTCAGCCCATTTTGCAAAAATAGCGCCATGAACCTCACATATCTGATTGGCGTTTAAATTCCATTCAAGCGCACCAAGTTGTGTTCCATTTGTGAAAAGCTGATATTTATAAGGTGTATTCTTACTAGATGTCTTTTCTTCAGACATATCACCTATCGGATACCCTAGAACACTTGCACCATATCCCATTGAAGCCCATTTTGTATAAAATTGATCAACTATCGCATAGGATTTTCCTGCATTAGGTCCGTTCGCGAAACATTCAATGGCACCTTTCTCAAAATTGACATAGGAACAGTAAATTCCATCTTGATCCACTTCACCATTCAGCTCACCTGTACCTACCGGCTGTCCGAATGTGGCAGAACCATCAAGTGCATAATATTTGTCGATTATTGCCTGGGAAATGCTGATGTCGGCACCATTCGGGATGGAAGTTAATGTCTCGCTTGAAACATAGGTTACATCACTGAAACTGTACCCGTTCCATTCGAGGGCTTCAGGGGAAGTAAAATAGCGTTTCTCTCCATTTTCGATAAGGTATACATCCGGGCTGCCTTCTACTTGGACCAAAGATTCTTCTATTGGCGCCTGATTCTGGATATCTGTTTTCAAAATGACGAGACCGTTTCTCTCATCAGCCACATAGACATAATCGCCTTTTATGTAAGAATTATATGGTATGCCAGCAGTGCCATAGTGAGCTACAATTGTCGGCAAGGATGCATTTGTGATGTCAATAACGTAAAAACCATTGAAGAGACCGCCTACATATGCATAATTACCCGACACATCAATACTTTGCGCAGTAACAGCAAGCTTGCTTATCAACGATGGCGCTGAACGATCGCTGACATCAACAACCGAAAGACCGCCATTAGCTAAATATGCGTAATTGCCTGCTACCGCGATATCGTCAGTTAAACCTAAGCCCCCAGTGCTATAACTTCCTACCAGAGTAGGCGCGGAGGGGTCTGCGATATCAAGAATGATGAGACCACTGTCGCGAACGGCTACATAAGCATAGTTACCTTCTACGACGACACCAGTCGCAAAAACATTAGCATTTCTGTACTGACCCATTAGTCTTGGCGACAAAGGATTCGCGATATCTATGATTGCAAGACCGCCATTATAGGCAATGTAGGCATAGTTGTTTGCTAAGTTTATATCAGTAGAATAAAATGAAAAACCTGTATCACAACTGCTCGCAAATTTCGGTGAAGATGGATTTGAGATATCGACAATCACAAGACTGCGGTTTCCACTGGCCAAGTAGGCATAATTACCCAATAATGCAACAGTGTATGAAGTACCACCGTTATAATAATCACCTACAAATTTTGGCGAAGATGGATCCTTAATGTCGATAACTGAAAGACCGCCGGACTCAGGTACGTATGCATAATTGCCCGATACTGAAACATCACGCGCCTCACCGATGGAATTATAACTGGCTAAAAGCTTCGGCGAGGAAACGTCGGCAATGTTTACTATAGCAAGACCTGTCCGACTATTAACTACATAGGCTTGATTGCCAGAGAGCGCAACATAAGTTGAATAACCCGTCGCATACTTCCCAACCAATTTTGGCGAGGAAACATTGGTGACATCAATGACAGTTAGTCCGTTGTCTCCACTGTTTGCATTGGCTATATATGCATAATTGCCTGATACTGCAACGCCGGTTGGACGCGCATCGGAGGGATTGTAACTCCCCACAAGCGTTGGTGATGAAAGATTACTGATATCAATTATAACAAGACCTTTATCACCACAGGTTGCATAGGCGTAATCGCCTGATATTGCGACCTGAGACACGTCCGTATTAAATATAGCTATACGTGTTGGCGACGGTGGATTACTGACATCAACGATGTGAAGACCATAGTTTCCGAAGGGTACATAGGCATAATTGCCTAATATGATAATATCAGATGTATAACTTGCAGGATAAGTAGTGTAAGTGTACCTCCCTGCTAATGTTGGTGTCGACGGGTTGGAAATATCCAAAACTACAAAACCCGCAAGACAGCTTACATAAGCGTAATCCCCTGATACCGTAACGCTCATAGCTAAACTGTTGGTCAAACTATAGCTGCCTATATTTATTGGCAATGATGGATTGGAAATATCCACAATCACCATACTACTCTTTTCCGTTATATAGGCATAATCACCTGATATAGAGATATCGTTTAGTAATGCTGGCGTAGCTATTTTTCCCACTTCTATCGGGTTATTAACATCCGTAATGTCCAACACGACAAAATCTTGGCCTTCTCCAACATACGCATAATTTCCGACCACGGCAACATCGCTTATACTGCCGCCAATGTGACCCACGAAACTCATATTGTCGTCTTCAGCTGTCGAAACTCCTATAATCATCGCCGCAAAAACAACAAATAGAAATGAAAAAATTATTTGTCTATTTATATTCATCAAATACCACCCCTACTTCAGAAGATCAAAACCACAAACACTGTTTAGTCATAAAATTTCAGTACCTAATCAGAACATAAAATTGTTTTACAAAAATTAGAGAAGATTCGGTTCTCTGACCACTCAGATTTCCAAATCCTCATCCTCTCATTTTTAAAACCAATCAAACCATAGCTCACTGAAAATATCGTATCTAGATTCATCCCGAAAAACCGTACCTCTTTATCTCATTGAACCGTGAACTCCATAGAACCAAATTTCCTTTCCGACCTCACTTTCATATCCCGCCACTTTTACAAACCCTACTTACAGTACTCATATAAAAAATATGTATATAATAAATAAAATATTTCATATTGTCATATGGAAGAAGAATAGATAAAAGTTTCTTTTTTTACTAAAATGTCATAAAATATAGAAATAACAATTATAGAAATGTCTTTAATATTGATAATAAAACAAACCAGTCGAGAAAACGAAATAAAAAACAACTAACAGCCACCACCAAAAAGGCAGCACCCAGAAAAAAATTAAAAATAGAAAAGGAAAAGCCACTTTAAAAAGCAGCTTCAATTTTACTTAATGATGCCCGTGTCCCGCGTACTGTTCTTTTTTAAACTTCACGTAGCTTTCATCAGCTGCTTTTAACCAGCTGCTTTTAAACACTTCTCGCAGAGCATGGCGTTTTCAGTCATGACACCTTTTGAGAAGTTGGGGATATGCATCTCTACAGCGTAGAGATCGGTTTTTGAGCCGCAGAGGGAGCATTTGCCGGGGGTGCCTGCAAATTCTTCTTTTCTATTTTTCTTTCTGCTTCACCCCCTTTCATCCCCTCCTTTTCCACCCTCTGAATCCTCAACAGCCCACAAATAGGCTTTTCCCACAACCCTCCTTTTAACCTTCCCCTCCTCATACAGGGCATTTAGTCTTACCCGGATAATTCTTGACCCGCAACCTAATTGCTTCGCGATCATCGACGTGGTTTTCCACTCTTCCGATAGCGTCCCAAGTATTTTCTTGTCGGTGAATATACGAATCCATTTTCCCTTTGCATTTTTCGGTCTGTCTTTAATAGTAACCACCTCCTCTCCTGGATGCGGTAGGGCTTCTGTAAGGGAATTTCTCCGGATCAATTTCGAGATGTTCAAAGATGGGTAAGAATTAAAGTTAGAAAAGCAACCCTCTTTACTTTTCCTCTTCCTTCCTCTACTGACCCGGCTTTAGCCTCCATAGAAAGAAACTCCCGTAATCGCCTTTCTCGATTTTCCCTGCTTTCTGAAGCGACTTGAGGACCCTTATAACCCCGTGGCTGCAAAACCCTGTTTTTCTGGCGATATCGCTGGTGGAAGCCCACTCAGTCGTGACGTGAGAAAGGACCAGGTCGGGCGTTATCTGTGCCATCCATCTCCCGTTCTTACCACGGGGTATCGTGGCTTTTGTTTCTTCTGGTATTTCTGGCATAATCTTATTTCCTTGACTGGCACGGTTTCAGGATAGTGCTATTTTTTTTAGTACATGTTATCAGCTTCGGTTTCCTGCCTGATATGTCCGGGATTGTAGAGGAAACCGCATGCAAGCCGCATGAAACCGCCAGGAAGTGTTTGCAGCACGGCTTCCTACAGGGGGACTCAAACCCCCCGTGTTCGGGAGCTTTGAACCTACGGTCCCCTTTTCTCCATCCCTTCGGTTTCCTTTTATTTTCCGTACATCTATGTCCCGAAGCCTTTGAAAGCCTCAATCCCATCAAGGGTTGCCTGCCTCGGCTCTGCTGCCTTTTCTTCCCCTTGCTCCTCTTCGTCTGGCTCTTCCTCTTCATCCTCCTCTCCGTAGAGAGGTTTCGTAACAGTCAAAACATGCCCCTGATCTTCGATTACCCTCTTGAGCCATGAGTTCAGGAAGGAATTGAGTTCTGTTTTCAGTTTCGGATAGAACTTTCCAGGCTCAGGATACACTTCCTGAAAGACCCCAAGATAGTCATTCTGAAAGGTCAAAGCTTCCGCCATTTTCATCTCTGGCACTACACGGACGATCATATCCGGATCTGCCATTACATCCCCGTTTTGAATGCCGTTGTGGGCAATCGATATTTTGTCGTCATCGATCCAATCCACATGCAGCGGCATGAATCCGCTTGCCTCGAATTTCATGTACGAGTAGAGGATTTTACCCTCTGCATTTATGATCCCGAGCTTCAGTAGCCTCTCGAAGATCATTTCATATACTGAACGTCTGCGGGTTTCCCCGAATATTCCTTTGACCATTTATTTCCACACTCCCATTACTTTTCCCATTTTTTTCTATAATCTTCTATTCGCAGGGGGAGAATATAAGCTTTTGCCTATTACCAGATAGGTATAAGAAAAGCTATGAAAACGATATTTATAGCGTTTTTTTTGGGATATATAAAGATTAAAGAACGGATACAGAAAGGGATTTTCAGGGACTCTAGGGGGCTTCTATGGGGATAAAATCCCTGTTAAATCAGCCAAAACCTATGTTCTTTATCCCATTTTCAAATGGCTCTCCTTGAGGCTCTACAGCCGAGTTTCTGATTGAGAGGATGGAACACAAGCGACTTCATAAGAAATCTCAATGGTGAGGCTTTCAGAAAGCCGATTGTTCAGTCAACCCACTTTCTTCCGATATCTCAGATTTTATTATCTAAAAGAAGACAGTTGAGGGTATCCCTAATTTTCTGTAAAGAGCCAAACAACAGGCTTACTCAAAAATTCGGCTTTATATTTACAGCGAATTCGGTACACTGCCTTCGTATGAAGAACTTAATTTTCCGACTTCAAATCTTATTTGAAATTCTGCAGTAAATCATCAAGTTTTGCTTCCACTAGTTCGTCGATTTTTGAATTCAGCAGGTTCTGGAGTTTTTCATTCGTTGATTTGTTTTCTTCATCCACCTTGATTGCAGTTGCCTGATCAAGTATCATGGAACACTCTGAGCAATACTTTGCATCGTAGGGATTCTTAGTCTTGCATCGAGGACACTCAATGGGCTTAAGCTTTTCATCCCTTTCTTTGGAGTCGTCTTCGATTATTCCATTTTTGATAAGAATCTTCTTTTCAATGTCAGCCCCGGACAGATGCAGGTATATCGCAGGCATATTACTACTCCTTTCCCATCCAGCAAAAATTCGGAGCTCCATCTCATTGAATCCCCTCTTGGCAAGATCCGTTAATCTTCCATGCCTGAAAACATGTGGGTGAATATTTTTCTTTATGTCAGCCCTCTGTGCCACACTCTTGAGCATGTTATTAATGGTCTGGCTATTCAGTCGCCTGTATTCACCATCGTAACGTCTGTCTGTTATAAACAATGGGGCAGTTGGTTCATCCCTGAGGGGATGCATGTTTAGCCAAAGTTGCAGATCGGGGACAGAATCAATGAGCCTAATCCTTCTCATACCTGTTTTACCTCCCACGATAGCAACAGCTCCGTATTTGTCAAACTGGATGTCTCCGATATTTGTATTTAGCAACTCCCCCTTTCTAACTGCAGAGTCCCAAAAGAGCATTATAATCGCCCGGTTTCTCTGTGTGTTTGCTGCTTCCCGGAGCTTCCCGACATCTTCAGGTAAAACAAGCTCCGTAACCGGCAAATTATTTTTGGGTTGCTTGGTTTTGATGTTTTTAAAAAGCTTTTCCCAAATGGACTCGTCCCCATTTTCCAGATTGTTGGTTTCCTGAAGATCAAGCCACTTGTAAAAAGACCTCAGCGTTATCACATTATTGTGTACCGTAGTGGGGCTTTTGGTTTCTATCCTGTGAAAGATATACTCTTCCATATCGCCTTGCGTTATCTCCGGTAACGGCTTATTCTTGAAATAGTCCACGAAAGGCTTGATGTTCCACATCTCCCCGTATATGGTCCTCTCCTTTTTACTTATGAGCTTCATGTGCTTCATATACAGATCGAGAATTTCCTTGTTTGACCCCGTAAACTCCGGTAATTTTCTCATATGATGTGTTATGATACAAGAGTATTTAAAGTCTTGTATTGTAATTCAGACAGGACTTAAGATCTGGTATCGAAGGATTTCGTGGGTTCAAATCCCACCCCTCGCATTTTTTTAAACTTAGAAAAACCTAAATCTGTATCCTCTTCAAATTGAGTGGAAAGCTATCGCTTTCAACTCATTAAGCTCTTTTCTCTGATGATTTGAGCCAATGAAGGCATCTCAAATTTGTTGCTCACTCTATCAAATATGTATTGATATGCACTTACACCCAGTTTCTTTGCTGTCTGAACGATTGTCATGAATGTGTCATTTGACTTCGTTCCTTCTTCTGTTCTTGTTTGAAGGCTCACATCTCTTTTTCTGACCTTTGCTCTCGCCGCTAACTCTGCTGCATTGTTATGCAGTGGAATTTCTGGAAAAGTCAATACCATCAGCAGATATTCCTTATTACATCGGGAGCGCGGAGGGTCACGAATACCCCGTCCTTTACAGGCTGTCC
>JAENZL010000038.1:30673-37530 GCA_016841265.1 Methanobacteriota archaeon | reverse complement strand
AAGCAGGAAGCCCCTTCCTCGGCTCCGAAGGAGACAGGGAGGGGTAGTTCACTTCTTGAAACTACCGGACACCTGTACTTTCTAGCTGCTTAGTCCCTGAGTCCCGCACCTTTGAGCTGTTAAAGCTACTGGAGCCCTACTTCGGAGCTGTTGAAGTTCCTGAATACTGTAACTTTTACTTGTTGAGCCAATTATCCCTTGCCCAAATGGTTATGTTTCCTAATATCGAACTCATTTAAATTTTTAAGTAATCTCCTCAAATTCCGGTTCGAGATTGACTATTACCGGGAATTGGCCAGGTAGATGCTATACCTGTACTGGACTATAATCCTGTGCTATTGAGCCTTTTTATTGTTAAGCAGGGATTACTGAGTCAAAGTGGACTTTAAAACAATTGCTGACATTTAGGTGTTTCAAAACATTAATCGTATAAAGATGGACCATCTGAAATCATGGGTATTATAAAAATCGAAATTAAAGAAAGAGGCAATTGAAGAAATTGAACTTAATCAAAAACAGCCTGAGCAAAACCTATCTGAAAAAAGCAAGTGAAGAAAAGCAAACGGTGATGATCCCGGAGAGTTCCGGTAAAAGCTGCAAAATTATATCACAAAAAATTCATTTTTTAAAAATTAAAGGGAAGGTAAGCCGGAGCTTACCTGACGATTACAACGACAACCCCGGTGACGTCAAGGACGTCGACTTCCCTGCCGCCGGAAATAACTTCTTTTCTGATTTCAACGGTTTCGGGCTCGAGTTCGATTGTTTCTCCGTTTACGTCCACAGCGATTTTTCCGGAGGCGGCCTGTTCCTCAATAACTGCAGGGTCTGCTGCCTTGAGGGCTTTTACGATTGCTCCTGCTTCTTTCCTGAACCTGGGGCCCAGGATGCCCATGTCCGGTTTGACTTCAACGGGCACGTGTTCGAAAGAAGGAGCGCCTTCCATCAGTTCCACTTCCGTGTTCGTGGCGCCTGTGATGTCTCCGGTGTCGATGTCTGCGTTGTAGATCTCGATCTTCTTCAGGGGGGCGTTCAGGGCAATCTTATGGTCGGACTTGTACCTGCGGACTTCACTCGTAATGTCCTTGATAAGTTCTCCTGCAGCTTCGAATTCCTCGCTGATCAGGCTTTCGTCTACTTCAGGCCAGGGCTGTGTGTGGACACTTTCCCTGCCGAGTCTGGAGTAGAGCTCTTCTGCGAAGAAGGGGACAAAGGGTGCGAGCAGGTGGGAAAGGGTGTCCGTTGTCCTGTAGAGCACGTATTGTGCGGCTTTCTTGCCTTCAGGTTCGTCGCCGTAGAGCCTGCCTTTCACGAGTTCCAGATAGTTGTCAGCAAGGACTTCCCAGGCAAAACCCCTGATGGCTTTGAAGGTGGAATCGAACTGGTAGCCGTCCATTTCCTCCGTGGAGCTCTGTACAAGCCTGTTAAGTTTGCTGAGCAGCCACCTGTCGATTGTTAGCAGGTTTTCTGTCGGGAAGTTCTCGGCGTCTTCAGGCCCGAATTCTTTCAGGTGGGACATGGAGAAGCGGTAGATGCTCCACATCTTCTGGAGGAACCTGGAAGCTGAGACCACGTCCTTCCACCTGAACATAACGTCCGAACCTGTGGAGCCGCCAACTGCACCCCACTGCCTGAAGGCATCTGCACTGTAGTCTTTGAGAACTTCTTCAGGGGAGATGACATTTCCAAGTGACTTGCTCATCTTGTGCCCGTCGGGACCAAGCACCATTCCGTTGACCATGATGGAGTCCCAGGGCCTTTTGCCTTCCAGGGCCAGGCTCCTGAGGATCGTGTAAAAAGCCCAGGTCCGGATGATGTCATGTCCCTGGGGGCGGATCTGGGTCGGAAGCCGCAGTTCCCGGTCGCTTTCCCAGCCTGAGACGTGCAGGGCGGTGATTGACGAGTCCATCCAGGTGTCCAGGACATCGGTTTCAGGCTCAAACTCCGTGGAACCGCAGGTACAGGCTCTCTTTGGTACGTTTTCATTGGGGTCAATAGGGAGCCAGCTTTCCTCGGCGATCATTACTTCCCCGCACTGTTTGCAGTACCAGATAGGAATCGGGGTTGCAAAGATCCTCTGCCTGGAAATGCACCAGTCCCATTCCATGGTCCCGGTCCAGTTCTCAAGCCTGACCTTCATGTACTCGGGGACCCACTCTATCTCGTTGGCTTTTTCCAGGATGCCTTTCTGGTTGATCCTGACAAACCACTGGGGTTCGGAAAGGATTTCAATGGGTGTGCTGCAGCGCCAGCAGAGTCCCACGTTCTGGTCCAGGGGTTTCTGGTCGTAGATGAAGCCTTCGGACTTAAGGTCCTCGATGACAACCTGCCTGCACTCCTTAAGACCCAGACCTTCGTACTTGCCTGCCGCCTTTGTCATCTTTCCTTCTTTGTCGATGGCTTTGATAAGGGGAAGATGATGCTTGGTCCACCAGCGTACGTCCTGCTTGTCCCCGAAGGTACAGATCATCACTGCGCCTGTCCCGAACCCGGATTCGACTGCGTCGTCTGTTATTAAGGGGACTTCCTGCCCGAAGAGGGGGACTTTGATCGTCTTTCCCACGAACTCTTTATAGCGCTCGTCTTCCGGGTGAACGGCCACAGCCACACAGGCAGCCATGAGTTCGGGCCTGGTGGTGGCGATGTCGACCTTATCGAAGTGGACAAAGTTCAGCTTTGTCTGCCCTGCTTCGTACTCGACTTCCGCAAAAGCAATGGCGGTTTCACAGCGCGGGCACCAGTTGACCGGATGTTCTTCGTGGTAGATATGGCCACCATTGTACATTTTAACAAAGGACTTCTGGGTCTTTACGAAGTACTCGGGTTCCATGGTGACGAATTCGTTGCTCCAGTCCACGGAAAAACCCAGGCGCAGCATTGTCTGGCGCATCTTCTCGATGTTCCCGACAGTAAGTTCCCGGCACATCTTCCGGAATTCCGCTCTTGGGACCTGGTTTTTCGTAATTCCGTTTATCTCTTCAACCTTGACTTCGGTGGGCAACCCGTGGCAGTCCCAGCCCTGGGGAAACATAACGTTATACCCGCGCATCCTCTTGTAGCGAGCGACAAAATCGATATAGCACCAGTTAAGGGCGTTTCCGATGTGGAAGTTGCCTGTGGGATATGGTGGTGGGGTATCAATTATATACTGGGGGCGGGAGTCTTCTCCCCAGTTGAAGTGGTACATGGAGAGGTTCCACTGCTCCATCCATTTCGGTTCAACTTCATGAGGGTTATATTCTTTTGGAATTTCCGATTCCGTCATGTAAAAACACTCCGATGATTGGGGAATAGTGTAAGAATTTCTTGGCTTTTAGAGTGCTTGCGATTATTTAAATATATCTGGTTTGGGACGGAAACGAGAGCTCCAGTCTAAAACCCGGAATCGCTGTAATCTTCCACTCTTAAATAAGAAAATGGGTTTAAAGGCGGGAAATATGCCTAAAGCGGATATTTTGATAAAAAGAGGGGAGTTTATACCTCACTTTTAACTGCCTTGCTAACTTTTAACTGCCTTGTTTTTCCCGGAGGGATGATTCTGGAATAATGGGGAAATGTGAGAATCCGTTTGATTAATTTTTGTTCTTTATTCTTACTTTGGTTTTTTCTTTATTCTTTCTTGATTTTTTCCCATATTTTTCTTCAAGCATAGCGCCAGGCATCATGGATGTGCATTGCGTTCATTCCCAGGCTCTGGGGTGGATAAATATCGTTTTCAGGGGTGTCTCCGACGGATAGAACTTCGTGGGGTTCGAGGCCCAGCTGGTCGAGAGCCATTTGAAAGAGCCGGGTATCAGGTTTCTTTATTTTGTGGTCTGAAGAGAGGATTACATGGTCAAAATAATCATATAAGCCTAAGAAACGTAATTCCTGTTCAGTAAAGACCCTCTGGGCATTGGAAACGATGCATTTGGGAACGTGCCTGTATTTTTCAAGGAGCGCCCGGCTCTGGGGATAAGCTTCTAGCTTTTTGACGGATGCGATCCTGAATATTTTCGCGGTTTCGATACCCAGCCAGTAGGAGTCAATTTCACGGTAAGCGTTTTCTGCACAGATCTCTGCAAATATCTCTTCAATACGGATGTCGGGGTGCTGTTGTCCGGAGTTCCCTAGCCGGTCCATGACCTTCCATCTATATACTTCTTTTAGCCGGTCGGGTTCTATCCTTACGCCCTGGTATAGCAGCCACTTGCTGACACGCTGGTTTGTTTCCCTACTTTTCTCATCGGTTTTAATGTTAATGAGGGTTTTGTAGCAGTCAAAGATTAAGCCTTTTATCTTTCCGTTTTGAAGCATTGGTGCCCTCCAATTTCATTTTTTTCATTTTTTTCAATATTTCCTTTTTTTTCGTTTTGTCTATAATTTTTCCTCTTAATATCTAACATAGTATGATTGAATATATACTTTATGTAAATATCTATATACCATTCGCTTGTTGCTATATAGCTGAATCCCTTTAAAATAGATCGTTGATAAGACTTGGCCATAAAACCTGAATGCGAAATCCCCGAATCTTCAGTTCAGGGGTCGTTGATCCGGAGAGACAGGGCAGAGGCCGGATACAAAACCAAAATATCAAATATATTAAAAAAGATTTCGGAATTTCTCTGGAAATCGGAAGAGTCGTGGGAAATGTGACAGAAGGGTAAGGAAAGAAGGGTAAGGAAAGAAGGGTAAGGATCCTGAAACATGTCTATAGGAATCGTATAAAATAGGGGGGAAGCAACACAGGAAGACTCTGGCTATCCGGGCCGCTTAACAGGCTTGAATTGTGAAGACGCCTCTTATTTTTCCAAAGTTAATCTTTTACTCCGTAAAACTCCCAGGCATCCTCAATCTGCATGGCGCACATCCCGAGTTTGTGGGCAGGCAGGATCTCATTTTCATAAGAGTCCCCGATGGATAACACACACTTTGGTTCGAGTTCCAGTCCCAGTTTTTTGAGCGCTTCCATGAAGAGCCTGAGGTCCGGTTTTTTATAGCCGAGGTCTGAGGAAAAGATGACGAAATCGAAGTAGTCGTAGAAGCCAAGGTACCTCAGTTCCATTTCGGAAAAGACCCGCTGTCCATTGGAGATTATGCATTTAGGGATGTTTATGCAGTGTTCGATCAGCTTTATGCTCTGGGGGAAGGGCCGGAGTTTTCGGATAGACGCTGCTCTGAATACCTTTGCGGTTTCGATTCCCAATTTATTTTCATCAATTCTCCAGACGGCGTGATCTTTGCAGATCTCACTGAAGACCTCTTCCACCTTTATTTCCGGGTATTCTTCTTCGGACCTGTCCATCCTTTCCTTTACTTTCAATTCATATGTATGCCGCAATTTTTCAGGCCTGATCTTTACACCCTGGTATGCAAGCCACATTGTCACCCTTTCGTAGGTCTCCAGGTCATCTTCGTCAGTGTGGATATCGATAAGAGTCTGGTAGCAGTCAAAGATAATCCCTTTTATGGGGCTCCCCTCACACACGGTCCTGGTTATCGAAACCCTTTCTATCACAGGTGGGACACTCAGTTCTTCGGTCTTTTCCATCCGGTAACTTTTAAGTACGCTTTCGATTCCTTCCCCCTGCATCTTATGGCTTTCCAACATATTTCCTCTCCCTGAAGTTTCCTTTCACAGAATCCCTTTCCTTATAAATGTCTTCTCGCAAAATATCCTCTTCTTGAATTATATTATTCACGTTTCCTTATATGTTTATAGGTACAGTTTCGTCCCCCAATAAATCTGCAAATTTCGGATAAGTAAAGAAGTCACTATCGATGTCAAAAGTGTAGTTATATGTGCATTTTCAAATGTTTTCAAATGTTTTCAAATGTTTTCAAAAAAGAATTTACGGGGTCAATTCCCGTGTTACAAGTTCACTTCTTCAGCCCGTAAAACTCCCAGGCTTCCTCTATTTGCATGGCCCGCATCCCCAGCTTTCTGGCAGGAAGGAGCTCATTTTCATAGGAATCTCCGACAGACATCACGCATTTTGGCTGTAACTCCAGGCCCATCCTCTTAAGTGCGGTCATGAAAAGCCTCATGTCAGGTTTCTTGTACCCGACGTCCGAGGAAAATATAACGAAGTCGAAGTAGTCATAGAGCCCCAGGTACCTCAGTTCAAGTTCGGAAAAGACCCGCTGCCCGTTGGAGATGATGCATTTTGGGATATTGATGCAGTGCTCGATTAGCCTTATACTCTGGGGGAACGGGAGGAGCTTTCGGATGGAAGCAGCCCTGAAGACCCTTGAGGTGTCAACACCCAGGCGTTTTTCATTGATCCTCCACACTGCATTTTCCCTGCAGATCTCTGCAAAAACCTCTTCAACCCTTACCTCGGGGTATATTTCCGGGGACTCATCCATCCTTTCCTTTACCTTCAGCATATAGGTATCCTTGAGCTTCTCCGGTTTTATAACGACTCCCTGATATGCCAGCCACTTGCTAATCGTCTCATAGGTTTCATGGCTGTGCTCATCGGTTTCAATCTCAATAAGGGTCTGGTAACAGTCAAAAATGACCCCTTTGATCTGGCAGCTTTCAAATATTTCTTCTCCTTTTTCCCCTTCTTCTCTTTCTCCCGACTCTTCAGGTGGATAGCTCAGGAATGTACTCCGTCTTCCCACTATTTCCGGTTCGTAAATTTCTGAAATATTTTCCCCTCCCTTATTCCCCTTTTTACCTGACAACCTTCAAAAATGCCAGGGCTTCTTAACAATTTCAATTGATATGGTTATTTAATAAGTTAATCTAGATCTCATGAGTTCCGTTACCTGAAAAGGAAACTAACCTGTTCCTAAATAGATTCCCTTAATAGATTCCCTTAATTGATTCCCTTAATTGATTCCCTTAATTGATTCCCTTAATTGAT
>JAENZL010000038.1:7003-30663 GCA_016841265.1 Methanobacteriota archaeon | reverse complement strand
GATTCCCTTAATTGATTCCCTTAATTGATTCCCTTAATTGATTCCCTTAATTGATTCCCTTAATTGATTCTCCTGAATGGATCCCACGAACGGATTTCCTCGAATGGATTCCCTGGTTTTATACATTAACCGGTGCCCTGGGGGATTCCCCTTCCATCTCCCCGGCTCCCTTAGCAAAATATCTTCCCTTTAATTATACCGTATTGACCTTTATTAACCTTGCATACCCTATTCATGCCCTGAAGGCCTCATCAAAATAACCCTGCACGGTAAGTTTTGTAAAAATAGGTTTCACTATTTATTAATTATTTGTGAAGTTCACCTGGCCTTTCACCTGACAGGTTCCAAACATGCCAGGGCTTCTTTGATCAGATAATTTCGATAGTTTTCCTGGTGAAGCCTTGCTGAACGGAGCAGTCCAACACTCATATAGAAAGGCAAACTCTTTGTAATTCTTGAAAAATCCTTCTCATCCCGGCTGTATTCCCAGAGAAAATGTCCTATGTAGGGTTCGGCCTTCCATCCTCCTCCGTTGTTCTGCTCAAAATAATTTTTAAGTTCCGCAGAGAGGATTCCCAGGTCCCGGACAGGGTTTGCATGGAACCAGGAGCTTTCGAAATCAAGGGCATAGGGTTTGCCTTTGTAAAATATGTAGTTTGAGGGGTGGACGTCCCGGTGGATCATGCATCCTTGTTTCCGGTCAAGCAGGCCGCTGTACCACCATTCTCCGAGAAAATGGTTGAAAGTTTCCCGGGTTTTGTAGTCAAGCCCCAGATGGTCCAGAACGTCGTGGTAGTTTTTGAACTCATTTTCTTTGTTGTAGGAGGAAAGGGTGTTGTCGTGAAGCCTGCGGAGCATATGCGACATCCCGGTAAGTATCTCGTAAAGATTTTCCTCATATTTGAAATACCAGCCGAGCGATTTTCCTGGCACATGTTCGGTTACAAGGGCACAGTTGAAATCCTCGTTCACGGCAAGGGGCTTTGCAACATTTATATAAGAAGCTGCCAGCTCAAGTTTCTTGAATTCGTTCTTCATGGCTTTGCAGGCATCGTATTTTTTTAGACTATCCGTGGGTTCTGCAAAAAATTTTGCCATTACACTGAAATGTTCTCCTTTGAAGTGATACCTGCAGACTGTATGGGATGAGCGACCATTCTTGAAAACCTTAACACAGCATTGCTTGTCCCGGACCCTTTGTCCCACCACTTCTTCGACAAGCCAGTCCCTGAATGGATCCCCCGGCTTCAGTGTATTTACATGGCACTCTGCCACTCAAATTGCCCCCTTCTATTTTTTAACTCGTGCCCCTTCAGGATAGCGCTCCCCTGTAATATGTAATACTTTCTTAGAAAATGTACCTTTATGCTAACTACATACCTATAGTTCAGATTACTTATATACATTATGAGCTTTTGGCTTTTTATGGGGCATCCGGAGTTTTCTGTGGTGAAATCTACGAATTCAAATTACCGAAACAATGGTAGAGATCCAGCGATTAGAAAGGTTCCGGTTGAATCCGATATCCCTATTTTTCAGGCTGGCTGATTCATCAATATGGAATTGTTTTCCGATTACGAGCTTCATCTTTCAAATCCGGGCTCTCCGACATTTACACCCCTCATCTTTCAAATGCTGGTCCCCCGACGTCTGCTCTATTGTTATAGCCCCGTTCTTCCCAGTATCCTCTGTATTCGGAATCACTAAGTTCGATTCTTACGATCCATTTTGCCCACTTGTACCCGTACTTGCTCTCGGCAACGAGCTGCAGGGGAAAGCCTCTTTCCGGGGGGAGGGTCACATCGTTTAGCCCATAGGCGAGGATTATATCGTTTTCCAGGAGGTAGTCCAGTTCCAGGGCAGTGGAATACCCGTCTGCACTGTAGAAGATAACCGTGCTGGCATTTTCCATGACTTCCACTTCTTCAAAGAGCTCGGCTATTTTCACTCCTGTCCACTTCCCGGTAAAACTCCAGCCTTCCACGCAGTCCAGGTCTAAGACCTTCGAGGTCCGGGGCAGTGCTGTAATCTCTTCATAGTTGAACTCCCGGGGGTTCTCCACAAGGCCGTCCACCTGCAGACGGTAGCTCTCCCTGTCGATATACTGGGTCCCCTTTATGGCGTTGTTGCGCTGTTCGGCTATGGGCGTTAATCCCTGTCCCTCGTAAAAAGTAGTCTCTGTTTCGTTATTGTAGACTCCTGTACTTTGCTGATTTTCGGAAACACAACCTGAAAAAGTACTGAAACTGAAAAGGATTATTAAGCTTATAATTAGTAGGATTCGTTTCATGATCTCCCTGTTTCCCTCGGCTTTTATCTTGCTAAAAATATATCTCCCGGCCGGGATAAAGCCTTATTCAGGAACGAAAATTTTCAGAGCTTCAGCTCAAGAGAGCGAAGGACATCCTAAAAAAGAAGGGAATATAAAAGGGTGGAATAAATAGACCGGATAGAGCCTTTTCAGGCGTCGTCGTATCCGATCTCTTCCTTTGTAAGATAGCAGGCAGGGTCATCCGCCCAGACGTGCCCGTAAACGGCTTCAGCCCGCACCCGGAAGTTCCCGTTGCAGACATCGAACCATTTACAGTGAGCACAGCGGTCCCCGTTTTCCTTTATAAGCGGCTTCCGGTACTTGAGCCCGGCCATCAGTTCGTCGGAAAGGTCGGTCCAGATCTCGCTGAATGGCCGCTGCCTAACGTTTCCGAAGGAGTAATGCCTCCAGAACTGGTCGGCGTGCACTGAACCGTCCCAGGAGACGCAGCCAAAGCCTATCCCTGAGGAGTTGCCCTGGTTCATGGAAAGGAGCTCAAAGACTTCGGCTGCCCTTTCCGGGTTTTCTTTAAGGAGCTTCAGGTAGAGGTAGGGGCCGTCGCAGTGGTTGTCCACGGTCAGGACTTCTGCGGGGAAGCCCTTTTCGTGCAGGGCTTTTGTCCTCTCCATGATGAGGTCCACGGCTTTCCGGGACTCTTCAAGGGAAAGGTCCTCTTCCACCATTTTAGAGCCTCTGCCGGCATAGACCAGGTGGTAGAAGCAGACCCTGGGGATATTTTCTTCCACGAGGAGGTCGAAAATGGCAGGGATGTCCCGGACGTTTTGCTTGTTGATGGTAAAGCGAAGCCCGACTTTGATGCCCTCAGCCTGGCAGTTGTGCAGGCCCTCCAGAGCGGCATCGAAAGCTCCTTTTACGCCCCTGAATTTGTCGTTTGTCTCCCTGACCCCGTCAAAGGATATGCCTACGTAGGAAAGGCCCACGTCCTTCAACTTTTTTGCCAGTTTTTTGTCGATGAGGGTCCCGTTTGTGGAAATTACGGCTCTCATTCCCTTTTCCCTTGCATAAGCCGCAAGTTCAGGGAGGTCTTTTCGCATTGTCGGCTCGCCTCCGGAAAAGAGTATAACGGGAGAGCCGAAGGCTGCAAGGTCGTCGATCAGGGCTTTGCCTTCCTCTGTTGAGAGTTCGTCTTTGAATTCGACATCTTTTGCCTGGGCATAGCAATGAACGCATTTCAGGTTGCAGCGGCGGGTCATGTTCCAGACCACGACCGGTTTCTTGTCCTTTGAAAACTGCAGCAGGTGGGAGGGCAGCCTCTTTGAGTCCCGGCCGTAGCGCAGGGCGTCGGAGGGTTCCACGGTTCCGCAGTAAAGTTTTGAAATGCCTATCATGTTTAATCCTTCGAAATGGACATTATTTTTCAAAATTTTAAATGTTGTTTTTTGAAACCGGTTTTTACAATGTGAACTGCCGTTTCAACCGGGTTCAATCGGTTTTAACAGGTTTCAATCGGTTTTAACAGGTTTCAATCGGTTTCAACAGGTTCAATCGGTTTCAACAGTTTACTTAATACGGGTTATGCTTCAGACCTTTTCCAGTCCGTTTTCGGGGTTTAGAACCGGTTTTTCAGGACTTTGAGCAGGGTTTAAAGCTGGTTTTTCAGGACTTCGAGCAGGGCTTCAAAGGTAAATTCTCCGGGAACCGCATCCACGTTTACCCCGAGACTCTCCAGGGTGTTTGCGGTCGGGGTCCCGATAGCACCTACAACTGCCCGGCACAGGGCTTCTTTTACTTCTTCCCCGGCTCCCATCTTTTCTGCCTGCTTCATGAAACCCCTGACCATCATGGAGCTTGTAAAGGCAAAAGCGCTTATTTCTCCCGCAAGGGTGCGCTCGATGAGCTCTTTCTGGATGTTTCCTTCGGGTATGGTAAGGGTATATACCTTTGTCTCAAATACCGTAGCTCCGCAATTCTCCAGACCCTCAATGAGCAGTCTTGAGCCATACTCGCTCCTTGCGGTGTCCACGGTTTTTCCCTTAACTTCGGGGCAGAGGGCTTCTACGATTCCTTCCGAACTGTAGTCCCCGGGCAGGGAGGGGTTTTCAACTCCTATTTTCACGAGTTCTTTTTCCGTGTTAGGGCCTATTGCAATTACCTGGCTCTTTTTCAGGGCTTCGGTAAAGCTTTCCCTTTTGCCTTCCGGGAGCTTGTCCAGGGTGAAGGTGATCCCGTTTGCACTTGTAAAGATCACGTAGTCTGAAACCCCTTCCAGGACCCTCTGCACGAAGGGCTCGAAGCCCTCGTCCTTCATGTCTTCCAGCCGGATCATGGGGGCGTAAAAGGGCACAAAACCGTAGTCTCTGGCAAGGGTTTCGGATTTCTCCCGATAGCTTTCGGGCCTCATGATCGCAAGTACGGGGAGCTTTGCTTCGTTTGTGTCTACTGTCACTTCACTTATCGTTTCGCCTGTCATATGCCTGATCCTCCGGAGTCCCGGTTTAAAACTCGGTTCCCGTAAGTTGTTCTCCCAGGATTTCATGGAGGCGGACAACGTCTCCTACCACTGTTATAGCGGGTGCTTTTACACCCTTCTCTTCTGCCAGGTCCGCGATGCTTGTAAGAGTCCCCACGGTCACCCGCTGGTCGGGCCGGGTGCCCCTTTCGATAAGTGCGACCGGGGTTTCGGGGTCCTTTCCGTTTTTCATGAGCTCTTCGGCATTCCGCCTGAGCATCTTTACCCCCATCAGGATCACGATAGTCCCTTCAAACTTTGCCAGGGCGTCCCAGTTGAGCCCGCTTTCTTCCTTTGTGGGGTCTTCATGCCCCGTAATGAAGGTGACCATGGAGGTGCTTTCCCTGTGAGTCACGGGAATTCCGGCATATGCAGGCACTGCGATTGCGGAGGTTATCCCGGGCACTATTTCGAATTCGATGCCTTCCTGCACGAGGGCTTCTGCTTCCTCCCCGCCTCTCCCGAAGATGTAAGGGTCTCCACCTTTCAGCCGGACAACCATCTTGCCTTCTTTTGCTTTCTGCACAATCGCGTCATTGATTTTGTTCTGGGTGAGGGTGTGCTTCCCGGCAAATTTTCCGGCATCGATCTTTTCCGCACTATCCGGCATTGAACTCAGGATCACTTTTCCCGGAAGCTGGTCATAGATGATGACATCAGCTGTGTCGATTAACCGGCGAGCTTTCAGGGTGAGGAGTTCAGGGTCCCCCGGACCCGAACCCACGAGATAAACTTTTCCGTAATTTCCTGACATGTGACTATGATTCCTTTTAATTTTTAGATAGAAAATGCAATCTGGAAATGTTAACGAGCTTTTAGAATATATATTATCCTGAAAATCACTCCAAAAATAATGCAGTGAACTTCCGTTTGCAGTCCGTAAATATCAAAATCATTACATTTCCTGTTCTTTACAGTATGAAATCTTTTTTTGTTTGTTGATTTATAATCGCTGGGAATCGACCTATGTGGGGTGAGATTTGGGTTATTATTGGTGAGAAGTTAATTCATAAGTGCTAAATTATGATTAAGGGGCATTGAATTATAGAGAGTTAGAAACCCGGAAATCAGGAACCTGAAATCAGGAGCTGAAAGTTAAGTAGCAATTTTCAGGACCTCTGTTTCCAAAGGTATATTGATTCTCAAATTAAAATATATATTTGCTTATAATATTTTTTATTGATGTATTCGTATGCCAGAGATCTTGGGATGTTGAAATTCTGAATTGGGAATCAGTACAATTGGGAGGGGATATATTGCAAGGTGAGCCTGAACTTCTACCGCTGCAAAAGCTTGGAGCCAGGGAAGATGAGCAGAATCCCGGCGTTATTAATTTCGGATTTTTTTTACCCGGGGTGTCGGCAGAGCAGGGTAATCGGCTCTGGGTGAGGGTGATCCACGAAAAGGACCAGTTTCTCCAGGCCATACAGCCAAAGGATTTTGAACTGGCACATTCAGTGGACCCTGAGTACGGGGATTACTGGTCTGCAACAATAAAGATCAGGCCCGAAGACAGGCCAGTTTCCGGCTCTGCATGGGGCAGCCCCGGGAAGTATGTCTACCGCTACTGCCTGAAAAACCCGGATATTCAGGAGCCTATTGACTGGGTTATCGACCCCTTTGCCCGGGAGTTCGGAGTCGGGAAATTGTCCTCATTTACTCTTGGGTATAAAAAGCAGTATGAATGGAAGTGGAGCCCGTACGAATCTGTCTGGAAAACCCCTCCTTTAGAGGATATTATCCTGTACGAACTGATGATCAGTGAGTTTGCGTCCGATATTGACGGAACGGTTTCCCGTCTGGATTACCTGGCGGACCTGGGAATTAACTGCATCGAACTGATGCCCCTTTCCAATGTCGAGAAGAGGGTGGACTGGGGGTTTACCCCGATCGGGTATTTCGGTGTGGATGATCGCTTCGGAAACAGGAAAGACCTGCAAAAGCTGGTAGATGCGGCACACCGGAAAAACATCGCGGTCATAGTGGATTCCGTCTATGCTCATACCAGCCATCTTTTCCCATATCATTATGTTTACGACAAACTCGGATGGCCCGAAGCTGAGAACCCGTTTATGGGCCCTTTTGCCGAAAACGCCTTCGGGATAAGTACAGGTTTCAACCGTAAATTTACCCGTGATTTCTTTTTGACAGTCAACCACCACTGGCTTGACTGCTACCACGTAGACGGTTTTCGCTATGACTACGTTCCAGGGTACTGGCTTGAGGGTTCGGAAAACGGCTATACTAAGCTTGTGAAAGACACTTACCTGCTTGTAAAAACAAAAAATGATGCCGACAGTCACTGGCAGCGATTTTTCAGAGGAGATTCCGTAAACCTTATACAGTGTGCCGAACAGCTTCAAAAGCCGATTGATATCCTGAACAGTACCTATAGTAATTGTACCTGGCAAAACGGAACTCTGCATGCGGCAAGGGGCGCCGGGAGTAACCCCGAAGAGCTTTCTTCCCTGGGGCTTTTTTTTGGCCTTTTCGGTTACCCGGCAGAGGTTTCGCATAACGGGGACAGGATCACAAAAACTGCACTCCAGTATATTGAAAACCACGATCATTCCCGTTTTGTCTGCAAGTTCGGGACAGTTTTCCCTGAAAATGAGAACAATGAACTCCTGAAGGAGGGCAATCGTGCACTCTGGTACAAAGTGCAACCCTACCTGATAGGCATGTTCACGGCAAGGGGTATTCCCATGCTCTGGCAGGGGCAGGAATTCGGGGAAAATTACTACCTTCCCGAGGAAGGGTGGGGGAGAGTGCTTTTGTACCGGCCCGTGCGCTGGGACTATTTCTATACTCCGGAAGGCAAGTCCACTATCAGTCTTGTCAGGAAAATGGTTAAGCTTAGAAGGGATAACCCGCAGTTTTCCAGAGGGGAGCACTTCTTCTATAATGATTCCCTGTACCTATCAAGGAAGGTAATACTCTTTTCCCGGAAATACGGGAACCTCTTCAGCCTGATTGCCCTGAACTTCGGAGACCTGGACCAGACGGTACCTTTCATCTTCTCCCATGAAGGCAGTTACAGGGAGGAACTCCACGGCCAGGAAAATTTGGCAAAGGTCTCTGCAGGGGAAGAGGTTCAGCTTTTTGTCCCGAGCAATTACGGGAGGATCTGGACGCTGGAATCCTGACACATAAGCCAGAAACCTGATCTATCCTGTGCAGGCGGACCGATTGGATGCTGAAACCGGGTATGACCGGATTTGGCTTTAAAGGGTAAGAGATTTAGCTCCAAAAATTGGCTGTATTCTGCTTTTCTCCTGCCCTTTTTCTTCCTGTGTTTTTTCCTCCTTTGAGGTTTTTCTCCTGTGCCCTGTCAGCGGCAATCCATAAATACTCCTGACAATATTAATTGGATTCATCATGCTTCGCGTAACATTTCTCGGCACAGGAGGTTCGCTCCCTACCCGCAACAGGAACCCTTCAGCGGTGATGGTCAACCGGGAAGGAGAGCTTATCCTTTTTGACTGTGGGGAAGGTACCCAGCAGCAGATGATGCGGGCAAAGACCGGAATGATGAGCCTGTCCTCTATTTTTGTTAGCCATTTCCACGCGGACCACTTCCTGGGGATCCCGGGCCTCATCCAGACCATGTCTTTCATGGGCAGGAAGGAGCCTCTCGTAATCTACGGCCCGAAGCATACGCGGGAGTTCACGGAACTCTTCCGGGCTCTCGGGTACTTCAACCTGAAGTATGAAATCAGGGGTGTGGACCTGAACCCGGGAGATGTTGTTGAGGGAGACGGGTATGTAATCCGCGCCCTTGAAACCGTGCACAGTATCCCGAGTTTGGGATATGCCCTTGTCGAAGACATGCGGCCCGGCCGTTTCAACCGGGAGAGGGCCGTCGAACTTGGAGTTCCCCCCGGCCCTCTTTTTGCAAAGCTCCACAGGGGAGAACCCGTTGAAGTGGAAGGAAAAACCGTCAGGCCGGAAGAAGTGGTGGGTGAACCCAGACCGGGCAGAACTATTGTTTATACCGGGGACACCAGGCCATGTGAAGCTGTGCTCGAAGCCAGCAGGGATGCCGACCTCCTGATCCACGACGGGAGCTTTGCCGACGAGATGGCCGACTGGGCGGAAGAGTCGATGCACTCAACTGCAGGGGAAGTTGCGGCCCTTGCAAAGGATGCCGGAGTCAGGCAGCTTGTTTTGACCCATGTCAGTTCCCGCTACTCTGAGGATGTGGAGCCCATAATTAATGATTCAAAAAAAATATTTGAAAATGTCATCGTGGCGGAAGACCTGATGGAACTTGAAATCCCTTTCAGGCAAGAATGAAAATTCGGTATTTTGCGCTTTAATGAGGGCCTACAGCCTGAAATTTCCAAAATATTGACGCTCATTTCCAAAGCATTGTTTTTCAAACCAAAAAATATTTTTGGAAGAAAATATCCCGGAAAAGAAATCCGGGAAATCAGATGAGGGTCCAGTCCAGTTTATTGTCTTCTACGTCGTAAAGGAAAACTTTCATGGTCTTTTCTTCGATATCGTAAGTCGGCCTGACTCCCAGGTAGAGGGTATCTCCTCTCTTTACGTCGAATTCCCCTTTTACCCTTCCGAAGTATACCCTGCCTTTTGTGTCTTTTTCTTCGACTGTTACACCTTTCCACATCAAGTTTTCGATTACGTTTAAAACCACGCATTCAAATCGGTCGGTTTCTCGTATTTCATTCATGAAGATCCCTTCACACGTTTGTTTAAGGCCTCTTTTACGGACCTTTTTAAATCTTAGTTCATCTCCGGTTCAGACCTTTTACTCCATCGCCGGTTCAGACCTTTTACTACATGTCCGGTTCAAGGTCTTTTACTACATGTCCGGTTCAGACCTTTTACTACCTGTCCGGTTCAAGGTCTTTTACTACCTGTCCGGTTCAAGGTCTTTTACTACATGTCCGGTTCAAGGTCTTTTACTTCAGATCTTTATTTAAGTCTTTATTTCCGATCTCAATTCAAATAAGATGCCGATTTTTGTAAATAAAGCTATTCCCAGAGCTTACCGGCTGAGTTATTAAAAAGCTGATTGCTAACTTTCTTAAAAAATGTTTTGAAAAAAGAGTTGGAGGTGAAGCAAAGATAATCATCAACGTAGAAGGAATTCATCATGCAGGCTATTTCACTTCTGCATGAGATCATTCACCACCATAAAGGAGAACTCATTCCTGCAAAGCTTATACATAGAGCCCGCTTGGGTCCTGGATAGGCTCATTTTTTCCGAGTTTTGAGAAGGCTTTTTCGAAGTCTTCTGCCCTGACTGTCTCCCTGTCTTCGATAATTACCTGGTGAAGGGCTGTTTTCAGGACCTTTTCGACCAGGTCTCTGCCTGAAAGCCCTTTGGCTTTCTTTGCGAGGGCTTTGAAATCAAAGTCTTCTACGGGCAATGGGAAGGTCTTTATGTTGGATTCGAAGATCTGGCTTATCTCTTCTTCTCCGGGGAGCACGAACTCGATCTCTTCTTCGAACCTGCTTCTTACCGCAGCGTCCAGGTATTGGGGCCGGTTTGTGGAACCTATGGTGCAGACTCCTTCGCGTTCTTCGATTCCGTCCATTTCGGTCAGGAGGGCGTTTACGATTTCACTTACGTCTCCTCTGAGTTCCTGGAAGCGCCTGTCCAGGGCTATGGCATCCAGTTCGTCGATGAAAATTATGCATGGCGCCATTTCTTCCGCTTTATCGTATAGCTGGTGGATCTGCCTGGAACTGTCTCCCACGTATTCCCCGATCAGCTGGGTGGCTTTGACGGGGATGATGGGGACATCAGTCTTGTTTGCAAGGGCTTTTGCAAGCATGGTTTTCCCGGTTCCAGAGGGGCCGAAAAAGAGGATGTTTCTCGGAGCCCATTTCCCGAAACGTTCCGGCTCATCAAGGAAGCGTTCTATAAGTTTGCATTTCCTTTTTGCGTTTTCCTGCCCTATTACGTTCTCGAAGACAACATCGCTCTTGATTTCATTTGTGGAGAAAAGGTTGTTTTCTTCCTCTGTTACGATGATTGACGTGTTCATCCCGATCAGCGACTCGGCAGGTTCTACATCGATTATCCGGTATGCAAAGTCCGGAAACATCCTCCGGTCAAAGAGGTAATCTCCCTTGCGGGCAACGTAGCCGTTCCATTGTTCCCGAGCGTAGAACTCAAAAACGTCTCTGTTTTCAACTATGGGGTACTCTTCCATCATTCCACTCATCGGGTACCCTTCAGGCTTCAGGATTAGCAGCTCGGAAGTGGATTTTCCGAATTCCGTACTGGTTACGTGACTCTTTTTTGTGTTCACTCGGTGGGAGACAGTTCGCACTTTGTTATCAACTCGAATGCTTTTCTAAGTAATATGTAATTCAAGGGAGCTAATAAAATTAACCCTTTAAAGCAATTTACATTCCGGAAACGGTTTTCGCAGGCATATTCAGAGGTCAGATCTGCTTTTGAAGTTGCTTGCATCCCTGAATTCGTATTTATATTCCAAAGTTGCGTTTATGTTCCAGAACTTGTGTTATTTTCCGAAATCCGGGTTTACGTTTATGGAGTTCCGATCTTTTCCGGAAACCGTTTTTGTGTTCGGATGTTTTATTGATTTGCAAGGATTAGGGGTTATAGCTCACATCTCTATTTAAAATCTCTCATGGCCGGATATGTGCTTTTTTCCTCGGGAAAATAATTCCCATGATGCTTTTTTTGCTAACTATCCCGGCGTCTGAATTGAAAGAAGCCCTGGCAAGTAACAATTATATAGGCATATATTCAAATAGTACATGCTTATGCATTGCGGGATATAATACTAATGTAAAATATTATATATGAGTAAGAAATTATAAGGATATGGTACTTCAGGTACTTTTTCGCTTAATGTGCATTATTTTGAATCCCGCACAGCTGATGCCGGCATAGCTAATGTCGGATGAAGGCAAAAGCTAATATATTAAAACTATATTATAAAATTATCTAATATTCAATTTAGAGCATGGTTTTTATGTTTACAATGCAGAACACGGAAGGTTTTGATCAGATTACTCTCGATAAGATGAATTCAGAAGTTAAGAAAATCATGAGTAAGCACGATCCAAAATCTAAGAATTACACGAAAAATCACGAAAAGATCGAAGAGCAGGTTTTTGATCGGTACTGTACTGAAGTCTTCAGGCCTTCTCTGAAACTCTGAAACTCTCCCATTAGGGAGACAGGATTGTTCTTAGGAACGTCCTAATTTCTTTTTTTTTCATAATTTCTTCAAGTTTTTATTTTGTATCTTCTATTTTTTATCCTTTCAATTTTACACTTTGTATGTTTTTTTAGTTTCATCGCTGCTATTTTTTGCTCTTTTAATTCAATACTTTGCATTTTTTTTTATTTTGTATCTTCTATTTTTTTGCCATTTCAATTCAATCTTTCGTACGTTTTTTATAGTTTTGTCTCTTATATTTCGTTATGTATTCAAAAAAAGGCTTCATTGTTTTAATACTGGCTCTTGCATTTTTACTTGTTTTTCCGACCCTGGCGGTAGCTGAAAATTCAACGCTTGGTGAAGGGGTTTCGGATGCTGCTATGAGCTCGGAATCTGACCTTTTCACCCAGATGAATAACAATATCGAAATATATAATGAGAACGTTGGCTCTGTCCCGAGCTTTGTGAAGAATTTTGTTGACGACAAGGAAATTCTTTTTACCATCACTCTCGATGATGGCTCGGAGATGACTGTCCACGGCTCCACTGATGAAAAAGGAGTGTTTGTGCTTTTTGAGGAGATAAACGACACTTCAGGCCTTGAAGATGCCCTTCTCGTCAGGAGCGATGAATCCACTGTCC
The DNA here is from genome assembly GCA_016841265.1 of Methanobacteriota archaeon. Taxonomy (GTDB): domain Archaea; phylum Halobacteriota; class Methanosarcinia; order Methanosarcinales; family Methanosarcinaceae; genus MTP4. Next base: position 18,071 of record JAENZL010000038.1, on the reverse strand, counting down.
GTGAAATTATGAACTCCAGTGATCCTGCTCATGCTCTGAGACTGGCGTTAAAAGAGAAAACCGTAGTTATTGAAAACGCAAGTTTCTTTGAAGGTATCGTACTCTGGTTTGCGAAATCCTCTCTTGCAGACATCCTGTTTTGAGTTTTCTCAATCCCGGGTACTTTAATTATTTTTTTTCACTACTTTTTTCACTACTTTTTAGAGACTTTTAACGTTACTTTTTACGTTACTTTTTTCATTAATTTTTACTACTTTTTAGAGACTTTTAACGTTACTTTTTTCATTAATTTTTCACTATTTTTTTCACGACTTTCTATCTTATTTTTTCATCTTACTTTTTACCTTACTGTTCATCATGCTTTCACTTTGTTACGTTTGCATTAATGACTAAAATAATGCAGTCTGAAGTCTTTGATTCCTCTTTGAAAGGCAGGGAATAGATAATTCACGAACATTTTTATATCCCGACTCCTTAATTCTCAACCATGTACTTTTCGGGCAAAAATAAGGTTCTGGCTATCCTGCTTGCGGCTCTTCTGCTCATGCCGGTGGCAGGTGCGGTTCCGGATTCAGGGGACATCAGGGAAGCGGAATTTTTTAAAGCTCCTGAAGCCGCTGCGAACGGGGAAAATGGCCTCTTCGATGAATTGAGTGTGAAAGCCGAACTTTATAATGAGAATTTTGATGAAGTCCCCATGCTTTTTAAAAGGCTGGTCGGGAGCCAGGAAATTGCTTTGCAGATCAAGCAGGACGACGGGGATATGCTCTATGCGACTGCGATTATGAGGGGCGGAATGGTGGGAGAGTTTTACAGTTACGATACGCCCGAAGATCCCAACTCGAAGTTCGGTCCTTCCATGACCGTGGAAACTGACGAGCAGACGGTCCGTGAAATCCTTGACTCGGAAGACCCGCTTAAAGAAGCTGTCCAGAGTATGAATGAGGGGACGCTTGTAGTGGAAGTTGAGGGTTTTTTCAGAAAAGCTGTCCTCTGGACAATAACAAAGCTTTATTCCTGATGGAAATCACGAATTAATCGAGAATTAATCGAGAATTAATCGAGAATATATCTGTTTTAGGGCGTAAATTAATTACGAATTAATCGAGAATATATCTGTTTCAGGACGTAATTCCAGGTCTGAACTGGGATACAGGGCTGTCTTTTTAAGGTCGGATGTGCCCTGAAAGGCAGTTCAAACCGGCGGTACCCCGGAGCCTGAGAGCAATCGGGAACCACCTTTCTTTTTTGAGCTTATCTTTTTCAGGTCAGTGCCTTAGAAATTCTCCGGGGTAGGTGAAGCTTCCTTTTTTCATCATTACGCCAGTATTTATGCTCGTGTTGATTCCGGTATGCACTTCATCGCCCATGATCACCCCGAGCTTCCTCCGTCCGGTGTTAACGACCCTTCCTTTGACCATTATTTTTATGTTCTTCCCGTCGTGCCGGAGGTTTGCAATTTTTGTGCCGGCTCCAAAGTTGCACCTGTGCCCGATTATGCTATCTCCCGCATAGCTCAGGTGTCCCACGTGGGTGTCTTTCATGACGATCGTGTTCTTGATTTCAACGGCGTTTCCTATCCTTATATGGTTCCCGATCGCAGTGGATGGGCGGATAAAGCAATTAGGCCCGATGTCACAGTCTTTCCCGATTACCACGGGTCCTTCTATGTAGGAACCGCTTCGGATGAGGGTTCCTTTCCCGATTGCAACTTCTCCTTTCAGGGTTACATTCGGCTCCACCGTGCCTTCGCATTTTCCTTTAAGGTCTTTCAACAGGTATTCGGTAGCTTTCAGGAGGTCCCAGGGGTACCCGATATCTATCCACTCGGCTGCCAGGGGCCTGTAGCCTACGGGTGCTCCGCTGTCAATAAGCATCTGGATGGAGTCCGTAATTTCCAGTTCCCTCCTCTTGGAAGGCCGGGTCCGGTCAATGTATTCGAATATGGATTTCCTGAAGAGGTAGATTCCGGCGTTTGCAAGGTTTGTTGGGGGCTTTTTTGGCTTTTCCAGGATTTTTACAACTTTTTCACCTTCAGTCTCAAGCACTCCGAAGTCCGAGGGGTTCTCGACCTCTTTTACGCAGATAACTGCTTCTTCTTTCCTTGTTGTCAGGGCTTTCAGGTCGTCTGCCCCGACCAGCATATCCCCGTTAAGCACCAGGAAAGTGTCCCCTATATGCCCGCGGGCACAGCCGATTGCGTCGGCGGTCCCGAGCTGTTCTTTCTGGCGGACATAGTCGATGCTAACTCCCCAGGCTTTTCCGTCCCCGAAATATTCCCTGATCTGCTCTTCCATATAACCGATAATGAAAACAAATCCGTCCACACCTGCTTCCACGGCAGCGTCTACTATGTGCTCCAGGATGGGTTTGTTAGCGACCGGGAGCATTACTTTCGGGCAGTCGGAAGTCAGGGGCTCCATCCGGGTCCCTTTTCCCGCTGCAAGGACAACCGCTTTCATGCAAGTGCCTCCTTTACGATTTTTTCAGCCATTTCAAAGATCCCTTCAACGTTTTCCCTGGCTTCGGCCGTGATCCTCACCTTGGCTTCGGTTCCCGAGGGGCGGACAAGCACCCAGCCGTTTTCCATTTCCACGCGGATACCGTCGATATCCAGGACTTTTCCCAGGGGTTCGAGCTTTGCCTTCACTTTTTCCATGAATTCGGCTTTCTTTTCGTTTGCACAGGGCAGGGCGCTCCTCTTTGTTGCATAATGGGGAAGTTCTCCCCTGAGTTCGCTCAGCGGCTTTTCTTTCACGATTTCAAGCAGTTTTGCAGCGGCATAAATCCCGTCAGGGCAGTAGGAGATCCGCGGGAAAATCCAGCTTCCCGAAGGTTCTCCTCCGTAAACTGCCCCATGCTGCTTGATGCCTTCCGCCACATAGACATCCCCTACCCTTGTCCTCACCATTTCGGAAGCAGGCAGGGAATCGTCGACCATCATGGAGGTGTCCACGGGCACCACAACCGTGCCTCCGTTCTCCCCGCATTCGTAACGTCCGAAGATTGCAAGCAGCTCGTCTCCGGAGACGAAGTTTCCTTTTTCGTCTACAGCCATCATCCTGTCCGCGTCCCCGTCGTGTGCGATCCCGAGGTCGGCTTCAAAGCTTACAACGGCTTTTTTGAGCATGGAGAGGTTCTCGTCGGAAGGTTCCGGGTTCCGGGCAGGGAAATACCCATCCGGCTGGGCGTTGAGGGTTATGACCTCACAGCCCAGTTCCCGCAGGAGGTAGGGGGTAATGGTCCCCCCGGCCCCGCAGCCGCAGTCCAGTACCACGCGAAGGGGTGCTCCCTCCGCAAGTTTTTCTATCATGTCCATATGACTGCGGACCGCATCCCCGTTTTCTTTAACCTTCCCTATCCTGTCCCAGGAGGCGAGGGAATAGCCGGAATTTTCAATTGCGGCCTCGATTTCCTCCTGCTGGGCGGAGTCAAAGGCCATCCCGTCAGGGTTCCAGAGCTTGATACCCACATACTCCGAAGGGTTATGGGAAGCCGTAACCATGACCCCGCAGTCATATTCCCGGGCTGCGTAGGCGAGGGTGGGGGTGCTCACAAGCCCGACTCTTGTAACGGTACAGCCTGTCGAGGTCAGCCCTGCGATCAGGGCGTGCTCTATCATGGAGGCAGCGGTCCTTGGGTCTTTTCCGATTACTGCTGTTTTTTTCCGACTTCCCAGTACAAGCCCTACTTTCAGGGCAAGTTCGGGGCCGATATCTCTATTTGCAATTCCTCTGATTCCTGATGATCCGAACAGTTTCATATATTCCACTCCGACATTCCCGGAAAAGCGATGGTATTTCCTCCTATATGGCTTTTCCTTCATTCCACGGTGACGCTCTTTGCAAGGTTGCGTGGTTTGTCTATCGAACAGTCCCTGGCAAGGGCGGTATAGTATGCAAGGAGCTGCAGGACCACAGTACTCAAAATCGGGGCAAGGAGCTCATCCGTACTGGGAATCCTGAGCACTACATCCACATATTTTGCAATCTCGGTATCTTCAGCGTCCGCAACCGCAATAACGACTGCATCCCTCGCTTTTACTTCCTTTATGTTGCTGAGCATCTTTTCGTAGGTATGCCCTCTGGTTGCAATGGCGACTACCGGGGTTTTTTCGTCCAGCAGGGCAATTGGCCCGTGTTTGAGTTCTCCTGCAGCAAAACCTTCTGCGTGTATGTATGAAATTTCCTTGAGTTTGAGAGCTCCTTCAAGGGCTACCGGGTAGTTCAGGTTCCTGCCCAGGAAGAAGTAGCTCTTTGCATCGGCAAAGGTTTCTGCACATTCCTTTATGGTTTCTTTCCTGTTCAGGATCTGCTGGATCTGGCCGGGAATCTTTCTCATCTGAACTATAAAGTCCTTGACGTAGTCCGGGCTTACTTTGCCCCTCAACTGGGCAAATTTCATGGCAAGCAGGTAAAGTACGGTTAACTGGGCAGTAAAGGTCTTTGTGGCTGCGACCCCTATTTCAGGGCCTGCCCGGGTATAGATTATACTGTCCGTTTCCCTTGTAATTGTGCTGCCCACAACGTTCGTGACCGAGAGGGTGGGGCAATAGTATGATTTGATTCCCCTGACAGCTGCGAGGGTGTCAGCAGTTTCTCCGGACTGGGTAATTGCGATTGCAAGGGTCCTTTCGTCCATTACCGGGTTCCGGTACCTGTACTCGGAACAGACATCAATATCGGAGTGTATGCCTGCCAGCTGTTCAAAGAGGTACTTTCCAAGAAGCCCTGCGTTCCAGGAAGTCCCGCAGGCCAGGACCTGGACTCGAGACAGCCAGCGGATCTCTTTCTCGCTCATGTTCAGGTCTTCCAGGAATATGTCTCCTTCAAGTTCCGAAATCTTGCCTGCCAGGGTATTGTGGATAGAGTTGACCTGTTCGTGGATCTCTTTTAGCATGAAATGTTCGTACCCGGCTTTTTCAGCAGCTTCGATATTCCATTCGATCTTTTCGACTCTTCTTTCCAGGGGATTGCCGTCAAGGTCATATACTTCAACGGTTTTCGGAGTCAGTATCGCCATTTCAAAATCATTTACGTAAATAACGTCTCTTGTATGATTCAGGAAAGCCGTAACATCCGAGGCCGCAAAGTTTTCCCCATTTCCGAGCCCTATGACAAGAGGGCTGTCTTTCCTGGCAACGAAAAGTTTCCCTGGTTCATCGGAAGAGAGAGCTCCGATTGCATAAGACCCCTCAATCTCAGCCAGGGCCTTGCGAAGCCCGGTTAACAGGTCAAATTGTTTCTCGCATGCTTCCGGACTCCCGTAGACCTGCCTGTGCAGAAGGTGTGCGATTACTTCTGTATCAGTCTCGGACTTGAACTCGTAGCCTTCTTCGACCAGTCTTTCCTTCAATTTCATGTAATTTTCGATAATCCCGTTGTGCACTACCGAGATTTTAGCCTCGTTTCCCGAGGTATGAGGGTGAGAATTTACGGTGCTCGGACGGCCGTGGGTTGCCCAGCGGGTATGCCCTATCCCCACATTGCCTCCCAGGTTTTCCGGAAGTTCGGCTTCAAGGTTTACGATTTTTCCTACGGTTTTGTACGTCTCAAGCTTTTCGTTCTGGACAGTGATTCCCGCAGAGTCATATCCGCGGTATTCGAGTTTCTTTAGAGATTCTATGAGCATCGGTGTGGCAGGTTTTTCTCCCGCGTATCCTACAATTCCGCACATTTTTTATCTCCCTTTTACCTCACAGGACCACCGAACTACGAGGAAGGTGCCTGTATAAGGTTTTTCCCGATTCGATCTGGCAGTCGACGGCAATCGTCACTCCGGCTTTTACAAGTACCCTGCATCCGATGTTGTTATCGTCGCCAACAATCGTTCCGAGTTTCGGGGCATTGTGTATGACGCCGTTCATGTTGATCTCCAGATTTTCCTTTTCTTCCGCAACGAAATAAGAGCCAAGGGTGTTATTGCTACCTATTATGGAATTTGAAACACAGCAATGGGATGAAATCCTGCAGTCGTTCATTATAATGCTGTTCTGGATTTCTGTAAAAGGTCGGATAGACACGTTGTCTCCTATTGTTGTCGAAGAAAGGATCACGACGTTTGGTCCGATGTCGCAGTTTTCCCCGATTATAACAGGGCCCACGATGTAGGTGCCTGACCTTATCTTCGTGTTTTTCCCGACTGATACTTTCCCTTTTGTAACTACGTTGTCTTCCAATTTTCCTTCCGTCACTGTCTCTGTTGCGGCATTCAGTACGATGGAATTTGCTTTCAGGAGGTCCCAGGCGTGGACTGCATCCAGCCATTTGGAATCAGTGGGGACAGCGGTAATCGTTTTCCCCTCATCGATCATTAGCTGCAGGGTGTCTGTTATGGCATATTCTCCGTATTCGGATATGGGCGTTTTTTCTATGGTCTCGAAAACCTGTGGCGTAAAGACGTAGATTCCGGTATTTACGATGCGGCTTACGTCTCCCGGTCTTTTTTCCAGGATTTGCTTAACCTTTTTCCCTTCGGTCAGCACGACCCCGTAACCTTCGGTTTCCTCCATTTTTACGGTCAGGAGGCTTGCGTCTCCTTCGCAGTTCGAAAGGAGGTCTGCTATAGTCCTGGCTTCTACCAGGTTGTCCCCGTTAAGAACCAGAAACCTGGTATCATCGGGACCAATCAACTTCTTTGCCTGTTTGATTGCATGGGCGGTCCCGACCTGGGCTTTTTGTTCCACATATTTTATGTTGACCCCGAAATTCAACCCGTCTTCAAAATAGTCCATTATGCGTTCTTTTTCGTACCCGATAACCAGTATGATATCTTTGACCCCGTTTTCTTCGAGTGAATTTATGACATGTTCCAGGATAGGCTTGTTTGCTACCGGAAGCATAACCTTAGAACGAGTAAGGGTAAGAGGCCTGCAGCGCAGCCCCTCCCCTGCTGCAAGGATGATAGCTTTCATAATGTAAAGAATCTTTTTTAGAATTTATACATTGCCTTCAAAAGTTTCTTCTACCTCCAGACCGGCATGGATTGGTATATAGAATATACTTAAAATTTCCGGGAAAATATCGTTTCCATCTAAATATTTTGTAGAGGTACTTTTATTGGTTGGAGTCTTTTTGTAGGAGTTTTTTTGTAGGAGTTTTTTTGGAAAAACTTATAAAACTTTCAGTGGAAGTCCCGGGAAATTCCACATATTTTCTCAATATGGCCATAATTTAAAGGTAGGCATACCATAATTGCAGAAATATGGATCAACTCGGCAAATAAGTTCTACTTTTGTGTACATCTGCGGAATGTAGGGTTTATGAAAAAGGGTTCACGAAAAAAGTAGTAGATGACATATAAGGGTTAATGTCATCCGTACCAGGTAAAGAGCCCTGCCACATATACAAGATAAGCTCCCAGAATCAAGGCTCCTTCCCATCTTTCCAGCTTTTTGCCAGTTAACCCGAAGATGATAAGGGCGAGCATGATTATGAGCATGAAGGGAAAGTCGTACCCTGCCAACTGGTCCGAAACCGGAAGTGTCCGAATCTGGGCTGAGGTCCCAAGGATCAGTGCAATGTCCATGGTGTTTGCCCCCAGGATGTTTCCTATGGAAAGGTCCTGATGGCCTTTTTTAAGGGATGCGATTGCCGTTGCAAGTTCGGGAAGGGAGGTCCCTACTGCCACCATGGTCAGGGCTATAATCACTTCCGGAACGCCCAACCATTCCGCAATCTTTATTCCGGAATCGACCAGGATTCTGCTCCCTATGACAACCGAGAGAGCCCCTATGGTGAAAAGGATTATGTCCTTTTTCATTTCCTTGATTTTTACTTTTCCGGACCCTGCTCTTTCTTTTCCGAAGATTTTGTACTGGGTCTTCGAGGCGTGATAGAGGAACGCGAAAAAGACCAGAAGGAGGGCCAATCCGTCAAGCCCGGAGATTTCCCCGTCAAGGCTTAAAAGGATCAGGACGATTCCTGAGAGGAGCATCAGGCCGCTTTTTTGCAGAAATGTGTGGTCCCGGATCGGGATTGCCTTTACGACTATGATCGAACCCAGTACAAGGCCCGTATTGCAGATTGCAGAACCCACGGCATTGCCTATCGTCATGTCGGTATGCCCTATATAGGCTGCAGTTGCGGACACTGCGAATTCCGGGGCTGTGGTCGCGAAGCTTACGATGGTAGCCCCTATGATCATTTTTGGGATCCCGCTTTTATTTGAGATTTCCACGGCTGATTCTATGAACCAGTCCGATCCCTTGCTGATCATCGCAAGGCTCAACAGAAAAAGAAAGATCGAAAGTAAATCCATGGCACCCCTTAACAGCGACAAGGAATATAACTCAAACGCCTTGAGTTTCCAGTTCGACCGTTTTGATTTACCCATAAATAATTTTTGTATGGCAGGGTTGGTTCCGTTTTTACTCCTTTGGGTAACCCACACAAAGTTATAATTAGATATAAATGAATATTTGTTAGAATTAATTTCAATCATTGGGGGATTAATTTCGACCCTGAGGGGACACTGGCTCCAATCCGGTAAAGTTGACTTCAATTCTCAGAGGTCGTTTTTTCTTGGTTGAGAGCTTGATCTTTATCATATTGTATGGGGGAATTTTTATAAAAATTCGGATGAAACTCAATATTCTGGTAGTTTTAATGCTCATTTCCTCTCTTCTGGTCAGCGGCTGTGCGGAAAACGGTGCAGATGAGCAGGAAAGCGGGCTTGAAGGCGAGGTTGAAGGTGAAGTTGCTGATGAGTCTGCGCCGGTAACTTCCGAAACCATCGTAATCGGAACCAAACTTTTCCAGGAATCTTACATAACAGCGCATATGATTTCGCTTTTGCTCGAAGATCGCGGATACAATACCGATGTGAAGGAGAACCTCGGAGGCACGCTTGTAAATTACGAGGCTCTGAAAAAGGGGGACATCCATTCTTACGTGGATTATACGGGGACCATCTATAGCCAGATCCTGAAAAAACCGCCCCTTGAGGAATGGGACCCTGAGCTCGTATACAACGAATCCGAGCAGGGGCTCCTTGAGGAGGACGGAATTGTAATTGCTGCCAGTCTGGGCTTCGAAAACGCCTATGCTATTGCCGTGGACGAGGGATGGGCGGAAAGCAACGAGGTTTCAACAATCAGTGACCTTGCACCCCATGCCCCTGATATGGAAATTGGCACCGACCCCGAATTTGCCACGCGGGAAGACGGGCTGCCCCAGATCGACCGGGTCTACGGGTTCACGTTCAAGAACTACAACCCCATGGTTCCGGGTATAATGTACGAAGCTATCAAGAATGAAGAAGTGGATGCCATAAGTGCCTACACAACGGACACCCGAAACGACCGTTACGAACTGAAGGTCCTTGAAGATGATAAGAACGCCCTGCCTCCCTACGATGCGGTAGTGCTTGTTTCGGCGGAGTTTGAGGAGGAGTACCCCGAAATAATGGCGATCCTTGCGGAACTCGATGGCAGGATAGATTCGGACACCATGCGGCAGCTTAACGGGGAGTACGACATCGAAAACCGGGAAGCCCGGGACATTGCCCGGGATTTCCTTGTGGAAGAAGGCCTGATTTCTGGCTGATTCTGACGCTCTTGACGGTCCGGGATTTTTTCATCCCGGATTGTTCCAAAATTTTGCTTGACTCTGGATTTCTAGCAGGTTGAGTACTTTGGCGGGTTAAACGCTCTGTCTGGAAACGTTCTGTCTGGAAACGTTTTATCGGGTTATAACGCTCTTTCAGGCTAAACTCTCTTTCAGGCTAACTCTCTTTCAGGCTAACTCTCTTTCAGGCTAACTCTCTTTCAGGTTAACTCTCTTTCAGGTTAAACGTTCTCCTGGCTTCATTACCGGGTTTTGGTATCGTGTTCAGAATCTCTGCAAAGTTTCAGTGTAATTCATGAAGTTTAAAAAACTTTTTAACCGGATCGAGTCCATCAAGCTCGAAAGTGTGACGAAGAGTTACGGGGACCGTTTCGCAGTCAGGGACCTGGACCTTGAGGTCCGGGGTGGGGAACTCATGATCCTTATCGGGCGCAGCGGTTCCGGGAAAACTACTACCCTTCGGATGATCAACCGTCTGATTGAACCCGATTCCGGAAGGGTATCCATAAACGGAGCGAATGTGGAGGATTTTGATCCGGTACGGCTCAGGCGGAGCATCGGGTATGTTATCCAGAACATCGGTCTGCTCCCGCACCTGAATGTCTCGGGAAATATCGGGCTCATCCTGAAACTGGAAGGGTGGGATCAAGCCAAAATTCGGGAAAGGGTCAGCGAACTTCTGAATTTCGTATCCCTGCCTCCGAAAAGTTTCATGGACCGTTATCCTCACCAGCTGAGCGGGGGGCAGCAGCAGAGGATCGGGCTTGCGAGAGCCCTTGCCATGGATCCTCCCCTGCTCCTTATGGACGAACCTTTCGGGGCGCTTGACCCCCTTCTCAGGACCCAGCTTCAGGACGAGTTCTGCAAAATAAAAAAGGAACTCGGAAAGACAATTGTTTTCGTTACCCATGACATCAATGAAGCTTTCAAGCTGGGAGACCGGGTTGCCATTATGGATAATGCTTCTCTTGTCCAGGTGGGGACTCCCGAAGAACTGATCTTTGAGCCTTCAAATGAGCTTGTTTCTGAAATTGTTGACTCGAAGCGGAAATACCGACACATGGAAGCGTTGAAAGTAAGGGATATGATGCAGTCCCTGGATTCCGGATATTTCCTGGAAGGGAATATGCCTGCCGAAATTGCCCTTCGAAAAATGGTTGATGCCGGGCTTGAAGTCGCTTTCGTGTTTAAGGAATCCGGGACTGTGGGGAAAATTCCCTTAAATGAAGTCCTGAAGGCCGGAAATACCGGAAAAAGCCTGAACGATATCTCTAAATCCCTTCTCGTATTCCCTGCGGATGCTTCACTTTTCGAGGCCCTGACGCAGCTCAAGGAAGAAGGGGAGTCCATGGCGCTGGTCCTGGGGGGGGAAATGCCGGTAGGTCTTCTTTTTTCCGACAGGGTTCTCCAGGGTCTGGTCTAATGTTCTGGTCTAATGCTTCAATCCAATGTTCTGGTCTAATGTTCTGGTCTAATGTTCTGGTCTAATGTTCTGGTCTAAT
>JAENZL010000038.1:0-6903 GCA_016841265.1 Methanobacteriota archaeon | reverse complement strand
AATGTTCTGGTCTAATGTTCTGGTCTAATGTTCTGGTCTAATGTTCTGGTCTAATAGCCTTGTTTAATGTCAGATCTAAAGGCTGATTTAAACTTGAGGCAGGTTGTGGAATGGTGGTTGTCTGAGCGAAATCCCGATTATAAATGACGTTTTAACGGAAGTCCAGAGGGTCTGGGATACCCAGCTTCTCTCACTTCGCACCCTCGAGCACCTTTACATGTTCACAATTGCGCTTTTCGTCTCCATCCTGATAGGCATAGCTGTAGGGGTTCTTATTTACCGAAGCCCGAAACTTGCAGACCCGGTCCTGAACGGCCTGAACGTTGTGGAAACTATTCCCGATGTTGCGCTCCTGGTACTCTTGCTCCCTATTTTCGGGATAGGTGCAGGTCCCACGGTTGCTGCCTCAATCCTCTATTCCATCCTGCCCATAACCAGAAATACGTATACGGGCCTGGCAAACGTGCCCAGGGAATACGTAGAGATCGCCGAAGCCCTGGGGCTTAACCCCGGGGAAGTTCTCATGAGGGTGCGTTTTCCTCTGGCTCTCCCCCTGATTGCAGGGGGAATCCGGATCGCCGTTGTATTCACCATGGGAGTCGTGACCCTTGGGGGCCTGATCGCCGCAGGGGGCCTTGGGGCAGCTCTCCAGAACGGGATACAGCTCTATGACATGGGGACAATCCTGGTAACCGGAGCCTGGGTCGGGCTACTGGCGGTGATTCTGGACGGAGGAGCCGGTGTTATTGAAAACAGGCTGAAAGTGAGGTATGGGACATGGTCATAAGTGCGGAAATCCTGCAAGCCACCCTTGAACACTTTTTCCTGGCGTATACGGCACTCCTTGCAGGAATTATTGTTGCTGTCCCTCTGGTCCTTCTCTCATTATATAGTGAGAGGCTGGCTTCGCTGGTCATGAAGTTTTCAAACCTCGTTCAGGCAGTCCCGAGTTTTGCGGTGGTAGCCGTTGTAGTCCCTCTTATCGGGATAGGCTTTACTCCGGCAGTCATTGCCATTATGCTGAGGGTCCTGCTCCCAATTGTTAAGAACACTTACATAGGGCTTTTCAACGTGGACCCTGCTCTAATTGATTCTGCGAAAGGCATCGGGCTGACGGAATTCCAGATCATCCGCAATGTCCGGCTGCCCAATGCCTACCCTGCCATATTTGCAGGGGTCAAGTTTGCCGCCATCCTTGCAAACAGCATAGCCGTGCTTACAGCTCTTATAGGAGGTGGGGGGCTCGGGTCGATGATTTTCGAAGGGCTTACCAACTTCAATACCGCAAAAATCCTGGCAGGGACCCTTCCGGTTATAGCCATCGCCCTTTTCCTTGACTTCTCCTTCTCGGTGCTGGAACACCGGTTAACCCCGGAATACCTTAAAAATGAAACCTAAATATGAGATGTAGGGATGAGATGTAGGGATGAAATCTGTTTTTTAAATTTGTTTTTAGCAGTTTTTATCGGGTTTTAGATTTTAATCGAATGGTCTTTTGATCGAGTAGTCTTTTCAGAATAATTTTTCTCCTATTCTTTTGTGTCTCAGCAGCTTATGCTTCTAGTTCCACACCTTTCCAGAAAGCTACATAATTCCTGATTTCCTTTGCAGCAGGTTTTGGGTCCGGATAATGCCAGGCGGCGGCTTTGTTGACCTCTCCTTCCACAACCACGTCATAATAGTTTGCCTTTCCTTTCCAGGGGCAGGTAGTGTGGGTTTCGCTTTCCTTAAAGTATTCTTTGTTTACGGATTCGGGTGGGAAATAGAGGTTCCCTTCGATTATTTTAGGTTCATCGCTCTCTGCGAGTACTTTTCCTTTCCATGTTGCTTTTGCCATTCCTTCCACTCCAAAGACAGGTTTTTGTAACCGGATTTCAAGTAACAAGCGTTCAAATCGAGAATTTCCGGGTAATACTTCCCTGAAAAGAGATTGGCAGGTATTGTAAAAAAACTATTCCTTTCCGGGGATTGTCTTTCTAATTCATATGTGATAGGAGTAATCGGGCAGCAGGTTCCCGGAGGGTTGACGGTAACATATAAAATTAATATATATGTATATTGATATATACAATAAAAGTTATTTAGTAGTATAGTACCCAGGGGGTTAAAATCAGGAGTCAAATTTATATAAAAATTGTATGATTATGTATATATCACTAAGCATTTTTGTGCGTTTTTGGCAACAACGCCTCGGCATATCTTACCGTTCAATTTATCTCGGATGTAATCTGAATATTTTTATTAAGTATACGCATTAATACAGGAAATCTCATGGTTGATCCGATACTTCTACTTGGGCTAGTGGTTGCAGTGCTTGTTATGTCCCTTGTAGCACAGGCTCTGAGCCGCTATTTCCGGATTCCTTTTATCATTTTCCTGTTGATCGAAGGAATCATCGTAGGGCCCGAAGTCCTGAACCTGCTGGATCCCGCCGTCTACATCGATGGACTCAGTGCTATTGTGGCAATCTCGGTAGCTGTGATTGTTTTTGACGGAGGGCTTCACATTGACCTGAAGCATATAAGGCTGGTTCAGGAAAGCGTCCTGAAGCTGACAACAATCGGGGTCCTTGTGACCTTCCTGGGAACCACGGTTCTGACCAGTCTCCTGATAGGGATCCCTCTCGAACTCGCTGCCCTTTTCGGAGCCCTCGTCACGGCAACAGGGCCGACAGTGATCTCTCCTATTGTAAGGAATATCCAGATCAGCCACAAGCTCGGTAAGATCCTGGAACTTGAGGGAGTCTTGAATGACGCTGCCAGTGTGATCCTTGCAGCAATGGTCTTCGAATGGGTCGCAGCAGAACTTTCCGGGACGGATGCTGTAGTCTTTATCCTTTACAGGCTGGGAATAGGAATTGCTCTTGGTTCTTTCAGCGGCTTTGCCCTCCGCTGGTTCTTTACCCGGGGGACGGCAATCAGCAAACAGACCGCAAGGCTGGTTTCCCTGACTGCAGTGTTTGCCTGCTTCGTCCTTTCCGAATACCTGGGCAATGAGTCAGGGATTCTGGCGGTAGCTGTCTTCGGGATCATCCTTGGGACTTCGGAATTCCCTTACAAGGAGACTATCAAGGAATTCAAGAGCGACATTGTGATTGTGATGCTCTCCCTGCTCTTCATCCTGCTTGCGGCAATGCTTAAATTCGAGGATATCCAGAGGATAGGGGTAAGCGGAATAGCCCTTGTGCTACTTCTCGTGTTCCTGATCCGTCCGGTGGCGGTTTTCGTTTCGATGTGGAATTCGCGGATCGCCACGAATGAGAAACTTTTCATTTCCTTCGTTGGGCCCAGGGGCGTTGTACCCACTTCGGTTGCGACTTATTTTGCAATCAAGCTTGATTCTATGGGCATTCCCGGGGGGCAGACCCTTGTGGGGCTTGTTTTCCTTACGGTCATCATTACGGTCTTCATGAGTGGCAGCCTGTCAAAAAAAGTGGCAGAGATGCTGGAGGTAATCCCTATGGAAATCCTTATTATTGGTGGTGGAAAGGTAGGCAGGATTCTTGCCGAACGTTTTGACAACAGAGGAGAAAATGTAGTTGTTGTGGATATTTCCGAGGACAACTGCAAGAAATGCATGGAACTCGGGATCCGGGTTGTCCAGGGTGATGGAGGGGATGTAAATGTCCTGAAAAAGGCAGGCATCGAAAATGCCAAATATGTGGTTGCAACAACCAACAAGGACAACACGAACCTTCTCTTCTGCCAGATTGCAAAAGCTTCTTTCGGATTCAGGGGGGACCAGCTGGTAGCCAGGGTAAACGAGATCGAAAACCTGCAGGCTTTCTGGGATCTGGGCATTCGCGCCATGAGCCCGGCCACGACCACGGCAGTTGTGCTTGACAACATGATCGGTAGACCCCACCTCTTCTCCATGTGCGAGGTAGGGGGGGAAGGGGACATGATGGAAGTCAAGGTCACTAACCCCAAAGTAGTCGGGAAAGCCATCAAAGATATCCAGTTCCCTGAAAAGAGTCTCCTTGTAATGGTGCAGCGAGGCAGTGATTCTATCATCGCTCACGGGAGCCTTGTGCTTGAATATGAAGACATCATAACCGTGATCGGGGAAGGGGATGCAGCCAAGCGTACCGCTGAGATACTTCACAAATAATTTTAAATATTTTGCAGGGTATAGTTCTTGATGTTCCTGACAATAGTCCCTAACAATATACTTCTGAAAATAAACTTCCTGATAATATACCTCCTGAAAATAAAAAAACTGCGAAAATAATTTAGCATTATAAATTCAGGCTTAAAAAGGACGAGTGAGTTTTTCCCGGATGTGTAAAACAAGCACGGAAGGGGATAGTCACTCTGATTTTCTTCTCCTGAATTTTTTCCTGTGGGGGATAGCAGACTGATTAAAGACTGAATACTTTCACCCTGCTTTGTACAGCTTTAAATATTCCAAATGCATACCTTAAAGTGCCTCTCTATAAGAAGACAACCAGGAGGCTTGAGGTAGAAATATGAGACAAATTGCAGAATCAATTAAAGACCGGTTTTTGAAACTTGGCATCGATGTGCCTATTGAGGACATCGAAGAAAGACTCGACGAATTGATTACGAAATTCAAAGTACCTGACAATGAAGCGCAGCGCAGCGTTGTCAATTATTTCTTGAAGAAATATTCCATTCCTAAAAATGAGTTTTATGTGAGGCAGGCTGAACCTCAACTTATCAAAATTACTGATATCTCTGAAAATGGGCAGTGGGCAAACATTAATGCAAAGGTAATACAGCTCTGGGAAAACAATCATGAATCTATTTCCCAGGTCGGGCTTTTGGGGGACGAGACTGGCATCATAAAGTTTACTAAGTGGAAACACGCTGAACTCCCTGACCTCGAAGAAGGGGATAGTTATCTTTTCCGGAGTGTGGTGACGGGTGAATATAATGACAGGTTCCAGGTCCAGCTCAACCGGAATAGTTCTGCAGAGAAGCTTTCCGAACCAGTGGAAGTCCAGGGGGGCGATTTCACTCCAGGTCCAAGGGAATCCGAACTCAGGAATATTGTCGACCTTGAGGGAGATAACCAGTGGGTTACGGTCAGGGGAAAAGTGGTACAGCTCTGGGAAAATTCTCACGAGTCAATAGAGCAGACAGGGCTTATAGGGGACGAGACAGGGGTTGTCAAGTTTACTAACTGGGCAAGTTCCGAACTTCCGGACATGGAAGAAGGCAAAAGTTACCTGTTGAAAAATGTGGTGGTGAGCGAGTGGAACGGCAGAGCTCAGATCCAGCTTAACAGAGGGAGTTCCATTGAAGGGCTTGATGAGGATATTGAAGTCGGGACCTCAACTTTCACATACTCTGGAGCAATGGTGGACATCCAGACAGGCTCAGGGCTGATTAAGCGCTGTCCTGAGTGTAAGCGGGCTCTCGTGAAAGGCGCCTGTGCCGAGCATGGGAAGGTCAGGGGGGAATACGACCTAAGGATCAAGGCGGTTCTGGATTCCGGAACTTCTACCCAGGATGCCCTGATAAACCGCGAACTTACCGAAGAGCTTGCAGGCATCTCCCTTGACGGCGCAATTGCCATGGCTGCAGATGCCCTTGATCCGGGGGTTGTGCTGGACAGGCTGAAACAGGAACTCATAGGAAGGTATTACATAGTTAGCGGTCCGAAGCTTGACCGGTACCTCCTTGTGGAATCGATTGCACCGCAGGATTCTCTGGACAGGGAACTCCTTGAGGCAATGCTTGCTGAACTGGAGGTGGAGTAAAATGGCTGGCTTTTTCAGAGAAGTGGCACGCAGGGTATTTGCCCAGGAATTGAAGGATTCGAACCTGACCTCCAGGGACGAGAGCGACCAGTATGCACCGCAATATCTCCTGACCCCTACCGGGGCAAAAGTGAACCGCATCTTCCTTGTGGGCACACTTATCGAAAAAGAGGATATAGGTACGGACTCCGAGTACTGGAGAGGCAGGGTCTCGGACCCGACGGGCTCTTTCCTTGTCTACGCAGGGCAATATCAGCCCGAATCCGCCCAATTCCTGTCGGAGTGCGAACTTCCCGCTTTTGTGGCGGTGGTGGGAAAGGCCAGTACCTACACCACAGATGACGGAAACGTCTTAACTTCAATCCGTCCCGAATCTATCCAGCAGGTGGACGAACTAACCCGGGACCTCTGGGTGCTTGAAACTGCAAAAGAGACCCTTAATCGGATTAAGGGTTTTGAGAATGAAGAAGACCCCAACGCAAAACTTGCGAAGGAACACTATGCAACGGATACGGCTTTTTACCGTTCCATAGTTAAGAAAACACTTGAGTCCCTAAGGGAAAATGTGTAATTGAAAACCTTTTCGGAGAACAGGAGATTTCTTTCCTTTTCTCTGTTTTTTCTTTTTTCCTTTTTCTTTTTTCCTTTCTCTTTATAAATGGGGCGTAAAACCCATGGATCCTTAGCCCAGGGGGTATAAGCGTCAACTTACCCTTGATTCTTTATGTAATACTATGCTGCTTCTTTGCTACCTTTTCCGATCTAAGAAGCAAAGTAACCATTACTCTCCAGGGTCCTTTCTTTTATATCCGAAGGCGGGGAGACTCCTTCCTCGGAGGCCGCAGGCCGACAGGTGGGAGATGGGAGCCGTCAACTTCCCGACACTACAATAAAATAACTCCCTGAGTATTCTATAAGAATTTTCTTATATAACTTCAAAACAATTCGTAATGTTATGAAAAGGGGGAACGTGTACCGGATCTACCCGGATGATGAACAAAAGACGCTTATCGAAAAGCATATAGGTTGCGTTAGATTCATCTATAACCGTTTTCTAAGCATCAAAAAGACATTTTACGACAAGTTCAGGATTAACATTTCCCTGACTGAACTTGACAAGTATCTTCCCATGTTCAAGGAAATCTATCCCTGGCTCAAAGAAGTCAATTCGCAGTCTC
>JAENZL010000037.1:12561-41469 GCA_016841265.1 Methanobacteriota archaeon | reverse complement strand
TATGGTACTGAAGTGCGCGAGCCTTCGGGAAGTCTGGATCGCTGCCATATTCACCCTATCTCTCTAATCTCTTCTTTGACATCTTTTCTCAGAATCATTCTATTATAGTAGCTATGTATTTCTAAATCCCATTCATTCACAAGCTGGATATGGCGGCCACAGCGGCAGGGCAACTCCTGTACCCATTCCGAACACAGAAGATAAGCCTGCCAGCGTTCCCTATGGTACTGAAGTGCGCGAGCCTTCGGGAAGTCTGGATCGTTGCCATATTCACCTTAATTTACTCCCTTTTCTAACACATTTCGTTTTGAAGAGTTTTGGCTATGTTTGTTTTTTGCATTTCTTTGTTTTTTAGCTGTTTGCTTTTTTTCTTAGCTTACTTCTTTACTTCATTTTTTATTTCCGCTTGAGCGAGCTCCGCGAGTGAACACTGCAGAGCCGCAACTCTGCTGCGTTTTTCTCAGCTTGTTTCCTTAGCTTAGTGTTTTAATTTTGTCCGCTTGAGCGAAGCGAAACGGCCGGCGCACTGCAGAGCCGCAACTCTGCTGCGTGATGAATCGGGAAGTCTGGATCGCTGCCATATCCACCTTAATCTACTCCCTTTTCTAACACATTTTTTTGAATAGTTCTGGCTGTTTTTGTTTTTTTCATTTCTTTGTTTTCTTAGCTGTTTCTTATTTTTTACTTCTTTTTAGTTCGCTTGGGCGAGCATAGCGAAGCTAATCGAAATTAACCGGACCGCTTTTCTTGAAAATCTCTTTGATTTTCACCAGGACACAGGTTTTGTTTTTTCGCTCGGATAATTCCCGGCGGTCCTTCCCTGTCTCGTAAAGGGCGTGCACCCTCCGCCCACTGAAGCGGGCGGCTATGCCCTAAACTGTTACACATGTATCTGCACAAATCTAAAGTCTCCAACCCAATTTCTAAACAAAGTATACAAATTGAGGGTCAAGGTTCGGTTCTGATATTGGTTAATGTTAGTACTATTATACTTTTCATTCTCCTCTCAGTTCAAGCCCCGCCTTAACTCCTTTCATGACAGCACCTGTGATTTTCCTCCCGAAATCCGTACTTGAACCTGCATAGGCAATTTCCTGCCTATCTGAGGTTTCGGAGTCCGTTTCTGAATCCTCCTCGTAAGCAACTATTACCGCGTCCGTGTTCGTGCCCAAAAACGTGTGGCCTTTTTCCAGGAGAGCAAGTCCTTTTGCTTCCGTGGCCGTGATGATAGCTCCAAGGAGGGCGGTCTCTGAGAGTTTTTTTCTGGAAATGAGAATGATGTTGATAGTCCCTATCTTTTCTACTTTTTCTTCCTTTCCTATCCTGAATTCGGAGCCGTTGCTGACGCCGGCGGTTACGAAGACAGTGAGGTATTCATCCTCGATGAACTGGAGGTATTCCATGTTTACGGCGGTCAGGAGGCCGAAATGGGGTTTTCGGATTCCCAGTTCAAGGGCGGCTTCTTCAACGAATTTGCCAGGGTCGGGAGGGTTGAAGGTCCTTGGGACCTGTTTGTTGAAGAGGTTCTTTACCCGGGCGCGACCGCCGTTTAAGCCGGTGCTCACGGCTTCGAAATTGCCTTCTATGACGAGGGTACTGTCTTTTTTGTAAAATTGCATGATATGGGCTCCGTTTTTTCAGAGAATGTATCTGCTATGTTATTATTATTTTCTGCAAAATCAGGTGTTCTCCTTGATAGAAAATTTTAGTTTTTCTTATCAAGCTCTGACTACCATGACCGGAACTTTTGATCCTCTTACCACTTTTTCTGCAACGCTTCCGATCAGAAATCTGTCGAGTCCGGTTTTTCCAAGAGTGCCTATTACTATCAAGTCAATATTGTTATTTTCCGCGAAATCGATGATTTCATTGCTCGGGTAGCCGTCTAAAAGAACTTCTTTTACCTCCACCCCTGAAGCTTCTCCAAGCTTCTTTATTTTAGATACTGCTTTCTCTCCATCTTTTCTCATAACTTCGTAGATCATTTCTTTGCCAAGAGTCCAGGTTTCAGAAATTGTGGAAGGTGTATCTACTACGTAGAGGGCGTAGACAGTGGCTCCGCTAAGTTTTGCAAACTCAATACCGCAAAAAATAGCTCTCAAGGTATTATCGGACCCGTCTGTTGCAATCACTATGTTTCGGTGTAGCTCACTTTTCATGTGACGTTCTCCATTTGTTACATATAATGTACCGGATGACAGAAAAAATTAATTCAGTTTACTGATACCGCTGTCTCAGAATTCAGGGCCTGGCGCCCGCAGATGAGGAGCAGATCGAGAGCGAAGCCAGGGGTTTTAACGGCTTCTGGTTTGGCGATTATGAAACAGCAAAAGAAGCAGTGCAGTCATATCCGGAGCCTTCCCCCATTGAAGCGCTTGTACTGAGCCCTCTGGATGAGGTGAAATTTGAGCCGGACTATCTTTTGATCTATGCCAATGGCGGGCAGATGACTCTTTTGATGAACGGCCTGCAATATTATAAATATGAGGTTGTTGAGTCCAGTTTTTCCGGAGAAGGTTCCTGTACGGATGCGCGAACGATGATGAAATGGTGCTTGCCATGCCGGCTGACAGACTGGAACGCACGGTAAAAGGACTAAAAGCGCTGAAAGAGACCGGCCTTGCGTATCCTATAGGCCACTTCGAGCCGGGTATGGATGTAACTCCTTTGTTTGAAGCGTGGTATCCGGGGCAGGATAATTAATAAGGGGAAGGTCGTGTAATCGGCAAGAATGTACTGGATGGATTTAACTAATAGAGTGACCAATGGTGGTATGGTGCCGCCACCGGGCTCTTAATCAAGGCAAAATATTTCAATAAAATGGATTAAACATGGATGCAATTGACTAATCCGGTTACGAACCAGGGTGTACTCCAGATGGGTACTCCAGATGGATGTACTCCAGATGGATGTACTCCAGAAAATTGCATGGTAGAACTGATGTGGCCCTGCTTTTCGGGCTGCTTTCTTATTCCCAGAATAACTCAAAACCATATCTTGCAGCTTCGGAATAGGTTCCAATCGCTAAAATATCGCCCATTCAGGAAAAAGAAAACCATGAATAAAATTCTCATTAATTTTGCCCATCCGGCAAGAGCACGTTCAAAGATTAATAATGCTCTTCGTGCTGCTGTTGAAGGTCTTGAAAATGTAACCATCAATGATCTCTATGCAAACTATCCGGATTTTCTGATCGATGTCAAAAGAGAACAAAGGCTCTGTGAAAATCACGATGTCATTATTTTTCAGCATCCGTTCTACTGGTACTCAACTCCGTCAATTATAAAGGAATGGCTTGATCTGGTACTTGAACACGGTTGGGCCTATGGTTCGCAGGGCAGGGCGCTTGAAGGAAAGATTTTCCTGCAGGCTATCACGGCAGGCGGTGACGACAGTGTCTACCAGAAAGAGGGTTTTACCGCCTTTACAATTAGAGAACTTACCTCGCCCTGCCGTGCTATGGCAAAGCTATGCAACATGAACTGGCTTCCTCCATTCACCGTTCTTGGTATTCACCGGGGCTTGTCTGAGGAGACCGTTAAGGTTCATGCAGAAGACTATCGCCGCGTCATCATTGCCCTGCGGGACGGCACTCTGGATATTGAGAAAGCGAGGCATGGGCAATATCTCAACAGCGACCTGAACTCAATTATCAGGAGGCCGTAAAAGTGGAAAATTTCCTGTTTCAGCTCTTTATTTTCCTGGCTGCAGCAGCCATTGCCGTTCCTATTGCCAAAAAATTAGGGCTCGGTTCTGTGCTCGGATATCTTATAGCAGGTATCATCATCGGACCTTTCGGCCTCTCTCTCATTGCTGACATTGAAGAAGTCATGCATTTCACGGAGTTTGGCGTAGTGATGATGCTTTTCCTGGTCGGCCTTGAACTCAAACCGTCACTGCTCTGGCAGATGCGCACCCCCATACTGGGAATGGGAGGAGTACAGGTTGTTATGTCGAGTATTATCATTGCCGGTATATCCCTCATCTTTTTGCCCTGGCAGCAGGCAATAGCCATCGGTCTTACTCTCTCCCTCTCCTCTACAGCCATAGTTTTGCAAACCTTGCGGGAAAAGGGACTGATGAATACCTCTTCCGGAAGATCTATCTTTTCAGTTCTCCTTTTCCAGGACCTGGCAGTCATTCCTATCCTTGCTGTCCTACCTTTTCTGGCAACAATCGCCGTGCATGACGACGGCCATCTTGAGTCAGCTCTTTTTGATATCAGCTCCCTGCCGGAATACATGCAAATTATTGTTACGCTACTTGCAATTCTATCCATTTTCTTTATTGGTAAATTTGCAAGCAGGCCAATATTCAGGACCATTGCGGCTACACGAATCAGAGAGATCTTTGTTGCCGCTGCCCTGGCCCTTGTAGTTGGCATATCATTACTCATGACTTCAGTTGGGCTTTCTCCTGCCCTTGGAACTTTTCTTGCCGGGGTTGTCCTGGCAGACAGCGAATACCGCCATGAACTTGAAAGTGATATAGAGCCGTTTAAGGGCCTGTTGCTGGGGGTATTCTTCATTTCCATAGGTGCCAGCCTCAACTTTACACTGATTGGAGAGAATATCCCGATGATCGCAGGACTTGCGGCAGGTCTGATGGCTTTCAAATGGCTGGTCCTCGTGGGTACCGGTTTCATCTTTAAAATGGCGAAAAAAGAACGTTCACTCTTTGCTATTGCCCTTGCCCAGGGAGGGGAATTCGCATTTGTCCTTTTCCAATTTTCCAGGACCAACGGCGTATTGCCAGCTCAAACCATAGAACCCCTTATTTCCGCAGTTGCAATCTCCATGTTCCTTACTCCCCTCCTTTTCCTGGCACATGAAAAATTCGGTACAAATGGTCAGGGAGATGAAGAAGCCGGGCGTGATTCGGACACGATTGACCGTAGTGGACACAGGGTAATTCTTGCCGGATTTGGCCGTCTCGGGACTGATCTTGGTCGTTTCCTTATTTCTGCGGGTGTCAAACCGGTCATTATCGATCACGATGCGGCCAATGTGGATGTTCTAAGAAAATTAGGATTTGAGGTGTATTACGGAGACATCACACGACTTGACCTGCTTGAAGCTGCCGGAGTTGCCGAAGCTGAACTCTTAATAATCGCCATAGGTGATATAGACCAATCAAGAAAGCTGGTTGAATTAGCAGGTAAACACTACCCACACCTCAAAATAGCAGTCAGTGCTTCCGACCGTTCCTCTGCCTACGAGCTCATGGACCTGGGAATTACCCGGATACGAAGGGAAACCTTCGGCAGTGCCCTGGCACTTGGCCAGGATGCCCTGCAACTTCTCGGGACCGATCCTTATGAAGCACACAGGTTGATGCGTATTTTCCGAAAAAAAGACGAAGAGATGATGCCTGAATTATACAAAATGCATCGTAAGGATGAGGACAGTTACATATCAATGTATCAGAAGCATAATGCAGACCTTGAGGAACTAATGACGCTCGATTTGAACTCGGACATGGAAGAGATTGACAAAGCCTGGAATGCTGCAAACCCGAAAACATAATGCGACATAGGGAAATCCGGAATGCTTTGATTTTATGCCCGGAATCGCATTTTGGCTTCCTCTGAAATTACAGCACTCTTATGCGGTCGATTTCAGGGGGAAGAATGCATACGAGCAGCTGAAGAGAAGCAGGAAGCCCTTTCCTCAAAAGCCTGAACCGTCAGGCGAAGGTTTTAGGGAGGGGTATTGAATAGTGGCCATCTAACATTTCACTCTTCAAAGCTAAACAAACCCTCGGTGATTGCCTCGCTGTTGCTGCCGTAATACATTATTCATCCTGTCCAAGAGTACACTGCCTGCCCAGGTACTCACTTCCCCAGTCACAAAGGGCTTCAAGTATAGGAGCAACGGTCTTTCCGAATTCTGTTAATGAATATTCAACCTTCGGGGGAATCTCCGGATACATTTTCCGGTTTACCAGGCCATCCTCTTCAAGTTCCCTTAGCTGTTTTGTCAGCATTCTCGGGGAAACGCCATGGAGGTTCTGCTGCAGCTTGTTGTAACGTATGACTTCCTCTTCTTTTAGCTGCCAGAGGATCAAAGGTTTCCATTTTCCTCCGATAACATCAAGGGTCGCTTCCACAGGGCAGTGATATTCCTTGTTGTTCCTGATGTTGATAAATTTCTCGTCTTTTTCCATGGTCTCACTCAGGTATACTTTTTGTTAGTGACTACTCAGAATGTCTGTATGGTGTATATGTACATAAGGAGTATTTTGATAGTATAAAAAGTCATTCTTTGGATTTGTATTATCTAAAAAGAGAGAAAAATGAAAATTATTTTTAGTTAGAGTAACTTTGAAAAAACCTGTTGTGCATGTTGTGCATGTTGTGCATCGCCTATACAAAAGCGTACACTTTTTTTGAGATACCTATTATCCTAACAATATAGTGCGTGGGAGCTGTTTTGCGATTTTTAGCTAAAGAAAAGCCATTTAATTTCCATATATACGTTGACAAGTATAAGAGTGACCAGAACTATCAAATGCCAGCCTCGATAGTATTTCATGTCTGGCTTAAGTCCCTTATCCCAATCGTATTCATCTCGTTTTATATAATTTCCTCCTTCGTTTTTATTGTTTCAATCCTTGTTTTGCCGGGGGCTGTTTTGCAATAGGGTTTCAAAAAGCCCTATTTTGCTTTTGTTTTCAAAATAGAGCATTTATCGGGAGATGTTTTTTACATTTTCCGCCGATCTAATTATTGCAACAGTATATATAAATGTCTGCGGCATATAAATTTTTCGAAAATGATCCGGATGACGTTGATATTATATTTTTCTAATGTATGTAGCTGTACATTGAAGTTAATTTCTTTAAGGGTTTGGGGTAGATCAGCAGAAAAAAACTGATTGTTTTATTTGCATTCAAGCCGAATGATCAAGGGATCAGGTTCTTTTCAGAACTCCTGGATTCTTTTCATTCTTGATTATAGTCCCAAACGTAAATGTTTACACTTACTTTATAACCACGGAAGACACAGAAAGCACGGAAAGATTGTTCCCTTATTTCCTTTATTCCGTGTTTTCCGTGCCTTCTGTGGTTAAACCTGCACTTGAGATTGGTGATAATATTTTGGCCCTTGACTATAATTGATTTTGAAATGTGTTATTAATTTCTGGATTCACTATAAAGAGTTAAGCTCATCAAGTTACCTTTTGATCAATAGTGATTTGTCCCTTCCCCACAATAAGGAAATGTAAGCATTGATGTATGCAGCAGGTTGCGTCAGGAACTATGGATAAGAAATAAATCATTTAACGGAAGTAGCACGTATGAAATATGCCGACGTCGACAAAATTTACCGGAACGTACCGCTCGATAAAATTCCCTGGAATAGCGAGAAGCCCCCGGATGCGCTTGTTGAGCTGGTACAAAGCGGAAAAGCCCGGCCCTGCAAGACCATTGATTTCGGTTGTGGTGCCGGCAACTATGCGATATACCTTGCAGAACAGGGATTTGAGGTAAGCGGTGTCGATAGTTCCCCTGCCGCAATAAAGATCGCTGCTGAAAACGCAGAAAAAAAGGGAGTAAGGTGCAGGTTTATTGTCGCTGATCTCCTCGGGGACCTGCATGAAGTAAAAGAGACTTTTGACTTTGGCTATGACTGGGAATTTTTGCACCATATCTTTCCGGAAGACCGGGAGAAATATATAAAAAATGTGTATAATGTTCTGAAACCGGGAGCATTATACTTTTCAGTTTGTTTTTCTGAAAAGGACACACAATTTGGCGACGCAGGCAAATTCCGAAAAACGAAGCTTGGGACAACACTGTATTTCTCTTCGGAATCCGAAATAAGGGGTCTTCTCTCACCGTATTTTGTCATACAGGAACTAAAAACGATAGAAATTAACGCTATGGTCGGATCACATTATGCCGTTTCTGTGTTGTCTAAAAGGCGCTGATTTTTATGATGGTATTTTTGGCAATTGGCGCGGCTGTGTCCTTGAGTCATTGATCATGATTGAGAAAACAGACACATTTAGCTTGGTAATACATATTTAGAGAAGTTCTTCTGCAACCGGTTTTCAATGACTGCCCCCCACGACCGAACTATGCATCGGAGAAAAACATACCTTATTGTTGTTCCTCATCATATTTTTCCAGTGATTCTCGCGCTTTTTTAAGCAAATGGAATAATTGGTCTTTTTCTTCATTCGAAAATTCAGAAAGGAGAATATGATTCCATTCATAGAGTATGGGAGTTATTTCAGGAATGGTGTTTCTTCCCTTTTCAGTAAGATAGACTCGGTATATTCTTCTGTCCTCTTTGTCTTTCTCGCGATAAACATAACCATCCCTCTCAAGGGATCGGACTGTATTCGTACCAGTAGCTTTACTATAATTTAGTTGTCGTGAGAGCCTTTCCTGAGAGAGACCATCTTCATAATAGAGTGCCAGTAGAAAAGCAAACCTAGATCCATTGACATGGCGGGGTTCTAAGATCTTTTCAGCAAATAGGCGGCTGTGAGTAAATATGAACCCTATATGTGTACCAATTGACTCTGGCATTCTCATTAAATGACCTCTGCTAAAGATAAGATTTTTACTTAATTATCTTACCTATTTAACTATTTGACTCTGTTACTTCTTTTAAATCCATGGCAATACCTTGTTTGAAAAAGAAAAGCAGGCCAATCATTGATCACAAATTGATGATTGGCTATCCATTTTTAAAAGATGTCCCATTTTCAATTGCTTACAATTGAGATAATCATCATTAAGCGTATTGGGCATTACTTCAATAGGCACTCGTTCCACCACGCTTAATCCATATTCTTCAAGGCCCATTATCTTTGTTGGATTGTTGGTCATCAGACGCATTTTTCGAATCCCCAGATCCTTAAGAATCTGGGCTCCAACAGCGTAATCCCTCATATCGGCATCAAATCCCAACTCAAGATTGGCATCAACCGTGTCGTATCCCCGGCACTGGAGTTCGTAAGCCTTGAGTTTATTGACCAGGCCAATCCCCCGGCCTTCCTGCCTGAGATAAAGAATAACGCCACTTCCTTCTTTCTCCACCATGGCCATGGATTTATGTAGTTGGTCGTCACAGTCACATCTCATGGAGCCGAAAACATCTCCTGTCATACATTCTGAATGAACCCTTACGAGAATGTCCTTTTCAGGATCGATTTCACCTTTGACCATTGCGATATGGGTAAGCTTATCCAGGTCATTTTCATAGGCGATCATTCGAAACTCACCGCCATATTTCGTGGGAATAACGGTTTCGGCTGCTTTTCTGACAAAAGATTCTGTCTTCAACCGATACTTCACAAGATCCGCCACTGTACAGATACCTATGCCGTGTTTTTCACTGAATTCTTCCAGGGAGGGCATTCGGGCCATGGTACCGTCATCATCCATTATCTCACAGATGACACCGGCAGGCTTGCATCCGGCAAGACGCGCCAGATCCACAGAGCCTTCTGTCTGGCCGACACGAACCATGACACCATTGTCCCTGGCCCTCAGGGGGAATATGTGGCCAGGCCGAACAAGGTCGTCCGCAGTTGCACCATCGGCAATGGCTGCCTGAATGGTGGTGGCCCTGTCTGCAGCAGAAATACCGGTGGTCACTCCAACCTTTGCCTCTATTGAAACGGTAAATCCGGTTCCATAGGAAGATGTATTATTCTCCACCATCATGGGAAGGTCCAACCGGTCAGCCGTTTCACCGGTCATGGAAAGGCAGATCAGACCACGACCATACTTGGCCATAAAATTAATAGCTTCAGGGGTCACCGCCTCTGCTGCCATGGTCAAATCCCCTTCATTCTCTCGATCTTCATCATCCACAAGAATGACCATACGCCCTGCCTTGATGTCCTTAATGGCCTGTTCAATGGTTATTTTAGACATATTCGAACTCACTCCTTATATTAATCCTGTTAAATCATTGTCACTATCAAAGCCTTTATAATAAGTCAAATGGCGATTTTTTGAGCCAATCCCAGTCCAGCTTTCTGCTGCATATTTCTCCAGGAATGGATACCAGTGTGTGAAACTACCCGGCATAGAAATTATCTCCCAGGCTTTCTCAGCAGAAACTCCAACCTTTTTCTCAACATTGATGCTTTCGTCGTAGTCAAACATGATTAGATCTCTTTGACTGCTCACCTTAGTTATTTTTTAAAACTTACTTTGGAATAGGCTGATCAGGCCTGACTCCGTAGTATTTGGTTCTTGCCTTGCCGAATGGGCAGCCATCAGGGCCTGTTATCTTTAGTTCGATGTTCTGCAGTGATTTACACAAGCTGTTACCAGCACGGGCACCTCTGCAGATGATGCAGAGTTTTTCACAAAAAATTGGAGCTTTCGTCTGTTTTGTCATTTATCCGGTCCTCCTGTCACAATTTTGAAAGATCTTCATCTTTCTCAAAGCTTACTTTATTTCCTTTTCATTCGGACTATACAAAATCCTCTCATTCGTCTGAGTCTTTCCTGAGTTCCTGTGCGATCTTTTCACCCAGTTCCTGTGCTGCCTTCAACGTTTCAGGCTGGTCCTCGAAACGTGGACATCCAACACCTTCAACTGTAGCATCAGGACCAAAAATCCCTTTAATTCCGCTGAGCTCACACTCATTGCCATAGCCACATTTCGCACAAGTTGCTGTGCCGAATATCTTCACATCACCGACAACATTCATTCCTTCTGCATTCATGTATGCTTTTACAGCAGCAACTCCCACCTCTGCTATCGGAGGATATGGTTCCTGTTGCGGGACTGCGGATGTGATGACTATGCCCCCGGGTTTACCTCTCATAAGACCTTTTTGATGACGCAGGCAATAGAGACGTTCAAGGAAAGATTTTGTCCGTCCATCGAGTGAACTATATGGTACAAAACCACCAACAACAAGTGCATCGGCATCCTTTACTTTTTGTACCAGTTCGTTTGCGTCGTCCTTAATAACACATACATTGGTGGAAGTGCATTTCAAACAGGCACGACATGGCTCATATTTGTAATGACTAAGTTTAATGAATTCAGTTTCCATTCCGGTTGATTCAAGGACTGCTTTAACAGCCCTGTCAGTATTACTGTTTGGTGATGGTGAACCAGAAACTCCTATAATTTTCATAATAATCCTCCAATAAAGATGATTTGTTTATATCCCTACTTTATTTCCTTTCTATTCGAATCAAGCTGTATCTTCTCCTTCATCTGAGTCTTTTCTGGGAGGAAATGCGCTTGTGAAATATTTCTGCTGTATCGCACCTGCTTCAGCAGCCCATGCTTCAAGACCGTTTAATTTGATCCTGCTTAGGTTGTATAACTTGGTATTATGGGGAATAATATCAGCCATATCTGCAACAGGCATCAGGTTTCCACAGGGAAATTCTCCGCATTCAGAACAGTTATGCAGACTTTTGTTTTCAGCACAGTCTTTAATTGCACAACCTTCTTCGCCTAGAAAAATACTACCGCGTTCGCTTCTGCACCCTTCGCATGGCGCAAAATCCTTAGCTTCTATCCCTAACATTGCAGCATATTGCTGAGCATTCTCATCAGTGATATTGTCTTTATAGGCTCCACAGGCAAAGCAACCCAATCCACATGGTGCAGTCAGATTTTTTAGATCCATTGTATTTCTCCTCTTGTTTTAGATCAATTCTCGATTTTCAAGCTTTATACAAAGCTTGCATAATTAGTTAAGTGCTTTACTATTATTTCAAGTTTACGGTATACTATTTAAGCCTTAAATACTAAAGAACATAAAAAAAAATTAGTAGCCAAGCTATATTCTCAGCAAGTTTACAAGATAGGTAAAGAAAAATTTCCATATTGACGCTTTGCTTTAGGAACCTCCAGGATTTCCGGAGGTATCTCAAAGTATGACAAAACCGTTGGTTTGTTTGGGAACTGTTTGAGGGGTTTTGATATATCCATATGATATTTCTCCCCCTGCTCTGTTCAAACCTTAGTGAAGAATAAACATGATTGAAAGTGAAAATTCATCAAAGATAAATGTAAAAAGAGAAAAAAGAGAAAAACGGGTATTTCTGTCACTGGACTTTTGCCTGAATTTCCTTTGCGAATTCTCTTGCTTTCTGGATATGAATTTCGTCAGGCTGTCCTTTTCCAGATAAACTCATTTCAGCAAATCCTTTCATCTCTGGATCATCGGATTTCATCAGCATGTCATAAACAGGCTGTGCAAGTTCTCCCTGACATTCAAATGTACCAAGATAATTACCACTGGCTGCAAAATCCTCGATGGAGCCAGTCCATGATTTAATGGCTTCGAACCCTTCTGGAACAGCATGGGTCATGAAGAATGCTATGTTCTTACCAGCTACATTATTTGAAATGAAGTTTGTAACTTTCTTAGGGATATTAAACTCCATTACTGGAGATCCCACGAATATAAGATCATAGTCTTCAAAATTGCTTACGTCCTTGATCTCCTTAATATCTTTTTCACCGGTAATCTCATCATAAATTGCTTCAGCTATCTTCTTTGTGTTTCCTGTCTGTGAAAAATATGTTACTAATGTTTTCATATAACCACTCCTTTTGATTTATATGTAATTTGGTATATATATATATAATTTACTCATAACCTTCCAGAGTCAACATAGCTTGCATAAGTTCTTGTGTTGTTTTCTCGCGGCTGTACTCAGCAGAGCGCAGTTGCTCACCAAGCTTTTTACCTGCCTGCTCAGCTGCAAGCATTACTGCTTCATCCTTTGTAACATCAGGAGTGGTTTCCAGAGTGATTGGAGTATCTGGTCCATATTTATTATAGTATCCTCCTGCCTTGCAGGTTTCACCGTATCCACAATAGTGGCAGCCAAAAGCCCCTGTTCCTTCAACAGTATCTACAACTTTGATCAGGTTTGTCAAGGCCATTGTATTTAGAAGTGCAGCAGGTGGTGCAGGATTAAAACCTCCAAGACTTACAGTAACTGCTAGCTTTCCCCAGAGGATATCAGCTTCACGGTGTCTGAATTGGTACCATCTTTCCATGAAAGAATGCATCAATGCATTCAATGTGTTGTAGTAATTGACACCGCTCAAAACATACGCATCGGCTTCAACAATTTTATCACGCAGTGTTTTCATGTCATCATTTACTTTACATACATTATCCTCAACGCATGCCATACATGCAATACAGCCATTTATTTTCTTACCGCGTAGTGAAATAAGCTCGTATTCACATCCTGTATTTTCCAGGACTTTCTGTACAACTTTAATAGAACCTGAACGTGATTCTGGTCTTGCACTTCCTGATATTCCTAGTATTTTCATATTTTATCTCCTCCTGATATTCAGCTTAAACTTCAATTTTTAGTTTCTATAGAAAAACTGTATAATTGGTTTAGTGCTTTACTAATACTAATAGTTTATGGTCATTTTTCAACCATCTTCAGTACAACCCAACCCTTGATTCCTATTGCCTGTGTATCTTTAGGCTCAAGAAATTAAACAGAGAAAAGTTTTGAAAAAAAGGATCAGCTTTTTTGTGGATTAAATCTCATAACCCAGTTGAAAGTCAGCAGGACTTGTTTTGTGTAAGTGGAAGTTGCTACAATTGTTAAGCTGCAGGAAAGACGCAAGTTCTTTCTGCAGGGCAATGGAAAAAGCTTCAGTTTTCTTTAGCCACGGTTCCAGTGCAAGATGATAAATATGCAACATTGATTCCTTTCTATCGGCTTTGCAGTCCATTCGTGCAACCAGTTTTCCATCCCATAAAATTGGTAAAGAGAAATATCCATATTGACGCTTTGCTTTAGGGACATAACATTCGACCTGGTAATCGAATCCAAACAAGGTCTGCATGCGTTTTCGCTGGATAAGCAGATTATCAAATGGTGAGAGAATTTTTAGTTTGCTGCGAGCTAATGATTTACTCAATAGCTCTAATGAATCCGATAACGCATAATAGACATTGCCACCAATACTGATCTGTAGCAATTCGGAAGACCGGGATAAATATATAAAAAATGTGTATAATGTCCTGAAACCGGGAGCACTATACTTCTCAGTTTGTTTTTCCGAAAAGGACCCACAATTTGGCGAAGGAGGTAAATTCCGAAAAACGAAGCTTGGGACAACCCTATATTTCTCTTCGGAATCCGAAATAAGAGACCTTCTCTCGCCGTATTTTGTCATACAGGAACTAGAAACGATAGAAATCAACGCCATGGTCGGATCACATTATGCGGTTTCTGTGTTGGCTAAACGGCGCTGATTCTAATTGTTCATCAGTAACAGATCATTTATTTGTGTTTTTCTGTAAAATGAAGAACGTATAACCATATTCATCCGGGTATTCTCTGAAGATCTTTATCTCTTTTCTGTTAAAACTAAGTATCGTTTCTGCATCGGTGTTTCCTTTATAGTTATCACTGATGTCATCAACTCTTTTTTCCAGATGGGAGTAAAAATCGTACCAGGTAGAAGCTGGCAGTTTAAAGCGGTCAATGAGATCATATCCTGCTGCCAGGATAACTTTTTCAGTGTCAGGTATGCTCTTGATATCAGGATAACAGCCCTGCCAGAATTGAAGCACTTCCGAAGAAGGTTCATCCGTGAACCATGTGCTTTCTGTCAGTGCTATATAACCCTCATCTTTCAGAAACTGTTTCCAGTAGCTAAGTCCTTTTTCAAAACCAATGATAAAGATAGAGCCTTCTGCCCAGATGATGTCGAATTCTCCTGCTTCAAAAGGCAGGTCATCCATGGAAGCACAAACTGTGGTAATCCTGTCATCAAATCCTTCTTTAACTGCATTTTCCATCAGTTTATCCAGAAAAGGCTGGTAAATGTCAGTTGCAGTGATGTGACAGTCGTTGCAGATCTTCGCAAGATGTATTGTCTGCATACCCACACCGCAACCAATGTCAAGGATCTTAGTGCCTGCAGGAAGGGAAGAAAGCAAATTAAAGGCTTTTTCAGTACACTTGTTATTACCTGGACCCTGTCTGGGCAATCCATCAAATATCTCAAAAATCGGTGAATCTACCATAAGAATATCAAACCGATAATTGCTTAAACCTGTTGTGGTACCACGATAATGATTGCGTTTTTTAAAGCACGATCAGGACAGTCTTTGCCATACAGGAACTAAAAACGATAGAAATTAACGCTATGGTCGGATCACATTATGCCGTTTCTGTGTTGGCTAAACGGCGCTGATTTTAATTATGGTATTCTTTGGCAATTGCGAGGGCCATAAATAAGGTTGTGCTTGTAACTCGGATACGAAAATCGATCTTCTGCTTCAAGCGGGACATAGATAGCCCGTTTTCACGAGCCTTCGAGCTAACAAATTCGTGGAAATCAGAATTCACGTAGGTGGAAATGGTTTTCTTGTTTTGAGGAATCAGATTAAAATTCCTATAAAAGACCTGTGTTCAATTTATAAAAAAATTTCCATAGAAATATAAATATTTCGGGGCCTTTAGAACTTTCTCTATAGAATCTAAAGCCTAAAATAGCGGTGGAAGAAGGACATGGACTGGTGCTAGAGTATTTGAAGTGCTTCGCTGGAGTTAATGAAAAAAAGGATAGCTTTTTAAACCGAAATTCTAATTAGACAACCTCACAGAAATACAGACTTAACGATGTTTAGTTAACAATGCCAACTAAATATATTTCAACACTATATGTGGTTGAAAATGACAACAAAGTTTGTGGTATAAGGACTAATAATAACGGTTGAATTACTAGTGTCTTGGCAAGTTAATTATAATGCATAGTGATTAGCCATTTTTCCATCAGTATAAAGGGATTAGGCGTTTACTAAAGTGACCCATAATTAAATTGTTGGGACACTGGCTTTAATCAGTGGGTGGACACGTGCAAAAAAC
The DNA here is from genome assembly GCA_016841265.1 of Methanobacteriota archaeon. Classification (GTDB taxonomy): domain Archaea; phylum Halobacteriota; class Methanosarcinia; order Methanosarcinales; family Methanosarcinaceae; genus MTP4. Next base: position 25,614 of record JAENZL010000037.1, on the reverse strand, counting down.
AATAGAATCTATTAAAAGAATTGACTTACGTTTATTCTTAGCACTTCTTTTGACCGGATTGATACCAACAATATACACTACTGTACGCATATTTTTCCTTGGAAATCTCCCGAATGAATGGGGAATCAACATTGCCTCACAACTCATGTGGGTTAATCTTCTTTACGAAATATTACAGGAATCTCTAATCCTGCCACTGTATTTCATACTTGGTAAAGCAATATCAAACACGAAAGAGTTCACCAATCGCCTAAAAGGTAGCATGGTGATAGTATTCTCCATATATGTCACACTCTCAGCATTAATATCAATATTTGCCGAGCCAATGGTAGTGGCAATGGCACAAAATGCCGCACTAGTGGATGCTACTGTATCATACATACGTCTGGAAACGATAGCATATATTTTCCTGACAATGTGGAAATATTTAATGCTCATACTTCTCTTGATTGGAAGAGATAGGCTGTTTTATATAATGCTCACGGTTCAGATGATTCTTACTGTACTATTGGACACATTATTCATCTCTGAATTTAGTTTTTCATTGAAGCTTGGTGTAAATGGTATCGCAATAACCAACATTATCGTAAATATTGTCCTACTAGTAGTCTTTTTCATTTTACTCAAGAAAGAGAAAAATATCAATATATTCCAAAGGCGGAAATTGAACTTTGCTTGGGTCAAACAATGGACGACAATAGCAGGTTATTCTGGTCTTGAGACTTTGGTGCGAAACCTGGCATTTATGTACATGGTAGTTCGAATGGTAAACATCATCAATGAGCCAGGAACTTTCTGGGTCACTAATAGTTTTATCTGGGGATGGTTGCTGTTACCATTACTGCAACTGAGTGAGTTGATAAAAAGTGATTGTTCCAAGAGTGAAGAGAATATTACACGGAATTTCAGAGGTTATGTAGGGGTCACAACAATAATAGTTACAATATGGCTGGTGACGATACCATTATGGGAACCGTTCATTAAGAATGTGCTGAATATGAGCAACTATGATGTGATATTCCACTTGGTGATGATATCACTACCTTTCTACGTCCTATTTGCATATAACAACATCATAGATTCAATATTTTATGGAATTGGGAAAACAGAATACATGTTATTCCAATCAGTATTTGTGAACATCACATTCTACGGAACCCTTTTCATTCTTTTCCAAAGGGGTATATATGTTCCGACATTAGAATTAATCACATTGATGTTTGCAGCAGGAATTGCAGTAGATTCATTACTTACCTTTGTAATGTACTGGTACCTCTCAAAGAAAGGTAAGGTAGTCCACAAGTATAAGCTAACTGTTCCAACGGTTACAGATTGATTTATGAATTCCATAAGGAAATTCAATAGAGGGTTCTGAAAATGCCGAATGACTCTCTAAAAATAGTAGTGAGAGTATCATTAGATGATCTTGGCTTTAACCCCGAGAAGCAAGAAAGTTAAGGATTAAGCGTAGAAGTACTTTGAAAAGGATGAAAGATAAAATAAAAACATGTGATCAATTTAATTGGAGCACAAAATACGTACAACTCGTTGAAAATATTTATGTATAAAATATGTTGTGATTAACATTCTGATAAAATTTCCTTAAATAAGTCCATTTCTAATCTGTATAAATAATTTAGCATCTCTTTAGATAAACTTAGTATTTCCATATTAAATTCTATTTTTGTCTTCTCAACATCAAGGTTCGAACTTTTGTTTAACCAAAAATGTATTTTTATATATGGGGATCGATTATCAACATGTTCTTGGAAAGAAGAGGAAGTTTTACTTCCTTCATAAAGTTTGAATGAATTTTTAATGAACTCATTGAAAACACCATATCTTCGTTTGTAAGGAATGTTCTCAATTCTTAGTATCAAATTTTGTGTGTTTTGTGCATCTTCTTCATATTTAATTTCTTTAATATTATGAACTAAACTGTTTCTGATAAAAATATACAGTGAATAATTTACAGAAAAACTGATTGCTTCACGGTAATAAGTAGGTAGTTTATTCTCCGTACCATTAAAAAATTTAAAAATATCCTCAAATTTATTCACTTTAGGTACATCACGCTTTAACCTGAGCTTTTCATATATATTAACTAATGAAATAAATAATTCCACCAAATTTGTACATAAATTTTCAAATTTGGCTAAGAAAACCTCCTTGAACTTTGTTTCGTCACCCCATTTATATCGTTCAGAAATAAAATTAAGTTCTTCATTTAAAGTCCATAAGAAGGCTGTTTTTCTATATAAAAAATCGAAAGTTTGTTTTTCATCTTCATATTTCATAGTTAATTCAGTGATAAGATGAAAGACAGGTGAAAAATTACCCCCATCTTTGTAAGGGGTTTTTTCCATGTCATAATAAAAAAACACACTATAATATGAATCTAAATAGTGTGTTGTCGTCGGAGAATTCAGTATTTCTTTGGGAATTTTCAATAAATAATATCCAGAAGAAAACATATTATACATTACATAAGGATTATGTAAAAAATTCAGAATTTGTTCTAATTTTATATCCTTCAAATTTTTCCAGTTATCTATTGACAACGCTTCAGACAAAAGATTAGAATAATCCTTATCAGGCATTTTAATACCACATTTCTACATTAAATGTAATTTCTCTATTAATGAGTTTGCATATAAGTTACTATTTTTAAACCAAGTTACAAAAAATTAAAGATTCTTCAGCCCTTAAAAATAATATAATTTTCATAATGCAACTTCAATAAAATGATACTTCTTGAAAAATATGGTTGTGCGGCAATTATGCAAAATAGCGTTGCCTTTTTTCGCCTTACTTTCATTCAAAAAAAGTTTAGTGCGAAGGGTGGGATTCGAACCCACGAACTCCTACAAGACTAGGCCCTGAACCTAGCGCCTTTGACCTGGCTGGGCAACCCTCGCACAATGTAAGTGTTGTTGCCTCCCCATAGAGGGATTCATCATTCTTATACTTTATCCTTGAATTCCCTTCCGGAGTACCGAAAGCTTGAGACCTGCATTGATTTTTTTTGCTTTTTGGATAATAATATTTGACTGTGGTCTGGAATATAGGACTTGAGGCTGGAAGAAACCCTGTGGAAGTATATGAATATTGAAAAATTGAAAAATTGATAAATTGAAAAATTGATGAAATTTTTATTTCATCAATTTCAGGCAAGGCCCATCAGTTTCAGGACGATTGCTTTGTGGGCGTGCAACCGGTTTTCTGCTTCGTCAAAGACTGCGGAGTGCGGACCATCCATGACTTCTGCGGAGATTTCTTCTCCTCTGTGGGCGGGCAGGCAGTGTTCGACCATTACGTCGGGCTTTGCAAGGGCAAGCAGTTCCTTATTAACCTGGTAGCCTTCAAAGGCCTTGAAGCGCTTTTCTTTTTCTTCTTCGTCTCCCATGGAAACCCAGACATCGGTGTAGATTACATCGGCGTCTTTTGCGGCTTCTTTCGGGTCTCTGGTGATTGTGATCTTGCCGCCGAGGGCTTTTGCTTTTTCAATGAATTCGGCGGAGGGTTCGAAGTCTTTAGGGCAGGCTGCGGCAAACTCCATGCCTACAAGGGCACAGCCGAGCATGGCGGAGTTGCAGACGTTGTTTCCGTCCCCGATCCAGGCAAATTTAAGGCCATCGAGTTTGCCCTTGTATTCCTGGATGGTCATGAAGTCCGCAATGATCTGGCAGGGGTGTTCGCGGTCCGAAAGGGCATTTATCACAGGTACGCTTGCAGAGGCTGCAAGTCTTGCCACGGTTTCGTGACTGTAGACCCGGGCGATAATCCCGTGCACGTAGCGTGAAAGGGTGAGGGCAGTGTCTTCAATTGTCTCGCCTCTTCCTATCTGGATATCCCTGGGGTTCAGGTAGAGGGCATGGCCCCCGAGGTCTGTCATCCCTACCTCGAAAGAGACTCTGGTCCTGGTAGAGGATTTTTCGAAGATCATGGCAAGGCTTTTGTTTTTCAAAAGCTCTGTTACCTTGCCGGCTTTGCGCTTTTCCTTGAGATCGATTGCAATCTCAATGAGCTCTAGAATTTCTCCACGGGATAGGTCAGCTATGGAAAGAAAATCCTTCATCCTTATCAACTCACTTTTCTTTACAGGTTAGTTTCATTGAGGCTGATCATGCGCTTCATACGCTTTATGCGCCTCTCAGTTCTTTCATGTGTTCGATCCTCTTCTGGATAAGTGCGGCTGTGCCGATGTCTTTCCGGAAGAAGATTTTGCCCTGGATGTTTTCAAGTGCGTTCTGGGCGATTTTTTCGGCTTCTTCAATCGTGTCCGCACGTCCTACGACCGCGATTGAGCGGGAGCCGGTGGTGTAAACCTTTCCTTCCTTTTCATAGACGCTGGCGTAGTAGACGGATGCTTCCCCCACGTTCCCGACGACCACTTCACTATCTTTTTCCGGGTTGTCAGGGTAGCCTGCAGGGACTGCGTACTTGCAGACCGTGGCTTTCCTGCTGAATTTCACAGGAAGTTCGGAAAGGGTCCCGTTTACCACCGCAGACATGATGTCCACGAAGTCAGTTTCGATCAGGGGGATAACGTTCATGGCTTCGGGGTCTCCGAACCGCGCATTGAACTCCACTACCTTGGGTCCGTTTTTCGTAAGGATAAACTGCCCGTAGAGGACACCCTGGTATCCTGCGCCCGTTTCCTCGGAAATCGCCTTTACGGTGGCTTCCATGATCTGTTTTGCTTTTTCAAGGTCTTCCGAGAGCATGAAGGGCAGGATTTCCCCTGCTTCCGTGTAGGAACCCATGCCGCCGGTATTGGGGCCGAGGTCGCCTTCATAAATCCGCTTGTGGTCCTGCACAGCCGGGAAGAAAGCCAGGTTTTTTCCGTCAACGAAAGCCTGCAGGGTGAACTCTTCTCCTACGAAGCGCTCTTCGATTACCACGGGCCCTTTTTCAAGGAGTTCGACGGTATAGGCTTTTGCAGCTTCCAGGTCCGGGAGCTGGTCTCCCATTACTTTGACGCCTTTGCCTCCGGTGAGCCCCGACGGCTTGACAGCAACGTCTCCGAGCTCTTCAATAAAAGCCCTGGCAGGTTCTGCTTCGGCTTCCGTGAAGACTTCGTAAGCAGGGCAGCCCTCGATTCCGTATTTTTTCATGAAATTCCGGGCCCAGGCTTTGTCAAACTCGATAATTGCACAGGCTTTCCTGGGTCCTACAACGGGAATCCCGGCTTCCCACAGGGCATCCGCAGCGCCTGCAGCGAGCGGGGCTTCGGGCCCCACAAATGCAATTTCTATTTTTTTTGCTCTGGCGTATTCAACGATCTTTTCAACCTCTGTTTCTTTTTCCAGAAGGAAATCATCACAGAGAGCGGCGATTCCCGGGTTTTTCTTTGCCATTATAGCATAAAGGGCAGGGCCACGCTTGCTTTTTTTAATTCCTTCGGCAATTGCGTGTTCTCTTCCACCGCCACCGATAAGCAAAATATTCATCTATATTCTCCTTGATTTGAAAAAAATTTATTTCATTTGTCTGAAATTTGTTTCTAATATATAATGTGTAAAAAGGGATGTTGGAAAAACGATTGGTTGATTTTGAATTGTTTGATCTTAAGTTTGATCTTAAGTTTGATAGGTTATGGGTTCCTGAGCATTGCTTTGCAATTGTTAGGGTTTCTGATTGTTAAAGGCTTTTGGGGGTATTTGTAAACAAAAGGTTTCAATAATATTTTAGCGAACAATGGTTTTCAACTAAATGTATACTAAGGAATGCCTAATTCTCTATTTCTTCTAATAAATATCTTCTCATTGTCGGGACCTTATTTTTTATCTTTAAAAGCAGAAGACTCCTTCCTCGACAGCCGAAGGCTGGCAGGTGGGAGATGAATGCGTAAACTTCAATACATTTCTTTAGCAACGTTTATATGTACTGCTTATTATATATAACTGGATTGTATGTTGAAAGCCTACAAATACCGATTAATTCCCAATAAAGAACAAAGGGAAATGATAAATAAACATATCGGAGGATGTAGGTTTGTATATAATTGGGCTTTAGAAACTAAAATAAAGTACTATCAAGAAGCTAATCAAAAACTATCTGCCTATGATCTTAATTATATGCTTACAGAACTTAAAAATGAAAATGAATGGTTAAAGGATGTATATTCTCAGTCCTTACAACAGGCAAACAAAAATATGGAATCTGCTTTTACTAAGTTTTTTAGGGAAAAAGCAGGATTTCCTAAGTTCAAGTCTAAAAAAAATCCTGTTCAATCTTTCCAAATCCCACAACATTACAAAGTTAACTTCGATAAAAATATAATAAAACTTCCAAAAATTGGGGAAATAAAAGCAGTCTTGCATAGGACTTTTGAAGGCAAATTAAAAACGGCAACAGTATCCAGAAAGTCAACAGATAAATATTTCATTAGTATTCTTGTGGATGATGGAAAAGAAGTTTCCGAAAAGCCAAAATTCACAGAACAAAGTACTATCGGGGTTGATGTTGGAATAAAGGATTTTGCTGTTTTGTCCAATGGGGAAAAAATTGATAATCCCAAGTACCTTAAAAAATCCTTAAAACGTCTTAAAGTGGTTCAGAAGCAAGTAAGCAAGAAAGTTAAAGGCTCCAATAACCGGAAAAAAGCAATAAAAAGACTTGCCAAAATCCATGAAAAGGTAACAAATCAAAGAACTGATTTTCAGCACAAAGTTTCATCAAGATTAATCAGCGAGAACCAAGCAATAGCGTTTGAAACTCTGAAAGTCGAGAACATGGTAAAAAATCACTGTCTTGCACAGGCTATAAGTGATGCTTCATGGTCAAGCTTCATTACAAAAATGGAGTATAAAGCCGAATGGTACGGAAAAACCATTCTGAGAATAGGACAATTTGAACCATCAACAAAGTTGTGTAATGTTTGCGGCTATCATAATAAGGACATAACTCTAGAAATAAGGGAATGGGTTTGCCCTGAATGTAAAACAAAACATGATCGGGACATAAACGCCGCTATAAACATTAAAAAGTTTGCTTTGCAAGATCAAAATTTGATAGTCATATAATCCCTATGGAACGTGGGGTTAAGCTTGTGGATTCGTCTAGGTTGCTAGGGGAAATGAAGCAAGAAGCCCCTTCCTAAGCTCCGAAGGAGACAGGGAGGGGTAGTTCACAAAAATCCAGACGGTTTAAAGAGTTCGTTAACTAAAAAATCCTTGAGAATGATAATTAAAGAAGGTTTACCAACTAAATATAAATTTGTACGGTGTTTCTGGTAGTTATGTTTATACAGTAATTTTGTAAGATCACAAGGGTTTTGCTGTTCACATGTTATAATAATGTGGAATTAGGATACGCAGGACGGTGTCCCCCGAGGGGGACGAATATTTGTTCTTTTTAATAAAAAGCTTCAAGAAAGACGTTCAGAGCAGGTCGCTTGCAGTTACCAGGGGGATGAGTTCCACGCCAAGTTCTGCGAGGTTTTCTTTTGCTCCATCTTCCCTGTCCACGACCGTGATCACATATTTTACAAGGGCTTTTGCTTCCAGGACCACCTTTATGGCATCCTTAACCGAGCCTCCGCTGGTTGTCACGTCCTCAAGCAGGACGAGCCTGTCTCCGGCTTTAAGCTCTCCTACAAACCTGCCCTTTGTCCCGTAGTCCTTTGTCGTTTTCCTTACGAGAAGAAGGGGAAGTTCTGTTTCAAGGGAAACCGCGGTTGCCAGGGGAACGCCTCCGAGTTCCACCCCTGCAACGCTGTCGATTTCCATATCCTTTATCAGGACGGCTGCCTGCTCTGCGATGAGCTTCAGGGTTTTTGGGTCTGTACTTGCCTTTTTGATGTCTATATAATACTTGCTCTTCTTTCCCGAGGCAAGCGTAAAATCTCCGTAGCGGACAGCTCCGCAGGCGTTGAGGGCTTCGATAAGCTCCCCTTTTTGCACTTTAAGTTCAGTTCCTGTTTCTGCTTTTGATTCACTCATTGTCTCACCGGTATTTGCAGTCGTATCTCAATATGTTTTATTTCGGCAATGGGTTATTCTTTTTTTCAGTGAATGTTTTTTCCGGGCTTTTCAGGTATTTTCCTGACTTTCCAGGCATTTTTTCCGGTTTTACCCGGTGTTTTCCCGGATTTCACCAGGGTTCTTTTTTTACTCCAATCATGTATCCAATAATGTTTGTCGTAAGGTGGAGCAGAGGAGTCATTACAAGGACTGTTATTATTATACCCAGGGTAAAATTGCTTACGAACCATTCGGGATCAGCCAGGTATGTGAAAACCCAGGCCCCGACGACAAAATCCAACTGGTCCACAAGAGGCAGGGACGCGCCCCTTTTCATGCCCATCTTGCGCTTGAAAAAGCTCTTGAACATGTCTCCGAAAAGGGCACCGGAAGCAAGGGCAAGGACGACTGTAAGTGCGCTTGCGTAGTCAAGGCCAAAGGTGGGCATTTCAATTCCCATAATCTCAAAACCTCTCGAACTCAGCCAGATCTCAATGCATCCTGCAAGAAAGCCACAGAATATGCCTGAAAAGAGTCCTCTCCAGGTCTTCCCGTCCCCTAAAATCCTTTTCCCATCCTTATATGTCCTGCCACCGTCAATAGGTTTTCCACCCCCGAAAACGGCTGCGAAGGGGTTGGGAAGGTAGGCGGGTATCATTAGCCAGAATGCTGTGATTATCAGCTCGATCGTAAGTATCAACTCGCTGTTTATTCTAAGTGTTAGTTTTCCGGGTGCTAGTTTTTCGAATACTAATGTTCCTGATGTTAAATGCCATATATTATACTATAAGCTATTCTTAATTCCCTTCCATTTCCCTTTCGGAGGAGGGGAGTTTCCCTTCCTTCCATACCTTTATCCTTTTTATTTTTTTGTGTGTATCAGGAAGTAGGCGGGAAAAACCTTTCAATGTACAGGCTTTCCCAATATGGAAAATCCTTATAACTTTTTCAGGTACGTTTAAATAATTGGTTTGAGTAAGTATTATCCGTTTAATAGTCTTATTTTATTGAATTGTTATTTTAATCCGCTTTTTTAGGCTTTTCCATGAAAAAAATCGATGAAATTCTCACAGTTCGCAGCACCATGTTTGCGGGCATCTCGGTTCTGGTGCTGCTTGCAGCCATAGTCACGATGGGGCTTTTGACCCCTTTTCTCGTGAAGGTTACTTCAGGAGAAGGAATTCTGCTGGAAGCTGCTTATTTTAATGCTCGGACAGCTCTGCCTACCCTTGCCCTTGTGCTGGTGCTGGCTTTCTGTCTCATGCTCGGAAGTGCGGGCCGGAAAGAGGGGCTGGCAGTTGCAGGGTTCGGATTGCTGGGGTCGATAGTTTCGGCTGTGCTCTCTCCCTTCTCCAGTATGCCGATTAACGTTGCTTTTCCGATCCTTGCAGCTGCTCTTTTTGCGGTGGTGTATAAGTTGCTTTCTTCCCAGGGCAGCAGTTTTTCGGAAAAACTCCGGAGAACCGGGTCCCACATCATCCATCTCGGAGCGGTTTTGCTTCTGGTCGGGATCGTGTTCAGCACAAACCTGAACCTGGAAGATTCTGCGATAATCTCCCTGGACGAAGTGGGCACTTTCGAGTCAATGGGTTACAGCATCCGTATTACGGACTTCTCTTCCGGCATGGAAGGGGAACCTTATGGCGGGTACTCAGGCTCTGCTTACGTGAACACGATAGATTTTGATGTGTACGAATGGGGCAGGTTCTTTGAGCATGGGCAGGTCAAATACATAAACGACTTCAAATGGGGTCAATCTTATACTGAAACTTATATCCACAGGGGGCTTCTTGAGGAACTCTTCATCGCTCCTAAATCCGTGGATTCAAAAACTCAAACCGTGGACCTCTATGTCCGGAAAGTGCCTTTCATGACCTTCCTATGGGGCGGGTTTTACATAATGGTCCTTGGAATTGTGCTGGTTTTTGTTTCGGGTTCCCTGTCTTCCGGAAATAGCGTGTCCGGAAATAGCGTGTCCGGAAATTGCGTGTCCGGAAATAGAGCATCCGGAAACGAGGCCCGGGTAAAAATGACAAAAAATCAGAAGAAAACAAAATCTGAAATGAAGCGGAAATAAACGCAGGCATTTGATGGTGATTTTTTATGAATTTCGGAATGATTCTTATCTGGGTTGCGAGTGCTTGCGGACTACTGGCTTTCCTGACTTCTCTCCTGTATTACCTGAGGGGGGACGGGAAGTTCAAAATGCTTTCCGAAAGGCTTGAGCTGGCAGGCGGAGCGGGAATTGTTGCCTCCCTCCTGCTACTAATCTCTTACCTGCTTAACGTAAAAACGGAATACAGCTATGTTTTCCAGCACTCCAGTTCGGACCTTGTCTGGTACTACAGGTTCTCGGCACTCTGGGCAGGGCAGGAAGGTTCGTTCCTGCTCTGGACAGGTTTCATTTTCATAATGCTGGCGGCTACCCGTTACTCCAAAAGTGGAAAAGCTCTATGGGATACGAAACTTCTCACTCTCACAAGATCCACAGCGCTTTTTGTAGCCTCGGTCTTCCTGGTCCTCCTCATGCTGAAAAACCCGTTTTCGATGTACCAATTTTCCGCTACCGGGATGCCGGAAATTGCTAACTGGAACCCTTTTGCTGAACCTTTCCTTGTCTCCTACGGGCAGGGCATGAACCCTCTGCTCCGGAACCCCTGGATGGCTATTCATCCCCCTGTCCTTTTCCTGGGATATGCCGCTTTTACCCTGCCTTTTTCGGCTGCATTTGCAGGGCTCATCCTGGGTGACAATAGGTGGCCGGAGCTTGCTTCCACCTGGATGAGGGCTGCCTGGCTTTTCCTGACCCTCGGGATAGGTTTCGGGGGCTTCTGGGCATACGAGGTGCTTGGCTGGGGTGCCTGGTACTGGAGCTGGGATCCAGTGGAAACTTCCTCTTTGATACCCTGGCTGACTGCAACCGCCTACCTGCATGCAAACCTGAGGTTCCGTCACGGGGAATATGGCTTTTTACTCCCTCTGCTCGCAGTGCTTTCCTTTATCCTGGTCATCTTCTCAACCTTTGTAACGAGAAGCGGACTCTGGACATCGGTGCATTCCTGGCAGGATTTTACCTCCGAAGGAATGGTAATCGCCCTTTTCCTCCTGGTACTCATTACCTCGAGTGCAAGTCTTTTGGCCAGGAAATATTTCAGTGAGGAATGAACAAATCCGTAAATTGGAAATCCGTAAATTGGAAATCCGTAAATTGGAAATCAGTAAATTGGAAATCAGTAAATTAGAAATCGGTAAATTGGAAATCGGTAAATTGGAAATCGCTAAAGTAAGGGCAAATCGACCTTTTTTGGAAAACAGATTGCTTTTACTTCTCAATTTTTTGGGCTCTTTTTTTCGGATTTCCAGGTTTTTTTCCATTCCTTTTTTTGGCTCTTTTGGTTCACCCTTTGAGCTGATCGTTGCAGTTCAGATCCGTTTGAGAATTAGTCTTTTGTCTAAATATATCATTTATTTTCTGAAGACCGATCTCTTTTCAGAATAGTGTTTAGCAGGTCAAGGCGGATATTTCAGGGAGATGTGGATACCTGAAATAAAGAGTGAATATTTTTCTCGATAAAAAACAAAGTATTCTTAATCTTTTACCCATATGGGGGCAAATATAAATATTCTATATATTTCTGGAAACTTCGTTAATATTTTTTTCCACAAACTCTTAATATTTTTTTATTAAGCACTTCCCCCTGTTTTTATTCAAACTTGAGCATGATAATGCATAACAATTCCAGGCATTTTTTTTAATAATAAAATGTGTTGTGGGCGGAAATAAGTTTTTAAATTCCCTTTTAATATATACAACTTTAAATAGTATGAGTTCATTATTAGTTGTTGGAGATGAATAACCTTCTAATTATATACGTATACAGGTTTAATTGTTAAGCCTATACGTTTCGTCCAATGAATCTATAAAACGGGGCTTTAAGGCTGGTTGTATAAAATATAATTTAATTGTTTTGATAACCGGCTAGTTGGACTAAAAACGGGGAACAATCCGCTAGATTGCAAAAACGATTTTTGATTGCTTTAAAATGGCAAAACAGAGTTAGTTACTGAATTAATATCTACAGTATTATAATTTGGTAAGTGTTGTTGGCTTTTAACGGCTGATCAGGAATCCGTTATTTAATGGTCTAATAATAATTATCAGGATATTCTTTAGCTAACACCAGGTTGTCGAACTACAGAGTATGAAGGGGTTATCATGAAAGATTTCGAAGTGAAAGTACTGGACGAAAATGACCACATATTTATTGAAACGTTACGGAACCTCGGGATGTCAAGAAACGTTGCCACAACGATGGCATATCTTATGAATGTGGACGAGGCTTCATCCCGTGAAATCGAAATCAGTACCGGACTGAGACAGCCGGAAGTCAGCCTTGCAATGCGGTTGATGAGAAACCAGTCCTGGGTCAACGTGCGTTCGGAAAAGAAGCCAGGCAAGGGGCGCCCTATCAAGATCTACTCTCTTGCGGCTCCGGTTGATGAGATTATCAGCTACTATGAGGACAAAATCTACAAAGAGTCCCAGGCCACCATTTCCGCAATCAAGAAACTGAAAGTTATGAGCAAAAAGGTGCCCGTGATCCTTCCAAAATGAGGGTCTTTGAGGCACTGGTTCAAAATAAGGCTTCTCTCCCATAATGGCTGCAAGTCCCTCGGGGAATTGCCCTCAGGAATTTGCCCATTATGGAAGTAAAATCCATACACGTACTTTTCCCTTCTATCCTTTCCTGACTTGTGTATTATTGTTCTGTTTTTCTCTGGGTTTTCCGTTTTTCTTGTTTCTTCTTATTTTCTTCTCTGCTTACACAACCAACTCTATTAGTTTTATCCGTTCTCTTATTCCTGAGTTTCTGTTGCCAAATCCCGTTTTCTCTTAGATTTGTAATCTGAACATCTGATGGTCCCCTTGAGTTAATTTCACCTCTTAACGATATTCTGTTTTCAAGTGAATGGTTATTTTTAATGACTGGTCATTTTGAGATGTATCTTCTTTCCTGGTACATCAGGTATAATGAACTAAATGCACCAATGAACTAAATGCACCAATGAACTAAATGCACCAATG
>JAENZL010000037.1:5019-12461 GCA_016841265.1 Methanobacteriota archaeon | reverse complement strand
AATGAACTAAATGCACCAATGAACTAAATGCACCAATGAACTAAATGCACCAATGGATCTGCAAAAAATTCCAAAAAATCTAAATTTTCTGAATTCCTGATCTTTGAGGATTCGGGGTTTCTCAAATTCCGGAATTTAGATAGTTCAGCGCTTAGATGGTTCAGCTCTTAAATGGTTCAGCTCTTAAATGGTTCAGACCTTTGAGGGTCCGGCATTTGGAGAAGTTGGGACCTGGGAATTCGGCACTTTGAGAATTCGTCGTTTTTTGGGTAAAAACGTTCTAAATTTCAAAACATTGAGTTCCGAAAATGGATAAAATTCCGGATTCACGAAAAAAGAAAATATAATATAGGAAGGGGGTTTTCCTTCCGGACAGGTCAACCCCCTGTTACGACTCTCAGGATTGTAAGCTTGTCGGAAATGACGACCCCATCCAGGGGGACAGCATTCCCTTCATTTAATACAAGAACTGTTTCCTGATTAATGTCTAATGTATTAAGCAGGTCTTCGTAGCTAGCATCATCTGCTACTTCTACGGTCTGCTCGGAAATTTCTCCGGCTTGAATGGTTATGTGTACTTTTTTGCTCACTCTATAGGTCCACCACCGCTTACCTGAATTTCGTGAACGACTTCCTTGATTAACTTCTGCTCCAGTTCATCCTGTTTCTTGTCACCTTTGCGCTCTGCATTTCTCTTCTGGAACTTTGCTGACATTTTAAGGTCTCCTTTACGATTTTTCAGGTTTGCTAATCGGTGGGTATAGATCTCCAAGCAGACTCTCTTGTCTTTTCGAGATTTATATCCAATATTTATAATGATTTTTTGTTTTAATTAATGTTTTGGTTGACCATTCTCAGGTTGACAGAAACCCTTTTCAATGTTGATCTGGGCATCTGTGTCACTTTTTTACGGTTTGTCAAGTTAACATTGAGCCTGATATCGTTTGAGCCCGGGGCTAAAAAATATTCATTTTGCTCACAACGAGATCTAAAGATATGTTGTGTGGAAAAACCTTAAATTAATTTTGTATTGAAAAGAAAATGGTGTCATCGTAGGATTTGAATGGAAAACTATATTACATTGAACTATTTGAGTGAAAAAAGATATTTATACGGAAATACACCAGCCGGGATTCGAACCCGGGTTCGAGCGTTGGCAACGCCCGGTGATGACCGCTACACTACTGATGTTCTATGGTGCCCAGACCCGGATTCGAACCGGGGACAACTGCCTCTTCAGGGCAGCGCTCTCCCACTGAGCTACCTGGGCATGTGAGATAGTTCACTACCTGGAAATCAGTTTTGATAAAAACGATAAGGCAGTGATTTAATGATTTAATTTGTTTTTATCTTTCCGAAAAAAACTCCGGAAAGGTTTTAATGTGGGCCCGCTGAGATTCGAACTCAGGACCTCCGCCATGTCAAGGCGACGTCATAACCGGCTAGACCACGAGCCCTCTTGTGTGTTTTATTCCTTTCCTTAAAACCGTAACTGAAAAAAGTTATGTGGTATTTGAATATTTAGTATCTCTTTATTTAGCATCTTTAATTTACTTTATATTTGCCTTATATTTACTTTATATTTAGTATATGAATGTTTTAATACACCAGCCGGGATTCGAACCCGGGTTCGAGCGTTGGCAACGCCCGGTGATAACCGCTACACTACTGATGTTCTATGGTGCCCAGACCCGGATTCGAACCGGGGACAACTGCCTCTTCAGGGCAGCGCTCTCCCACTGAGCTACCTGGGCATGTGAGATAGTTCACTACCTGGAAATCAGTTTTGATAAAAACGATAAGGCAGTGATTTAATGATTTAATTTGTTTTTATCTTTCCGAAAAAAACTCCGGAAAGGTTTTAATGTGGGCCCGCTGAGATTCGAACTCAGGACCTCCGCCATGTCAAGGCGACGTCATAACCGGCTAGACCACGAGCCCTTTTGTGTTTTACTTCTGTGTTGCACCGTAGTACAACACCATAGAATGCATTATCATTTATATAAGTTTTGGGTGAGTGGGGTTTATTCCACCCGAATATCTACGCATCTTTCTTAAAAATTTGAGTGTTTTAGTTAATATTTTTTTACACTTTGTTGGAAATCTGCGTCTTAGGCCCCGAACCGGGTACATGCAGTTCAAAATTTTTATTTATTCCCTTTAGAATTCTTGAAACTTCCGGGGTCTTGCCCGGATTTTGAGCCGATTTTCAGTTTAATGTGGCATAAGTCAGGTGGTGTAATTCGAATGGTATATTAGGGTATGTAATTCGGATATTGTAATTCGGATATTGTAATTCGGATATTGTAATTCGGATATGTAATTCGGATATGTAATTCGGATATTGTAAGTCGGGGATTCCTGGGGGTACTCGCCGACCCTGCCTCTAAAATAGGATTAAAACAATATTCCGGCTGAGGGTAACATGAGCGATGCATCCGAATTCTCAGGGAAAAGCCGGACCTTTCCGGAAATTCAGGCAAAAATTGATTCAGGGAACGCTGTAGTCCTTACAGCGGCGGAAATCAGCGAAAAAGTCCGGGCAGGGGAAGAGGTCCGTTTTGAAGATGTGGACGTGGTCACCACTGCCACCCGTGGGATCATGAGCGGGACTTATGCGGTCCTTTCTTTCAAGGTTTCGGAACCTGATTCTTTTGTCAGGGCTTCGGAGGTCCTCTTAAACGGGATTCCGGCAGTTCCCGGGCCCTGCCCCAACGAAAGGCTTGGGATCCTGGACCTTGTCGTGCTCGGGACGGCGCACAGCAAGACTGACCCACGCTATGGAGGAGGACACCTCTTCAGGGAACTGGTTGAAGGAAAACATATAATTGTTGAGGTTACGACCAGTGGGGGGGAATCTTTCACAGCCGAAACCTCGCTTGCCGAAATGCCTTTTGCAAGGCTCTATGCCACAAGGAATGCTTTCAAGAACTACAAAGCCTTCGTAAATCCTGGAAAAGATTCTTTAAATACTATTTTCCACGCCCTTCCTTTTGAAGGCGAATTCAAGGAACTGACTTTCTGCGGCTGTGGGGAGTTAAACCCGATTGAAAATGACCCCGGGCTTGAAACCATAGGCATTGGGACAAGAGTCCTTCTCAACGGTGCGGAAGGTTTTGTGACAGGCTCGGGCACCCGGAGTTCTCCGGAAAACCCTAACCTTGCCGGTTTCGCTGACCTGCACGGCATGAAACCCGGGTATATGGGAGGTTTTGTAACTTCAGGAGGGCCCGAAATAATCAACACCTGGGCTGTCCCGATCCCCGTGCTGCACCCGGGCATGCTGGAAAACATCCTCAAGCGAGACCGGGAAATCCCTCTCCAGCTGGTCGACGTTGCCGGCAGGCTGCCGCTTTGCGGGATCACTTACGGGGACGTCTGGGACGATACGGACTTCACGGTCCGCTATGAGCCGGAGAAGTGTCTGGGCTGTGAGCCCTGTCCTGTGGAAGAAGCCTGCCCCATGGGCGCAATTACCCGGAAAGAGGACAGGACTGTCCATAACCGCTACCTCTGCTTTAACTGCGGGCTCTGCGTCTCCAGGTGCAAAGAGGGAGCCTTCGTGGCAAAGCTTGGCTCTGTCAGCTGCACAACAGGGGGCTGCATGCGCGAAATCAAGGTGACTCTGCGCCAGTCCGACCGTGCAAGGGCCGTGAAAGCTGCAGAAGAACTCAAAAAAGAGGTCCTTTCAGGAAAGTTCAGGATAACGGCGCCGGTGGAAAAAATAAGGTTCCCCTGATCTCAGAGGGAACTCATTTTCCTTGTTTTTATATTTTTTCCGTTTTTTATATTTTTGTTGTTTTCCTGATTTTTCAGCTTATATTATTTCAGCCTGATTTTTCAGTCTGGCTTTTCTCAGCCTGATTTTTCAGCTTTTGTCTCTCAGGGCTTTTATGAAACGTTCGGTGATCTCTGCGGGGCTGAAGGGGATATTCGGGGCTTTTGTGTTTCCTGGCTTAAGGATCACATGAAGGAAGGAGGTCTGCCTGGCACTCAGGGAATCTTTGTAGAGGTATGCTAGCTCCTCTTCCGTGTTGACCTTATGAGTGTTCGGGATACCGCAGGCGTTTGCCAGGATTTCCAGATCGATGTAGCGCAGAGTACAGGTCTCCTGGGAACCTGTGGAGCCGTAAGCCCCGTTGTCAAGGGCGATGATGGTCAGGTTTGCCGGGGCTTCCCTGCCTATTTCCAGGAGGGCGTTGGGGTTCATGAGGATACTTCCGTCCCCGTCGAATACCGCCACCTGCCGGTCCGTGCACAGGGCAAGGCCGAGCCCGATGGAGGAGACGAGTCCCATGGACCCAAACATGTAAAAGTTGAGGGCCCGGTCCCCGGCAGCGTAGAGTTCCTTGCAGGGGACGCCGATGTTCGTTACCATGGCTTCCCCGTCCAGTTCGGCTGCCACGGCTGAGATCGCGTCGTTCCGGACCATGAGGGGTTCGAGGACTTTCTGGGTCAGGCGGAATTTGCAGACCTTTTCTTTTTTCGGTACTTCCGGGGTTTCCAGGGCTTCCCAGGCACAGCAGGTTGACCCTTCCCAGGTCTTTGGGGAAACCAGGGCAATGTGGGGGCGGAGGTTTTCGTATGCGTCCTGGATAACATCTTCAAGGAGCCCGATTTTATCCGGGCTGTCTATAATTGTATATGCGATCCCTGCCCCTTCGAGAATCCCGGGGAGGTGGGTCCCCAGCGGGACCTGGGCTTCGATGCCTTCCTTGTAGACTCCTCTCCAGCTGCTAAGGATCGGGAGGGGGATTCCGCAGACGATGTTCAGGGATTCCAGGGCATTGATCATGTTCCCGAGCCCCGTGCTCTGGATCAGCATCATGGGCTTTCCCCCTGCCATATACGCCCCGGCGCAGATCCCGATTCCATTTTCTTCCCTGGTTAGCTTGATTTCCCGGAAATTTTCCGATACCAGGGGCAGCAAGTTCTTGATCCTGTCACAGGGTAAGGTTGCTGTAAGGTCGATGCCCTCTTTTTTCATTATGGATATAACTTCTTCTTCCGGTGTCTGCATTTCCATAAATATGGCTCCTGCTCTGCTTTTCCTTTTTCGTTTTTAGTTCTCTTTATCCTTTTAGTTCTCTTGTTCCTTTTTCAGCTGATTGATTCTTTTTTCAGCTGATCAGGTCTTCAAGAGGCACATCCGGGTTTTTGGCTGTAGCTACAGGAGCTATTGGAATCGGGGTAAGGTCTTCCTTGAGCCTTTCAAACCCGCCGCCTGCGATGTTCAGGAGGATCACTTCGTCTTTTGCGACTTTTCCGGCGTCTACGGCTTTCAGGAGAGAGGCAGCCCCGACTGCGGAGGGAGGTAGGATGTCGATTCCTTCCAGGGTTTCGAAGAGCTTCTTTGCCTCCATGGCTTCTTCTCTGGTGATCCCGTACATGGTCCCGGCCGTGTCGGTGAGCGCGTCGTAGAGCCCTCCGTTGACCGCATAAGGTGGGGCGCGGTTGGTCAGGACCGAGGCATAGGTCTCTGCGATCTGCTGCTTTGCGTCCGGCATGTCGAGTTCAGGGACTATTTCCCTTCTCCCGGCTTCCCAGGCCCGGTACATCGGCGCAAAGGGCAGGTTCTGGGAGAGCTGGAGGTTGGGCAGTTTGAGCCCGAAACGCCCGTCAGCCTGCAGGCGCAGGGCAGCTTCCCATACCGAAATTCCTCCAGTGCCGCTTCCAACTGCCTGGAAATAGTGGTCCGGCATTTTCCCTATGGTCACGGCGGCGTCTACCATTACCGTGCCCATGCCGTCCCTGCGGGCGACGTTCCTGGCTCCTCCTTCAGAGACCATGCCCGGAAGTTTTGCAAGCCTGCCCGCCAGGTTGATGGCGTCGGTGTAGTCGTTTCCGGGTGCCATCCGGATCAGGTGAACGGAATCGGTAGGCTCCTCAGGCAGCCAGAGTTTCGGGATCCCGGACTCCGGGACAACGATATAGACGTCCGTCCCTGTCAGGGCTGAGACGTGGGCAAAAGCCCTCCCCGTATTTCCGGCAGAAGCCAGGACAATGGCTTTTCCGCCCG
This sequence comes from Methanobacteriota archaeon, assembly GCA_016841265.1. GTDB lineage: Archaea > Halobacteriota > Methanosarcinia > Methanosarcinales > Methanosarcinaceae > MTP4. Next base: position 6,442 of record JAENZL010000037.1, on the reverse strand, counting down.
TTTCTTTCAGGAACTGCATGGTAGGGTGGGCTTCAAGCTCCTTGAAACTGCAGGTCTTGATAAAAGCCTCCTTCTCCGGCCAGTACCCGCTAAAGCCGATATAGAGGTTCGAGATCCCCAGTTCCCTGGCAAGGGCCTCGCTTTTATAGGTGATGGGTCCGGCTTCGGTCGTAAGTTCCTCCCGGACCGGAAGCCAGGAGTGGAACCTCCCTATTCCCGGCTGTTCCCTCAGTTCCAGCTTCTTTTCATAGTAATCCGCCCGTAAAAGAGAGTTATCGTTTTTGCAGCTAAGCCTGTACTGCTCTCCGTATTCGGTCCCGCATTTCAGACATTTTAACGTGAATCTTCCCATTGCTATCAAAGGAAAAATTGGGCATTTCCTGTTAAATATATGTTCCTAAAAAGAATGATAAATGTCCTTTATGTGCAATCTTTTGAAATAAAAGGGAAAATTCCGGAAAAAGCTAGACATGATCTGGTAGCAGGATGTGGCCTGATATGCTGGACATGGCCTGATACGCAGGATATGCCCGGGCCGGTCTCAGCCATAAAATGTGTTCGGGGTTTCTCTTGCGTTTTCGGCATTTCGCCGGGACCCGTCCGGGAACACAAGAGTGAGTATGTCGGGCTCCATCCCCAGTTGCCGGGTGTCATGGAGGTAGTAATCGTTGCTTTGCCTGGAAATGTCTTTTACAAAGACTTTTGCATGGGTCCTCCCGATTTCCTGGATTGTGACCTCATTGAAGTCAGAAAAGATTTCCTTTATTTTCGGTTCCAGATGACTGCTCCCGAATAAAAACATGTAAGCCTGAGCAAAGGGGGTCAGATGATATTCAATAATTACCTCGGCATCGGTCTTATCAAATTCGATAGTAACCTGGTCAAGGTGGATGTACTTTCCTTCCCTGAACTCCTCCATATCAATCCCTGGAGATACCTTGAACGCCATGAGGGACGCTGAGATGATCAGAGCAATTGTAATTATGGCTGTGGCTTTCATGACTCCTGTTGGATAATCATTCTCTTTGTTAATATTTCTTTCCTGCGAAAGAAATGCCGGAAAAGACCGGCTGATTCCAACAATACTGAATATTTTGGTTACGGTGGAGATTCTGATAATTCTGGTTATGGTGGATATTCTGATGATTCTGGTTATGGTGGATATTCTGAGATCCTGATTTTACTGGATATTCTGAGGTCCTGAAGATATTGGAAGCAATAAACCGTTTTATCTATGCGGTTTACTCTTCCGTTTTACCTTTCGTTTTACCCTTCAGTTTACTCTTCGGTTTACCTTTCGTTTTACCCTTCAGTTTACTCTCCAGTTTACTCTTCAGTTTACCCTTCAGTTTACCTTTCGTTTTACCCTTCGTTTTACCCTTCGTTTTACCCTTCGTTTTACCCTTCGTTTTACCCTTCGTTT
>JAENZL010000037.1:0-5009 GCA_016841265.1 Methanobacteriota archaeon | reverse complement strand
TTCGTTTTACCCTTCGTTTTACCCTTCGTTTTACCCTTCGTTTTACCCTTCGTTTTACTCTTCAGTTTTCTCTTCCGTTTTACTCTTCCGTTTTCTCTTCGACTATCTTTTCTTCTGCTTTATCTTCCAGTTTCCCTTTTTCCCTGAGTTCCCTTAGCTTTTCCAGGGTTGTGTCGTAGTCCGCTTTGTATTCCTTGTTTTCCTGGTCGCTGGCAAGGAGTTTGCCGCGGATTTCCAGGGCTTTTACCATGTTTTGCTCAGCTTCTTCTTTAAAGCCGTTTTTACCCTGCATAACTCCGAAGTTCATGTATGCGGTTCCCAGGTAAGACTGGTAAAGGTTGTTTTCCGGCTCTTTTGCAAGGAGTTCCCCGTAAGTTTCCAGTGCCCGCCTGAATTGCTTCTCGCTTTTTTCAGGTTCTCCTAGCTCCGAGTACAGGTTCCCCAGGTTATTTGAGGCCATGCCGAGGTGGGTCAGGTAGGTGCTGTTTCCGCTGTCCTTCTCAAGCAGTTTCTCGAGCATTTCCAGCGCCCGCTCAAAGTGCTTTCCAGCCTCTTCTGGCTGCTTCAGCTCCTTCTTCAGCGTCCCCAGGTTATTGTTGACCGCAGCAACGCAGGTCTGCGCATCTATATTCTTCGGATCTGCGGCAATCATCCCTTCCGCAGCCTCAGAAGCCCTTTCGTAAAGCCCGAGAGCGTCCCTGTGCAGCCTCAGGGCCTGCATGAAGCTCCCTCTGGCATAGAGTACGTTGTATAGGATGTACGGGTTTCCCGACTCGGTCGCAAATTTTTCAGCTTCCGAAAAAGTCTTCAGCGCCTCATTGAATCTGCCTTTCTTGACCAGTCCCATGCTCTTCTCAAGTAATCTCTCCGCCCGGTCAATTTTCTGTCTCGACATAAAATAAACGTCCATTTTATTTTTTTATATACGTTTGGATTTTATCCCGCTTACTTCCAATAATTTAAAATACAGCCAGGATAGAGCTAGGTGTATCTCACAAACCCTTATAAGCAATTTCATAATCCATCCCAAACCCGTAAAAGGAGACCCAGAATGAGCAAAAAAATTAACTACATCTGCCCCAAATGCGGCAACACCTCCTACGAAACCGGCGAAATCCGCACTACCGGCGGCACAATCAGCAAACTCCTCGACGTCCAGAACAAGAAATTCACTCACGTATCCTGCAAACGCTGCAAGTACACCGAATTCTACCAGGCCGACAGCAGCATGCTGGGGAACATTTTCGACCTTTTCACGTAAAACCGGAGCAGCGTTAGCCGTGGCGAGAGTTTCTGCGGAAACTTTCCGGCTATCCTTTTTTAAATCTGTTTGATTGCTATTAGCCCGGGCTGGGGGAATAGCTGTATCAGCTGGGCTTTTCACGCTCGACGCAGGAGAGCGGCCTGAGCACGAAAATGAAATAAAAGAAGTAGTAGTTTTGAACGTATTGGCGTTTCAGGCTGGTTAGCTGATCTTTTCCAGCCCGGTTAGCTGATCTTTTCCAGCCCGGTTTTTCTGTGTGATGACCGGGTCATATTTCAAAGTACTTTCAAAGTGCTTCGAGCTTTTTTTGGGTGAGTCTGATTTCTTCTTTCAGTTTTTCGTCCTCAGGCTCTTTTTCACTCAGGATTTTCAGGATATCAAGCGCTTTTTCGTATTTCTCTTTTGCCTCTTCGGTGCTGCCCATATCAGAAAGCAAGTTTCCTAAATTGTTGAGTGTGGTTTCCACGTATGATTGGTATCCTACATTTTCAGGGTCAGTTTCGAGGAGTTTTTCGTAAATTTCGAGGGAAGTTTCGTAGCGGCCCTTCGCCTCTTCAAGGTTCCCAGTATCAGAAAGCAAGATCCCTAAATTGTTGAGGGTCATTGCGACATCTGATTGGTATCCTGCATTTTCAGGGTCAGTTTTCAGAAGCTCTTCATAAATTTCGAGAGCTTTTTCGTATTTCTCCTTCGCCTCTTCGAGGCTGCCCATATCAGAAAGCAAGGTCCCTAAATTGTTGAGGGTGTTTGCTGTGTAAATTATACAAAAATCATCTTGAGGAAGTAAATCCAGCATTTTTTGAGAGATTGACAACCCTGTTTCATAGGCATCTTTAGCCTGGGGGAAATGCCCCATACTTTCAAAATGGTTTCCGGCGATTCCTACGTTATTAAGGTTCATCTGAAGGCATTGCAGGACAAAATCGTTTTCAGGATTTTGTGTTAAGATTTCTGCAAAAAGGTTTGAGGCATTGCCGCAGATCCTCACCGCTTCATCGAGAGCGCCGATGGACAGCATCAACTGCCCTCTTATGTTCATGACATGGAGGAGGATGTCGTCTGCTTTCGCCTGCTGTGCGGCTTCTTCAGCTTTCTCAAGAGATTCGAGGGCTTCTTCAGGCTTTCCGCTTCGCATCAGGTCCAGGGTTTCCTGAAAATAATTTCCTGCTTCTTCTCTCAACTTCTCGGGACTCTCGGACATGCTAAAAAATAGGTTTGTAATGTTTTATAGCTTGTGTTTTTCTTTGCCTTTCTTCCCCTTTCATCAGCTTCCTTTGTTAAGAGCTGGATGTTGTGGGTCGTGCGAATTTCAATTCTTCTCTTTTGCCGCTGGAAAAATATCAGTTCGTGAAAAAGAGGGTGTGGGGTTATTTGCGGCTGAAATGAAAAAAAGGTGGGTGTGAAAATTGGTTTTTGATTCGATTGTCCTGTGTGATGAAATCGATTTATTCAGCCGGGATCAGGATTGAGCAGCACCTTTTCTTCATTTCCTCAAAGGTCTTCTCCTTCAAATCCTGAATGTGTTTATGCATGAGTGGTGAGAATGCCTTTATGGTTGCTTTGTTTTCCTCACCAGTGAGTATTTCTTTCAGTTCAGAGCGATTCCCACAACTTTCAATCATTTCAAGCAGTTCTATGAATCTTCTTCCCTCGTCCTCTGAACCGCTGATAATTTCATTTTCCTCGAATATGTGGATAAGTCGTGTCTTTATCGGGACCTGTCCAACCTGGGTATCCCTTGCAGCATTGAAGTCTTTATTGATTGAAGCAATCAGGACAAATTGCTCAATTACTTTGTCAACCGGACTTATTATTCCTTTTTCCTGTTCCCCATACGTATGTTTGTCAAGGGTTGAAACAATCCCCGTGGAACCTCCGAGTATTTTACTATCCTCTTCCAGCGTAAAGGCTCCATTCGCCATGATAAATGCCCTGTTCCCGGCACATAGAGGGTTGTTAAGGTCTCCTTTTGCCGTTTCATAGAACCTTTCTGGCTTTGGGTTTGTCTGCGGTACAAGTATTATATCGCAGGCTGGGATCAAGCGCTGTCTCAGATCGGAATTCAGATATTCGTAGCAGATCACGACTCCGACATTAAGGTTGTCCCGAAGCCTGAAGATATGGTTCACCTTGCCGGCTTTCATGCCTTCCTTGAAATAGAGTTCCCTTTCTTCCCTGGCTCCCAGCAATTTCTCATTATGCACAATCCTTGAAGAAGGAATGACAACAGGAGAAATATTTTTCCTTAAATCTCCATCCTCAAATTCCCGGCAGAACAGTTTTCCATACTCTGGAAGCTTCCCTTCTGTCACATAATGGCTGCCTGCAACCACAATAATCCCGTTTTCATCCGCACATTCCTGAATTTCTTCCAGGTAATCAAAAGGTATGGAAAACTCCGGGAAAACCACAATATCCGCTTCCCCCTTCACGGCATCCAGAACTGCCATAACTTTTCGATGATAGGCATCATCAACTGTGAGTTTCACAACAGAGTTTTCGCCATAAGCATGATACTTCAACTGGACAGCCGCAATTTGCAAATCCTGTTCAACGCAAACTCCATTGCAGCAGTCACACTGGAAGATTCTGGTTTTGTTGTCTCTTCCGACGCTTTCAAAATAGTCAATTGGCCTTATAACCGGCTTTTTCTGTCCCGGGGTTGTGAACGATATTTCGTCTTCACCCTGTGGGAAGTAGCCAATCTTCAGGTAATCGATTTCAACCACATGTTTTTCAATTTCTTCTTTACTGAGAAACCCCTTAAAGAGAAACCGATCTCCAACTTTGATAGTAAGTTTCCCTTTCACTTTCTCAGGGTCGTCAAATATGACCTTCAGCTTCCAGTTTTCGTAAATTAAGTTTGTGCTGAAAGGCTCCTCAAAACGATCCTTAATCTTCTGATGTAAATACCCGAAGAGTTTTTCAAGAGCTTTGGGTTCAATTGCACTGATTATTTCATCAAGCTCCATTAAAAGCTCTTTCTGGCCCGATTTCCCTTTTTCTTCAAATATCCGCGGAATACTCTCAAATGATGCTCTGATTTCAGGGTTAACGTCTTCCGGCAGGGTTTCAACAATTTTATGAACCAGCTCCTTCATTTTTGGAACGTCTATTTCCTCAAATTCCTCAACATCCTCCAGTACTTTGAGCAACCCTATGTAAACGCAATAACAAACATTTGCCTTCTCATAAGTCTCCTTTGCGTTCCTGAACTCCTCCACAGCCTGCCTCACAAGTTCCACTTCTGGCTTCCCGGAAACAAGCGCCTCGTTTACAAGTTTCCTCCCTCTCAGGTAGCAGGCGGCAGAAGCACATAACTTCGAAACGATTCCATCCTCCCCCACAACTCCAAGTTTTTCAACCGTCTGAAGAGCTTTCTCATATTCCCCCGCACGTTTTCCCGAATTCTTTTCAAATCTGACACTCTTCATCAAAAAATCAATATAAGCATTCAGCCCTACCTCGGTTACCAGTTTTCTTTCATGCATTAGCCCGTATTTTATGAAAAAATCTTGATGTTCTTTACATAACTGAAATGCCTCTCTCAGACAGTTCATCTGGTCAAAAATCTGAGATTCTTCTTCCATATGTTTCATATGCAGCCCGATAAGCCTGATTATTCCCTCCGATTTTTTTCCGATAGTAAGGTACTGCATCGGTTCTGTAAATATCCCTAGAGTTTTTTCGTACCTTTGTTTTGCTTCTTCTATGCTCCCCATGTCAGAAAGCAAAATCCCTAGAT
>JAENZL010000036.1:16659-41970 GCA_016841265.1 Methanobacteriota archaeon | reverse complement strand
AAAAGAGCTTATTGAGTTGAAAGCGAGAGCTTTCCACTCAATTTGAAGAGGATACGTTATTTGCTTCATCAAATTCGCAGTCACCGTTCTCAATAAATGTATTTAGTTTTTCTTTAGTACTCTTAAGACTGCCACCTAAAAATATCGAAAGGTCGCCAGCTCGTATTTCTCCATTTTTTTGTTTTATGAAATCAAGCAAACTAGTCTCTTTCAGTTGGCTGGCCATTTTCAAGTCCAATAAATCATCAAATGATGCTTTGTTATTAATTCTTTCAATTATTTCCTCTGAAAAATATTTTTTTGAAGTCTCTGCATCGGTCCATAAAATTTCGTACGCTTCTATCAGGTTTACCCATATTTCTATGAAGTGATTACTTATTTTATTATGAAAATTTTTTACAATTTTTCCTGAAATTCCTGGGAATTTTTCGCTCCCCCCTCCATAACATAGTGTCCTATTTCCTTCTTTCAAAAAATTTAATACTCCAATAGCTGAACCATAGAAAAAAGGAAGTTTAAATCTAATGTATACTGTTAATTGATAATGATTCTTAGTTAATTTGGATACTTCAGTAATAGTGATTTCTGACTTTAGACCAAAGTAATTTAAGCGATATATTCCCTCATCATCAGTCTCGACAGAAAACTTTGTTTTAGAAACCTCTCCTAAGGGCAAAACTTGGTTGGTGAAGCAATACAGCATAAAATCAGGTGGCGTGACTGTCTCAGCGTCGGTCTTAACGTATAACTCATACACATTTATCGCCTCATAATCGAAGATTCAGAAGTAACATTAAATGTGCACTCATTTTTTTCCAGATTTTATTTGATCTAGGTGCCATTCTGCAACATTCAAGGAGGCATTTAATGCATCGATTGCTTGTGTTTTGTCAATCCCATCTCCATGAACTGCAATATTTCGCAAAGAACGAATTGTATGCATCCAGCTTGCAATATGTTCTGGAATTATATTTTCTTCAGACAATTTCTTAATCATTGTGGAAACATTTGTTTCGTCATTATCGAAGTTTTTTATATAAACGTCTTTAACAATTGCTTCAGCAGTTTTCCCAGCTCTTACTACTGCCATTTCAGGATCAGTGTCGATTATTTTTTGACTTGCAATTAATTTGATTTTTATCCAGTCTTCCAAGCAGTTGAGTCTTTGCTCAAGGCGATCTATGTTAGGGTCTCGACTTTTCTCAATTTCCATGTGAAAGTCTGGAAATATGTAAAGGTTATTTGTTTCTTCAAATTTACAATCGCCGTTTTCGACATATCTTTGCAAAATATCCTTAGCATTTTTTAGGTCAGTATTTAACAATATTGCATAATCTCCTGCTTGAATTATGCCGTCATTTTTCTTAATAAAAGCAAGTGTCTCTGGGTTATCGAAATTTGATTTTGTCTCAACTCCTAGCAAATTATCAAAGGAATTTTTATTTTGAATCATCTCTATAATATTTTCTGGTAAATGTTTTGTACTAGTGTCGTAGTCATTCCATAGTTTGTCAGCCGCTCCAACACAATCTTTCCACATCTCTACATAATGTTTTTCTATTTTGCCCTTAAGATATTTTATAATTATTCCGCTGAAACCCTTGTATGTTTCGGACCCGCCTCCGTAGCACAGTGTCTCCCCTTTATCTTCAATAAAATGATATGTGCCAACTCCAGATTCAGATATAAGCGGGAGATCTGCTCTTATAAATAATTTCAACATATAGTGCTTATTGCTCACCTTAGTTGCTTCCAGTATTTTTATCTTGGATGTTATTCCAAATCGCTTCAAAATATGAATATCCTCTTGTTTTTCATAGGTGAATTTTCTCCCCGCAGCATTTAAAACTAAATTTGTATGTTCGGTGATAATATATAAGATAAAATCAGGTGGTGCAGTGGACTCAGCATCGACTTTTACAGTTAACTCATACATATTAGTCACCATGCATTTCTTAGTATTTTTAAGAGTGTGGTTGGCATTCTTTTTAATGCTAACTGAGTATATTCCTTATAAGAGTAATCTCCTTTTCCAGTCAGGAGATACATTTCATATAAATATGGGTCTACCTTCAATAAATAAAAAAAGAAATCTAAGTGCTTATATACAGTTTTTGCAAATTTCAATGCAAATTTTAGATCACTGTTAAACATCTCATCGCATTTCTTCCTGTATTGTGACAAAAATTCTTTTGATTGGTCTTCTCTTTTTATTGATTGTGCCGCTACCTCGCCTGCTTTGATACCACTAGCTAGAGCATAATATATACCCTCTCCTAAAAATGGATCCACAAAACCCGCGGCATCCCCTACTAAAAGAACACGATCAGTAAATATATCTCGATCAAATCCACCGGCTGGTATCAGATGGCCACTTTTTTTAACTATATGTTCTTCTAAGTCTATTTGTACATCGTTTGAAATCAAATTGAGAAAATTGCTAAATGAATTTGATAGATTTTGAATTCTTTCTCTCATACCTCCAATGCCTACAGATAGAACATTTCCTTTCGGAAATATCCAACCATATCCCCAATCCTCGATGAAATAAAAATAAATTAACTTTTCGTCTTCAATTAATTTTTCAATATAATGATATTCTAATTCAATTTCAGCCTCGATGCAAATTGCAGATTCACTTTTTTTCCATCTTTTTCTTAATTTTGCCTCTTTTGCAACTAAACTGGTTGCTCCATCTGCTCCTATAATTACCTTAGCTGAATAACTGCCTTTTGTTGTTTTAACTTCTACACATTCTTCTCTAATATCTACTTTTTCTACTTTTTCATTCTCATGTATTTCAGTTCCACTTGCTTTTGCATTTTGTACTAAAAAATTATCTAATGGATCTCGAAATGTTAAAATTGTGACCGGATCTTTAAATTTATGTTCTAGGCTATCCAAACTTGGGGTAAACATTCTTGCACCAAATATATCATATTTAGGCTCCAACCCTTCAAGTGATCCGATTAGGTCTAAGGCTTTTTTAGAAACAGCCCCCCCACATGTTTTATACCTCGGCAATGATTCTTTTTCTAGCAATAGCACTTTTAAACCATTGTCTGCACATGTTTTTGCAGCCATTGATCCACTGGGGCCGCTACCTACAACTATAACGTCATACATCATTTATCCCCTTTTTAACGTTGTATCCTTTCCAATGATTCTAATAACGACACTCATTTCTGTTTGACTTTTTTGTCAATCAAGCCTATTCATCTATACCTACTACTGTTTACAAAAATAATTTGTATTGCTATTTATTCTTTTTTAAATTAATTGGGTGTTTATAACTTCCTGCATATCTTTTTAACTAGTGGAGTAAGTATGGTGATACCGTTTTTGCAATTTTATTCTGGAATTACTTTTGCAAGTAGATGTATTATTTTGAAAAAAAGAGCAAATAAAATTCATTTTACTTGAATAAAATTAGCACATTTCGACTTGTATTCAGTTTTTACCACAGTGCAGACCATTATTATCGTGGCGTGGGGCTGAATATATGTAACCTAGATTCCCGGTGGTTCATAACGAGCCCAGCAATACTTGATTGTATATCCCTTGAAATTTGAAAAGGTTATCGTATATTAGAGCGTTGATTACTTAAAAATTTAAAATGTTATATTGTATCGGAGCGTTAATATTATCCTCGTTCTGTGTTGTTATGTACATAACGAGTAGAGAACTTGCGTGGCGACAAACTCGATGTCATTGAATGCTTCGAACATCCTAGAAAATCGCTTTGAGTAGGCGAGATGCTGGGAAAACAAAAACAGCTGTACACCTTGATCTGAGGGTGAACCCGGCTACCTCGTTATGAATGGGCGGGAATCCAGGATGTAATTATTTTATTTCTGAGTACAATGTTAAACTAATATATTATCAACTGTATTTAGAATAGAGGTACATAGAAGTTTTGAATATTCCATATCCTATTATGCAAACAAAGACTGTCAAAATGATGTGTGATGCAACCCCTAATTTTGGTATTACATCTACTATAATTGGATAGACAAATACACCAAAGAGTATGAAATTGAGAACAGCTAATGAATTATTTTTATCTTCTTCGTATTTAGAAATAATTTCTTCATATCTTGCAGTTATTAATTCATTTATTTTTTTATGGTAATCAACAGATGAGATTAAAATTCTGCGGAGATCACTTATTTTCCATTCTAAAAGTCTAGAAGTTGAAATTATCTCCGTGGTATTTAGATTCTTTTCTTCTAGTAGGTATACTTCCTTGGTTCTTTTTTCAATTACATCTGATAAATATTCAATAATGAGATTCATATCTATGAAATCTTTGTTAATTTTAGCTGTCTTTTCACGAATTGATTTTAACCTATTGGCACTTGTATACCCTAAAAGTTCTGTATTCAATTTTTCGAGGTCATATCTCCAGATAACCCATATGACGTTGAAAATGTCACTTACAAAGTCATCTATTGATCTTAAAAGCATCCTGTATACTACGAGACCTTTGACTAAATCAGGTGCGTTTTGATTAATGCACAAAACAGATTGAAAATGTTTCAACTCAGATCCATTATAACTCTTTGAGTTTCCAGGTAAATTTTCAAATGAATCATTTTCAAAAATTGAAAACATATTCCCAAGAGGGTTCAGAGATTTTTGTATGCCACTTCCCTTTGAAGAAATCATCATATCTAATTGAATTTCGCTCATTATTGAAAAAATGTGGTCCGTGCATATTTTTTTGAATTCTTCTCGTATCTCTTCACTAATGACTTTCTCGGATATTCCAAATATAATTGTGCCGTCTCTATGTAGTTCTGTTCCAATGTCACCGTGTACAGAACTAATTACATATTCTATATGTAGTTCCTCAGTTTGTAGTATTTGCGATTTATTATATCCTACAAAATTTGTTACTTTTGAAGAGTAAACTGAGTATTCCTTATTTTGCCCTATCTCGCATAGATTGCTTTTTGTATTTAAAACTCTCTGTTCAAAAGTGCAAGGCGCTTGCCGTTTAATGTCTCTCTGTATATTTTTAAAATGTACCGGGCCTAATGGAAACCATGATATATAGTACAATCCACTCGACTCTCGGTTTTTCGACGAAAGAAACGAGGGGTTCCACTCATATTTAAGGCAACTTTTGCTATAAGTGTCCATTAGTAGGTTTACTTCATAATTTAATTTTTCAGACACTTTCTCATAATATTCAAAAGAATTAGATTCGACGAATACTTTTGAATTTTCTACGTATTTCCTAATATCCTCTAAAAATAAATTTATTGAATCACAATCGATGTTTTTGAAGTGTGGGTTGCTTTTTTCACTGACTATAAATGAGTACATTCTGGTGTAAGGTCCAGACTCTACTTTTTTTTCAACAAATCCTTCTTTTATTAAAATATCTAAATCATTTTGCAACTTTTTCGAAAATATATCTCCATGGTTCACTTTTGCAAAGTCATCGTATGAAAAATGTTTTTTATTCGATAACAAAAAAACAGCTTGTCTAAACATCATTATGCCTTGGAGCATCTTAGATGAATTACTTTTATCAATTAAGCACAATAAAAGCAATTGATCATGGGTTATTTTTTTGTCCACATTTCTACTCCGAATAGGTTTTATAATGTTTATGTGTGGGTTGAATAAGTTTGTTTATGTCTTACTTGTGCTTGTGCTTGTGCTTGTGCTTGTGCTTGCAACTTTCAAGTATTCAACCCACACTATGACTAATTACTAACGCCTATAAAAAATTTTAGCTTTCTATGTCTCTTTTTTTATTTTTGAGTTATTTGTTCAATTAGCCAAAACAGTCTGAGTATTGTTGTAAAATGAATCTGATCCGATTCTCTTTTTGATTCGAATGTGCCTTGTCTTTGTCCCTTCTTGTTCGAATTCTATCGATTTGTTTAGCTATGGGAGGGCAGACATTGTAAAAGTAGTCAAATATCCGGTGGTGATATCAGTAATTGCATTATCGAACTTTTCCGGAATAAAAGGAATGGTATCTCTCGTCGTTTTGTCCCTAATGTAGTGAGACTATCCCGCTTTGACAAATGAGATTCAGAAGCTGCATGAAAATCAATAAAAGCTGGAAAAAGAGTATTAACTCTTCATTTTTCGACCACTAAATTTTGAGCAATGGATTGAAATCAAAAATACAATTTCCTTTTCACCCTCTTCTTTTTATTCATTAAATTCAAGGGCAGGCCGCTCTCCTTCGTCGAGCGTGGCTGGGCATGGAACCTACCTACTAAACGGTTGCTTCGGTACAGAACCAAAAAATCCGAAACCCCCACTCCCAAACCTAAGTTCAATCCATCCAAAAAATCTGGCCTTCCATTACTCAATCCCATTCCCTCTCACCGCGAAACTCAAAAGCCTCCGCTCACCAGCAAAAATCCCCTCAAAAAAAGAAAAAGAAGTAACGGCCGTAAAAGCCGTTTTTTTACTCTAACTTAAAGTCTCCGTACTTGCTGATATGTGCAGCAAGCCCGCCGTCGTTCAGGATCGTAATCATGACATCTGGGAGGGGGGTGAAGGTAAGCTCGATGCCTTTTGTTATGTCCTTGATTATGCCTGTGGAAAGGTCGATTTCCAGTTCGTCTTCGGGGTCGATCTGGTCGGTGTCGCAGATGAGGACGGGGAGACCGACGTTGATGGCGTTTCGGAAGAAGATTCTTGCGAAGGACTTGGCAAGGACTGCGCCTACGCCGGAGATTTTTATGATCGTTGGGGCGTGTTCACGGCTTGAGCCGAGGCCGAAGTTGCGTCCTCCGACTACGAAGTCTCCTTTCTGGACCTTGTTCGGGAACTCGGGGTCGGCGTCTTCGAGGACGTGTTTGGCGAGTTCGGGCATGTTGGTCCGGAGGTGGAAGAGGCGGCCGGGGGCGATGTGGTCCGTGCTGATGTCGTCTCCGAATTTCCAGGCTTTGCCTTTAAGGTTGTTTTGCATTTCTTCTGCCATTTAGAGCACCTCCCTGGGGTCTGTGATTTCGCCTTTTATAGCCGAGGCTGCGGCTGTTGCGGGGGATGAGAGGTAGATTAAGCCCTCGGTGTTGCCCATCCTGCCCTGGAAGTTCCTGTTCTGGGTAGAGAGGCAGACTTCCCCGTCGCCAAGGATGCCCTGGTGCACACCCACGCAGGGGCCGCATCCGGGAGCCATGACCGCGGCTCCGGCTTTGATGAAGGTTTCGATGTAGCCGGCGGCGATTGCGTCCAGGTAGACGTCTTTTGAGGCAGGGACCACGATCAGGCGGGTGTCCGGGTGGCGCTGTTTTCCTTCCAGGATTTTGGCTGCGATTGCCAGGTCCTCGATCCTGCCGTTGGTACAGGTCCCGATAAAGACTTGGTCGACCTTTGTACCTGCAAGTTCGGCTGCGGTGCTGGTGTTGTCCACGGTGTGGGGGGCGGAGACCATGGGCTCGAGGGTGGAAGCATCGATCTCGACCACTTCTTCGTAGACTGCGTCCTCGTCAGGGGTAATTTCCCTGAACTTGTCTCCTCGTCCGCGGGATTCCAGGAAAGCTCTGGTCGTGGCATCAGATGCGATAAGGCCGGTCTTGGCACCGGCTTCGACTGCCATGTTGGAGAGGGTGAAGCGGTCGGACATTGCCATCTTCTCGATGGTCTCGCCGCTGAATTCAAGGGCTTTGTAGGTGGCGCCGTCGGCGGTGATCTTGCCGATCAGGTAGAGGATGAGGTCCTTTGCGAAGACGCCTTCCTTAAACTCCCCGGTCACGTTGATCCTGATGGTCTCAGGCACGCGGAGCCAGGTCTTTCCAAGTGCGATTCCGACAGCGACATCGGTTGAACCCATGCCTGTGGCAAAAGCGCCGAGGGCTCCGGAAGTGCAGGTGTGGGAGTCTGCCCCGATCAGGATGTCCCCGGGATTCACGTAGTCTTCAACCAGGCGCTGGTGGCAGACGCCGGTCCCGACTTCGGAAAGGTCCACACCGGTCTTCTTTGCAAATCCCCTAAGGATCTTGTGGGCGTTGGAAAGGTCTTTGTGGGGGCTTGGGGCTGCGTGGTCAATGAAAAGGACAGTCCTTTCGGGGTTTTTAGCCTGGACAAGGCCCATTTTCTCGAGCTGCTGGACAGCCAGGGGCCCGGTCCCGTCCTGAACCGCGGCAACGTCCACCGCAGCGACCACGATGTCGCCGGCGGAAACTTCCTTGCCTGCGTGTTCACCTATTATTTTTTCTGCAATTGTCTTTCCCATCTAATCACCTTAAAAAAGTGTTTAATGATAAGTTTGAATTCGATTGATCGAAAAAGCTTATAAATGCAGGGATTTGCTGAAGAATCCCCTGTACGGCTTTTTCATTAAATTTAACTTCTTTTTGGAACTGTTGAGAGTAATCGCCTTTTCCGTATATGACATTAACGGAGTTCCGGGAACATTTTAGAAGAAGTCTGGACAACAAAACCCATATAAATCCGGGGAAATTGTCCGTATAATCTCTGTAAAATCTCTATATAAGATGTCCGTAAATTTTCTGTTAAATGTCCGCAAATTGTCCATAAAATGTCTGCAGGATTGTCTATATGCATTTCTATAAAATGTCCTGAAAATGTCCGTAAAATTATCTCTCTATATCTCTATATATTGTCCGTAAGATGTCTGCAAGATTGTCTATCTATATTTCTGTGAAATGTCTGTAACCTTTCTGTAAATTTTCCGTAAATTTTCTATAAAACTGTTGATCTGGCCTGTATGGTCTGCCATTTCCTATCATTGTAAGGAAAGATTCCCTCTCTTTTTTTCCGGGAATTCCTGCTGCCTTTCCCTCTTTGTCTCTTATCCCAATAAGTTTAAGTCCAATGCCCGTTATGGAAATGTGAATTCCGATTATCACGAAAAAAGGTTTACAAAACGGGGTTGTTTTTTCGCAGGACCCGGGTTTGTTTACCTGCAAATTTCCAATCCCAATAACTCCTGATGAGAGATTAACATGGAACTTGACGAAGTCATCATAACACGCGCAATTGTTGAAGAGTACTCAAAAACTTTCCTTGAATACACGGACATCGACGTGGCCCTGGTAGGAGGAGGCCCTGCAAACCTGGTGGCTGCAAAGTACCTGGCCGAAGCCGGGGTAAAAGTCGCCTTATACGAGCAGAAACTTTCCCTCGGTGGCGGCATGTGGGCCGGAGGCATGATGTTTCCCCGTATCGTTGTGCAGGAGGAAGCCACCCGTATCCTGGATGACTTCGGGATCCGGTATAAGGAATATGAATCAGGATACTACATTGCAAACTCTGTGGAATCCGTCGGGAAGCTGATCAGCGGAGCCACTTCTGCGGGGGCTGAGATTTTCAACCTGGTCAGTTTCGAGGATGTCATGATTCGGGAAAACGACCGGGTAGTAGGCATCGTCATCAACTGGAGCCCTGTCACCACCAACCGCCTGCATGTCGACCCCCTCATGATCCGCACAAAGCTTGTGGTCGACGGGACCGGGCACGAGGCCGTGGTCTGCAACACTATCCTGAAAAAAATCCCTGACGCTAAAATCGGGGAATTCGGGCAGATCGGGGAAAAACCCATGTGGGCCGAGATCGGAGAAAAGCTTGTTGTTGAAGCCACCCAGGAAATCTATCCCGGGCTGATCGTAGCCGGCATGGCTGCAAGTGCCGCAACCCGTGCCCCGCGGATGGGTCCGGTCTTCGGAGGCATGCTCCTTTCCGGGGAAAAAGCCGCAAAACTTGCCCTTGACCGCCTCAAATAACTCTAAAAGCGGGCCGGAAAAGCAAATTTCTCCATCTTAAAGCCGCCGGGAAGCAGAACGTCCCCTTTCTTAAGGGGTCTCTCCTGTCCTTTCCGGCAAAAACTTTATATAAAAAAACTCCTTCTATAGGTTGCTCAAGCCTGAGTACCCAATCCTGCGTGGCCGGGGTAGGGTAGCGGTCATCCTGTAGCCCTGTGGAGGCTACGATCCGAGTTCGATTCTCGGTCCCGGCCCCATTACTTTAACTTCTTCTAATCTGTTTTTCTAATTCTGTTTGTTTTGTTTTCTTCGTTTTAACACAATTCAGTTTTAATACTGTTTTAATAACGTTTTTAATATCTCATTCAGTTTTTAATATCCCTTTTTATATTGTTTCAAAATCTACCTTACAATATCAGCCTTAAATCTTGGCTCCAAAAATCGACCTATAATATACTTACAAATATATCTATCACCTATGTCTAATCCACCTGAATTCCACTGAATTCCACTGAATTCCTGCCATCATAAAAGAGGACTCAAGGGGACTCCAGAGGACTCAAAAGAGGACTTCCATGAAAGCACTTATCATCGACGGCTATGTTGACGAACCCGCCTGCCTCGGGGTTCCTCCCTATCTTTCCCCCTACTCCAGGTACATAGCAGGCGCTCTCCGGGAACGTGGGCTCTCCGAAACTGACATCCACTACCTGACAATCGACCGCCTGCGGGAAAACCCGCCGGGGGCCGGGGAGCTGATAAGGAAAGCAGAGCTCGTAATAGTGATCGCAGGCATGACTGTTCCGGGAAAGTACCTTCGGGCCACGCCCATCTCTCCCGGGGAAATCGAAACCATCTTCCGGAGCGCAACCGGGGTAAAAGTCATAGGCGGCCCGATCCGGCTTGGTTTCAGTGGGGAAGGTGGGAAAGCTGCAAAAGGCCTGGGCAGCGGGATTAGCCTTGAAGGTGCCATACTTGCGGAAATGGACATTGAGGCTTTTGTCTTTGACCTTTTTGAGGGCAGTGAAGGCATTAAAGACAGTAAAGACAGTAATGGAATCCGTCTGGGGAAGCAGTCGGGAAGTAAATTAAAAGCCCCGGAAACCGTGGAACACCGCTTCAGAACAACTACAGAAATCGGGCGCTGGGCACCGCTTGGAGCTTTTCTTCTCCGGCAGCACCCCGACTTCCCTTACTGCATGTGCGAACTCGAAACCTACCGGGGCTGCGGCCGAAATATCCATTGTTCGTTTTGCACCGAACCTTTCTACGGGGCTTCGGACTACCGTCCGGTGGAGGACGTGGTCTTTGAAGTATCGGCCCTCTATTCCCATGGTGCCCGTTATTTCAGGATTGGGCGGCAGCCCGACCTCCTTTCATACCACGGCACCGATGCAGGCGGCCCGGTCCCGAAACCCGATCCTGCAGTGCTTGAGAGACTCTACAGGGGGATAAGGAACGCCGCCCCGGAACTTTCCGTGCTCCACCTGGACAACGCAAACCCGATAACCATCGCCACTTACCCTGAAGAAGCCACGCAGATTATAAAAACGATTCTCAAATACCACACCCCCGGGGATGTGGCTGCTTTCGGGATGGAAAGTGCGGACCCGAAGGTTATCCGGGCAAACTCCCTGAAAGCCAGCCCCGAAGAGGTTTTCGAAGCCATCAAACTCGTAAACGACCTGGGCGCCTTCCGCGGGGCAAACGGGCTTCCGGAACTCCTGCCAGGCCTGAACTTCGTCCACGGGCTCATCGGCGAGACAAAAAAGACTTTCCAGCTGAACTACGACTTCCTCCAGCAGGTGCTCGATTCCGGCCTGCTGCTCCGCAGGATCAACATCCGGCAGGTCATGGCCTTCCCTGATACTCCCATGTACGGAAAAGACGACGCTGCCGGCAAGCACAAGAAACTCTTCTTGAAATACAAGGACCAGGTCCGGAAAAACATCGACCTCCCCATGCTCCGCCGCGTCGTTCCCGAAGGCACGGTGCTGAAGGATGTCATGTGCGAGGTGCACGAAAACGGAATCACTTTTGGAAGACAGCTTGGCTCTTATCCCCTGCTTGTCGGAATCCCCGCTTCCCTGCCCTTCCGGAACTTCACTGACGTAACCGTTACCGGACACGGGATGCGCTCCGTTACCGGAATTCCTTACCCCCTGTCGATTAATTCCGCTTCTCCTGCCCTTATCAGGGAACTTCCGGGGCTCGGCAAGAAAACTTCGGATGCTGTCGCTGCCGGGCTGCCCTATGCCGATGAAGAGGATTTTGTAAGCAGGGTAAAGGACGGAGAAAAGTTCCTCAAATATATAGAGTTCTGAACTCCAGGCTCTTTTTCAATCTCTCTTTTTCGTTTCTTTTTCTCTTTTCAATCTCGTTTTCGTCTATTTTTTCCCTTTTTGATCTCTTTTCAATCTCTTTTTTGTCACCCCTCTTCAACTTATTTATATTTTTAAAATAATAATTTACTTATTCTAACGAGAACTATATTATTATGGGGCATTTAAGGGGGGACTATTTTGAGCGAGAGCACGGACTATGTTCACAAGGTAAAAATTGCTTTTCAGTTGAGCTTTATTTTCTGGGTTGTAGTTTTTATTCTCATGTTTTACGCCACCTTTGAGGCAGGGTCCAGGACACTGGGTACCTTCTTTTTACTCTTATCAGTGCTTCTTGTAGCTCCTTTTTTGCCGGACGGGGCGAGGAGTTATGAAGAGCTTGGAAGTTTCAGTGAGTGTGAAGATGAATGATAAATCAGAGAAATGAGATATCCGATAAACGAGATATCCGATAAATGAGATATCCGATAAATGAGAAGTCCGAGAAATGAAAAATAAGAAGAATGAAAAATAAGAGAAATGAGAAATAGATACCTCCTGCTTCGAACTCTTTTGAATGGGAATTAACTGATACTGCTGCTGAGAGCTGAAACTGAACTGGTGTTTAAGATAACTTTTTAACATCATTTTTTTCAGATAGCTGTTTTTGTTAGCCGGTTCAGATAGCTGTTTTAACTTTGCAGGCGGGAAGTCCCCTTCCTCGACTCCGAAGGAGGCAGGGAGGGGTAGTTCAGCTTCCCGGTTCAGACCTTTGTTACCCCCATAATTCCTGCAAGTTCCAGCCCTTCGCTTCCGATGTCCGAGAGCCGACTCAGGAGTTCCGAACTTGAAAGGTACTTTTCGGTCCTGATCCCTCCGGGCTCTTCGATCTTGATGCTAATCTCGCCTTTGGTGTAGCCCCTTTCAACACATTCCCTGATCAGTTTTCCGTATATTCCGGCAATGAGTATGAGGCAGTCCAGGACCCTGTTTTCGTCCATTACGTTTTTGCCTTCCAGCAGGACCCTCCTGAGTTTTCTGGACTCTACGGATTCGTCAAAAAACGTTTTGAGCTTTTTTGTTAGTTTATAGATTGAATCCATGTCTATAGAAGCTGCTAGTTCTTCATCTCCGCTTATTTCATAGTCCCCGTGCAGGATCAGGTAAGCCATCTCGTCTGCCGAGATAGTGATTTTGTGTTCGCCGTCTTTATCTTCGAATACGGTGTTGAGACTTTTTCCCTCGTATTCGACCGACATTATGTGGAAGTCGGAAACATCGAGCTTTTTTATTTTGTCTTCCTTATGCAGGATTCCTGCCTTTACCCAGATCGGCAGGGTGAGTTCGTGCAGGTCCCCGACCTTTATCATATCCTCTGCAAAAGTCAGGTCGTATTCGTACTGCATGCTGTCAATGGAACTTACCTGCGTTCCGGTCAGCTTTTTCTCCTCCACGGCAGCAGAATAAGCGTGCTTTGCCCCATAGATCCCTTCTTCGAAAAAAGGGCTCATGATCGAAAGTATCTTCGTTTCTAGCTGCTGGATTTCATTTCTGGCAATCCTTGTCTCCTTATCAAGTTCTTCCAGATTTTCGTCCTTTTTCCCGGAAGCAGTTGCGGCACAGGTTTCAAGTATCTTGTTCTTGATTTCCTGAATGTCCTCCGAATCGACTTCTTGAGTGAGTTTCTCAAGATAAGCTGCCACTTCTATCTGGAACTCATCTATCTCCCGGATTCTTTTCTCCAGAATTGCGGTTCCTGCCCTGTTCTCTTCTTTTGTTCTGATTGCCGACCTTTCAAGAGGGATGACCTCTTCCGAAACCCTCAGGAAATCCTGCAGGTCCTGGATGAAGTCCCTCTGTACGGGAAACTCGGTTGAATCCTGAAAAGTATACTTTATGCTAAACACTCCCCGGTTAGTTGTGAAAATGATGGTTTTTGAAATTAAATTGGCGGCTTTCCTTATTTAGCTTTGTGAGTTCTAAAACTTGCAGTTGGAGGGGGCAATTGAATAAAATTCCGGGAAATAAAGTGAAAAAATTCTGAAAAATAAAGTGAAAAATTCTGGAAAATAAAGTGAAAAAAGTCTGGAAAATTAGGTATACACCAGCCGGGATTCGAACCCGGGTTCGAGCGTTGGCAACGCCCGGTGATGACCGCTACACTACTGATGTCCGAAGCAGGCGAGGCGCCCCGCCAGCATTATGCAGTATACATTTTCTCATTAATTAATTTGACCCTTGAATGATTCTGTTTGACCCGGAAGGGTTTTCCGATCCGGAAAAAGGCTGCATTGCTATGATTCTTTTCGGATTTGGGCTGTAATATCTTTTTGTATGTATTGCTGTATATTCTGGCTGCAGTGTTTTGCTGTTCTTGCTGTATATCCTGGTTATAATATCCTGCAGGTCTGCCTGTTAAGAAAGGTATTGTGTTTTATAATATCAAGGCGGTATAAAATGACGTCCGATGTTAGAGCGACATCCGACATGAGGCTTTTTCAGGTAAATTATTTAATTTTGTTTCCTGATTTTACTACTAAATTAACGAGTGATGGATTTTGAGCGAAGTTGAAAAACTGATAAACCTTGCCAAAAATGCGGCTGAAAAGATCCTGAAATACCAGTTTGTGCGCCTTATCTCGCATAACGACGCAGACGGGCTGACCTCGGCAGGTATCATGGGCCAGGCTTTGCTCAGGGCTGGCATCCGTTTCCAGCTTTCGATAGCTGCCCGGCTTGATAAAGCCTTGATTGAGGAGGTTAACGGGAGTACTTCTTCAGGGGACCTTGTTATCTTTTGTGATATGGGTAGCGGGTATTCGGACCTTGTAGGGAAGGTGGTGGCTGATGTTGTTGTGCTTGACCACCACAAGCCCGTAGGGGAGTCCCCGGCAAAAGCTGTTGTAAACGCGCATACGGTGGGGATCGACGGGGCAACGGACATCTCGGCTTCCGGTACATGCTACCTGGTTGCAAGGGAAATGGGGCCCGAAAACACGGACCTGGCAGGCCTGGCAATTGCCGGGGCAGTCGGGGATAAGCAGCTTTTCCGGACCGCAAACGCTTTTATCCTGGACGAGGCCCTGAAGGCAGGGGTCGTGTCCATCCGGAAAGGGCTGAAAGTGGGAGATGGAGACCTTGCCGAAGTGCTGACTTATAGCACCGAACCTTTCCTGGACATAACAGGGGACCCGGAAAAGGTCCGGGAATTCCTTGGCGGGCTCGGGCTTTCCGGCCGGATCGAGGAGCTTTCTGAAGAAGGGGTCTCGAAACTGGTCAATGCCGTTGCCCTGAAACTTGCAAGGCAGGCAAGCCCGGAAGCCGTGGAAGCCGTTATTGGGGACATCTATATCCTGAACCGGGAACTTGTGCCAAACGTCTACGACTTCATCTCAATCCTCAACACCTGCGGAAAAATGAAAGTCTACGGGCTCGCTGTCGGACTTTGCATGAAGGACCCCGGAGTCCTGGAAGAAGCCCTTGTCCTTTCCAGGGAGCACCAGCAAAACCTTGCCCTTGCTATCAGGGAAGATCTCAAAAAAATCCGCAAAGGAGAAAACCTCTGGTACCTCAACACCGTGAATGCGCTTTCCACCGGGACTCTGGCAAGCACGGTGGTCCGCTACCTCCATCCCGAACTCCCCTTCATCTGCGTAAACGATTCCGAAGGTATCCTGAAAGTCTCGGGTAGGGGCACCCGTGAACTCGTCTCCCGGGGCCTTGACCTTTCCTTTGCCCTGCGGGAAGCAGCTGGCGCAGTCGGAGGAAATGGCGGTGGGCACAGTGTCGCCTCCGGAGCTTCCATTCCCCACGGAACTGCCGAAGAGTTTCTGGGCATCGCGGACAAGATTATCGGGGAGCAGCTCCAGGCCAGGGGAAAAATCAAGAAGTAATAGCAGAAGCCTAATCTAAAAAGAGAAAGAAATACAGCGGATTATTTATATGAAAAACGATTGGAGAAACGCTGATGAAAATTACTGGAACCATCGAATTTCCGGATCCCGAAACAAAGGAATTTGCTAAAAGGATTCTGGAAGCCCTTTCCCCGGACAACCTGAGGAGCATGGAAAGCGAACTAAGTGATGAAAGGGTAGCTGTCCACTTCCGGTCGGAAAAAATAGGGTCTCTTCTTGCTACTGTTGATGATTTCCTGATGAATTTGAAAATAGGGGAAGGAGTAGGAAAAGCGCTGGAAATGGATAAATAAGTCTCCGGAAAGTTAAATATCTGCTTCCCGGCTCTACTATTTTCCCTATCCCTGTTTTTTATTCTTCTTTCTTTCAATTATTTTTTTATTTCAGGCCTTTTTCTCGTTCAAAGCTTCCATAAAGCGGATTTCTTCCAAAATAAAGGCATTGTAAGGCGCTTGCAGCCCCAGTTTTTCTGCTCTTGACACTACAGCCCCGTTCAGGAAATCTATTTCGGTTTTCCTACCTGCCGTGATGTCCTGGTACATGGAGGAATGGTGGGCAGCCGTGCTCGGGAGCTGGACGTCTTTCAGGTAGCCGAGGTATTCGTCGGCAGTTGCCCAGGGGAGTTTTACCCCGCTTTTATCCGTGACCGCAAAAGCTTCCTTTACGATTTCCCTGATTATGTTCCAGGCATGGGGGTCTGCGAGTTCCCCGTAGGGCATGCTCATGACCGCTCCCAGCGGGTTTAGGGCGCAGTTGTAAATCGTCTTGGCCCAGAGGGCACCCTTTATGTTGTCAGTTGCCTGTACGGAAATGCCTGCCTCCCTGACAATTCCCACCAGGGCTTCCACCTTTTCGTCGCAGCCTGCCGGAAAGCGCCCGAGGGTCATGGGGCCGGCTTCCACTGAGACGTGTACCTCAGCATCTCCTCTCCATTCAAAGCCCGTGATAATGGTCCCTCCAATGACTTTGTCGGTATAGCGGGCAATTATCTCCTCGTTTCCGACCCCGTTCTGGAGGCTGATCACATCCTTCCCTCTGATAAGGTCTGCAAACTGCTCACAGACAGCCTCCGTTGCAATCGACTTCGAGCTGACAAATACATAGTCGAAGTCCATGTCCTCGGGCACGGCTTCCCCGCAGCTGAATTTGTACGTGCTTTCGCCCCAGATCCCGGTCATTAGAAGCCCGCGCTCTGCAATTATGTCGGCGTGGCGCTTCCGGCATACGGCATGGACGTCACAGACAGCTGAGAGTTTTGCAGCAAGGGAAAGGCCGACTGCTCCCGCCCCAAGGATTAAGATTCGCATAATTGATTACCTCGTGATTGTTTGCTAGTTTTAGTGGATTTTGTTTTTTCAGAATTTATTATTTTTAATTGTGTCCAGTGAAAGAAAAACAAAGATACACGATAGCGGTTAAAATATTTTTTGCATTTCTCCTCTCATGTTTGCATTAAAACTTATAATGTTTGCTAAAAACTGAAATGTTCCCGGTAAAAAATTCCCGGAAAAAGCCTTTATCTCTGACAACCATACTCTCTTATGGGGAGTGATAAACTTGCTTTCGGAAACAATTGCCGACCTTAAGAAGACAAGACCCGAAGACCTCGACAAGGAAATTCTTCGGGCCGCCATGATCGCCGAACTGGACGCTGTCAACATTTACGAGCAAATGGCAAACCTCACAAAAAGTGCGGAGATCAGGAAAATCCTCCTGGACATTGCCAGGGAAGAAAAAATCCACGTTGCCATGTTCGAGACCGTGCTTCTGCAGGCTGACGAGGAGTTTTTGCAGGTCTATATTGACTATGCACTTGCAAGAAGGTAATCCAGGGTTTGGAATCCCTGGTATGAAAGTGAAAGGGGTCCGGTTTTATTTCCTTCTCGGGAGCCGGGGCTCTAGAAGGTAGTTCACTCGGTAGCTTTAACAGGCTTTACTCTTCTGTCTCGATTCGTCCACATAACTCTATTATATTCCGGCAGCGTATTTCTTAATGGTTCTTTATGCTAGAGGAATACAGGAAGAAAAGGGATTTCAAAGAGACTCCGGAACCTGCTCCTGAAAATTTTACGGAAGGTAACGATAAACCAATTTTCGTAATCCAGAAGCATGATTCCAGTACCCTCCACTATGATTTCCGCCTGGAAATCGATGGGGTCCTGAAAAGCTGGGCAGTTCCTAAAGAGCCACCGTCAAACGCCGGAATAAAAAGGCTGGCCATCCAGACCGAAGATCATCCCCTGGAATACGCTGGTTTTGAAGGGGAGATCCCCGAAGGGCATTATGGGGCAGGAAAGGTCGAAATCTGGGACAGGGGGACATTTGAGCTCAAGAAGTTTGAAGAAAAGGAGCTCATTTGCAAGCTAGAAGGGGAAAAGCTCCGTGGGGATTATGTCATGATCAAAACGAAGTTCGGGAAAGAGGGGAACGGGTGGCTGCTATTTAAGAAAAAGGCAGAGTAAAGGGAGGGTTACTTGAATCAACCTTAACTTTAATCAACCTTAATTTGAATAAGTCGAATGGGGGAGATTTGCACGGGGGAAACTATAAAAATCAAGGCAGTTGAGGCTGCCGGAGGAAGCTGCTGTATTGCCCTGGGGGACGGGCAAAAGGTTTATGCTCAAATTGCCGAGGCTTTCCTTGAAAACAGGAGGGTTGAGCTTTCTTTTGCGGAGGTCGGCGACCTGACCCCGGTTTTTTTGAATGCTGCGGTTGGGCAGCTGTACGGAAGTTTTCCGGAAGAGTTTATAAGGCGCAATCTGGTTTTCACGGATATTGGCCCCGGGGATGAAATTATTCTGAGAAGGGTTTCGGAGAGGGCAAAATGTTATTTTGAGAACGCCGATCATTACAGGAAGGTTGTCAGGGAAGTAATGGGGGGCGAAGATGAATAAAAAAGCCCATGCTACAAAGGTCCGTCTACTGGGAGTTCAGGCTTCGGAAGTTTATCCTTCAGGAACCCACTCCACAGAGGTTCAATCTTTAAAGACCCATTCCGAAGAGCTCTCTTTGGCAAAAGTCCGTTCAGCAAAGGTTCATTCCGTAGAGAAATATGATTTTTCGGAAGGTCGGCAATTTTTCTTTGATACGAATATCTGGCTTTACATTTACGGGCCCATAAGTTATCCTGACTGGCGCTCTGATGTTTATTCCCGGGCCCTGAAAGAGATCCGGGCCTCAGAAGGCAGTATCTATATAAACTGCATGATCATTTCGGAATTTGTCAATGCCTTTGCCAGGATCGAGTTCAAGCAGCAGTCGGAATTTGTGAAGTACAAGGAGTTTCGAAACTCTCCTTCCTTCCAACCTGTCGCCGAAGACATCTCGAACAACGTGAAGAAAATCCTGAAAAATACCCTTACATGTGATCCTGACCTTGCAGTTGTAAAGCTCCCGGAAATCATGGACACCTTCGAAGAGGGAAGATATGACTTCAACGACCTGCTTTTTGCAGAGGTCTGCCGTGCAAAAGACCTGATTTTCGTGACCCATGACCGGGATTTCAGGGACCTTGAAATTGAAATTCTGACTGCAAACGAAAGGGTGCTGGGGTGAAGGAAGAGTTGCTTTTGCAGTTTATGCCAATCTTTTTGCTCTTTATTTTTGCTCTTTATTTTTGCTCTTTCTCCCATCACACAAACATTTTTAAACCTCCAACTCCATCAAAACACGAATCCGCGAAAAATAGTAAACTATAAACTTCATCCATCATTAATACACTAATATATTAATCAGACAGATTCACTCTAACATAATTCATAGTAAAAGAGGCCCAAAACTTGGAATTAGAGTTCAACCTTAAGGCTTACTATAAAACAAGCGCAGACCCGGCTCCCGCAATGGAAGCTATTCTTGCGTTTTTTAATGAGGCGAACAAGACCATCCTCACGAAAGGGGCGCCCGAAGGGCAGGGAGCATTGGTTACCGGATGGGATCTCGGGGAAGACAGGATTAGTTTTACCCTGAAATCCGGCAGGTACGTGCGGGTACACGATGCTGCGCTCAGGCTGAAAAAGAATCTTGCGGGCATCCTTGGGAAGGAGTTCAAGATCGGTCTCCGGGGAACCGAGGTCGAGTCTTTCTCAATCCTGGTGCCGTCCGAACAGGAGCTCAAGGAGATTAAGGTCCCTTACGTTACGAAGATGGAAAACGTGGAAGGTGGGATTGTGCTCCAGCTCGAGGTCGGGGAAGCCGAGATGAAGAACAGGGTTCCGGACAGGATTCTTACCCTGCTTGAGGACAAGATCGAGGCTGCCCGGTACGGGGCAAAGGCCGAGCACTGGAACCTGCTCTGGCAGCGGGAACCCATGGAGCACCCCTTCAAGGAAGACCCCACCCAGGCGATGATGAAAGAGGGCTGGCTCAAGCGGGGGGCAAGCCGCGGACAGTGGATCCACGGGCCGCAGTCCACCCGGATTTTCCGTGTTTTTGAACAGATTGTCTACGAAGAGCTTCTGAAACCCCTCGGGTACAGGGAGATGATTTTCCCCAAGCTCGTCCCCTGGGAGGTCTGGATGAAGTCCGGACACGCCAAAGGCGTCTATCCCGAGATCTACTACGTCTGCCCCCCCAAAACCCGGGACCCTGAGTACTGGGAAGAAGTGATCGACCATTACAAGGTGACCCACGAAGTGCCAACAGCCCTCATCAAGGAAAAGATCGGGGAGCCCATAGGCGGCATGTGCTATGCCCAGTGCCCACCCTTCTGGGGTTTTGTGGCAGGGGAGACGCTTCCAAACGACGAGGTGCCTATCAGGGTCTTTGACCGCTCAGGGACCTCCCACAGGTACGAAAGCGGCGGAATCCACGGGATCGAAAGGGTGGACGAGTTTCACCGGATCGAAATCCTCTGGCTGGGCACCAAAGACCAGGTCGTTGCGGCCGCAGAAGAGCTGCACGACCGCTACATGCGCATCTTCAACGAGATCCTGGACATTGAATGGAGGAAAGCCAAAGTCACTCCCTGGTTCATGGCTCAGGAAGGGTTGCTCGGTCTTGCCGAAGGAAACGTTGTCGGGACAACGGACTATGAGGCCTGTCTGCCCTACCGCGGCGAGGAAGGGGAATGGCTCGAGTTCCAGAACGTTAGCATCAATGGGGACAAGTACCCCTCCGGCTTCAACGTGAAGCTGCAGTCAGGGGAAGATCTCTGGTCCGGCTGCTCGGGCGTCGGGCTCGAGAGGTGGGCTGCTGTCTTCCTTGCTCAGAAAGGGCTTGATCCGGAGAACTGGCCAGAAGAGTTCAGGAAGAGAGTGGGCGAAATGCCAAAGGGCATCCGCTTCCTTTAAACCCTTTCTCTTTTTCTCCTACTTTTCTTCCTACTTTCCCCTACTTTTTCTTCCTTCCTCATACCCTTTCTTTTTATTTTCAAAACCATTTTTTTCTTTTTTGTTCACTTTCCGCTGTGGTGAAGGGTGGTGGACTGGCTTTATGACCGATTCGTTTATATATTGAAATGATAAGTATAGTGGAGCCAGAAACTAGAATCTGCAAATTTCTGAGAATACTTCTGATCCGTTCAGATCGTCTTTTCGGGTTTCGGGGGCCTTGCTGATCGGCCATGCTGGGTGCCCTGAACTCAGGGATTTGGATTTCGCAAAAGGAACAGGCGCGTAAAGCCGCCGGAACCTGCAGACCGTATGGTTTTGGGATTAAGCTGCCCGGCCGCTTGATTCGCCTGCTATATCGTTCACGCTCATTGTTAAGGGACTGAACCGACTCTACCGCTCCATATTCGGAATATGGAGCATTGCCTTTTGGCAATGTAAATATAACAAATTGCAGCAGAATTCAAACAAACCGAAATAAACACAAATTAAATCCAAAATAAATCCAATACCAATTCGGAGGAATTACTTGGCACGAAAGAAAGTACAGAGAAAACTTGACAGCTGGAAGTCAAAGGAATGGTACAACATCGAAGCACCTTCTTATTTGAACAGGGCTCAGATTGGGCTTACCATGGCAAGTGACCCGAGCCTGCTCTTAGGCAGGAAGATTGAGACCACTGTTGGGGAACTTACCAACGACATGACCAAGAACAACACCAAGGTCCTGCTCAGGGTCAACAATGTTGTCGGGGACACTGCACACACCACCCTTATCGGGCACGAGCTTACCACCGACTACATCAGGTCCATCGTAAAAAGGCAGACTTCCAGGATTGATGCCAACGTAGATGTAAGGACAAAAGACGGCTACATCATCCGTGTAAAGCCTACCTGCTTTACCATCAAGAGGGCTCGCTCAAGCCAGATGAAGGCTATCAGGGAACTGATGATCAATATCGTCAAGAGGCGTGCAGCAGAATCCGATTTCGAGACCTTCATGCAGGAAGCAATCCTCGGCAGGCTCTCCGCAGGCATCTACAGGCAGGCCAAGTTCATCTACCCTCTCCGCAGGGTCGAGATCAGGAAGACCGAGGTCTCTGTAGCTCCCAAATCCGCTTCCGTACCCAAAGCAGTGCCAGTGCCAGTGCCCGCACCTGTGCCTGAAGCTGAAGTCGTACCTGAAGCTGAAGTCGCACCTGAAGTCGCACCTGAAGCTGTACCTGAACCTGAATCCGAAGTTGCTCCGGAAGAAGTGGAAGAATAAACTTTTTTCAGGTCTTATCTAAATAAAAAGGAAAATCCGCAAGGATTTCCTTTTCAACCTATTCTATCCAGGGTGTTTGCAGACGGGCAAAGCACTCTGACCACTTTACTCTTTGTTCACAAATTGTTTTCACAGACACAAGCAGGTAGCCAGAGGCTTTCACTTCTTCTCTTTTCCGGCAACATTTGTTCTGAAAGTTCCTGTCTCTGAAGTTCCTGTAGTTCTTGTCCCGGCCGGCGAAGTTCTTGAAGCCGATCCTTTTGTTGTTCCCTTCGATATTGTCCCTTTCGATGTTGCCCCTTTCGAAGTCGGAGCTCCTTTTGAAGAGCTTCCCTTTGAAGAGTTCCCTTTAGCCGCAGCTCCGCCCGGAGTGGGGGGATTTTTCTTCCAGAACTTTCGTCCTTCCTCGCAGCGCCGGTTCACGCAGAACTCCTTAGCTTCCTCTTCCTGTTCTTTTACTCTGATCAGCCGCCAGCCGCAGCTCTTGCAGGTCTCTTCGAGCAGGGTCAGCCGTCCTGTCTTCGGGACGGACTGGGTGTATCCGCAGCGTTTAGTGCAGCCCAGGAAGCGGGAATCTTTCAGAGTGATCAGAAACATACTCCCGTCGCATTTCTGGCAGGGGCCGACTATTTCGGGGGGGAAGCACTCCTTTTCAAGGTCGCAGGCGAAACAGGGTCCTATGCCTACAGCCCAGTGGTACTTGTTCCCGACTTTCATAACCGCTACCCCCCCTTCTTTTTTGCATTCTTTCGAGCGCAGGATGTTCAGAGCTCCGGTTTTCGGGAGGGGGTACGAATTCCTGCAGTCCGGGTATCCGGTACAGCCCACAAAGCGTCCGGAATCCGTCTGCACGATGTGCAGCAGATGCCCGCATTCGGGACAGGTCCCCACAAGGTTCTTTTTGTCTTCCAGGGCGGCTTCATCCTTGATCGTGCCCGCGATGCTGGAGGTAAGTTCCTTTTTCTTGGCTTCGAGCTGGGTGTACATCTCCCGGATAAGAGCCGTGCCCTCGTCAAGGGAAGTATCGAATTCTTTTTTGCCGTCTTCCACTTCCTGGATCAGGGCTTCGATCCTTGCCCTGATCTCGGGCTTGATGAGGATCGGGACTGAAAGGGAGAGCCCGTCCATGAGGGTGAAACCGGTGTCCAGGATCGAGACCGTCTTCCCTTTGGTCTCGAAGTAGCCTCGCTTCTTGTTAGTCTCGATATGGGAGGGGGCAGTTGCCTTTGTCCCGATCCCGTTCTTGTCCATGAGCGTGAGGAGTTCGGCTTCGGTCAGTTTTTTCGGGGGGCTTGTTTTGGACTTCGTGTTGCTGAGCTTTTTTACGCCCACGGTCTGCCCTTCCTCCACGTACGGGAGGAGTTTGTCCTTCTTGTTTTCGAAGGGGTAAGCTTCCAGCCAGCCTGCGTCTTTTTGCACTGTTCCCGAGGAGTCGAAGGTTTCTTCATGTAAGAGCAGGTGCAGGTGGGTCTTTTCAAAGACTGCGGCAGGCATCAGGTTTGCCAGAAAGTGCCGGGAAATAAGGTCGTAGACCTCGGGTGCATGGGGGATGGCAACGGCTGAGCTGACCTCGCCCCTGGCCGCCGCCCTGATCGGGTGGATAGGAGGGTGGTCGTGTCCGTCTTTTGTCCCATTTTTCGGGACGATCGGTCCTGAAAGGATCGACTCGGCAAAGGGCTGATACTCCTTTTTCCCCGCAAAGTCCGAAACAATGGTCTTGAAATCGAAGTCGTCGGCGTACTTGTTGGTCTCGGTCCTGGGATAACTGGTAAACCCTGCAAGGTAGAGTTGTTCGGCAACCTCGAGGGCCGCTTCCGGACTGATTCCCAGGAACTTGGAAGCCCGCTTCAGGTATTCCGTGGTGTTAAGAGGGTTAGGGGGTGTGGTTTTTGTTTCCTTCACTGTCTTTTTCGAGACAAGCGCGGTTTTCGTGCCTTTCAAGCGCTTGAAGATCTCTGCTGCTTTTTCCTTATCGTGGATGTTCCCTGCCCTGTGGGTGCCCTCGAACTCCCCTCCGTTAGCCGCAAAGAGGCCCGTGATCTTCCAGAAGTCCTTTGCCTCAAAAGCCCTGATCGCTTTTTCCCGCTCGTACACAAAGCCACAGGTCGGCGTTTGGCAGGGCCCGATGGAAAGTATGTCCTTTGTCCTTGCCCGCTCCCGCACGGAAAGGGTCACGAAACGGGTAAAGGCTGCTCCCATCTTCAGGTCCAGGATCTGCCGGGCTTCCGCTGCCATTGCCATGTTGTAGTCCGGTTCCATAGGGTTCCCGAAAGCCTTCAGGACTTCTTTTGGGGAAAGGGCTGAAAAACGAGCCCTGAAAACGGGCACATTCGTCACTTCCTCGGCAAGGGTCTTTGCCTCGAAGCCGATGTTTTCCCCTTCCCTGTCATAGTCGCACGCAAGGATTATTTTGCTGGCCCGCTTGGCGAGTTTCTGTACGGCTGCAGCATATTCTTTCCTGGTCACGAATTTTTCCGGGTCCACCCCCAGGAGCACTCTGGGGTCCACGTCGCGCCATTTGTTGTACTGCTCCGGGAAGTCGTAGTTCATGATGTGCCCCGAAAGCCCCATCACGTACCACTCCTCTCCTTTCCACTTGAATTCGTATGCTGGCAGCCCTTCAATTGATATCTTGTCCACCTGCCCCTCCCCGAGGATTTTGGCGATCTGGGCTGCTGCTT
Organism: Methanobacteriota archaeon; assembly: GCA_016841265.1. Taxonomy (GTDB): domain Archaea; phylum Halobacteriota; class Methanosarcinia; order Methanosarcinales; family Methanosarcinaceae; genus MTP4. Next base: position 16,762 of record JAENZL010000036.1, on the reverse strand, counting down.
TGTTCTTTTCTGCAAATGCGACGACTGTCATGATAAATAACCTGAATATTGTGATTAGGATATTTGTGATTAGGATATTTGTGATTAGGATATTTGTGATTAG
>JAENZL010000036.1:12243-16649 GCA_016841265.1 Methanobacteriota archaeon | reverse complement strand
TTGTGATTAGGATATTTGTGATTAGGATATTTGTGATTAGGATATTTGTGATTAGGATATTTGTGATTAGGATATTTGTGATTGGATTATTGCGGTTAGGATATTTGTGATTAGGATATTTGTGATTAGGATAGTAAAGTGGGAGAGAATTTTTCGATTGATTCGTTGAGTAATTCTTCAAGTGATTCTTTGATTGATTTTTCGATTGATTCTTTGATTGATTCTTTGATTGATTATCGAGTTATTTTTCGAGTAATTACCGACACCGGTTCTGAAATCTTAGCAGTAAAAACCCCGAGCCTTTATATATTAGTTGCCATCAGCGGATTTTCTCCGCTTTTCAGCTCCACCTTTCAAGCAGCATGTACGAGCAATAAAAATTTTGAGTGTATGTTTGCTTATCTATCATGTGGGCACATTATATATTCCTATAGTGATCTGCACATTATTTATATATTTCTTTGCTTATAGTTTATTGGGAAGCCCCTGCAAGATGAAAAGCTATATATCTGTATATTGTTTGTTCTACTTTGCAATAAGGGAACGTACAGATTATTCATTATAGTTGGGCCGTTTTGCTTTGCCAATTTGATAACCGGTTTGCCTGGTTGACCTGTTCAGCTGGCTTGCACCGGGCCGTTTTATCCGGCATATCCGCTCTTATTATTATCCAAATCCACCTCATCCCATGGAGTTACAATGACACTGATGGAAGACGCGAAAAAGGGGATCATAACCCCTGCCATTGAAGCCGTGGCAAAATCCGAAGGAATCGACCCTGAGATTGTTTGCTCATGCGTGGCAAAGGGCCTCATCGCTATCCCCCGGAATAACAGGCGGGATACACTGCCTGTGGGGATCGGCAAGTTCATGAGCACGAAGATCAACGCCAATGTGGGGACTTCAAGAGACTACGTCGATATCGAAGCCGAAGTCGAGAAAGCAAAAGCTGCCGAAGCTTACGGTGCAAATGCCGTCATGGACCTCTCCACCGGCGGGGACCTGAACGAGATTCGCAGGCGTATCCTTGAAGCCGTGGAAATCCCGGTCGGAACCGTCCCGATCTACCAGGCCGCAGCCTCCCAGAAAACCGTGGTCGAGATGACTTCCGACGACATGTTCAATGCCGTCCGGAAACATGCCGAACAGGGCGTGGACTTCGTTACCGTGCATGCCGGGGTCAACTTAAACTCTCTTGAGCGCCTGCGCCAGAGCGACCGGATTATGAACGTGGTCAGCAGGGGCGGGTCCTTCACCCTGGCCTGGATGCTCCACAACGGGGAAGACAACCCCTTCTACGCCGAATTCGACTACCTCATTGAGATCGCAAAGGAGTACGACATGACCCTGAGCCTGGGGGACAGCATGCGTCCGGGCTGCATTGCCGATGCCTCCGACCGCCCGAAGTTCATGGAATTCATTACCCTCGGGGAGCTCGTAAAACGCTCACGTGCAGCCGATGTCCAGACCTTCGTGGAAGGCCCGGGTCACGTCCCCTTAAACGAGATTGAGCTCAGCGTCCGGGGCATGAAAGAACTCTGTGACGGAGCTCCCCTCTACCTCCTGGGTCCCCTGGTAACCGACATCGCCCCTGGCTTCGACCACATCACCGGCGCAATCGGGGGAGCCGTTGCCGGCATGTACGGGACTGACTTCCTCTGCATGGTAACTCCCTCCGAACACCTCGCCCTCCCCACCCTGGACGACATCAAGGAAGGCACTCTCGTCACAAAAATAGCTGCCCACACTATCGACCTTATCAAGGAAGGGCAGCGCGAACGCGCCTGGAAACAGGATACTGAGATGGCCTACGCCCGCCGGGACCTGGACTGGGAAAAGCAGTTCGAACTCGCCATCGACGGAGACCGCGCCCGCAAGATCCGGGATGCCCGGAAGACCGAAAGCGAAGCCTGCTCCATGTGCGGGGAACTCTGCGCCGTAAAAATCGTAAAAGAAGCCTTTGAGAAAAAGAAAGAAGAGTAAAGGTTCAGGTCGGTTCAGGTTAGACCAGTTTGGGTTAGATCATTTCGGGTTAGACCATTTCGGGTTAGACCATTTCGGGTTAGATCATTTCGGGTTAGACCATTTCGGGTTAGACCATTTCGGGTTAGATCATTTCGGGTTAGACCATTTCGGGTTAGACCATTTCAGGCCAAAACCTTCATTTTTAACTCCATGGGAATGGAACCCCGGTCCCATTCCTTCCTGAAATCCTCTCTTCAGCCTTCCCTTCTTTTTATGTGAGTTTTTCGAGTTTCTCGGGCATCGTTAGTTTATTTTCCCCAATTCAACAGCCAGGGAAATATTTTGTCTCTGAAAATCGTGCTGAGAAACCTCCGTTTGCGCAGCAAACGGCCCTTTCCCAAAAATAAAAATAAGGAACTATAGACTCTGGTCCAAAATCTAGTGATTTTTGTATTTTTTGATTGAAACACTGAATTTGCATGAAGAATTCTTTCTTCAATCAAACTCAATATTCGGCATCTAAAGACTTCAGTCAAGGGAACGTGTTCAAAGGATTATAACCAATTTCAAAATCCAGTGGTTTTTTAGTTTACACCAGTCACTGGATTTTGGAACTGAGTCTAACTATATGGCAAAAAATAATCACAAGTTTCAAACATTTTCCAACGCCAAAATCGGGATGCTACATCTCAGGTACTTACCTTCTTTTCAAGCCAGACGTTTACAGTATTTCTTTTTCTGCATCTGTTTACAGTATTTCTTTTTCTGCATCTTTTTTCTCATTTTTCAACAGCAAATGCCGCTCGTCTGCGACGAGCGTGGGTGGGCATGGTGCTGGAACTCGGCGCTTGCCCGGGTTTTGAGTTTCGGCTTATAACTCCCGGATGCTGGTTTCACTAACTTATTTTGTTTCCTGCTGTAGTTCGGCACCCTGAATAAAAAACTTATTAAAAAATGAGCCGATACCCTATTGCATAAGTTCGATTCGTTAGAATATTCGCTTTATTCGATCATTCAACTGTTCGCTTCACCAATTCATTCAATTCGCTTCATTCGATCAATCTTTCATCACGATTTCAAAACAAAGGAAAAAAGGAATAAAAATGACTGGCACAGAAAATAATCTCAACCTGAACATCCGCATCGCTGAAAAAGAAGACGTTCCCATCATCCTGGAGTTTATCAAAGGCATAGCCGAGTTCGAGAAGCTTTCTCACCTCGTTGAGGCTACCGAAGAGACCCTCATGGAGTCCATGTTCGGGGAACGGCCCTATGCCGAGGTCTTTTTTGCCGAGCTTGACGGGGTGCCTGCCGGCTTTACGGTCTTCTTCCACAACTTCTCAACCTTTGTCGGGAAACAGGGGCTCTATATCGAGGATATTTTCGTAAAACCCGATTTCCGTGGGAAAGGGATTGGAAAAGCCATGTTCCTCAACTGCATCAAACTGGCAAAGGAAAGGAATTGCGGCAGGGTGGAATGGGTCGTGCTTGACTGGAACCCTGCAAGGGAATTCTACGAATACTTCGGGGCGGGGCCTGTGGAAGGCTGGCACATCTACCGCATGGGCGAAGACAAGTTTACATCTGCGCTTGAAAAATGAATTATGAAGTGAGGTATTTTTTCCCATTTTCTTCTTTTTTGGCCTGCATGTTCAGTTTGTGCCTTCAGGTAGTGTCTTCCTGCTGGATAAAGGAGTGGTGTTCCAGGCGCTGAACCCTTTTTTCAAGCCCTTCTATTTGCTCAATGATTTCTTCATTTTCTTCTTCGAGGACTTCTTCATATTCCGGGGCAGAGGCTCTTCTTTCCCCTAATTTTTCTGCAAGGGCCTGGAATTTTTGCATGTACTCTCCCGCCCTCATGACAGGAAAGGTTTCAAACCAGCACAGGTCCATGAAAGGCTGAATCGAAGCTATGTAGGCTTCCGGGTCGTTCGTTTCGTATATAATAAACGAGCGGCAGCCTGAAAGGTCCGTCCACTCATCGATAACTTTCATGCCTTCCGGGTATTCGTACGTTGAGAAAATTTCTCCCACTCTTGCGTTGTCTTCCGGTTCCCAGGAAACAATATCCATGAATATCATTTGTCTTATCCCCCCACATTGAAATACGGATTCCGATTCGATATCCCGATTTTGATTCAATATCCCGATTCTCAATTTAATACTGTTTATATATTTAATGCAGTCAAGTATTGTTTTCCTTCAAAGGGGAATATACTTTTGGGAAAGAATGTTTCTAAAAAGAGTTCGGGGTCAAAACGGTTTGGAGGTCAAAAAGAGTCCGGGAACAAACGAGCCAGGAGAACAAATGAGTTCGGGAACACAAAAGTTAAGGGACAGTTCCCTGCTTTTTGACAGGAACTGTCAGCAAAATCCTTTTTCAGTATTTAATGCTCTTTTTTTAATGCTCTTTTTTTAATGCTCTTTTTTTAATGCTCTTT
>JAENZL010000036.1:0-12233 GCA_016841265.1 Methanobacteriota archaeon | reverse complement strand
TTTAATGCTCTTTTTTTAATGCTCTTTTTTTAATGCTCTTTTTTTAATGCTCTTTTTTTAATGCTCTTTTTTTAATGCTCTTGTTTTCAGTGGTTGGCTTCGTCCTTTTCGAGGCTTTTCAGGATCTCTAGTCTTTCCCGGGCATCGGCGAAGTCGGGGTAGAGGCGCAGGATTTCATTGAAGGTCCTGATGGCTTCCTCGTATTTTCCCATCTTCCCGAGGATTACGCCCCGGTAGTTCATAGCCCGGACGTCGCGGGGGTTTATTTTAAGCAGTTTGTCAAAGGCTCGCAGGGCTTCTTCGTAGTCTTCCATCTTTGCAAGGGAGATCCCCAGGTATTTCAGGGACTGTTCATGCCAGGGGTTGATCGAGAGGGCTTCCCTGAAGGCCCGGACTGCGGTCTCGAAGATGTTTAGTTTGAAGCAGACGACGCCCACATTGTAGAGTGCCTTGATGTTTTCGGGGTCCTTTTCGAGCACCTGGTCAAAGGACTTCAGGGCTTCTTTGTAGCGTTCGAGCCTGCAAAAAGCAATTCCCCTGTAGTTCAGAGCGTCCGGGTTATCGGGGGAGATGTCCAGGATGCGGTCGAAGTATCCCAGGGCTTCTTTTGCCCTGTTGAGCTTGATCAGGGTGGTGGCTGTGTTATAGAGGGCTTCCTCGTCCTGGGGGTCGATTGCCGTGACTCTTTTAAATGTTTCCAGGGCAGCCTCGAAATCTTCAAGCTCAAGCCAGCAGAGCCCCAGATAGTTCAGGGCTTCCGGGTCTTCCGGGGAAAGCTCCAGGAGGGTCTCAAGAGTTTCGGCCGCCTCCTCGTACTTCTCAAGGTTGAAAAGCACCAGTGCCCTGTGGTAGAGGGCTTCTTTGTGGGCGGGGTCGTGCTTGAGGGCCATGTTGAAAGCCTGCAGGGCTTTTTCGTATTCCTCGATTTCGATCCTGGCAATCCCGAGCCTGTAACAGGCTTCCGTGAATTCGGAGAAGTCAGGGGCAAAAAGGAGCACAAGTTCCAGGTCCCTGGCAGCTTCCCTGAAGTGCAGGAGTTTGAAATTGGCAACAGCCCGGCTGTAAAGGGCATCCGGGTTTTCCTGGTCCAGGACCAGGGCGGAATTGAATGCCTGGCGGGCTTCTTCATACCTGTTGAGCCCGAGCAGGGCAAGCCCTTTCTGCTGCCAGGCGGCTTCCAGCCCTGATTTTAGTTCAGTTGCTCTTACAAAAGCTTCCACAGCTTTCTCTTCCCGGTCAAGTCCCCTGAGGGCAAGTCCCTTGCTGTACCAGATGTCCGCATTTTTCGGGTTTTTGGCAAGAAGCCCCCCGAAGGTCTCCAGGGCGGCTTCATAGTGTTCCAGCTTGAGCTGGGTGAGCCCTATCCTGGTCCAGGCATCTTCCAGGTCCCGGTCGCTTACGTCCTGGCTGCCCTCCGCACTTTCGGACACTGCCTGCTCAAAAGCTTCCACGGCTTCTCCGTAACGTTCCAGGGAGAAGAGGACAAGCCCTTTTCTGTACCAGGCCTTTGCAAGTCCGGGGTTAGCCGCAAGGAGACATGAATAAGTTTCCAGGGCCTCTTCAGTCCTCCCAAGCTCCATAAGCACGAAGCCCTTCCTGTAAATTGCCTCCGTTGCGTCAGGTTTTGCGGCAATGAGTTTTTCCAGGGCAAGCAGGGCTTTTTCATACTGCCTGAGCTCTACCAGAGCTGAAGCAAACTTTTCCAGGATTTCCGTGTAAGCTGCCTCGTCCCCGGGTCCCGTTTCCCTGAAACTCTCGGGGGCAAGGGCGAAAAGGGCATTGACGGTCGAGACAGCTTCTCCTGTCCTGCCGAGTTCGAAGAGGGTGAGGGCTTTCTTTTGCAGGACCCCGGGTTCCGGGGCCCCCCTTGTTTTGAGGACCACATCAAAAGCTCCCAGGGCTTTTTCGTACTCTTTCAGTTCGAAGGAAATAAGTCCGAGGTAATACGGGAGTTCGGGCCTGGATGTGGTACCGGTTTCCCGGAGCCTTTCAAATGCGGGAAGGGCTGCTTTGTAGTTTCTCTGCCTGAAGAGGGCAAGAGCCCGGGCGTATTCCATGTCTTCGTTTTTGGGGTCCGATTTCAGTGCTGTGGTAAAGGTCTCGGCCGCTTCCCCGTATTCTCCCTGTTCGAAGTGGATGTACCCTTTCTGCTCAAGGGCAGGCAGGTAGCCCGGGATAAGCTCCAGGACCGAATCAAAGGCAATGGCAGCCTCATCCGGTTTCCCGAGTTCCTTCAGGGCAAGCCCTTTCTCGAACCAGGCTTTTTCGCTTTCGGGATACTGCTGGAGGTAACGGTCAAAAGCTTCCAGGGCCTCTTCATATTCCCCTATTTTGAGGCAGGCCGAACCAAGCGAAGCAAGGACATCCTTGCTGGGAGGATTGGCGGCCAGGACTTCCCTGAAACCTGCGGCTGCTTCCTCGTATTTTCCGAGTTTGAGAAGGGCAAGGCTCTTCCTGTGAAGGGCATCAAAATTTTCAGGAGCTGCTTCCAGAGCTGCCCCGAAAGCTTCGGCTGCAGCTGCATAGCGTTCCAGGGCAAAGCAGGCAAGCCCTAGCTGGTAAGGGGTGTCGTGGCAGGCCGGGTCTATTTCCAGAGCTCTGTTGAAGTCTCCTACGGCTTCCTCGGGCCGCCCCAGGCTGCTGAGGGCAAGGCCCCTGAAGTACCAGGCTTCCGCAAGCCAGGGGTTCTGTTCAATAAGTTCGGAGAAGGTTTCCAGGGCCGCATCGTAAGCTTCCTGCCGGATAAACACAAGACCTTTCCAGTAGAGGGCAGAAGAGGCTTTCTGGGACCCATCCTTTATTTTGTCAAGAATAGAGAGGGCTTCTTCGTACTGGCCCAGCTGGAAGTGGGAGACTCCCATGTTGAACCTTGCCTCCTCGTTTTCAGGGTCACGTTCGAGGAGTTCGGCAAAAGCCGCGGAAGCTTTTTCATGCTTCCCCAAGCGGAGCAGGGAAAGCGCCCTGTGGTAGAGGGCCGGAAGGTCTTCAGGGTTCTTTTCAAGGTATGTATCGAAGGCTTCCAGGGCTTCTTCATACTGCTTGATTTCGAAGAGGCAAAATGCCCTGTGCTCCCTGGCTTCCGTATTCTCCGGGTTTATAAGGAGCGCGGCTTCAAAGGCAGAGGCGGCTTCTCTGGGCCTGTGCAGCCTGCGGAGGGTCAGTCCCTTGTAGTGCCAGGTTTTTTCCGAGTCAGTTTTTTCCCGGAGCACGCTTTCGAAGGTTTCAAGGGCAGGGGTATATTTTCCCAGTTTCATCTGGGCAAATCCCTTGCAGGTCCAGATATCCTCATAATCGGAATCCCTGATAATCACCCTGTCAAAGGCTTTTATGGCTTCTTCGAAACGTTCGAGTTCCAGGAGCACCAGCCCTTTCCTGTACCAGGTGTCTATGGACTCGGGTTCCAGGGAAAGGGCCTGCTCGAAAGCTTCCAGAGCTTCTTCAAATTTCTCAAGTTCCATTGAGAGCATGCCTTTCTTAAACTGGATCTCGGGGGCAGGGGAATTCTTTGCAGCTAGCTTTTCCAGGGTTTCCAGGGCTTTTTCATGCTTGCCAAGTTCCATTTGAGCAAGGGCCAGGTTGTACTGAAGTTCGGGGTAATCGGGGTCAAGGGTAAGGACTTTTTCAAAACATTCCAGAGCAGCTTCTTTTCTCTCTAGCTTGAGGAGGGCTTTTCCCCGGGTGTAATGGGAAAAAGTGTCTTCAGGGTTGCTTTTCAGGACTTCGGCAAAGGCTGCTTCGGCTTTTTCATATTCTTCGGCCGAAAGCAAAATGAGTGCTTTGTTTTTCCAGGCGTCTTCATAATCGGGCATGAGCTTCAGGGCTTCTTCAAAAGCTTCCAGGGCTTTTTCCTCTTCCCCGAGCTTTCCGAGGACAATTCCTTTCTTGTTCCAGCCTTTCTCAAGATATGGGTTCTGCCGCAGGCCCTCTTCAAAGGCTTCCAGGGCTTCTTCATAGCGTTCCAGGGAATAGAGAGCAAAACCTTTGTTCAGCCAGGAACTTTCGGATTCCGGTTTCAGTTCAATGGTTTTCTCAAAAGCTTCGAGGGCTTTTTTGAATTCCCCTGAGTCAAGGCAGAGGTGGCCTTTCTGGAACCAGAGGTTGAAGTTTTCAGGTTCCTCTTCAAGGCTTTCCGAAAGGGAATCCTGGGCTTCCTCGAGGTTGCCGAGCGCCACAAGCACCGTGCCCCTGAACTTCCGGGCTTCGGTATGTTCCGGGTCGAGTTCGAGCACCCTGTCAAAGGCTTTGAGGGCTTCTTTATATTTCCCGGTCTTTGCGAACAGCCGCCCCTGCTGAAACCAGGCATCCTTATATCCGGGGTTCAGCCGGGTTACTTCGGCAAAGGATTCGGCGGCGGGTTCGAGACGCTGCAGTTTCACGAGGGCAAGAGCTCGGTTGTACCAGATTTCCTCCAGTTCCGGGTAGATTTCCAGGAGGGAGTCAAAGGCTTCGAGAGCTTCGTCGTAGACCTCCAGTTTCATGAGGGCAAAGCACTTGTGGTTCCAGGCCTCAAAATCGCCGGGGTCAAGCCTGATGGCTTCCCCAAAGGCATCAATGGCTTCATTGAAGCGGAGGAGCTGGAGCAGGAGCGTCCCCTGCCTGAACCAGGCGTCTTTGTGGTCGTGATTGATTTTCAGTAATTTCGAGAAACTTTTTTCGGCTTCTTCGTAGCGGGAAAGTTCACTCAGGAGGATTCCTTTGCTGTAAAGGGCTGGTTCGTGGTCCGGGGCTTTTTTCAGGAGGGATTCAAGGCATTCCAGGGCTTCTTCGTTTCTCCCGAGTTTCCCGAGGACCAGGCATTTCTGTTCCCTGGCATCCATATACTTCGGGTTTGCCCGGATGAGGGAATCGAAAGTTTCCAGCGCTTTTTCGTATTCTTCAAGTTTTGCAAAAATCAGTCCCCTGGCGTACAGGGCCTCGCTGTGCCGGGGGTTGATTGAGAGCACGCGGGCAAAACTTTCCAGGGCATCCTCATACTGCCCTGCCTGTCCGGATACCGTACCCCTGGCGTACCAGGCATCGGTATATTCGGGTTCTTCTTGCAGGGCTTCCTCAAAACAGAGCAGGGCTTTTTCGGTCCGGTGGAGTTCTGCCAGGGTAAGCCCTTTCAGGTAAAGGACTTCCGGATTTCTCGGCTTGATTTCAAGGGCATGCTCATAGGCTTCCAGAGCAGCCTCAAACTCTTTAAGGGCGGCGAGAGCAAGCCCTTTCTGCTGCCAGGCATCGGGATTTCCGGGATCAAGCTGCAGGACTTCGTCAAAGGAGTTCAGGGCTTCTCCGGGTTTTCCGGATTCCAGCAGTGCGAGCCCCCTGTTGAAAAGGGCCCCGGGGTGCTGCGGCTCTTTGTTCAAAATTTTGTTGAAGACGTTGATAGCTTTTTCGTACCTTTTATGCTTAAAAAGGTCAAGGCCTTTTCGAAAGGCTTCCTCCTGACTGATAATAATTCCTCCGATCCCTTTTTTATTTTTTATTTCCTGCAGACTCAAAAGCAAGGCACAAATCCAGGACTTAAGTAAATCTCTTCTTTCCCTCTTTTCGGGATGCAGGGCTTTCCTTCTCCGCCGTCCTGTATTATGCACTTTTTATTGCAACTTACTTTTTATTGCAGCTTATAACTGCGGCAATTTATCGTTTCTTTGCAAGTTTATAATTGTGATTTTATGATTATAGCTGTAACTTTGTAATTATAACTGTAACTTTGTGATTATAGCTGTAATTTTGTGGATATAGCTGTAATTTTGTGGATATAGTCCCGAACGTAAATATTTACACTTACATTAATTATAACCACGGAAGACACGGAAAGCACGGAAGGACTATGCCCTATTCCATTTATTCCGTCTTTGACTGTTCTGCCCACAATTCTTGTCACTATTTACTTTTATTTGGGACTATTCTTCTAACATACTATATAAATAATCCTCCAGAATGTTTCCGGGATATCCTTTCTCCTTCTCCCGTTTTTCTCTCCGTTTCTCACCTGTGGAGGGCCGGAACTTTATCTTTGCAAGCTCCATACCTTCTAAAATAAAATATAAATAGATAATAAGGGATGTAAATTATTTTTTCAAAGCTCCATTTCAAGGGCTTTTCGGAGGTTTCGGCAGGCTTCCCTGTTAAAGCAGACAAGGATCACTTTTTCGGGCAGTTCATTTTCCCTGAGGAAATGCCTTATCTCGGAAACCGCAACCCTTGCAGCCCTGTCAGCAGGAAAACCGTATGCTCCCGTGCTTATAGCCGGGAAAGCTATGGTCTTTACGGAAGTTTCCTTTGCCAGTTTCAGGCTTTTCCGGTAGCAGGATGCCAGTAGTTCGTTCTCGCCCCTCCCGTCTCCGTGCCAGACCGGGCCCACAGTATGGATGACCCATTTTGCAGGAAGCCGGTATCCTTTAGTAAGCTTTGCTTCCCCTGTAGGGCAGCCTTTAAGGGTCCTGCACTCTTCAAGCAGTTCCGGACCGGCAGTCTTGTGGATTGCCCCGTCCACTCCCCCGCCTCCGAGGAGGGTGGGATTGGCTGCGTTTACGATGGCGTCTACGTCCAGTTTTACTATGTCGCCTTCAATTACTTCGATTCTTTCTGATATCGGAAGCATGTTCCGGCTCTTTTTCGCCCTGATCTTTTAAAAGTTTTGTGTATCAGTTCCTGTTTTTCCGACGATTCTCGCATCCCAAATATCGGTGTCCTGTACAATAGTGTCCCATATAACGATATTCCAAATAATAATGTCTCTCATAACTGTATCCCTAATATCGATATACCAAACAATGATATAGCATAAAATAGAGATTATACTATCCAGTCCTGGCCTGAATAATTTCAGTTTCCTGCTGGCGATATTGCCTGCACTGATTGCTTAAGAACCGGCATGCCTCCGGGGGATTTCGAGGCAGAGCAGGAAGAATATTCTGATCTGAAAATCAAGGCAGGGGCATGGTAAATTACAGATCGTAAATAAATAATACATTAAATGCAAAATTTGTGTTAAGTGGGCTGTGGAGAAATCCGTGTGTGAAGAAAGCCCGTATTCCTGAACCAGGGAATCTAAATTATGGGGAGGATAAAGAATGAGTGACCTGACACTTAAGGAGAGGCTGTTAAACGCCCTTGAAGGTAAAGAGGTTGACAAAGTACCTGTTTGTTCCGTTACCCAGACCGGGATCGTGGAACTTATGGATGAGGTAGGGGCGCCCTGGCCGGAATCTCACTCCGACGCTGAGCTGATGGCAAAGCTGGCGATTGCAAACTATGAACTCAGCGGGCTCGAAGCAGTGAGAATCCCTTACTGCCTGACAGTGCTTGTGGAAGCCATGGGCTGTGAGATCAATATGGGTACAAAGAACAGGCAGCCCTCTGTCACAGGGCACCCGTACCCCAAGAGCCTGGACGACGCAGCAATTCCCGAAGACCTCCTGCAGAGAGGGAGGATTCCGGCAGTGCTCGAAGCCATCAAAATTATCAGGGATAAGGTCGGCCCTGATGTCCCGATCATCGGCGGGATGGAAGGCCCGATTACCGTTGCATCCGACCTTGCCAGTGTGAAGTCTTTTATGAAATGGTCTATCAAGAAACCTGATCTCTTCGAGCAGGTCCTTGACCTTGCAACCGATGCTGCAATAATCTATGCAAATGAAATGGTCAAAGCAGGTGCGGATATTATTTCCGTGGCTGACCCCGTGGCATCTCCTGACCTGATGAGTCCTGACTCTTTCAGGGACTTTCTTATGCCCCGGCTGCAGAAATTCTCCGGAGCGGTCAATTCCATAACCATCCTGCACATCTGTGGAAACGTGAACCCTGTCCTTGACTACATGGCTGACTGCGGCTTTGAAGGTCTGAGCGTGGAAGAAAAGATCGGCAGCGTAAAGAAAGCAAAAGAAGTAATTGGGTCCCGGGCGAGGCTTATCGGAAACATCTCGAGTCCTTTCACCCTTCTACCCGGTCCGGTTGAAAAGATCAAGGCAGAATCCAAACAGGCTCTTGATGATGGTATCGACGTGCTTGCCCCGGGCTGCGGAATCGCTCCGATGACTCCGCTTGAGAACATCAAGGCTCTTGTGGCTGCCAGGGACGAGTATTACGCCTGAATTTCTTTTTAAAAACAGTTCCCTGAAAAACGGACCTTTTTTCTTTTTTTCCTTCAAAATTTTTAATTTTTTAAGCTTCTTAACTTTTTTTCAAGCTTTTTTTCAAGCTCTTTTTAGTGTTATGCGGCAGCGTTCTGCAGATGCTTTATTGGGAAAATGCACATCTCGAACCCCTGCCAATATAGGCAAATAATGCATGATTTAAGGTTGTTTTGTTGACTTCATGTCAGCAAAATAGCCCTTTTATGCGAGATCATGACACAAGAGTGCCAGGGTTTGGAATATGAGTGAAAATGGACTGTTGAACTAGAATGATTGCATGCATGGTGCAGGTAAAAGAAAAAATCACTTTGGGCTAAATCAAAAAAAATAGAGAAGGAAGAGAACTTTCCTCTCTCAGAGGCCGTAGTTCTCAGGCAGGAATACCTTTACTTCCTTCTTATACTTGTCCAGGCAGTCACTCATGAACTTGTCCTGGTCATCGGTCATTCCTTCAAAGGCTTCCTTTGCGTCTGCAAGGGCTTTGGCTTCGAATCTGGAGAGTTCAAGTTTGCCTCTTGCGCCTTCTTCGACGATGTTGATACATTCCACGGCGGCGTTCTTGGCACGGAGATAGATGTCTTTTCCGTCCTTTGCGATTGCCTGCCCGACTCTGTAGGCGTGTGGATAGGCCAGCACGAAGCCCTGCGGGTCTCTGTACATGTCGGATGCTACGAACATGTCCCTGAGGATCTTCTCGTTCCCGGAGTCGAGGGCAACGTTCATCAGTGAACAGTCGTATGCAAGGGATTCTCCCCAGCACTGCACGGTAGTACCGCCGAATTCTCCATGGTATTCCACGGATTCGTTGGACCAGAGGTCACAGCATTGCATGACAAGGTTCCCCATGACATCGGAGTGGGCACAGGTAGATGTCTTACCTTCCTGAGCAATCGGGACACCTGAAATAGCTTTTACGATTGTGTTTTCGTAACCGCAGTCCTTACCCGGGCCTGTTGCTCCGCATTCATATGCAACAAGGGACCTTGGCGCGGAAATTGCCCTTGCGATGATTGCCAGGGTGTGGGCGAGGTTCTTGTCCAGAAGTCCACCTGCAATGAACATTGCGGTGTTTGCCTGGGCACAGTCCGTGTCCCCTGCTGCAACGGTGCCGGTCTTCTTGGCGATGTTTGCAACACCCTGCCAGACGTATTCCATGTCTATGGAGCCCAGGCAGCCGATACCGTAGAGGATACCAGCCATGTCGTTTCTCAGGATGGCGTGGTCGAAGACTTCCTTCCCGCCCATGCTTTCGACGGAAAGCATGTCTGCCCCGTTCTCAGCGCACTGCTCGAAGGATTCCATAAGGATTGGGTATTTGTCCTTGAGTTTCAGGAAGTCACGCTCTTCACGGATGTCTCCCGGGGTGTGTCTCAGTGCACACTTGATACCGTACTCGTCGTGGTAGTCTTCCATGATGGCTTTCTGGGCGTGAGCCACAGCGCCTCCCCACTCGGGGTTGTTTGTCATCTGCTGGACGTGCTCGGTTTCAAGGACAACTGAAGGGGCTCCGATCTGAACCATCCTTGCCATAGTGTCTGTTGTGATCTTCTCATATTCCTTGATGAGCTTTTCCCTGGATGCCCCTGCTTCCGGTCTTGGTGCATAGTTGACTTCAGGAGTTGTGTATCCGGCACCGATCTCCAGGCCCAAACCAGCTTTTACGGGCTTGACGGCTTTTCCGAAGATCATGTCATCCGCACTTGCATATGCCATTTTAGTATATCTGTTTACTGCCATCTACTTCACCTCCTCAGTGTTTATGGAATTTCTCCCTAAGCTTCACGATGTTGTCCCCATTCTCCTTGATGAAGTCTGCCATCTTCGGGGCATCGGATGCTTCTTCACCATAGACTCCTAGTTCGTACTGGGCTACAAAGTCCTGGTTAACAGCTCCACCACCACATGCGAAAGGCACCCTGTACCCTTTCTCCATGAGCTTGTCGTTGATTTCCTTGAAGGCATACATGGTTGTGGTCATGAGAGCGGTTCCTGTAAGCATTAGGGGGCTCTCTTTGTCCACTGAATCGATGACTTCATCGACAGGCACGTCCCTTCCAAGGTCTACCACATCATATCCGTTTGCTCTCAGAAGAGCCACTACAATGGTCTTCCCGATGTCATGGACGTCCCCTTCTGCGACATGGCAAACGATCTTGCCTTTTGACACCGGGGCTGTTCCTGACTGTGCCTTGCAGTACTCGATACCCTCCAGCATTGCATCAGCCGACATCATGACGTTCGGAAGGAAGATGACCCCTTCGTCGTAAAGCCTTGAGACGACCGCCATGCCGGGCATCAGGGCTCCATTGATGAGCGAGATCGGATCCTTGCCTGAGGCAACTGCCTTTTTAAGTCCTTCTACAACGTCGTCTTCTTCACCTTCAAAGATGGCTTCTGCAATCGCACGGACTAATTCGTCCTTTGGATATAGCTCGGCTGCTGCCTCTTCCGGTGTCATTTCCTTTTCCAGTTTTACGTTGTAACGTACCAGAATAGCTCCGGGATCTATGTCTATCAAATGTCTAACCTCCATTTTAATAATCGAGGAGAATTGAATCCCTTGTTCTATTGTGGGTGCTATGGATGCCAAAACATGGCTTAAAGGTCATAAATCTAATAAAGATCAATACCGGATGCGAATCTCTAATTTCCCCTTTTTAGAAAGATGCATCTATTGGAGACCTGAATTAGATGTTAAAATCCATACTCTTCCCAAACTCTTTAAGGGACTTTTAATTCCCCTTTATTAAATTAGGATCTGCTATATATAAATCTCACGTAAGAATTTAAATGTTAACACGAAGCAAGGCAATTAGCACCGGTTTTACTTGATACCTTGTAATCCTGGGTGGGTTGTTTTCCGGAATCTGGCGAATGTTTGGAGGTTTCCTGCATTAATTTCGGTTTGCTAAGGAACGTAAAATTATTATGATTAAAAAAGTGAATTTGGTTGGACGTTTCGAAGTCTGGAATTAGTTGAGATTGATAAAATGCCTGTTTTATAATGAATGTCCTGAAATGCTGTATAATATCTTGAAAATATTTGTCCTGAGAATATTTGGCCTGAAAATCTATATGGTCAGTTTAATCTTGTTTTATAATCAGCACATTTTTCATGTTTTTTCTTATATTGTACATTTCGATCCCCTGCCAATATGGGCAAATAATGCATGATTTCAGGTTGTTTTGTTGACTTCGTGTCCGCAAAATGGCCATTTTGTGCAATATCCTTATACAAGAGTGCCAGGGTTCGGAATGTGAGTTATATGGTTGCTGTACTCATTTATTCCATTCAGGGGCCGGATTAGGTTTCTACGTATCTGGATTTGATTTGTTATTTGTCCTGGTTGGTCATCAGTGCTAGATATGTGCATTTTTGGTGCTGGGGGTGGCTTACTTAACTTAAATATGTGCTATGTTATAGCATCACAGCAACAACTATTTATATGGACCTTGCATTTAGAGGATTCCCTGATCTCATAAGATCCGGTAGGCAGTTATCAATATTCAGGCAAAATCTCTTTATTTTGTTTGAATTATATATGTTGAAAATTGCTTAATCAAAACCTTTATATATCAAAAGTTATATTCTGGTATTCCCTGATTCAACTGAATCGGGTGAGCAATTATTCCATAGGTGGTGACAAAAATATCCTTTTTGTCTGAAATCTATGCGTTAAAAATTGTTTAATCAAAACCTTTATATATCAAAAGTTATATTCTGGTATTCCCTGATTCAACTGAATCGGGTGAGCAATTATTCCATAGGTGGTGACAAAAATATCCTTTTTGTCTGAAATCTATGCGTTAAAAATTGTTTAATCAAAACCTTTATATATCAAAAGTTATATTCTGGTATTCCCTGATTCTACTGAATCGGGTGAACAATAAACCCATTGACGGGGACAAAAACATCTTTTTTGTCTGAAATCGATGTGTCAAAAATTGTTCAATGAAAACCTTTATATATCAAAAAGGATATGTAAAGAATCCCTCACACATCTGATGTGTGGTGGAATACAATATCTCTATCATCTTTTAATGGAGACAGGAGTTTTTTTCTGTCTGACGAGGATTTGTCGGTTCGGTTAATTCTGGTCGGTGGTTTTT
>JAENZL010000035.1:27975-42020 GCA_016841265.1 Methanobacteriota archaeon | reverse complement strand
TTTCATTGAAGTTATATATAAATGAAAAAATTAAACTTTAGGTGCCGAAAGCAGGTTATAGAATAAGTAGCGGACACCTTGGAGGGTTTAGGAAGAAGTATTTATCTGCAAACGTCCGGCGGGTCAATGGGTCACTAAACCTTACCTTTAATCGATCACGTTCGCCCGTTAACCCGATAGCTAAAAAGTCTGTAGATTCATCCGATCAAAATTACTCGTAAACCCGGTCTTGGATAATGGCCGAAAGTTCAATCGACCAAAATTATCCGTAAACTCAGTGCCCGGAAAAAGTCTGCAGGGTAAACTGTCAAAAAAGTAACTTATACCCTGGGTGATACCCGGGCTTCATGTAAAAAAATAAAAATTGATTTTCTCTGGATTATATATGTAGTTTAAATCTGCTGGATAATTTTTTCCACTTTTGCTCCGTTTTCGGTCAGGGAGTAATTCTCCTCCTTTTTAGAGACCAGTTCTTTTCCCTCCAGTTCCCCGAGGGTTTTTTCCATGGCAGGGTATACGATGTGCAGTGTTTTTGCGATACGTTTCCCTTCCATTTCTCCCTTCGAGGCGAGCAGGGAGAGTACTTTTTGCCGTGCATTGCTTCCGTTCACAAAACCTATTAACTCGTTCATTTGGCACCTCCCGAATATGCCTTATCTTTTTGTCCCATCATTTTTCTCACAATTTGTATATGATTATTTTTATATATTAGAAGTACATATATTCGTAAATATAATGGGCTATATAAATCTATGGAGTTCAAGCTATATTTAGCTTTTTGCCGCTTAAGCGTGTTTTTCCAGTGGAAAGGCCGTTTTGGTATATCTTTTTTGCCGGGATGTTTCCCCTTTGCTGCATAGATTGCTCGCTTGCTGATGTTTTTCACGTTATAGGTCGGTGAAAACACCCGTTAGACCCCCCTGCGGCGTTACATAATGTGAAATAACATGATCAATAATATAATATATTGGAGTAAACAATAAAACCATAAAGCCCCGGTTCAGGTGTTATGCTTTTTGCAGATCTTTCAAATTTATACACTGTGTGCAAAATTCGGCATAAGAATGCCTGAAAATACCATTAGGCTTTAATACCTTCATCGATAAGTACTTTATATCCACTCATTAATTTTTAGATGTAATGTACATATATATTTATTACAAATTTGGAGGATATACCAACAAATGAGCAGCGGAATGTGCCCGGTTTGCGGGCTTCCAAACGAACTTTGCATTTGCGAAGAGGTTGCGAAAGAGCAGCAGCGAATTACAGTGAAAGTCAACAGAAGAAGATATGGAAAGGAAGTTACGGTTGTAGAGGGTTTCGACGCCAGTGAAATTGACCTTCACGAACTGTCCACTTACCTTAAGTCAAAGTTTGCATGCGGAGGTACCGTAAAAGGGAACACGGTCGAACTCCAGGGTAATCATCTGGCCCGCATGAAAGATGTACTTATGGAAAAAGGGTTCACTGCTGAACAAATCAAAAATTAAAGGCTGAATTTTCGCTCTTCAGGGCTAGAGCGGGCCTTCTGGTAAAGCAACTTCTCCGATTACCGGAGTTGCACACATATTTTTTATCGGTTTTTTTCGGCAACTTGCAGGGCCCTGGTGTTGCAGTAAGGAGAGTTTAACCTCCTTCTGGATAACTATTTAATTAAATAATGTACAGTCGTTGAGAATGCCGGTATCCTTATTTAGCCTGTGTAAGTGAGGTCTCTCATGAAAACAACATGTGAAGTAATGGTACAGAAAGTACTGCCTGCTATCAGGGCTGAACTTTCGCGGGTATTGATTTTCGAACATGGATGCACTCAGCAGGATGTAGCGGAGATTCTGGAACTTTCAAGAGCTGCAGTATCCCAGTATGTCAGTGAAAAACGCGGGGCTGAGGTTGATTTCTCTATAGAGACTCAGGCCGATATCCGGAGGTTTGCAGAAGTTCTCCTGAATAAAGAGTTGACCTCTCAGGATAAAGTCCAGGGGATGTGCAACGTATGCAAATTTGTCCAGAAATCCGGCTGGCTGTACAAGAATGCGCCTGGAGTGGAATCCTGCGGCATTTGTGGAGACATTGATTCTAAGTGAAAGCCAGGACCTGTATCAAATGTAAAGGTAAAGGTCTGTGTGGGCGTCCTCGATGTCCGATTCTTGAAAAATTCAAGTCCGTGCAGTCAATCTCTTCCGATATCTCAGGAAACTCCGTTTTCGGAGCTTCTCCACCGGCTCTTTTTGTAGGTAGTTTCGGTTACCCCAGGGTCTCTGCGGGCCCCCTGATCCCTCCCTCTGCACAGGAGGAGGATGTCCTGCTCCTTGAGGACCCTGCCAGATGGGGGAATATGCAGATCGAGGACATCATATCAATGCGCTCCCGCCTGGTCAGAGCAAACACGACCCTCCATGTAAAGGATGCCTGGGGCAAGGAAAATCCTCTTCTGGTAAAGGCGCAGGAACTTGCCCTTTCCAAAACCCCCGTGGATACCGAAGCCTGGTTTTTCAAAGCCCCGAAACAGGAACTTAAATTCGACGCGATCCTCACTCCCATGGGCCCTTCAGGACTTGTAAAGAACTTCGAGCTTGCCGAAAACCCGAATGTCCCGAAAAAAGTAGACTACCTTGTCTACGATACCGATGCCCTGGCAAAAGACGCAGTACTCGAACTTTACAAAGGTGACGTTTCAGGGGAACAGATAACCCGCCTCTTTTCTATCGGCCTGCTAGGAAAAGAACGAAAAGTCGTGCCCACCCGCTGGTCAATTACTGCCGTAGACGACATGGCCGGAAAGGAACTGGCGGACAAAATCCTGGACTACCCCTGGGTTTCCGAAATCACGCTCTTTAGCGGGACTCATTTCGGGAATCATTTCGAAATCCTCCTCCTCCCTAGAGTCTACTCTTTCGAATTAATCGAAGCCTGGCTCCCAAAGACCGTCTGGTCCGGGGAATCGAGCTGGGTAGGAGAAGACAGTGAGGGCCTGGACGGAAAAAAGAAGTATTCTTCCCTGGCAGGAGGTTACTATGCGGCAAGGCTTCCGGTGCTTGAGTACCTTGCAGGGGTCAAAAGGCAGGCTTCGGTCTTCATCCTCAGGGAAATCACTCCTGATTACTGGGCCCCCCTGGGAGTCTGGGTAGTCCGGGAAGGGGTAAAAAACGCTCTCAAAAACCCCCCGCAAACCTTTGATTCCCTTGAAGCCGCAGTTTCAGACCTTACAGGAAGGGTATGCACTCCCAGGGACGAATGGATGCAAAAAGCCAGGTTGCTTTCGGATTTCCGCTTTCAGACCACACTGAATTCTTTCTTCAAAATCTGAATTTCAAAATGTAAACCTGAAATCTGAATTTCAAAATGTAAACCTGAAATCTGAATTTCAAAATGTAAACCTGAAATGTAAAATTCTTAATGCAAAGCCCAAAATGTAATCTCTCGTCTGTAATGCGCCGAAACATGGCGTTTTTCTCTTTTTTCAGGTCCCTAAAAAATAGTACTGGTGGATGGGGTATCCACCTAAAAATCAAAACTAAAAAATAGTTTCTTGCACTTTATTCAAAGATTTCGGGTACTATGCGCCGGGCAACTTCTTCATAAGCCTTTGAGATGTCGCCTTTATCAAACCTGAAGACATCCTTGTCCATAGACTGTTTTGTTTCTTTATCCCAGAAACGGCAGGTGTCACAGGAAATCTCGTCGGCAAGGATGATTTCTCCTTTGCTTCTCCCAAACTCGAGTTTGAAGTCGGGGAGCAGGATTCCCCGCTTGTCCAGATAGGGCACAAGCAGTTCGTTTATCCTGAGGGCAAGCTTTCGAATTGTGGCGATTTCTTCCCGAGTAGCCAGGCCAAGGGCCAGAGCTATGTCGTCATTGATCATGGGGTCGCCTAACTCGTCGCTCTTGTAGTCAAAGACCAGGACAGGGGACTCGAAAACAGTGCCTTCTTCTATTGGATATTTCCTTGTAATGGAACCTGCGGCAATGTTCCTGACAATAACCTCGATTTTTATGATCTCAACTTTCCGCACCAGCATTTCGATATCGGAAAGCATCTTTATATAGTGGGTGCTGATCCCGTTTTCTTCCAGCATCTCAAAGAGTTTCTTTGAGATATGGGAGTTGTAATACCCTTTCTTTTCCATTTCCCCTTTCTTTTCTCCGTTGAAGGCCGTCAGGCTGTTTCTAAATTCGGAGATGAGGACGTCGGGATCATCAGTTGTGTAGATGGTCTTTGCTTTCCCGGAATAGAGCTGTTCTATTTTCATGAAGTGATCCTCTCAGGATTATTCTTTATTCCCGGAAACAGAGGGACTTCCGGACAATAATAGAATTTTAATAAACTTTAATGAATTTTTAATGGAAATTTAATGAATTTTTACTACAGCTTTTATTGGTGATAACAAGTTTTGTCTTTTCAGGAACGTTTGAAGCATTTCCATATGCGAAAAAGTTATTCGAAACGAATGCCCCTGGCTTTTTCCAGAAAGACGGAGTAGATGATAATGTCTTTCTGCTAGATAAATGTATCATCAGGGAGCCTTTTTAATTCCGGGATTCTGTCTGCCGCTTAGTAAATTATATCATGGAAGAAAACCTATTACAGGGTTTAGCCACTTAAACAAGGACTTCATAACTTATCGCACTTAAGGGCCCAGCACTTGAGTGTGAATTATCCTAAGCACGTAACAGGTAAAAAACATGCCAGGTACCATAATTTCTATAGTAGAGCTGTTGCTTACCGCAGAGATCTATAACCGCTACTCTGAGCTTGACGTGAATGATCTTCCAAAGGAGATCCGGAAACACTACTGGAGCAGCACGGAAAAAACCGTTCCCAAACCTATTCTGGTTTCTATTTCCAGGGTTGAAAAATTATACGGCATTGAAAATGTTGAACAAAGTGTCAGGAATGTGCCGTTCATAGTTACCGACAGGTCCAATTTTGAAATCCGTTTGAGCGCTTTTGACCTTGCAGTAGAATGGTTCGAAAAGCAGGACGAAGCCTCGGGACGAATTGAAAATAACCCTGTTCTTGCTTACTACTTTGGAGAAATCAGGAAACTGGAAGCTGCAAGCTACGTAGAGGCAAAAGCGAGGGCAAGGCCGAAAGAAGTTGACCGGGAATGGATTGAGTCCCTGATTGCTGAAATCCGGAAGGAGGATAAAGGCGAAGACATGCTCAAACTGGTGTCTATCATCGCTCCGGAAGATGTTAAGCAGAAAGTCAAGGACCTTGTCCTCACAAAAGAACAGGAAGAAGAAGTCGAAAAGGTCCTGAAAGCTATCAAGCACCGGGAATATCTTCGGGAAATCGGGCTGCATGATATAGGGAAACTCCTGTTCGTAGGACCTCCAGGGACCGGGAAGACCTCTGTTGCACGGGCGCTTTCCGAGCGGCTTTCCATTCCGTTCGTGGAGGTCAAGCTCTCCATGGTTACGGACCAGTACCTTGGTGAGACTGCAAAGAACATTGACAGGGTCTTCCTGCTGTCCAAGAAACTGAATCCCTGTATCCTTTTTATCGACGAACTGGACTTCGTGGCAAAGGCTCGGACCTCGGATGAGAACGCTGCAATCAAACGGGCTGTCAATACCCTCCTGAAAGCAATTGACGAGATCAGCCTTGTAGAACATGGTGTCCTCCTGATTGCCGCTACCAACCATCCCCGGATGCTTGACAGTGCTGCATGGAGACGTTTTGATGAAATTGTTCATTTCCCTCTACCGGACATCGAGATGCGCAAGGGAATTCTGGATCTGGTGACCAGGCATATCGAAGGGGAACTGGATACTAAGGAAATCGCGGAAATGACCGAAGGTTACTCTGGCTCGGACCTGCGTATGGTAATCCGGGAAGCTGTCCTGAGTGCCCTTCTGGAAGAACGCAAGGTGCTGAATCAGCAGGACCTGCTGGAAGCTGTGCTGGACTTTGATGGAAGGGCAGGGCTTAAGTCTGAGCAGTACGACGGGGATTAAGTGCAAAGCCAGCAAAATGAGCTTCTAAAAATGAGTTTAGTAAAATGAGGTTCGAAGAATGAGACTAACACTTCTTGGGACCGGGGATGCCATCGGGACTCCGAAAATAGGTTGCACCTGCCCTGCCTGCACAGATGCCCGTAAAGGGGGGAAGAGCCAGCGTCTAAGGTTCTCGATCCTTGTGGAATCTTCCGAGGGCAGGATGCTTATTGACACGAGCCCGGACCTGCGGCAGCAGTTCCTCCGGCAAAATGTCTCCTGTAAGGACGGGACCTGTGTGAACGGGGTAATCTGGACCCACGGGCATTATGACCATTACTCGGGGTTCGGGGAGTTTTACAGGGTCCAGCATAAAGTTGATGTCTATGGGATCCCCGAAACCCTGGACTACATCAACCAGTTCGTATATTTCCTGAAACCGAGATACCATTACGTGAAACTCTACGAGCCTTTCAAGTTTATAGGGCTGGAATTTACCCTTTTTCAGGTCAACCACCCTCCTGTCGACATTCCTACAGGGGTTGTTATCCGCGAAGGGGATACGAAAGTGGTGGTCACGGGAGATACAAACAAAGACATCCCCAAAGTAAGCCTTGACCTCATGAAAAACCCCGATCTCCTGATTGCCGATGCCATAGTTCCCCCTCGCATCCACATCAAAAAGCACATGAATTCCGAGGACGCTATGGAACTTGCCAGGGAGCTCAATGCAAAGGAAGTCGTTCTCACGCACCTAAGCCACTTCTATCGGCCTCATGACATCGAATCGATGTTTTTACCCCTGGGGTACGACGGACAGGTCTTTGAATTCTAAGGCTGAAAAATCACTATTTTTTCACTCAACTTTCCTCCTCAATTTCCCTCCACTCCGTTTCCTTCCTTCCTTTTTTTTAGTGTTATTTGTCCTTCTGGCATCTCTTTATAGAGGGGAGGATTAAAATTTATTATGAACCCGAAAAGGATCCGAACCCTTAAACCCGGGGAAGCCGGAAGCGGGCCTGTTGCTTACTGGATGAGCCGGGACCAGAGAGTGGAGGACAACTGGGCTCTCCTCTTTGCCCGGGGAATAGCAGAAGACGCAGGTGTATCTCTGGTGGTTATCTTTTGCGTGGCGGATGAGTTTCTGGGGGCCGGGCTAAGACAGTACCAGTTCATGCTGGAAGGGCTTCAGGAAGTCAAACGTTCCCTTTCCTTGAAAAATATCCCCTTCATGTTCCTCCGGGGAAGTCCCGGGGAAGAAATCCCTTCTTTTACGGATAAACACGGAATTGGTACCCTTGTTACTGATTTCAGTCCGTTGAGGGCTAAAAGGGAGTGGACGGAAAAAACTGCATCGAAGCTTGAGATTCCCTTTTACGAGGTGGATGCCCACAACATCGTACCCTGCTGGGTTGCGTCAGGGAAACAGGAATATGCGGCTTACACTTTCCGTCCGAAGGTCAACGCTTTGCTCCCCGAGTTTCTGGTCGAGTTCCCTGAACTGGAGCCTAACTCCGAATTCCCGGAAACTTTTGCCGGGATAAAGGCAGGAGAAAAAAAGGCAGGGGGGGATAAAGCAGGAAAGGAGTTTGAAGAAAGTCCCGGGGGCAGGAATACGAAAGAATTTTTGCCTGAAAGGTTAAAGGTTGAAGGTGCTGATCCTTATTTTGAACCCGGTCACTTTGTCCCGGGGGAAAGCGCCGCCCTGAAATTGCTGAAAACTTTCCTCACCGAACGCCTGGACTCTTACAATGCTCTACACAACGATCCTACAAAGGACGGGTCTTCGGACCTTTCTCCTTATCTGCACTTCGGGCAGATCTCAGCTCAGAGGGTTGCCCTCGAAGTCGAAAAAGCCAGGGTGGACGAGGAATCAAAGGCTGCTTTTCTGGAACAGCTAATCGTAAGAAGGGAACTTACGGACAACTTCTGCTACTATAACCGGGCGTATGACAGCTTTGAGAGTTTTCCTGCCTGGGCAAAGGAGACTTTAAATGTCCACAGGCAGGACCGGCGGGAATACCTTTACACGCGGGATGAACTGGAGTTTGCAAAGACCCATGACCCTCTCTGGAACGCAAGCCAGGTCCAGCTGCTCCGCACCGGGAAGATGCATGGGTACATGAGAATGTACTGGGCAAAAAAAATTCTGGAATGGAGTGAATCCCCGGAAAAAGCTCTTGAAACCGCTATTTACCTCAATGATAGATATGAGCTGGACGGAAGGGATCCTAACGGCTATGTAGGGATTCTCTGGGGTATCGGAGGGCTTCACGACCGTGCCTGGAGGGAACGGGAGGTTTTCGGAAAACTCCGCTACATGAATTATTCGGGCTCCAGGCGGAAGTTCGATGTGGACGCTTATGTGGCCAGGTATCTTCCCGATGAGTGACTTAAAAAAAGAGGGTTTGGATCTCCTGAAAACAGTTTTAGAACCTTTTTTTGCTTCATGTCGGATAAAAAGAGTTCATGGTTCCTGAATAACGATTTCTTCTTTTCTCAGGTGTGATTGCCGAAGATAAGGCTGGAATAATTGAGTTTCTGCCATTTATAAATATAATAAATATCATATTTATATTTGTATTTTTATATTAGTTTGTACTAATCAGGGTCAAACAAAAAGGAGTGGTTATCATGGTAGAGAAGACTGCTATTGACTGGATTGCACTGGTGCTTGTCATCGTTGGAGGCTTGAACTGGGGCCTTTTTGGTCTCTTCGGGTTTGACCTGGTGGCAGCTATTTTCGGGGAAATGAGCACAATCTCCAGAGCCGTATATTCGCTTGTGGGGCTTGCGGCACTTTATACGATCTACTTCGCAATGAAAAAATGAGAGCTGAAAAATCAGGTTAGAACTAAAAAATCCAGATGGAGCTAAATCCAGGTTATAAGTGAAAAATCCTGGTTTTTTCTTTTTTTGAGCCGCACAACGTCTATAAGCACTTTATTCCGGCTTCTGTCCTGTTTGTATATCCCTTCCCGGGATTTCAGCAGGTCGGAAGAACAGGTAGAGAGGGGTGGGAAATTTTTCACTGCCCTTTCAGAGTCCTGAGTTCGGCAAGCACTTCTTTAGCGTGGCCTCTTACCTTCACATTATTCCATATTCTGGCGATTCTGCCTTCGGGATCTATCAGGAAGGTCGTCCGAACCGTGCTCATGACTTCTTTTCCCATGAAGTTTTTCATGTGGAATACATCATATGTTTTGTGAATGTCAATTCCCGTATCGGAGAGCAGGCAAATGCTGATGTCTTTTTTCTCTATGAATTTCCGGTGCGATTCCTCGCTGTCTCTGCTGACCCCCAGGATTATTGTATTTTCTGCTTCGAAATCTCCTTTCAACCTGCTGAAGTCCATGGCTTCCAGGCTGCAGCCCTGAGTGTTGTCCTTCGGGTAAAAATATAGGACCACCCATTTCCCTTTCAGGTCTTCCAGGCAGGTCTTGTTCCCACCCTGGTCGGACAGGCAGAACGCAGGGGCAGGTTGCTCTTCTTCTAAGGATGTTTTTGCCATATTTTTTCCCTCCAACCTCTGTGCGATTCAGGTCGCACCATCTGTGTTCACTGTAGTAATATGAATAATAATACCAATCACAATTCAAAAATTATATCTCTCAACCTTATCTTTCAAGTTATATTTTATATGTTTTATATCAATGGGCTCATCCTTTATCAATTCATTCTTATCTGTTTACTTATTCCATTATTTTATTAATTCCCCCCCTTTTTCCCCCACGCTATCAGTCCTGCCTCAAGGGCCAGGAATGGCCCGACAATCCAGCCTGCCCAGAGTAAAAATCCCCCCAGTCCCAGGACTAAAAAATACAGGGGTACTCTAGCTCTCTCTTTTCCGTACCCCCTCCTCCTGAGGCTCAGGTAAATTGCAGATGCTCCTAGCCCCAGATGTGCAAAGGCCATAAAAAGGGTAATAATAATCTCGGGAGTATAGGTGCTCTTGCTAAGCGAAACCAGCATCTGGGAGAGGAAAGATATGCCTGTGCCCAGGAAGATGAGCCCTGCAACAGTCCCTGACCACCTCCCCGGGTCATAGTCAACCACATCTGCCTTTGTACGGAAAATAATCAGGAAGCCAACAGCGAGTGTGAGCAACAGCGGGGAGAAGATGAAGAGCAGGCTCTGGCCTTCCCAGCGGTAGATCCTGATCTGGTTCAGGGGGATGAACAGCCATTCCTTAAGGGAAAAGCTTTCCAGGTACCCCAGAACCACGCCGTAATTCCCTCCCCCGGGTGGAGAATTGACTGCCGCATAATAGGTCCCGCTTTCGGGGGCTTCCAGGTCGAGCCTGGCAAGGGAATGGAAGGCGCTGGGGGTGAAACCCTCGTAAGTTGCGCTTCTGGGCCGGCTCCCCGGAACTGCCAGTATTCCATTTCCTTCGGGTATTTCCACGGTTTCGGGCGCTTCTGCTGCTTCTCCACTCTCTTCTTCACTCTCTTCTCCGTTCTTTTCTCCACTTTCTTCTCCGCTTACAATGCCGGGGCCCATCAGGACGAGGTCAGGAAAGCCCCGGGTCCGGGGTTCGACAGGGACGATGAGTCCCAGCCGAATTCTTTCTCCTTTTTCCATTTCAAAACTGTAATACCGGACATCTCCTCCCCCGGAAAGCTGCCCGTAAAGGACGCGGGATTTCAAAGGGTCTTCAACGAAAATAGCCTCTTCAAGGCTTTTGCCTTCCCCGCCGAACACAGGTACATGCGCAAAAACCGGTGAGAACAGGAAATATGCGGTTAGTAGCGTAGTTAGCAGCACAAATGCAGTTCTGAGTAAAAAGCCGGAATTCCGGAACCCCCCCTTTTTCATGTATTATATTTTTCCCGGAAGATGTAAATAAGTATCAGAAACATAAGTGTCTGAACCGAGAAACTGAAAATAATTAATTCTGACTCCGGATACTGAATATTATTTTTTATAATAAGCCTGGACTCCGGGTTTGAAATTCCTCCGGCACCCGGGAAATCCTCCAAAAATAAATGTTGAGGTTATACTTATGAGAATCTGGGACATCCCCCCTGAAAAAATGTGTAGGCAGCACTTGCTTGGCGAGCACCGGGAACTGCACGCTCTCTGGTCAATCATTACCAATAACAAAAAAGCCTACGCCAACCACCCTGAGACCCGACGCTGGCGAGGGAAATTAAAGGCTCTCTTCCTGAGGCATGAAGCTCTTGTGGACGAGATGGGACAGCGGGGCTATAAACACCATTCTCCACTTGACCCTGAGCTTGCTACGGGAAAGGCTGTGCAGGACGAACTTGTATATCCGTATGAGGAGCAGGTCAAAACCCTGAGGGAAAGAGGTTGTGATTGCAGGGTCTGAACTTTTCGTTTTTCCAGCATCCTCTTCAATTTTTTCACTTTTTTTAATTTTTCACTTTTTCAAGTTTTCAAGTTTTCACTTTTTCACTTTTTCACTTTTTGAGTGTTCTATTTTAGGTTAGCACTTTTTTTCCGGATATTAATTAATTTTTATATTTACACTTATCGATAATTTTATGAATGATGACTTTCTTGAGAGATAGAGAGACAATCTCTCTTGAAAGGACATTGTTCTAAAATCAGGGGTTTTGAACCCCTGTCTCCGGAGATTACAATGACTCCTGTGCTGGATGAAGAAGAAATCGGAATTCTTGAATGCATCAAAGATGTTCAAACTGACCGCGGGTTCCATATCCGGGATATCATCAAAAAGGCTAAGGCAGGATACGGAATTTCCAGGTCGACAGTATATGAAATAGTGGGTTATCTGGAGTTTCATGGTCTGATAAAGACAAACAGCTCCGGGTACCGTGAGCTTGATGAGATGCAGGCTTATTCCGTAATGTGTCCTGAATGCGACCGTGAAATCCCGGGAGACGATTACGTCAACGAGAAAGGCCGTGGGGTCTGCGAGGACTGCTACATCGAAGCTCATCAAAAAATTAAGTTTGCAGATCCTGTTGCTGTGCGTTCCAAGAAACTTTTCAGAAAACAGCATGGTTTTGAAGGCACGGAAGGGTTGACAGAGCTTCAAAAGGAGCTCTATGATTTCATCCTGACAGAAGGAGGTGCCACTCCTGACAAAATATCGAAACTTTTCGGACTTAAGCCTCAGGAAACGAGTAACCAGCTTGCACTTCTGAGGCACTGTGAGCTTGTAAAGTTGAGAAAAATGGGTGAGGAGATTTACGTGGTGCCGTATGACTCTTAATCAATTATTTAATTAATTATGGAAGTGGTGAAATGACAGAAAAAGTTGACATGGACGAAAGGATGGCAGCTATAGCTGAACAGATCCCGGGAGTTATGAATGCGCTTATGGGACTTCATGGCGAAGTCGTCAAAGACGGGGCTCTCAGTGCCAAAACGAAAGAAACAATGATGGTTGGGATTTCAATAGCCCTGCACTGTGAGCACTGCCTTAGGAAACACATTCAGGTAGCCGTAAGTATGGGTGCGACCCGTGAGGAAATCATGGAGGTTGTAGGCGCGACCATATTGATGGCTGGCGGGCCTGCCGTGGCTTATGGGTCTACGATCGTCCTTGAGACCCTTGACGAACTGAATGTTTGAAACCTTGAGGCGATATAGGCTCCGGTCTAAAATCCGGTGATTTTTGCATTTTTAATTGAAACACTGAATTTGCAGGAAGAATTTATTACTACGGGAGCGCGGAGGGTCACGAATACCACGATCTTCAGGTCGGGGATGAAGTGAACCCTCGCACGTTTTTTGTATTCCTTTAAATCGATAAAATATTACTTCGTTTTAAAGTGAGGTTTCCTGGTATAATAGTTACATGAATTGGAAACGCTACTCTATATTAAGGAAACCTTGTTAAATAATACTCAACTGTTCCCAAGAAACCGAGTGGACGGCCCGAAGCATACCCCACCTTTTAAGGTGGGGTGGCCGCCCGCAATTTTTTTCCGGTACTTCTTGTTTTTCTCATTCCTGAATTATTAATTTTTCTATTTTAAGTTATCGATACTTTTATATATTAAAAACTCAAAATAGAGATATAGACTAACTTTCTGTAAAGGATGCGGTTCTAAAATCGGGTGTTTTTGGACCTGTGTCTGGAGATCACAATGACTCCTGTGCTGGATGAAGAAGAAGTCTGGATTCTTGAATGTATCAAAGATGTTCAAGCTGACCGCGGGTTCCATATTCGGGATGTTATTAAAAAGGGAAAGTCCGAATATGGAATTTCGAGGTCCACAGTGTATGAAATTGTGAGTTACCTGGAGTTTCACGGCCTGGTGAGGACGAACAGCTCTGGCTACCGGGAGTTTGACGAGACAAAAGCTTACTCCGTAATATGCCCGGAATGCGGAAAGGAAATCCCTGGAGACGAGTACGTCAGCGAGAACGGCCGGGGAATCTGTGAAGATTGCTACCTGGAAGCTCACCATAAAATCAAATTTGCAGACCCCATGGCGGTGCGCTCCAAGAAACTTTTCCGGAAGCAGCGCGGGCTTGAAGGATCTGAGGGGCTGACAGACCTGCAAAAAGATCTTTATGACTTCATCCTGACCGAAGGGGGCGCTACACCAGAAAAAATATCAAAGCTTTTCGGGTTCACACTTCAGGAAACAAGGAACCAGCTTGCGCTCTTGAGACACTGTGAACTGATAAAGGGGAGAAAAATGGGGGACGAGATTTACATGGTTCCTTTTGATTCTTAATTAATTCGTAAGTATTGAAGGAAGTGTGATATTATGACTGAAAAAATCGACATGAATGAAAAGATTGCAGCTATGGCCGAACAGGTCCCTGGTGTAATGAATGCACTTGCGGGCCTTCACGATGAAGTCATTAGGGACGGGGCGCTCAGTGCCAGAACAAAAGAATTAATGATGGTGGGAATGGCAGTAGCCCTGCGGTGTGAGTACTGCCTCTGGAAGCATGTTCCTGAGGCTGTAAAAATGGGCGCGACCCGTGAGGAAATTCTGGAGGCTGTCAGTACTGCCATATTGATGGCTGGCGGGCCTGCAGTGGCTTACGGGTCTGTAGTTGTCCTCAAAATCCTGGACGAACTGGATGTTTAACGAATTGAATGCCTATCTAACTGAATGCCTATCTAACTGAATGCCTATCTAACTGAATGC
>JAENZL010000035.1:0-27965 GCA_016841265.1 Methanobacteriota archaeon | reverse complement strand
TGAATGCCTATCTAACTGAATGCCTATCTAACTGAATGCCTATCTAACTGAATGCCTATCTAACTGAATGCCTATCTAACTGAATATCTGAATATTTGAGGTGATATTAGATGACAGAAGAAAAAGTCGATCAGGTCACTTGCGAAGTTTGCGGTTGTGAAATGGAAAGGGAAGATAGCATTGAAGAAAATGGTAAGGTTATGTGTGAAGATTGCTACATAACGAGCCACCATAAAATCAAGACCTGTGATCCCTGGGCAGTGCGTTCCAAAAAGATGTTCAGGGAAGGAGCAGGGCTTCAAGGGGCGGAGGGTCTGACTGACCTGCAAAAAGCCATTTATGAACTCATCGTCTCCACAGGCGGGGTAAAACGTGAAGATCTGGCTAAAAAGTTTGAAATTTCCCCGCAAGAAGCCGAGAACCAGTTCGCTCTCCTGAGGCATTGTGAGCTTGTAAAGGGACAGAAAAGATCGGATGGAGTATACCTTGTGCCCTTTGACAGCTTAAACCCGGAAAATGTTTGATTTTTTGTAACTATCCAGTTACCTCAATTTCTGAGTTATTTTTCGTATAAACTCAACATTTACTTTTTTTATAATTAATACAACATAAAACTCAGAATATTTGAGAGTTACCTATGGAACTTTGGGACACTACCTTATTCCCTTATTCGTCTGCTTCTTCCAGATAGAAGATCCGTCCATTCACCGTATCATGCAGATAATCGATCTTGCAAATCTCAAACCGTACGACATAGAGGCCGGTTCTCTCCCGGATATCAGCGAGCATTTCTTCCTGTTTATCCGGGTGTACCAGATCAATTTTCTCGTACACAATCTCTTTGCTGTGCATCCGGCTGGTAAATCCCCAGCCATTCTCGAGCGCCCAGATGACTCCGGTGATCAGCACATTGGTAAGAATCAGCTCCTCGTACTGGCTGCTGCTGATAAGTATCGAGTTCAGGACAGGGAGGGCGACCATGAGAAAGAGATATGTCATCTCATGAATCGGGACCGTCTCTGTTCTGTAACGCAGCACAGAAAAAAGAGCAAACAGCCCGAACCCGGCCCCGATTGAGAGCTCCACGCTGGTGAAAAGCCCCATGATGAAGTAGATCACCGTGTTGAAGGCGAGGAACGTGAAGAGGTAGGTATGCTCACTCTGCCGAGGGAAGTAGACGAAGCGTATGATGATGAACGCAAACAGGAAATTGATGAAAAAACCCAGGATAAATATGAGGTTTGTATCGCTCAGCATATGCTGGTGCCCCCTCTCGAAAGTTTATCAAGGAGCAGCAGATTTTTCTTGAAACGGTTATGCTTCACCTGTGTTTTGGTAAGAGATATTCCAGTGCAGTACTTTGAAAAGCTGGTACTTCTGATTCCCAGGGTATGCAGAACCGCACCTGCAGGGGACTGCCGCAGCGGGCAGTTGTGTTTTATCTCTCCCACAACAACATCCGGATAGGAATATTCGCATTCATCGGTTTGGAAAGAGAGATTCAAATCAAACGTGATGCGTTCGGGATGGTCCCGTGCAACAAGGGCGACTCTCGTGTAATCGGTCGTAAGAACCGGGTGGAACGCCCGGTAGTCATATGGAAATGCGGACGAAAGGAATGCCTCTGGGGCCGGCTCTGAGAGTTTGGTATCGCCCTCTACAGGGATACGCCTCTTCATAGTGTTTCCGGTGTTTCGTTTCTCTTTGATTTCAAGATAGGAGTCCCCTGATGAGAGATAGTGACGGATTCGCAGTTTGAAGCGGTTGGCTTTGCCGTTGTGGTGCTGAAGATATGTCAGGAATGAATCGGTATCATAATACTCGGTTGAATACCTGCTCATTCTGGAATGGTCAATTTCAAGCACCCGGTATGAACCGGAAAGGCCGGTGAGAAGTTCTGAGAACTGGGCCCGTGTCATCAGGAATTTTTGCTCCTGTCTGTTGAGGAGCTGGGCATCTGAGTTTTTTAGTTCTTCAAGGGTAATTTTTTCAAACCGTTCAAGTTCTGCCGGGAGATTACAAAAAGCGGTGTGGGATGTCTTCATCATGAAGACCCCCCTGTTTGTGTGGAAAGATATGCCATAACCGCATCATACCGGCTATCTGCATGTTCGATGAGCTCATTGAGTGAGGCATCAAATTCGTTCGGGCTCTTTAGATTGGAATACCCTTCTGTTTCCCCTTCTGCACCGGTGACATATGGCTCAATAAGATCATGGTTTAACCGGTAGGTTGTTTCCATCGCTTCCGGTTCAAAGACGGTTGTGACAACGTCTTCAAGGTCATCCAGGTACATTGCATGATACACAGGGTCGTCCATCAGGTAGCGAATAAGCGGCCAGGACTCGTCGACCTCATCCAGAGTGAGCGAAAGCGGCGTTCCCATCCGGCCACCACCGTTCTGCATCCCGGCGACATTCTCTGTGTCTTCTAACGGCGGGGCCATCCGCTGGCCACCCATGATTCTGTCTCCTCCCATGGGAGGCCGGGTATCCTCACCCTCAGCCCATTCAGGCGGCTGCATATCTCCTCCGAAATCCGGGGTGCTGGTGTTTGTCTGCCCGCCATTGGGCCTTTCCATTGCTTGCCTGCCTGCGGCATCCGCATTCTTTCCCGCGGAGATGGCCTCATTGTTATCCCATGGGATCCAGGTAATTATCCCGTCTGATGGGTTGGTGTAGAGATAGTAATTCTTGCTTGCGATTCCGTAGGTGTCCCAGTTCTGGATCACGGTATTCACGGCGAGCCAGCGGATAAATCCATCAACGTTGAAGATCTCCTCCAGATTATCTCTCCATTCTTCGGGGTCCGTTGTCCGGGTGTCGTCATTGAGAACGGTATACAATGTTTCCACATCGCTCCAGTCCTCATCGTCTTCGTTCGTCTTCTTTTCGAAATATTCTGTGCCAAACGTGCCTTCTGCAAACGTGGCTCCGGTTCCTTCAGGCTTGTACACATTTCCGGAATCATCGGTAAAGGCAGTCTCAATAAGGGTGTCTTCAACACTCTCGATCATGGTATACAGGCCAAAGTATACGGGACCGTCTCCGTAATCGACATACACCCGGTAAAACGCAGTATCAGGGGCGACAACTCCTGCATCACTGAATATTTCCGGGGCAATTTTATCCCTCATCAGTGAGCTGTCCCCGAATCCGCTCTTCAGGTTCAGTTCGTCAAATCCATAGAACCGTTGATTTTTGATATCGGGATTTTCATCTTCAAATTTGTCAAAATTCAGTTTGAATGAGATTTTATACGAACCATCCGTCCAGGTATTTCCAAGGCTTGACTGCCCTTTGAACCGGATGCCGACATCGGTCCATTCCGTATCGTTAAAAGTGACGTCTGCCGCAACTGTGACCGGATCAAAATCAAAGTTATCCTGTGGTTTTTCTCCCATTCCGGCCTGAGCAGTCGAAGATCCGCCAAATTCTCCAAATTCTGCGGTCATGTCATCAAGCATAATCTGCCAGTTTTCCGGACTTATGGCAATGGTGATCTCATTTACCCTGTCATCGGGGAATACAACAGAATAGTTTGAGTCTGCGTCGTTTCCATGCGTTTCTTCTGTCCAGTCTGCTGACCGGTTCAGTCCGGTGTCACCAGGGTTTGTTTCATCGGTATCTCCGACAGAGGTGCATCCACATGCAAGCAGGCATAACACCGTGCAGGTGCAGGTCGCTAAAACGCATAATTGAAGTTTTCTCCTGACTATTTTATCCTTTGATTTTTTGTTTTTCTGTAGTGGTATTTTCATGGTGCATTCCTCTTGTATTCCCCTCTGGTATTCCGGCATCGTTGTTCCGGGGAGTATTTAACCACAGAAATTGCTCTATACTCACAAAGATTGTGTTTTTGTGTGAGGAGACATTTGGTGTGGACAGTCAAACCACGGAACACATGGTAAACGGAATCTGGAAACGAACTGAGCCTGGAAGCTCAGCTGAAAAGAGATTTTATGCTGCTTAAGAGCTGTCCAAAGAAACCTGTACTTTCGGACTCCGTTTCTTCAGCATTTCCTTTATTCCCATCAGAGCTTTGCTCGGACATTTTCCTTTCTTCAGGTGCTCCGTCTTCTTCTGTTGCATTCCCATCTTTTGCCTGGCTCCTGTTTTGCATCATCGATGAGTCCCTTTCAGGTCCGCCTTCAGTGCCCTGCATCGATGGATCACTTTCAGATCCACCTTCAGTGCCCTGCTCCGGAGCTCCATTACCATCCGAACGGCCCTGGCCAGAGTTCATTCCCTGTTCGCCCTGTCCGGAAGATCCAAGCACATCCTTCAAATCGTCCGAGGTTTCCTCAATTAAAGAATCAAGTTCGGTCTTTATCTCAAGCAATTCGGACTCCGTTTCGACGTCTTCAAGGTCTGTCTGTAACTGCTCAAGTTCCGTAATGAGTTCTTCGGCCTCATCGACCAGGTCCTCGTCAAGATCCTCTTCCGAGTCCTCCAGGTTTTCTATCATGCTGGAGATAGACTCCTCCATTCGGCTTTTCATTTCATCAAAGCTTTCTTCATCCGAAGCAAAGGGCGGGGCTTCTCTACCTTCCTCAGCAAACGCAGTACCTGGGACTGTACAGAATAAAATTAATAAAGTTGAGATCAGGGAAATTATTTTCATAACGGAAATCTTCATACAATCATCTCGATTCCTGTGTTTTCACCCTTCTGTTTTTGCCAGACCAGACATTTCTGCCTGGTCTTATGGGTGGTCTGTCTTATGGTTTTGTTTCTTATAGGTGGTTTTTAGGGGGTTTATTTCTGATGTTTACGATGCGGTTTTTAGGTGGTCTATTTCTGTTGTTTACGATGCGGTTTCACCGGTCTACAATTTCTTGCCGGTTGACATTCCCCCAGATTGGCAGACTTAAATATAAGGTTACTTACGGAGATAAGGCACGATAATGGCATAAATTTATATAATAAGCTTTAATTAAGCTTATATTAGCTAATTAAGCTTTTATAAAGGTTTTAATACTTATCAAGGCCATAATGCCTCTTAAATGTCTCATCTTTAGCGGTGACCAAGGGCCGGGTTTCATATCGGTTACTGCCCATATAGAATTCAGGGATAATATCTTGCAGGGGGTTTTAAGATCAGCCAGGCTTACTACAATCCGGAAATCGAAACTATGGATAGAGGAGAGCTTGATGCTCTCATTGAAGAGCGTGTGCGATACACTGTAAAATACGCAGCCGAAAATTCTCCTTTTTACAGGAAATGGTTCGAAAGGCACGGGGTAAAGCCCGGGGATATCAAAGCCCATGAAGACCTCCTGGAACTTCCCGTTATCTCCGGAAAGACCATCCGGGAAAACCAGCCTCCTGAGACCGACTCTTTTCTTTTCAAGAGCGTGGACTGGAAAGATGTGTTCACCATCCATGAAACCAGCGGGACCAGTGGGACGCCCAAAGGTTTTTTCCTGACCTGGGAAGATTGGGAAAGGTATGCAGAAAAGTATGCCCGGATCTTTACGTCCCAGGGCTTCGGCTCCGGGGACAGGGTCGTGGTCTGTGCTTCCTACGGGATGAACGTCGGGGCAAATACCATGACCCTTGCGGCAAACCAGATCGGTATGGCAATTATCCCGGAAGGCAAGTGCACTTTTCCCCTGCGGGTAATCAAATCCTACCAGCCAACCGGTATCGTGGGAAGCGTTTTCAAGCTCCTGAACCTCGCCCGGCGGATGCAGGCTGAGGGGCTTGAACCCCGGGAATCGGGGATCGAGAAGCTGGTGGTCGGAGGCGAGGCTTTTGCTGAAGAGTCGCGGGATTACCTTGCGGAAATCTGGGGCTGTCCGGTTTACAACATTTATGGGAGCACGGAAGGGACAATGTGCGGGGAGTGCAGTGAAATTTCGGGGCTTCACGTGCCCGAAGATATGGTCCATATGGACGTCTATGACCCCAGGATCGAAAATTTTGTGCCTGACGGGGAATGCGGGCGCGTTGTCCTGAGCACCCTTCTGCCTGTGGGCGCAAAAGCGGGGAACCTCCTCTTAAACTATGATACCGAGGACACAACTGTAGTGATCACCCGGGCCCCCTGTCCCTGCGGGCGGACGCATATGAAAATCATGACTCCCCAGAGGGAAGCCGAGACGGTCTGGGTGGCAAACACTCCCTTTAACCGGGTCGATGTGGAAAGGGGTGTTTTCCAGAGTGGGAACATGGACTACCTTACAGGGGAGTACGAAGCTTTCCTCTACGGGGATGAGGACGAAGGAGAAGTTACTCTCAGGGTCAGCATGGAGTGTGAGAACCCGGATACCTTTGACAGGGACCTTATTAAGGAGAATTTCCTTCGGGCTTTTCTGCAGTACAAGCCATTATTATCCCGGGCATATGAGGAGGGTTTTTTCAGGATACTTTTCAATTTCACAGGCCCCAAAGGGCTGGAACTGCATAAGATTAAGGGCAGGCCAAAAAGGCTTGTGGACCGCAGGTGATAAAAAAAGATTTGCTTCCCGGGGCAGCTTTTCCGAGGGGCCTTTTTTGAAACCTCTTTCCCTGAAACTTTTCAGTTTTCTTTTTCGGGGTAACCGGTCCCTTCCTGAAAACCCTTCTTGAATTTCAAATCTATAATCTTTTTACAGTTTACAGTTATTTTTTTAATTTTGACTATATATCTCGGTTTGACTTCTTAATCTATAATTATTAATAAATTCCAAACATTAATATTACAGGAAATTAAAATAACCCACAAAGATAACTTTATTATCTTATTTGATCTGTGAAAAAAACATATATTATATTAAGTATGATAAGTTAAAGTATTATTAAGTATAATAACTCTTAATATTTTCTTGCATAAATCCGACATTAATGGTGATACGATGGAAAAAGAACTTATGAGGATAGGGGTTTCCCTCCCCGACACCCTTTTGAATAAATTTGATGAGATTATTGATCAGAGAGGCTATTCCTCCCGTTCGGAAGGCATAAGGGATGCCATAAGGAACTACATTTCCTACTACGAATGGATGGGAGATATCAAAGGTCATCGTGTCGGAACCGTCTCTGTAATTTACGACCACACAAAGCGCGGGCTTTCCAATGCCCTTGCCGACATCCAGCACCACTACACCCATCTTATCAAGTCTTCGGTGCATATCCACCTGGATCATGACAACTGTTTCGAAGTAATAGTACTGGACGGAGATGGAGAAAATATCAAGGAACTTGCCGAAGCTATCATGTCCCTGAAAGGTGTAAAGTTCTCAAAACTTACCACAGTGGCATCCAGTGAAAATATCTGAATGCCTTTTCAATTTTCTATTTTTTTAATTTTTGCCTTCTCCAGATTCCAGTCTTTAACTTTTAGTCTTTAACTTTTAGTCTTTAATTTTTAGTCTTTAACTTTTTGCCTTTAACTTTTTTCAAAATGGTTTTCAATAGATTTCAGGAGCATACTCCCGAATTTCGTGAGTTTGTAAATCTGGAAACTGCGTTCTCTCCTGGAGTCCACGAGCTCCGCTTCTTTTAAGAGCTTGAGGTGATAAGACAGAGCGGAATGCTTCT
The DNA here is from genome assembly GCA_016841265.1 of Methanobacteriota archaeon. Lineage (GTDB taxonomy): Archaea > Halobacteriota > Methanosarcinia > Methanosarcinales > Methanosarcinaceae > MTP4. The sequence continues at coordinate 20,442 of JAENZL010000035.1, read as the reverse complement.
GGTCCGTGTTTTTCACAAGGACGCATACGCAAAGGTTCTGGACCTCCAGAGCTTTGAGGATCCGGAGGCGGGTAGGGTCTGCGAGCACTTTGAACAGGCTAACGAGTTCCCCCATATCTTCGCTCATTGCTTCATGTACGGCATCAAGTACCTCTTCTGGGAGGGCGTACGAGTTTCTGACTTCGATAAGTTTTTTTTCAGACATTTATTCCACTTAATTAACGCTGATCAGGGTAAAAGTATTTTTTAAACAATATATCTCTAAATAAAATTTAACTAAATAAAACTTAACTAAATAAAACTTAACTAAATAAAATTTAACTAAATAAAACTTAACTAAATAAAATTTAACTAAATAAAACTTAACTAAATAAAATTTAACTAAATCGTATTTTATTAAATCGCATTTACTGATTATTTTAATAATTTGTATGTTAATAAATTAACAGTTATCTCTTTGTCCGATTTTAAGATATTTAATGTTTTTGAATCGGAATCCCCCGGTGAAGGGTTTGCAAGAGAAGCTGTACATTGGAGTTATACGTTGGAGTTATACGTTGGAGTTATACGTTGGAGTTATACGTTGGAGTTATACGTTGGAGTTATACGTTGGAGTTATGCATTGAGGGTTATTGAAATTTTGCAGTGAAACCTTATGTTGAAATCGGGCAGGAAGTTTTGAGGCAAGTAGTTTCTTCCTGCAGGCGTCGCGTATAAAAAGCCCGGAATTTAATTGTTACTCTATATTCAGGGATTAGAAAACCACGGATGATGATAGCATGAAAATGTGGATAGACGGAAAGAGTGAAGATTCCTGCAGTTCGGAATACATGGAGGTCCGGAACCCTGCAACAGGAAAGTTGGTCGATAGTGCGCCGGCTGGTTGCAGGGAAGACGTGAATGCCGCGGTTGAGGCTGCCGGGAGAGCATGCGGTCCCTGGGCTTCCCTTTCCCCGCAGGAAAGGGCCAGGTTCCTTTACAGGGCTGCGGGGCTTGTACGGGATCGTGGGGAAGAACTGGCCTTGCTCCTTACCTCGGAACAGGGAAAACCCCTTCCTGAAGCCAGGAACGAAATCCGGGGCTTTGCTTCGGTGTTAGAATATTACTGCGGGCTGGCAAGCACGGTAAAAGGGGAGTTTATCCGGGGTCCGGGGAACGGGCATTCCTTTACCCTCAATGAGCCCCTGGGGGTCTGTGCGGCAATCATCCCCTGGAACATGCCTGCCCTGATCATGGGCTGGAAGCTCGGACCTGCGCTTGTTTCGGGCAACACCGTGGTCCTGAAGCCTGCAAGTTCTACTCCGCTTACGAACCTGAAGCTTGCAGCCCTCCTTGGGGAAGCCGGGCTCCCTGCCGGGGTGCTGAACCTTGTGACCGGGCCAGGTCCAGTTGTCGGAGAGGCAATTGCCGGGCACCCGGACATCAGGAAACTTTCCTTTACCGGGGAGTCAGGGACCGGAAAACACGTTGCAGTCCTTGCGGCGCCAACCCTGAAGCGGCTGACTCTGGAACTGGGGGGAAGTGACCCCATGATCGTCTGTGACGACGCAGAGCTTGAAATTGCAGTGGACGGGGTGCTCAGGGGAAGGTTTTACAACTGTGGGCAGACCTGTACGGCGGTAAAAAGGCTCTATCTTTTCGAAGGGATCGCCGAAGAATTCCTCGGGCTACTTGAAAAAAGGGTCCGCAGCCTGAGGGTCGGAAATGGCATTCTGGACAGAATCGATATGGGACCCCTTAATAATGAAGGGCAGCGGGAATATGTTGCGGAACTTGTCAGGAGTGTGGAAGAGCGCGAGGAAGGCAAAATCCTTACAGGCGGAAAGGTCCCTACCGGGGAGGGTTACAGTGACGGTTATTTCTTTAAGCCGACCCTGATAAGTGAGGTCTCCCCGGATTCGCGGCTTTTGAAAGAAGAGGTATTCGGGCCCGTACTTCCGGTTGTCAGGGTACAGAACCTGGAAGAAGCAATTGAAGAGGCAAACAGGACAAAGTATGGGCTCGGGGCATCCGTCTGGACAAAGAACATTGATAGGGTCCGGCAGGCATACGAACAGCTCGAGGCAGGCACGGTCTGGGTTAACCAGCATCTTAAGGTTGCCCCGGAACTCCCTTTCGGCGGCACGAAAGATAGCGGGCTTGGCAGGGAAAATGGACCTTACGCTCTTTCGGACTATCTGGAAAGCAAAACCGTGATGATCAGGACCTGATCGGAACATGGGCCTGGAAGAGGAAATATTGGCAAAAAAGAAAGCTTCTCCGATGAACCGGTCTCAAGGGCCGGGTCCATCGAAATTTAACTGAAATCCTGGCTTTATGCCCTTTTTAGGTTTCTGCAGGATTCGGCTCCTTACGGTATCTCTACCTGCAGAAACCGGTATTCATAAAAGTTATGCGATACCTTTGTGAAATTCCTGGGGAACTTACTTGTACTTGGGCAGGAGCTGCATGAACTCGGCAGCTTCCATAACAGGTACGCTGTCGATTATACAGATATCAGTCCACGGCAGGTTGAAGGCTCCGTAGGCTTCTGCACTTTCCGCTTCATAGAGAATGAAGTATCGGTTGCCGGAAAGGTCAATCCACTGGTTGATGATATCAATTCCATCAGGAACTTCAAGCTTCTTGAAGTGTTCCATAACTTTATCGCGGTCCGTCGGATCCCAGGTACTAATGTCCAAAAACAACATCTTTTAACCACTCCATTTTCTTTGTTGCACGAATGCTGCCAACTACCCCTTACCTGGAAGCTCAGACAGCGCTTTACTGCTCCCAGGTTTCCATATTTTTTATGGGCTCCGCTCAGTGGAAAACAGTATTGCTTCCCCCTGTAACCGCTCTGCCGGAGCAGGTATGCGGCATCTGAACCCCAAAGGCCGGTTAAATATGACCTTTTTTAAAAGTTTTTTATGTACTTTGTTGCCTTCTGCAGTTTATCATCCCCCAAAAACCCCTCTGAGTATGAATGACAAACCCGGTTAGACAGGCTTTCCTGTAGAAATAAGTTCCGCAGGTTATTTACATTATAATATCAGCTCTTAGCCTATATAATTGTTAGTTCTAAAAAATTTCTTAATGATATTTCCTGTGTATTTGTTCAGGAGAAAGCTGGAGAGTTCAAAGGAAAGCCGGTGAAAAAGGCACTTGATGAATTTCACCTGGCTGAGCCTTGTTCATAGTAAGAGGGGCAGGACACTCATGAATCCGAGAATTATGCAGAAATAGGAAAAATCAACTTTCCGGGCGACTTTTAATAAGATGTTTATCGTCAGCAGCCCGAAAATAAACGAAAAAATTACTGCAAGAAGGGAGTTCAGGTCTATAACAAGAAGGCCCATAATCCCTATTCCTATCTCGGAAGCAAGGACTGCCGGAATACTCATTAAAAAACTTAGCTTAAGAGCTTTTTCAGAATCAAATTTCCTGAAGAGAAGGGCTGCTACCGTAATTCCCGAACGGCTGATCCCGGGAAATGCGGCAAAACCCTGAGCTATACCTGTGAACAGGGCGTCTTGCATCCCCGGCTCTTTCTTTGGGTTTTTTGCACCTGCCGAAAGCCTCTGGAAAAGGCCTGTTAATATTAACAATACCCCTACCGCGGCAGTTGCGCCTTCTCCCGAAATTTCGGTTTTTTCCGTAATATAAAGCATGATTGGAAGCCCGATTACCCCTGTCAGGAAAGTGGATATTATTAGAAAGCTTATCAGGCGGTCTTCCCCGGATCCGGCTGGTTCGGAATCAGGAATCTCCTGCATCCTTGTCCGGGAAACAATCCCTGTAAAATATTCAGGGAGCCTTTTAGCAATTAAAAATACGTCATCTTTAAAATAGACAAGAGCTGCCAGGAGAGTGCCCATGTGCAGCCATACGGCAATCGGGATTGCTTCCGAAAGCGACTTACCAAAAAAGTTGATTAGAATGAGGGATGTCATCCCCTCACTGCTTACAGGCAGCCATTCCGCGATCCCCTGAATGGTTCCGAGTACAACAGCTTCTAAAAATGTTAACATGTATTGTCGATATGTCTGGCCGATATATATATTAAACCGTCTTATTTCATAAATAGATTATAGATTAAAGCTTCGTGGATAGATTAAAGCGGATAGATTAAAGCGAAGCTTTATTCTAATCAGCCGGGGAGGGAATTATCAGGGTGCATTACGATCAGGAAACGGGCTCTGTTTTTGAAGCACTTGGATCTTCAGAGGCAGGTTTGAGCTCCGAGGAGGCCGTAAAAAGGCTTCTGGAATTCGGGAATAACGAGCTTGAAGAGGAAGAGCAAATTTCAGTCCTGAAGCTTTTCCTCGTGCAGTTCAAAAGTATTTTGATTCTGATCCTTATAGCTGCAGCTCTCGTCTCCGCCGTTCTTGGCGAACTTGTTGACGCAGTTGTGATTATGTTTACGGTCTTTCTGGCGGGGGTCCTTGGTTTCTTTCAGGAATACCGGGCAGAAAAGGCAATAGAACTCCTCAAGTCCCTTACAGCCCCCGAAGCCCTTGTAATAAGGGACGGGCATGATCAGAAAATCCCTTCAAGGGACCTTGTGCCCGGAGACCTTATCTTGCTCCAGGCGGGGGATCGTATCCCTGCAGATGCGAGGCTTGTAGAGGCTTTTAACCTCAGAGTTGACGAGGCTTCCCTAACCGGGGAATCCCTGCCCGTCCTGAAGAATACCGGGACATTGCCTCTCGAAACGCCTGAAGTTGACAGGATAAACATGGTCTACACAGGCACGGCCGTGACTTACGGCAGGGGCAAAGCCCTGGTCACGGCAACAGGCATGAGCACGGCTTTCGGGAGTCTTGCAAAGCTTTTGGGGACAATCGAGAGGTCAAGGACTCCTTTGCAGGAAAGTCTTGACCGCTTTGGCAGGTGGATTGGCGCCGCAACTCTTGTGGTGGTGGCTTTTGTCGCAGTCCTTGGAATTCTCAGCGGGTTTCCCCTTTTCGACATGTTCCTCTGGGGAGTCGCCCTTGCTGTTGCCGCAATTCCCGAAGCTCTCCCGGCGGTAGTGGCCGTGGGACTTGGGCTCGGGGTCCGGCGTATGGTCAAAAGGCACGCCCTTATAAGGAAGCTGCCTTCTGTGGAGACCCTGGGAGCCACCAATGTTATCTGTTCGGACAAGACCGGGACCCTTACCCAGAACAAAATGACAGTTGAAAGGATCTATGTGAACGGGAAAAAACTGGGAGTCACAGGCAGTGGGTACGAGCCCACCGGGGATTTTTTCGGAGGGGATGGCTCTGTTCCGGTATCCGGGGACGACCCGCACCTCCGGAGGCTGCTGCTTGCAGGTGCCCTCTGCAATGATGCGGGACTGGTCAAAAATGAAGGCTCCTGGGAGATCAAAGGCGACCCAACCGAAGCCGCCCTTGTTGTTGCAGCAGCAAAAGCAGGGTTTCTAAAAGATGAACTTGAACAAAAATACCCCCGGGTAGAGGAGATTCCTTTTTCTTCTGAGAGCAAGAGGATGACCACTCTCAATTTGACTCCCACTTCAATCTCTAATTCGACCCCCACTTCAATCTCTAATTCGACCCCCAATTCGACCCCCAATTCGGCTTCCAATTCGGCTTCCAATTCGGCTTCCACTTCCACTTCCACTTCCACTTCCACTTCCGATTCAACTGAAACTACTTCCAGCAGTTTCGATAGTTCTCCTGAGGCTGGGGGACCGGATGGGCTCGTAGCCTATTCCAAAGGAGCCCCTGAAGTAATTCTCGATTCCTGCACGAAAGCCTTTTTTGAGGGCTTGGAGAGGCCTTTAACTCCCGAACTCAGGCAGGGAATCCTTGATATCGTTGGGGACATGGGGGATCAGGCTCTCAGGGTTATTGCTGTTGCTTACCGTGGCCTTGAAGAAGAAATCCTTCTGGAGGATGTAGAGCACGAAATGGTCTTTGTGGGGCTTATGGGGATGCGAGATCCTCCGCGGGAAGAGGCGAAGGCAGCAATCAGGACCTGCGCGAGTGCCGGCATCAAGACCATAATGATCACGGGAGACCATAAGGTCACGGCCTCTGCTGTTGCCCGGGAACTCGGGATTTTCAGTAAAGGAGACCTTGCCCTCACCGGAACCGAACTGGACCGCATTGAGGACAGTGAATTTGAAGCCATGGTGGAGCAAGTTTCGGTTTATGCAAGGGTATATCCGACTCATAAACTCAGGGTTGTAGAAGCTTTCAAGAAGAAAGGCTATGTGGTAGCCATGACCGGGGATGGGGTAAACGATGCTCCTGCCCTGAAAGCTGCAGACATGGGTATTGCCATGGGCATAACAGGCACCGACGTGAGCAAAGAAGCCGCGAGCATGATCCTGACCGACGACAACTTCGCTTCCATTGTCGCCGCAGTTGAAGAAGGGCGAAACATATTCAAGAATATCAAAAATTTCATCACCTATGGCCTGACAACCCATCTTGGGGAAGTCCTGATTGTCCTTGCCGCAGTTCTGGGCTGGCAAATCCTCCCCCTGATCGCCGTACAGATCCTCTGGATCAACCTGATAACGGACGGGTTGCCTCCAATGGCTCTTTCCGTGGAACCTCCCGATAGGGGTCTCATGAGGCAAAAACCAAGAAACGTCGAAGAGGGTCTTATCACCCGGAGGGAAATCACTGCAGGCGTGGGGATAGGGGTTTTGATCGCTGTCCAGGCTCTTTCAGTCCTGATATGGGCTCTTGAAAGTGGTTTTTCCCTTGAAAAGCTCCAGACCCTGGTATTTACTCTGCTGGTCCTGTCCGAGATGTTCAACGCCTTTAACTGGCGCTCGGACAGGTATTCGGTTTTTGCTCTGGGGCTCTTCACAAACAAACCCCTGATCTATGCTATAGGAATCACATTGATCCTCCAGCTTCTGGTAATATATACACCGTTCCTTCAGACCGCTTTCCGGACCGTGCCTCTCTCACTTGCCGAGTGGGGAGTAATCCTGCCGCTGGCTTCAACCACATTGATTGCCATGGAACTTATGAAGTTCCTGCGCGCCAGGTGGTACAAATGAAGAGGCAGTACAAATGAATTCAGGGGGGAAATGCCATACTTTATGCCGATTAATCCTGAGGGGTTTGGCAGCCAAACATTTTGAAAAGTTTTATATATTTCTCTGTGTACAATATGTCTAACTGATATCTTTTCAGGTGTTTTCCTGAGTGGTGCTTCTAAGTAATGTTTTCCAATCAATGTTTACTGCACCCTTAATTCTCTAGGGGTTCGGATATATGTGCTCATACAAGGGTATCAGTTGGTCCAAAACCGGAAATTCCGGTAACGTAGGTGGTTGAAACGGAGATTTCGAATTTTCTGCAGGCAGGGTTTATACCTTATTTTGAAGTATTATTGTTGTTAGTGTTTTCCTTTTTTTTTATCAACTGGGTCAAAAGTATTCTCAAGAGATTCTTAAGCAGAACTGATATTCCTCGAGATTTCCAGAACATTTTGAGGAGAGCTGTGGCTTATGTACTCTGGTTCATTGTAATAATGTGTGTTGTGTCAGAGCTTAATCTCGGGGAGCTTTTGAAGCCCATCATAGGGGGCTCGGTCATAATAGCCGCCGCTTTTGCCCTGGCTGTGAAAGATATCCTTGCCGACGCCGTGGCCGGACTATTCCTTCTCTCTGATCATCAGTTTAACATCGGAGACAGGGTAGAGACGATGAAGTACAGGGGGGAAATCATCAACGTTACCCTCAGAAAGACGCGGATAAAAACCGATGAGGGGATGATTGTTGTACTGCCAAACGGGAAAATAGATTCTTCCGGCTGGCTGCTGTTTGAAAAAGAAGTCGAGGGGCTGGCAGATTAATTTTTGTAAGTTGTTAATGAATTAGTTGGGGTGGATTGTTAGTTCCCGGAGTTTGAGCGTAGCTGTATCCCGGGCGATACTCGGTAATTTACATTTCATCTTTTTCTTTCTTCTTCAGAATTGCCCACTTCAAACATATCGGGGTCACGATTATTGATGCTGCAACCATTATCACGATAGCTGAAAAAACCTCATGGCTAATGATTCCCAGTTCCCTCCCGATGGAGAGCACGACCAGTTCGACTCCTGCCCTCGGCATCACTCCTATCCCGAAGATCAGGCTGTCGTAGAAATCGAACCCCACGGCTTTTGACCCGAAAAAGCCCCCAATTAGTTTTCCCGAAAGGGCAGCAAGGGTTACAAGCAGGGTGAAAAGCCCGTTTCCTTCAAGGGCTGATAGGTCAATTGAATATCCAATGAAGGCAAAAAAGAGGGGAATCAATATTCCGTGGGCAAGCCCGCTGACTTTGCTCTGGACATCCTCAAGTTTTGCAAGGGGAATTTCCGAGATCATGATACCGCCTACGAAAGCCCCTATGACGGCATGGAGTTCGAAGAGTTCTGCAAGATAGGCGGAAAAAAGGGCTGTCATGACCACGAAGGCAAAGGTAGCCTCTTTTGCATGCATCCGCTGGACATACTCGAAGAGGAGGGGGAACAGGTACTGTCCGAGCACGTACATGATTACAAGGAAAGCCAGGATTTTCCCTGCCAGCAGGAGGGTCTGGGCAGCCGAAGGTATCTGGTTAAAGCGGGCGAAGGTGACCACGATGGAAAGGAGAAAGATCCCGATAATGTCGTCCAGGATTGCCGAGGAAAGCATTATCGTGCCAGGTCTGCTTGAAAGATAATCGAAGTCAATAAGGATCCGGACCACCACTCCTATACTGGTCGGGCTGAAGGCAACTGCCATAAAGAGGCTTTCAAGGAGCCCGAAGGAAAAAATCCTGCCTATCCCGAAGCCGAAGGCAAAGGCAAGGACTATCTGGGAGAAGGTCGGGATCAGGGCGGTTTTTGATGCGGATTTCAGGTCCTTCAGGTGAACTTCCTTATATCCGGCAGTAAAGAGCAGGAAGATGGCTCCGAGTTCGGCAAAAAAAGAGATTACTTCAAGCTCGACGTCCAGAAAGAGAACTCCTAATACTACCCCGGAAAGGATTTCTCCTAGGATTGCAGGGATCCCTACCCTCTCGAATACTTCACCGAATACTTTCACGGCAAACAGGAGAAACAGTACCTGTAATAAAGCGCTAATTGTTTGTTGACCCCCGCTATTTATTTTCCCCTTTCACTCCATAATGTTTTTGCTTCTATTTTTTGCCTCTATTTTTTTGTTCCATTTTTTGCCTCTATTTTTTGTTCCATTTTTTGATTCCATCATTTTTCGACCTTCGTTTCTTATCCTTTTTCCAGAGCTCTTCTTTTGCTTACTTCTTTTACGATATCTCTCTTGGATATGATCCCTACAAGTTTTTCATCCTCGGTTATGCAGACCCGGTCAAAACGGTGTTTCATCATCAGGTCTGCGGCATATGTAAGACTGGAATCCGGAGTTATGGTCATGGGGTGGGTAATCATAATGTCTTTTGCGTGTACTCCCAGAGACCTGACTGCCGCAAGGTGGGTATGCTTCGCTCGCGGAATATGGGATAAGAGCAGGATTTCAAGGACTATGTCCTGGTCAATGATCCCCACAAGCTTTTTTTCGGAATTCAGAATGGGTAGGGTGTGGTAGGAATGTTTTTCAAAAAGGGCGAAGATTTCTTCAAGCAGGGCGTCTTCATGGGCTATGACCACGTTTCGGGTCATGAGTTCTCCTATCTTTATGTCTGCACAGCTTTTGCACTCCAGAGGGTTGGTATTAGATCTGCCCGGGTGACCTATGCCTTTTGAGCCTCTTGAAAAATTCGCCTCTTCTTTAGAATTCGCCTCTTCTTTAGAATTCGCCTCTTCTTTAGGTCCTGGTTCCCCTTTATTTTTTCCCGCTTGATTTTCGGAAATTTCCGATCCTTTGACCCTGAATAAGTCGAAATTTTCCATAAGCTTCTCTTCCCCCCGTTTCTTCTTTCCCTTTCGAAAATTTCACCCTGCAAAGTCCCCCGTCCAATTATAATATTCGTTTTCTTTCTTATGACCTTTTGTTCCGGGCATTCCTTTTTGTTTGAGGTGTGCGGATATCTGTCTTTTTCCGTTTTTCTCCTTTCTGTTTTGTTCTGTTTTGTTCCTTTCTTCGGGTTTCCCGTTCCTCTTATACATAGGTATATTTAAGGGATAGAATGAAATAGTCTACCTCATGGCTGAGGTTAAAATTAAATTATTTGCAAATTTGCGGGAGGCTGCCGGGACCCCTGAGCTGCAGCTCTCCGGAGAAAAAGTGCTTGATATCCTTTTATCTCTCACGGAAAAGTTCCCCCGGCTAAAAGACCTCATTTTTGAAGAGGCTGAGGGTGAATGTGAAAACCCTGCCCTTTGCGGATACATCAATGTCCTTATCAACGGAAACAATGTCCGGCACCTGGAAGGGCTCGATACTCTTCTGTCCGAAGCCGATGAAATAGCAGTCCTGCCCCCGGTTTCGGGAGGCTGATTTACCTTTAAGGAGTGCTTGAAGAGTATGGGTAAAATATTCAGGGAGCGGACCCCTGTCGGGGAAGCCAGAAAACTTTTTCTTGAAAATCTCTCTCCGATTCGTGAGTCTGAAGAAGTGCCTCTTGAAGCCTGTTCAGGCAGGGTGCTTGCAGAGGTTGTAATCGCAGAGCGAAACGTGCCCCATTACCGGCGTTCAGCTATGGACGGATACGCAGTCAGGGCTTCCGATACTCAGGGGGCGTCCCCTTCTAATCCCGTGCTGCTGCAGCTTTCGGATGAGGTGGGGGAAGGGACCTGCACCTGGGTGCATACGGGGACAGCCGTGCCTGACGAAGCCGATGCCGTGCTCATGGTTGAGGATACGGTGGTTGTAGGCGATATGGTCGAAGCCAGGGCTCAGGTCTATCCTAACAGGAACATCGGAATGGTGGGGGAAGACGTAAAAATAGGTGACCTTATTTTTGAAAAGGGACACTTTCTGCGCCCTTGCGATTCTGCCGTGCTCGCGTCCCTGGGCTTTAGCAGTGTGAGGGTTTTTAGAAAACCGCTAGTTGCAATCATTCCTACGGGCAACGAACTTGTTAGCAGGGGAAATACCCGGGAAGTCCCTCCTCCGGGAATGGTGCTCGAAACAAACGGCTTGATGACGGCTCTTTATGTGGAAAAGTGGGGGGGAATTCCCCGCTGCACCGAAATTATACCCGATGACCCGGAAAAGATCGCAGATGCCGTAAAAGCCAGCCTGGATGCGGACATGGTCCTTCTGTGTGGGGGCACTTCGGTGGGAAAGCGGGACCATGCCCCGCAGGTAGTAGAGTCCCTTGGGAAGCTACTCGTACACGGTGTGGGAAGTGTTCCCGGGAAACCTGCAGCTTTAGGGGTCATAGGTGAGGTCCCCGTTGTCTGCCTCCCCGGCTATCCCGTAGCCGGACTTGTTGCCCTGTACTTCTTTGCCAGGCCCGGGCTGAGGAAACTTGGAGTAATTCCTGAAATTCCGGACATTGTTCTGAAAAAACGTCTGGCTGCAAAGCTCAGTTCCAGAATCGGGTATGTTAGTTTCGTGCGGGTCGTCTTTGAAGGAGACCGTGTAAGACCTTTAATGGGTGCCGGGGCAGGGGTCCTGAGTTCTGTTGCAAAAGCCGACGGTTATGTACTCGTGCCCGAAAACGTGGAAGGCTATGAAGCTGGTGAGGAAGTTTCCGTCTTTTTGATCGAATGATTTCGGCTTTCCTCCTCAATATCTTTTTTTGATTAGTGCTTTATGTGGAATCTGAAGCTCTTTCCTAAAACTCAATGGTGCAGGAAAATCTTAATCCGGTTTCCTACTGCCGATAGATAAAATTTTATATACAAAACCATAATATGCGGGAAGAGTCACAACCTGTGGAATAACTACAAATTTCAAAAGTGAAGATAATGCCCTTTCTGGAAAAAGATACTGACAAGATGTTTCTTATAGGAGCCGGAGGTTTTCTGGGCGCCGTGAGCCGGTTCCTGCTCTGCGAACTTGTGGATGCGGAGTTAGGGGTCCTTTCGGTAAACGTACTCGGGAGTTTCATGCTTGGAATGATCATGTACGATACGGAATACCTGGGGTTCATAGGGCCGAAAGGAAAAATCGCTTTTGGGACCGGGTTTATGGGGGCATTTACCACATTTTCTACCTTTGCAGTCCAGTCTTTCGGGATGGCCTTTTTTCCTGCAATGGGTAACATCAGCTTAAACCTTCTTTTGACCCTTACAGGGGTTTTCCTTGGCAGGAGTGTCATAAAATCAATTTCAAGTAGGAGGATCTGAGTTGTTTTTTTCCCCTGTTCTGGGAAAACTCCTCCTTGTTGGTACCGGAGGCTTCATCGGGGCATCCCTCAGATATGCGGTTTCAAGCCGGGTCCCTAAAATAAGGAGCATTCCCGCAGGAACCCTGACAGTAAATATTCTGGGAAGCATCGTCCTTGCGCTCCTGACTCTTTCCTCCGAACCTGAGTCCATGGTCTATCTGGTGAATATCGGAATGCTAGGCTCCTTCACAACTTTCTCCACCTTTGCCTACGAAACCTTCCGGCTCCTCGAAGAAGGTGAAAACCTCTCTTTTTTCCTGAATATCTTCCTGAATGTCACGCTCTGCCTGGCAGGTGTGAGTGTTGCATACCTGGTCCTGAACATGTGATCTTAAATTCAGGTACTGTATACGGGGATATGGCCGAATTATATCTGCAGACAAAGGCTGTGGTTGTAAGCTGAGTGTTCTGTCTGTTGGCAAATTATGGTTGTAAGCCGAATCTGTCTGTTTGCAAAGTTATGGTTGTAAGCAGAGCCAGGGCTGAACATAAGTTAGCGTAAAAATCAACAACTGAAATCCAGTAACTGCTAATTGCGTAAAATCAATAACAAATCAAGCAACTGAAATCCAATTTCCAAAAAAAAATGAAGTAATATATTAAAAAGTCAAAAAAAGGGTAAGGGTAAAGCCCTTCAAATCACTTTACAAGGGCTTTCGGGGACCTTCTCATGAAGCGCCTCTTGTGCCCGGAGGAAGTGAAGCGCTGTGCAGGCCCTGGGTGTGCCTTGTGTGCCTTTGACTTTTCGATCTTGATTACTCTGCCTTTTCTGCCTTTTGCTTTTATCCATTCAATGCTGCCGGTTTTGCCCATTATCATGCCTCGTAATTTTTAATCTGGAGTTGTTCCGGACCCGATAATTTTCGGACCCGATGATGGTTTCTTCGTAACCTGTTGCACTTTATTGCTCCTCGCTTCCGAGAGCCGCGGGTTTTGATATCTCATCAGCGTTTCTCTGGCAATATAAGTGTCTTGATTCGATTATATATCTATGATTTCAATGATATTGAAGATAATTTGTGATTCTCCGTTGCAAGCCTGAAATTGCGAAAATATAAATGTTATCAAGCATTGGGTCTATCATAAAAAGAAATGCTAGTAATTAAATGTTGCGGAGATTTGCCGAAAATGAGGGCAGGTATCTCCTTATGAGAAGTTTTTGCTAAGATATTCCTGATGACAATTTTTTGAAAAAGGTGGTCAGCGTAATAAACAAATACCTTGAAACCGAGCTTGCCGAAGCTAAAAAAGATCTTGAGGGCTTGAGGACTTATCCGGACTCTGATTTTGCCTGCATCGTCAAAGAATTGGGCTTCAAATGCGAACTTTGCGCCCGCTGCTGTACGAAGGAGTTCAACGACCACGTCTTCCTGCTCGACTCCGATGCAGCTGTAATAAAAGAAATCGATCCTGCAGCTCTCGAACCTGCTCCCTACTATGAGTTTTGCGACCAGAAAGGCCGGTTTTACGTCTCGGGCTATGCGCTGAAAACAAAAGCCGACGGTTCCTGCATCTTTCTCGAAAACAAACGCTGCAAAATTTATGGGAAGCGTCCCTCAATCTGCAGGGTCTATCCCTACATGCTCCACAAGGAGGCAGACGAAACGGGAAATGTCGACTGGCGGCAGATTAGCGGCCTGAACGAGCACGGGAGCTATCACTCGGAGCTTGATGATTCCGAATGTGAAGCCGTCGTTCGGGAGACGAAAGCTTATGAAAAAGCCTACCTCCTGCAGTTGATTGATTTCTTCAAAGCCGTTCAGGCCCACTTCGAGAAAAACGGCCTGAAACATGTCCAGAGAACCTATGATAAAAGGATTCGAGAATTCCGGAAAGGTGAGGTCGAAATAGAGGTTTTCGTGTACTATGGGGGCCGTTTTGAAAAGCACACGCTGCACTCCGGAGAGGCTTGACCGAATCTTAAACAAAAAAAGTTGAATTGAAGACGGGTAACTTGATTCCCCCAAACTTCAGTTCCTTTTTCCTTTGACTTTCCACTTCAGGAGGACGCCTTCTTCTATCGGCTCTGCCGAGAGTAGTTCGAGTTTCAGAAGTTCAGCTTCCGTAAATCCTTCTCCATCTGCGAAGGTAGGTGCAGTTTTTCCTCCTATAATGACGTTTCCTGTAAAAGTATAGATTTCGTCCACAAGACCTGCGGAAAGCATTCCCCAGTTCAGGGTAGCCCCGCCTTCCACCATCAGGGTGCCGATTCCCATTTTTTTCAATTCCCTGGCAAGTTCGGGGAGGTCTACCCGGTCTTCACCGGTTTTGATGACCATTGCCTTTTTTTCGAGATCCCTCACTTTCTCGGGAGGGGCTGACTTTGAAACTGCAATGATCCTTTTTCCTTCCCCTTTCTTGAAAATATCTGCGTCTAGAGGGATCCTGGCGGAACTGTCCACGATGATCCTTATCGGGTTTTCTTCTCTTCCTGCGGCTTTCCTGGTAGCTCTTCTCTCCGGGGATTTTACGGTGAGGCTCGGGTCATCTGCAAGCACGGTTCCTATTCCGACCATGATGGCGTCTGCCTGCGCCCGGAGTTCGTCCACCCGTTCAAAATCCTGTTTTCCTGAAATACGGACCTGTTTGCGCTCTTTTGTCGAGAGCTTACCGTCTGCGGACATTGCGGAATTAATAAAAATAAAAGGTCTGTCCATGACATGTGCTCCTTAAAAAAGTAATTAGGAGGAGGCATTTTTGGATTAATTGCCTCCTTTTGGGGGCATTTCTGATTTTGCCCCTTTTGAAAAAGCTTTATTCGGCGTCAATCAGTGGTTTCAGGAGGTCGCGGTCCCTCAGGAGCCCCTGCAGTTTCCTGTTAGAGTTGATGATGGGAATCTGGTCGATCCTGTTCCGTTTCATCTTCCTGGCACAGTCACTTACCGAAGTTATGTATGTGGCGGTAATCGGTTCCCGGATCATCACGTCTTTTGCAATGAGGTTCGGGACTTTGATCCTGGAAACGCTGTAGTAAATACTCATGGTGTCGCGCATGGATTCCCAGGTCCAGGCGTCGTCGTCCGAACCTGCGGACATGTCCGACACCTCTACGCTGTCTTCGATTACGCTGGCGCTCACGACATCTCTATCCGATATAATTCCCACGAGTTCCAGGTTCCCGTCAAGCATCGGGGCTGCCTTGACACCTGCGAGTTCCATGATCCTGGCGATAACCGGTAAAGGCGTTTCACTGTAAGCTGCAACTACCTTTTTGTCAACATAGTCCTTGATAGGAGACTCGATGTTCATGTCGGCAATGGTGCCGATTACGTCGGACACCGTAACAAGCCCTACGAGTTTTCCGTCATCAACCACAGGTAACCTCCGAATCATGTGTTCCAGGAGCAGCCGGGCAGCGGTTTGCAGGTCCGACTCCGGGGTGATGGTGATAGGGTCTCTTGTCATGAGGAGGGCCAGCTGCTCCTCTTCGGGATTGCGCAGAATGTTACTTCTGGTTACGAGCCCGACTACCTTCGAGTCCTTGAGCACGGGTACCCCTGAGATTTGCTTGTTCTTCAGGATTTTAAGAACCTCGTCTCTGGAACCGGGAAGGGTTGCACATGCAACGTCCCTCACCATGATATCTTCAATGAAAATGTTTTTTGGCATTTCATCTACACCTTTGTTGTCGTATGATCCTGGATTTTTCCTGGATACCCTTTTTTGTTTAAAAGCAACTCTATACTGATTGTACAGGTTTCAGGTTTTTTATTTAACTCCTGACAACCATTACCGGGATCTTTGAGTTCCGGACAACTTTCTCAGCAACGCTGCCAAGGAGGAACCTGTCAATCCCGCTTTTTCCGTGTGTTCCCATCACTATCAGGTCAACGTTGTTGTTTTCTGCGAAATCGATTATCTCGTTGCTCGGATGTCCTTCTTTTATAATCTCTTTTACTTCTACCCCTGTGTTTTCTCCGGTTTCCTTTACGTAGGAAATCGCTTTATTCCCTTCACTCTTCAGGATTTCGTACATTGCTTCCCATCCGGCATCCATGGGTATTGAGGAAAAAGAAGATGTATCTACCACATAGAGCGCATGGACTGTAGCCCCGCTCATTTTTGCAATCTCAATCCCATAAGATATTGCCCTATCACTGTTCTCAGATCCATCGGTTGCAATCACAATGTTCCTGTAAAACTCGCTTGTCATGTTGTGTTCTCCATCTGCTTTGAATGAAGCACGGATAGTATATCGTCGGGTCTGGCCCGCCTGACGATTCCATTTATCGGGTCCTTTGTCCCTGTAAGATTATTTGAATCCCCGTTAAGGATCATCAAATTAGCTTTGTTCCCCTTTTCTATTGAACCCTTGGAATCAAGCCCCATTACAAAAGAACCATTAAGTGTACAAATTTTAAATACTTGTCTGTCATCAATCGAAAATACTTTGGACATAAATTCCATTTCAGCAAACATATTTACGGAATTTAACATTACATTATCAGTGCCTGCCGATATTCGAATACCTGCTTCAAGCATTTCGGTAATAGGTGCCATGCCAGCTCCTGTCACAAAGTTGGATCTTGGACAGACAACTACCGGAATTCCGGCATCTGCTACCTGGTCCAGGTCTTTTTTTGTTGCTTTTGTTAGGTGAATGAGCAAATCGGGATTCAGTGAAAGGGCTTTTTCAATGTCATCCCTCTTTTTTTCTCCGGCATGGATAGCAAAGAGTTTGTTCCTTTTCCTGGTGCAGGCGGCAATTTCTTCCAGACGCTTGAAGTCCAGGTCGTTTGCTCCGCTCATCCCTAGCCCGTCAGAGTGCAAAAGGACCCTTTTTATCTCATTCAGAACGGTTTCCAGAGCTAATTCGGGTTTATCCGGTCTTCCGAAAACAAGAGAATGGAGATTAAGGCCTTCAAGAGCTTTATTCAGTGCTGCAGCTCCCACAACTCCTCCTTCTCTGAAATCTGCAAAAGCAAAAGTACCCGTTTCGATCATATCAAGCAGAGACTTTCTAATGCTTTCTATGAGGGCCGGATAGGATGTTTGCCGGAGTATCCGGTGTTTTAATCCATCAGGGGGTTTTACAAGTGAATCAAGTTCTTTTTCAACCCTGAAACCGGAAACTTTTCCCAGGGACGGGTCTTTGAACACGGAATCCCCAAGGTGGGTGTGGGCGTTGACGAAACAGGGTGCTATAATGTTGGAAGAATTAGTGTTTTCTTCTCCGATTTCCGTAATTATCCCGTTTTTTACGCAGACGTAGCCCCTGATAGGTTCAAGTTCGGGGCCTGAAATGATAGTTCCGGAGATGATCTTTTCAATGCCGTACATAGAAAAGCAACCCTATTGTTTATGGCGCTTGAGTCCAATTATTGATGCTCTGATATGGGCATCATATATAACTTTTCCTTAAGAATCTTATATAATTTGTCAAACTTTTTGTACAGTTTGGTTAAAGCTGGTATACTTTATGTCTTTTTTCTATATATAAACTCTTCAATTCCCCTCATATGTTGGAATATGTCCTAACTATCCTTCCTGGCATGCCCTGCCTGTAAACACAATATGACATACAGTATGTGGTATATGCGTCTAAGGGGCGTCATGTTTATATCTATGTACATATATTTTAATGACTAGTCGCATTGTATAGGTCCTTGCACGAGGATATGGGATTTCCTGCCTGTGAATGTACAGACAACCCCAATGCGATACACCTATAGTGTGAGAATGCCCGGCACGAGGGTAACCGGAAAGGACTGCGGATTGCCAGAGGATGAGCTTTCGGAGTTAGTGCGCTCGGGCTACAGCACTATTTCTCATGTTTTCCTTTTGTCATGTTTTCCTTTTGTCATGTTTTCTTTTCCAGTTCCGCAAATTCGTCCACGTAATAGTGACAAATGCCACTACCTGGCAACTTTTGTAACCGTTATTTATTACCTGCACTGATATAGTTGCTTGTACTTGATTAATTGCAGATTATATCACTGATATGGTTGTTTGTACTTGATTAATTGCAGATCAATTCGTTATTGATTTATAGGATATCCGGAAAAAGCTAGCAAACATGTCTTTTGAAGACGCTATAAAATCACTGGATTCTGGAGTAAGTGTGGATATAGAGGTCACCCCCGGGTCAAAATCCGTGTCTGTTCCCAGTGGTTATAATGAGTGGCGTAAGAGAATTGAAGTCAAATTGACAAAAAACGCCCAGAAAGGAAAAGCAAACGAACAGCTGATCCAGAGCCTTGCCGAATTTTTCGGGATCAGTAGTTCCAGCATCATGATCAGCAGTGGGGCTACAAGCAGCAAAAAATCGGTTTTGATAAAAGGTATTTCTTACGAGCAGGCAGTCTCGCTTTTTGGGTCCCGTTTGAAATAATATCAAGATCCAGATAGATTTTATTAAATTCTGGTGGATTCCCTACCCTGTTGGGGCTATATCATAAGAAAAGGTTGATGGTAAACGTGGTTGATGTTGAAGTATACAGAAAAAGGCTTGAGAGGGTTGAAGAGCTGCTTTCCGAGCTTTCAGAGTACGCCGAAAAAGGCTCTGTAATAATAGTGGAAGGCAAACGAGATGTTCTTTCACTAAAGAAGCTCGGGATCGAAGGGCATTTTGAGCTTGCCACCCGGCATCCTCTTCTCAATTTCTCCGAGACAATAGCACGACAGAACCGGGATATTGTCGTGCTTACTGACTGGGACCGCAGAGGGGATCTACTGGCCTCAAAACTAACTGAATATTTCGGAAATCTCGCCATAAATCCCGAACTTCAAATCCGGCATAAGCTGAAGCTCATTACACAGAAAGAAATAAAGGACGTGGAAAGCCTGCACACATATGTCTCCAAGCTCAGGGCTTTAACAGGCTCATATACTGACTCTGATCTCTACTGAACTAAAAGTGGTACCTTAAAAGTGGTACCTTAAAAGTGGTACCTTAAAAGTGGGTAAACATGTACTTAATAATCCCTTCCAAAATAAAAAATAAATGAGGGCAATTTGGATAGGATATTTATCTTGAAAGAGGGATTATCAGTTTCTATTCATTTTGCACTGCTTTGTCGGTTTCCTCTTCTTCCTGAATCATAGAGAGGTTCTCAGGGTGCCTTTGCTGGTTAAACGTTCTGTCAAATTCTGGATACTTCTGGAACTTACCAGCCAGTTCCTCGAACATCTTGTGCCTCGGACTGATGATGATTATATGGGCCGGAGGATGAATTTTCTTTAATCTGCTAATTGCCGCTCCAGCGTGGTTGTTCAGTTCTACAAGTGCTGCAGAGTTGCATTTTGACTTGAGAGGCACTCCCATTACGCTGATAAGAAGATCATCAGCTATGTTTGGTTCGATGCATCTGGGAGTAGCTGAAAACTGAATGTGTCCGTACCTTTCTAAGTCATGCAAGGCTATTTTTACTTTGTCCGAGTCGTCTGCCCGGACTAATGCGAAAGATTTCATTTTTTACACACCACCAATCTACTAAAGTTTTCCCCATTTCTTTATTGCTCTACACCTATAATAATCTTTGTACATGACAACGGGTGAACGGCTAACCAGAATCCCTCTATGTGAAAACGACCTGCTGAGGCGGTTTTCAATCTCCGAAACTACATAAAATTACTTAATATGTTTGGCCAACCCGCTTCTTATTCATGCCGACGAAGTTCAAAATTACACAGGCGTATTGTAAGATCATTTTTCAGTATGTAGTATTTCCTTCGTTTTACTGGAGTATTATATAGTTATATTCTCCAAATATATATCCGTTTTGAAATAATATTTCCTGAAGAAGCAAATTTGCTTTATTTTTCTTTCTCCATCCTGAAATTAAATAGGGATTAAACCTCTTTTCTCTGCCATATAAAATCTGCGCAGTGATCTTGTTAACATGGTTAACATTGTATATTATATTAATCTTATTAACTCTATCGATCTTAATATACTGTCATCCCAAATTAATTGTTTTGATTTGATCAAATGCTTTGATCTGGCTCTTATTTGGCCCAGAATGATTTATAAAATTTATACTGTCTATTTAATCTCTTGCTTCCAACTTCTTGAATGGTGAACAATCCCTCCATATTTCCTTTGGAGCCAAGGAAGGAGTCTTCCCGCCTTCGGAGGTAAAAATGTTCCAATACAAAATAATATTCCAAAGTTTTCTACAATTTCCAATTATTCTGCCCGGGTTTTAAAAACTCTCCTTCAACCTCCGCAGCAGGAGTCCCCTTCCTCGGAGGCCGTAGGCCGACAGGTGGG
>JAENZL010000034.1:7104-42055 GCA_016841265.1 Methanobacteriota archaeon | reverse complement strand
GAATTGTACTCCTGTTTCCTTTATTCCGTGTTTTCCGTGCTTTCAGTGGTTTTAAATCTTGATAATTTAAATGAGGGTGCTCTACCTTAGAAATTGATATATTCCTTCAAATCCGACTTTAAAATCCTCTCGATCTCTCCCCAGTTTTCCGCACGGTTTTCCGCAAACAGGAACCCGAAGAAACCGAATTTCCCGTAATCGACTTTCCTGAGCTCCAGGGGCTTTTCGAAATCCGAAAGCAGCTTTTCGTAATCGAAAGCTTTCACGTCCTTCATATTGAGGTCAGCCGGCTTGTCCAGCACGATCAGGCAGTATCTTTTCCTTTCCCTGCCTTCGAGAACCTTCTCCCAGTCGGGCTCAAGCTGTTCGAGGAAGTACCTGTAGGTGTTTATTCCGTAGGCGAAGTGTGCGATGTCCGTGGTGCACCAACCGGCAAAGCGCATGGGGTTAAGCTCGATTGGCTGGATCCGCCGGTCTTCTCCAATCCTGAGTTCGATGTGCAGGGGGAAATACCTCAGGCCTGCCAGTTTCCCAATTTCCTTCAAAAGGTCTTCAACAGCTTCCCGGTAAGTTTCGATCACCTCTTTCGAAGTAAAGTAGACCCTGTCGCTGACGTCGCTTTCCGAGGAAAAGATGTGCTTGAAGATATTGAGGATAACAGGCTTTCCGTCGCCATTAAAATAGGCGTCAACCGCAAACTCCTCACCTTCGATACACTCCTCGATAATGAACTGCCCCACATTGAGGACCTGCACCGGATAGAGGTCTCTTATCTCTTCCACCTCTGCCTTTATGCTCTGCAGGACGGATTCCCATTCCTCATTGCTTGAAACCCTGTGCACCCCGAGGCTGAAAAACCCGACTGCGGGCTTTATAATGAAGGGCTTTTTTATCTCCTCAACCCGGACTTCGTCAAGCCTGTCAAAGTCCACAGCCTGGAAGCGGAACTCGGGATAAATCCTCTCAAGCAGTTCCCTGAACCTGACCTTGTTCTTGAAAAACTCAATCTTCTCCGGAAGCCCGGTAAAAGCCAGGTTTTCGTCTATCCAGGCAATGGAATTTTCGGAATTGGAATAAAGCGGGCAGATACCCTGCTCTCTCACGCTTTCGATAAATTCGGCTTCCTCAAGGAGCCTGAACTTTTTTCCGGCATTTTCAGCACTTATTCCGGCTGACATTTCGTTTTTCAAAACAGGGACCTGCATTTCGGCAACGGTATCCATTAAAAATTCGGAGACGTAAGGGTAGTCGAGAATTATCATTTTTCATTCCTTTTTTTAGGGGATTTTGGGTTGGGTGTTATGAGGCGGATAATGGGGGAGGTTGGTAATATTTATTGCGGAACTCATTTTGCTACGGATAAAAACGAAATCTAAGCCATTCAAATTGGTTCTTTTTTGAAATAGCCATAATGGATCATACTTTACTGAGAAGCATAGTTGCAAATCCCTTAATTAGAGAAAAAAGATATTCATTATAATGATTAACAATAACTGTAAGAATTATTCCAGCTACTCCTACTGTGATTCTTTTGGGATCCAAAATCCATTTTGAAAATTGATGTAATCTATTGGGTTGAGGTATATATCCAGTTTCAGTACCTGCATAAGGCATTATTTTGAGCCTACAGAGATCCATTTGTTTTGCTGAATCCTCGATGATCTTCTGAAGGGGACCTTCTATATTATTTGCTATTTCACTTAATTCCTTTTGGCATTCCTTAAAAGCTCTTCCATGTTCTCTCGTTCCATGCTTCTTGTATTTGTCCAGATTTTGTATGCATCCCATCAATTTATAAAGAGATTTGACAAAAATTTCCCCTTTACTATGCTCCTTATAGGCACTTTTGGCAATTGCCAATTTTTCATGCCAATTTTTTAATTTATCTTCAAGTAAAGGTGTTTTTTCCTGTTTTATAACTGCAAGCATATAGTCGAGCATTTCCGAAAGACATGACATTGAAATTGAGCAAGCGTTACATAATTTATCATCTTTTGGAGACGCTTTGGCTGCTTTTCCATAGCATCCTGAAGCATCCATAATACAATCAATAATTTTTGTGAATTTTTCAATCTTATAAGATTCTCTGTTACAGATTCTTTTAAACAGATCTTTATAAAAAGGAGTTTTAATTTCAAGTTTCCGAATTTTGGCTCTTCCTTTAAGCGTATAGCCTTTGGTCAAAGAAGTACCTTTGAATTTATCTCCTGCCTGTTTCCCAGCCTCAATATATTCACTACCAGAAATCTCAGCATATTCTCCACTTTTTGGATAATTCTCTAAATTATAACATTTATTGGCAAATTCTTCGTAAAACCATGCAAGAGAGAGATGTTCCTTTACCCTGTCACCATTTTCTCCAAATAAACGAGATGCTTTTTTCGTTTCCTCTATGGCTTTCGATTCTAAATTTTTTGCGAGAAGAAGTAAACCGTAAGCACCGTGGCTATTTGGTTCCTTGGGATCTAATTCAATTGAGGCTTTAAATTGTTCTTCTGCCTCTTGCTGGTGCCCCATTTGTTTAAGGAGAATTCCGTAATTTGAGTGAGTGGCTAAATGTTTGGGGTCTGCTTCCAAAGCCATCTTATACTGTTCTTCTGCCTCTTTCTGGCGCCTCATTTCTGAAAGGAGATTTCCGTAATTGTAGTGAGTGGCTACATGTTTGGGGTCTGCTTCCAAAGCCATCTTATACTGTTCTTCTGCCTCTCCCTGCCGCCCCATGAAAACAGAAGTCACTCCAGCATTACAAAGAGCATCTGCTTTTGTAGACCCTGTTGATGAGCTTGCAGTAGTCTTTGCAAATACGTATGCTAACTCATAGGACCCCTTCGCCCCACAAAAACTGCTTTGAGCTAATAATAGGTCAGAAGGTATCGAATTTTTTGTTGAGAAGTTTACTGCAAGATCAACTGCACCACTAAGATTTCCTTCTTCAGATTGCAGGTATTCAACTACAATTTCTAGTAGTTCTTCGATCGGATCATTTCCCATTGAGAGGCCTACCTAATCAGAATTTTAACAGAGAAAATGATTTTGAATTGATTTATGGTGGAACACATAAATAATTTTTTATATTGCTACGAGAGATGCATGCTACAAATAAAGATAAAAATTCAGTTGGTAGATAATTAATGAAAGTCCTTCAACCCCTCTACCGCCTCTACATAAACGACCTGAACCCCACCCTCGAATTCTACGAAGAACTCCTTGACACCCCCGCAGCCACGTGCTTAGAAATCTAGCAGATCGTCCTGGAGTGGCATAGGTAGGAGATATTTTGCTCATCGCCGGCTCCGGGGAAGCCCTGAAGTTGTTCAGGGACGCGTCTTCTTTCCCGGCTGTTGTCAGTTAATTCTAAGACAAAAACCCCAAAACCTGAAATAGCTAAATCGAGATATCTTAATCCAGGTGAACAACCATGGAAAAGGCTTTCGAGAAAGTTTACCAGCTAAAGCTTTACATAAAAGGCATTAGACCTCAGATCTGGCGGCGAATCCAGATGCCGGAAAATTATACCTTCTTTGACCTTCATCGTGCTATACAGGCTGCAATGGATTGGGATGATTACCATTTGCACGAATTCGAAATGCCAGACCCGAAGACAGGGATTCCTGAAAGGATTGGGGCTACAGGAGACGATTTTGAAGGTCTCTTTGACAGGCCCATTGTGCCGGAGAAGAAAGCCAAACTCTCCGATTATTTCACGCTGGAAAATAAGGCTGCTCTGTACACATACGATTTCGGGGACAACTTGCAGGTAAAAGTCCGGCTTGAAAAAATCTTGCCGAGAAAAGAAGGGGTGGAGTACCCTGTCTGTACTGCCGGAAAAAGGGCGACTGTCCCTGAAGACTGCGGGGGAATTGGAGGCTATTTATATAAGCTGGATATCCTGAAGGACCCTGAGGATGAGGAATATGAAGACACCGTTGAATGGATGGGGGAAGATTTTGACCCCGAATACTTTGACCTGGAGGACGTTTCTCTCTGAAGTTGCAAAAACTACCGGGTTTGTAATTCGCCATTGTCAGGGAGTTTTCATGCTTGATGCTTATCGGTTTTTTAATCATGATTAAACAAAGGAGCTGACCAAAATGTCAAAGAAAATTGGTAGAAATGAGCCGTGCCCGTGTGGTTCAGGCAAAAAATATAAACATTGTTGTTTAGGTAAAAAAGTAGCCACTACAGATCGAAGCACTTCAAAACCCGAAAACCAGGATATTAATAGATTATCCATTATGAGATTTCAACAGAAATTGCAGGATAAGCCCGAAGAATTGGAAAAAATGGGCCAACAAATTGGAAAATTCTCTACTGATAAGGATATATGCTTCAAAGATTTCATTCTAGGAGGCTGGACTCTTAATAAAGTGAGAAAGATGAGCACTTCGGAAATAATTGAAAAATTGGAATCAATGCATATCGATTTCGAAATAGAACGTTTCAAAAAACAGGCTCAAAATTATATCTCCGCAATTCAGTTGGCAGAAGATCATTATTACACGCAAAATTTCCAGGCAAAGGGCCAGGATGAAGATTTCATCTGGTTAGCAATAATAGAATTATGGAACCGGATGATTCCAGAAAAATGGAATATGGAAATGATTGACGATTTAACTCAAGAAGGTTATGAAGATATTGGAAAACAGAATTACATAGGTGGAGTAGAAAAGTGGGAAAAAGCGTGGAACATGATAATAAGTATTGTTCCCCCTCATATAAAATCTGTTACGGATGCTGATAAATTCATTTCCGGTCTAACACAAAGTATTTTTAATTGGTGTCAGGATTTTGAAATGGAGTTCGCTAACGCAGCGGTGGATGATAATGCTTTTCATATGAAGAGGATTAAATACTGCCAGGATTTCTGTCGGATTTTCCCTCATTCGGATGAGTCAATAATAAAGAACATGCTCAGAGCAGAAGCTGAATCACGTACCGAGCTTGGGGATATGGAAAAATAAAAGCAACAATTCCAGGGATATATTCAGGACTGATTAAAATATAACTCCAAATTTTCAGTTTGGAAATTGATCTATAGTTTCATTTCCCTAAATCCATTTTTGGCAACAAAAAACCCCAAAACCTGAAATAGCTAAATCGAGATATCTTTATCCAGGTGAACAACCATGGAAAAAACTTTCGAGAAAGTTTACCAGCTAAAGATTTCCATAAAGGGTATTACTCCTCAGATCTGGCGGCGAGTCCAGGTGCCGGAGAATTACACATTCTTTTGGCTTCATTATGTTATCCAGACTGTAATGTATTGGGACGATTTCCATCTGCATGAATTCGAAATGCCAGACCCGAGGACAGGGATTCCTGTAAAAATAGGGGTTAATGATGACGATTTTGACGATTTCTTTGAAAGGACTGTCTTGCCGGAAGAAGACGTTAATATCTCCGATTATTTCACGCTGGAAAATAAGGCTGCCTTGTACAGGTATGATTTCGGGGACAACTGGCAGATAAAAATCCGGCTTGAAAAAATCCTCCCGAGAGAAGAAGGAGTGAAGTACCCTGTCTGTACTGCCGGAAAAAGGGCGGCTGTTCCGGAAGACAGCGGAGGAGTATGGGGTTACTTATACAAGCTGGAGATCCTGGAGGACCCTGAACACGAGGACTATGAAGACACTGTGGAGTGGATGGGGGAAGATTTTGACCCCGAATACTTTGACCCGAAGGACGTTCTTTTATAAAGCTGCAAAGACTTTCAGACTCTGGATTTCAGGTAGAAGGAATGGGAATATCCAGAAAAGTATACGGAAAAAAATAAATGAGAAGGAATAAAAATATGAAGCCAAAAAAAGAAAGTGTAACTCTCATTGAGGAAATGAAGCAATATTTGCCGATTCCAGCCCTTCCCACTAAAGAATTATATCAAGTCCTCAGTCAAAAAGGAACACATCTCGATATGGACCGGGAGATAAATATAAGCAATGTATATGATTCCGGGGATACGGGAGGGATAGTTTGCGCTATAGAGGGAGATGAAAAGGAGGTATTTGTTATTTCGTTAACCCATCTAATTATAAAGCCGGACCACCCTTTAAGTGATAAGATAGTGGCTTATCAAAAAAAGAGAATCAGAAGATTGCGAAGGTATGGGTAAGTAACGGAATATTTGTCTTTTAAGGCTTTGAGATCTGAAATTCAATGTTCCGGTCTGAGTCGAAAAATTCCAATTTTCAGGAGTCCGGGAAAAGCCGCCTGCTACGCAGCCGGTGAGAATATTGGAACCGAATTGAAAAAAATAAGAACAGGACAACGGCAGTTAAAGCCTGGAGGAATAAATGATTCCCAACTACAAATACAAACCCGGGATCTATTATACTGCGACCTTTATCGTAACCTATGTTCTCTGGTTTGCAGGGGCGTATGTAAGTTTTCATGACGACAGTGGGCTGTACATGTTGATTATGCTGCCCGGGCTGATGGCACCGTTTTTGATTTCGCTTGTCATGATCTTCGTGTCAAAGAATTCGGATCTGGTAAAAGATTTTATCAACCGGCTTATCAATCTAAGACTGATAGAGCCTAAAATGCTGCCGGTATTTTTCTTATTAATGCCATTTTCCGTTCTGGTCTCCATCTTTCTTTCGCTTCCGTTCGGGGGATCGGTTTCGCAGTTTCAACTCGCTGAAGATTTCTCTTTTTCAGCGGGCTTTGTCCCGGTGCTGCTGCTTCTTATACTTGCCGCGAGTTTTGAAGAGCTTGGATGGAGGGGATATGCTTTTGACAGCCTGCAGAGCCGCCACACCTACTTTAAGGCATCGCTTATTTTCAGCATACTCTGGTCCCTCTGGCATTTTCCGATGATGTTTGTCAATAACTCTTACCAGTATGAGATTTTTCAAGAGAATATCTGGTATGGTGTGAACTTTTTTGTCAGCATCATCCCTATGGGAATGATTATCAGCTGGATCTGCATTAAAAACGGAAAAAGTATCCCTGCGGCGATCCTCTTTCACCTTCTTACCAATCTCTCGCAGGAGGTCCTGAATATTTCCCAGACGACAAAGTGCATCCAGACTTTTGTCCTCTTCGTTATTGCAGCCGCTATCATCGCATATGACAAAGAGCTGTTTTTTTCCGAAAAGCACCTTGCTGGCGGAGCTAACTAAATGACGGATAAATCCGGAAAAATGGCATATGGGTCCGAAAAAACGCCCGGGGAATCCGGAAAAATGCCCTCCGGACCTGAAAAAATGCCCTCCGGATCCGAAGATCTTTTTTCCAAATTCCTTTTTATCTGGTTCGGGCAGTTCATCTCAGTAATCGGCACCGGGCTCACCATCTTTTCCCTGGGAATATACGTATTCCAGCAGACAGGTACGGCTTCAAGCTACGTATTTATACTGATGTGTGTGTTTTTGCCCCCCTTCCTGCTAAAGCCCTACGGTGGGGTCCTGGCAGACCGTCACGACAGGCGTTTGATGATGGTTCTCGGGGATATGGGAGCATCGCTCGGGCTTCTCTTCATATTTTTTATGATGGTAAGGGGCAATATCGAACTCTGGCAGATTTATCTCGGGATTGCAGCCAGTTCGATATTTTCAGCTTTCCAGGAGCCAGCCTATAAAGCCTTGATTACCGACCTCCTGCCCGAAGCCCAATATGATAAGGCAAGCGGGTTGGTGCAGCTGGCAGGTTCGGCTCAATATCTAATTTCCCCTTTCTTAGCCGGGATTTTGCTAACACTGATTGATATCGAATATATTTTTTTAATCGATATCAGCACTCTCATAATTGCCAGTTCCATTGTTATCCGGGTAAGAAATGCCATAGGCGGGATTCCAGTAAAGCAGGCGGAACAAAACATCATGGCTGAACTCAGGGAGGGTATCCAGGAATTTTCGAAAAATAAGGGCGTAGTTAATCTGGTCCTTACTATCACGCTCGTCCTCTTTTTTGTCGGGCTGCTTCAATCGCTTTTAATTCCGATGCTGCTGGGTTTAACAACAGTAAAAACAGTGGGGATCTCTCAATCCGTCTGTGCCACAGGTATACTGATCGGAAGCCTGTTTATCGGAGTATTCGGCAGCAAAAGCAAACAGGTAAATGTATTATCTGTCTCGCTATTCATATCAGGCATATTTTTTGCCAACCTCGGGCTCTCAACAAATATAATGCTGGTTACTCTGGCAGGGTTTACGTTTTTTGCCACCCTGCCTTTCATTAACACCTCTATTGAAGTTTTAATCCGGAAAAATATCGACAACAGAAAACAGGGGCGTGTGTGGTCAATTATTTCAATGGTCACCTATCTCGGCTCCATCATAGCCTTTGCAGTAGCAGGTTTTCTAGCAGATAAAGTTTTCAATCCGCTTCTGGAACCGGATGGACTTCTGGTTGAAACAGCCGGTTTTATTGTCGGAGTAGGAGAAAGCAGGGGAATTGCCTTAATCTTCGTAATTTCCGGATTAATGATTTCCGTGATAGCTCTGGGGATCTGGAGAAATAAAAAGATAAGAATATTGGAAGATGTTGAAGTTCAGGATAGCAATATAAACCTGGTGGAGGCAGGTGATTTTTGATTTTTTTTAACTTTATAACCACGGAAGACCCGGGAAGCACGGAAGGATTGCGCCTATTTCCTTTATTTCCTTTATTCCGTGTTTTCCGTGCTTTTTGTGGTTGAACTTTCACCTGAGATTGGTGAAGGAATTTGGGTCATTGACTATAATTTTAAGTGAGCGGTGCGTCCAGTGATACTTTTTTATTATAATCGCTCAAAAAAATAGTACTCTTCAGTTCTACAGGTGTCCTGAGTCCCATAATATTCATTTCAGCATTTGTGACACTCTCGATCTCAATTATATGATATGTGTCCGCATCTATCCGGTACCTTGTAACCTCAATTTGACAGTTTAATTAAAATAAGTGCTCTTCGTTTTTCATCATTTGGTAATTATGGTTAAAAAACGAAGAGCATTTCCTACCATTCCGAACAAGAATATATGCCTTGCGATGGGACCGATAGTTGTTGTTAACCATTACTATGAAAAGCTTAATTTTTCAGAGGTATTTGGTAAGCACAAAAGTAAGGGCCTTGACATCAATAGTTTATTGGTTGGATTGTTGAGCTATAAGCTCACCGAGAATTTCAGCATCAAAGAAGCAAGTAAGTGGATGAATCTGGAAGAAATTCTCGACATCTTAGGCCTTAAAAGCTTCAGTGAAAGAACCCTTTACAGAACCCTTGAAACCATTGGACAAAACAAAGAGGAAATCCTCTGTGATATCCTAAACCATCTCTTTTCTGAATATGATTTTGAACACACTGACGTGAACCTTGACTGGACAAGTTTAGTTCTTCACGGCAAAAAATGTAAACTTGGTAAACACGGATATAGCAGAGATCATAGACCTGATAAGCCCCAGATAACCGTTGGAGTTAGTGAACTTGCCTATCCCATAAACATCCCTATTGGGATCACAGTGAACAAAGGAAATGTTCTTGACTTACAACATTTCCCTGATACGTATAACCAGGTAAAAAGTAAACTTAATAAGCAGTCTCTTATTGTCTTCGATAAAGGGGCTAACACTACAAAGAACATTGAGCTCATTACAGGAGATCAGATGAAGTATCTGACTTCAATGAAACTGAATACAAGTCATGACAAAATTATTGAGAATTTTGATAAGAATGATGAAGACAATGTTGAAAAGCTTGATCCTGAGAAAGGAATATATGGAATTAAAATCGTCAAGCCAAGTAGCATTAAGTACTTTTATTACTCTGAATTTTTAAAGGAAAACCAGTTAGAGTCAAAAGCAAGAGCTGTTAAGAGAAAGTTGCAGGAAGCAAAAGAGATTCAGAAAGCAATTGAAAACAAAAAAGAGCTTCCCAAAAAATTCAGAGTCAACAATGAATTGATTGAGGTCAATTACTCATTTACGACCAAGCTTGAAAATATGAGTGAGGAAGAAGCAATAGAATTCCTAAAAAGTAAACTGATTACCGGGAGAGAAGGATTTTTCTGCCTAAAATCAAACAAGGATTTGACACTTCAGAAGGCATTGGAAATATACCGAAAAAAGGATTCTATTGAGAAAATCTTCCACTCGTTAAAGAACGAAATTCAAATTAAGCCATTGAGAGTGTGGTCAGACGATAGCATTTATGGGGCTATCATTTTGGGCTTTATCACTCAATTATTCATATCATTGATGAAATATGAGTTTAAGGATCTCAAACATAGGTCCACAAAATTCATCAAAAAAAGTCTGTCGAATTTGACACTTACAGTCAAGTTCATGAAAAATGGGGTCAAACAGTATATTTTTGCTAATTTTGACAAGATCAATAGCTTATTTGTAACAAGAAAAAGTGAGATTTCATAGAATTTATAATAATTCTTTATATATTGATACTATTTGTCAAACTCATTTTGGCCACAAAATTGGTGTGAATTTCAGTAGCAATTAGTGGATACTGTCAAATTGAGGTTGTAACAAAGCTTTTCAGCTCGATTCCCGAAGTATCGATTCCCATGGACTGCATTTGCTCCATCACATTTTCCTTTTTCGGAGTGATCTCAAGCAGCCATAAATCCCCTTCCCTGGACATGGTCGCATTTTCGGCATTTGATAATATCAGGCGTTGTTCGGATAATATCGCGTTTAATTTTTCGGTATCTTCCAGCTTTTTAGTCTGCCATAGACCTTTGTTTTCACGATAGTATGCCTGGTCATCGATGACCACTATCTCAATAGAGCGGTTTTGAAGAGCCATCGATTGGTACATTTTATTATTAAATACGTCAACTTGCCCTTCCGAATTTATGACCTGGAAATTCTCATTCATCATTGAAAGGTTGGAGTACATCTCAAAGCGATAAAACCTGGTTTTTTCTAAAGCATCGGAGGTTTTGGATATCAAATCCTCCTCGTTCCTGACCTGCCCATTGGAATAAGAATAAATCAAAAAAGTAGAAATCAGGACTATAATCAGGACTATTATTGCGAGAGTTGTCGTGAATCTGCCTGAAAGACCGTTTTGCGTAATTTTTTTCATGTTCATATTCTCTTTCTTCATTCACGTTCTCTCTTCATTCACGTTCTCTCTTTGTTCACATTCACTTTTTTTGTTCATATTCACTTTCTTTGTTCATATTCACTTTTTTTGTTCCTGTTCCTTTTTTCGTTCACGTTCTCTTTCTTAATACATACGCAGCTCCCAATCCCGTCAGTAAGATTATCATGGCTGCTGC
This sequence comes from Methanobacteriota archaeon, assembly GCA_016841265.1. GTDB lineage: Archaea > Halobacteriota > Methanosarcinia > Methanosarcinales > Methanosarcinaceae > MTP4. Next base: position 30,839 of record JAENZL010000034.1, on the reverse strand, counting down.
CAGATAGAACCATATGGATTGTGTTTCAGGGAGTGTACCTGTTTCTGTTGCTACAGGAGTTTCTCTTGAAGTGTTTTCCATGCTTTCCAGGGGTGCCTGAACATCTTCAAGCGTGATATTCTCATCCTGGCTTTCTTCTTCCGTGATTATCGGGATTCTGCGGTGTCCGTCATGGGGTGCAGGATCGACCGGAGGCTGCGTTATTTCAGTACCGGAAAGCCCGTACATGCTCAGATGTGAGACATTTGCCCAGACGTATCCCTCGAATTCCCTGCCGTAGATGATATCATTTGTAGTATTTATTCCGACATCATTTACCCAGTCCATGTCCGTAGTTAGTTTCTCCCATCTATTGGCAGACATATTGAACCAGTTAAAGCCTATTGTATTCTCATCTATATCTCCCGGATCGTCAGCATCCCCATCACCTGTTCTGTCAAGGTCCTCAGCAGTATAATAAATGACTATCAGAGCCCGTTTGACATTATTGGAGCTTTCATTCATGACGTTTTCACTGACATTGATATCCAGAAATTTTACACCCTTTTCATCTGCAGATACTTCACAGGTAAAGTTCTCCGGGACATTTGTTCCATTGTATGATTTCAATTCTATTGACGGTTTTACAGGGTTTTTCAATTCGACCCGGATGAATGACCCCATCTCTTCAATGGCATCGGCTTTGAAATCACTGACGACATCCGGATATTGTATTGTCTGATTAAGGGTCTTGAACAGATCCAGTACCTTGTAATGGTCCGAAGGATATGGGTGGGAAAGCATGACAACGGTCTGGGATGATTTCCATATATCGTAATCAACATAGAACCTTGCATAGTCTGAGCCCTGCATTCTGGAAAGGATAGCTGGTTTGTTTTTCAGGATGCTGTAGGTTATGTTCCCGGCAGTATTATTTTCCAGTCCGGGTCTCCCGACAAGTAGAATATTGGATTTACCGGAATAGTTTTGGATTTCATCCGGCCGGAAAACGGTTACATTGGTATATTTTTCAAGGTTTTCAATAAGTTGCCGAGTGTCATCATCCGGGTCGTAAGCAACCCATATCCTGTCCACGTTGGGTGCAAATGAGTAGGGATCTTCAGAATCGTTTAATCCGTTACCCTTTGTATCCCCATTGCTCGGATCTGTACCATTTGCAAGCTCTTCAAAGTCGCTCAGCCCATCCCCATCAGTATCATTGTTCAATGGGTTCATCCTGTTATTTACTTCTTTACCATCAAGCACACCATCATTATCGGTATCATTGTTCGAAGCATTCGTCCTGTATAGAAGTTCATACCCGTCCTGCAAACCGTCCCTATCAGAATCCGGGTTCCATGGGTCTGTACCCTTCTCCTTCTCAGTCCCATCGAACATGAGGTCACCATCAGAATCCGGATCACGGGCATTTGAATTAAATTCCCTTTCATCCTTATCATTCAATCCGTCTCCATCCGTGTCATTATTCCCTGGGTCAGAGATATAAACGAACGGTTCATCCGGGTTATATTCTTCAAGATCAGAGAGTCCATCGAAATCCGTATCCTCTTTTGTAGGGTCACTTCCAAAAGTGATCTCAGTGCCATCATCCAGACCGTCATCATCGGTATCATAATGATTTATGTTTGTCCCAAGCACACTCTCAACATAATCATTAAGCCCATCCCCATCGGTATCTACATCTCTGGGATTTGATGAATAGTTGTACTCATCAAAATCAGCGAGTCCATCGAAATCCGTATCATTTGCCAAAAACTCGCTTGTTACATGGCGGGTTAAAGTGCCCAATAATCTGTCGCTAAAGGTCACATTCCAGCCTCTGGTCTCGTTCATGTCACTCAATCCATCCCCATCAGAATCAAGGAACTCAGAGACATTACGGGGAGGAAGATCAGTTATCTGGGAGAATTTCTGAATCCGGTTTCCAGCAGTATCCTTATACACAGCGACGAGGGGGGCTTCAAGGACATATACATTTTTATTTGCATCAACTGCTATATCCATGGGGCTTATAAATTCCCCATCTCCAGAACCATAACTCCCCCATCTGGTGATGAACCAGCCACTAGGGTCAAACTTCTGAATGTGGTTATTACCCCTGTCGGCAACATAGACCAATCCTTCACCATCTATTGCCAACCCACCAGGAAGCTTAAAACTCTTATTCTGATACCCTTCACTGCCCCATGTTGTGATATGAGTCCAATTGGAATCGTCCTTGAAAACCTTGTATACATCTGCATAATAAATATTCCCATCCAGATCAACTGCCACATTAGTAACAGCCTCATATGTGGATTGTAAACCACACTGGGTTATTATGAGTGTCCCGCTTGAATTGAATTTTTGAATGCAGTGATTTATATTAGCATAGACATAGCCCTCTTCATCCACTGCTATTTCTGGACCAGATCCAGCATTAGTATTCCATGATGTGAGGAATTTACCTTCTGAATCGAACTTCTGAATACGTCCACCAGTACCGGAAATATAATCAGCAATATAGATATAACCATTAGCTGTATCTATAGCCATATCAGATAGCTCTCCAAACTGTCCATTTCCAGAGCCTTTTGAGCCCCATATGATTGTTCTTATGTATTTACCATTGGAATCGAACTTCTGGACACTATGAGAATAGTCTCCTGAATCGGCAACATATACATATCCATCCGCATCCACCGCTACTGCTGATGGGCAGTCAAACCGCGGATATCCGGATACGCCGTATTTTCCCCATTTTGTTTCAAAGTTAACATAGGTAAAAGTCTTTGGATTTGGGACATCAACAACACCGTCGCCATTTGAATCCTTCGATCTTGGATTGAGGGAGCTCCAATATTCCATCTGGTCATCTACCCCGTCCTTATCAGTATCTGGCATAAGGGGATCAGATTTAACAGTCATATTAAAGGATTGACCACTGTAATTGAAATTGATATCCCAGCCATTGATCTCTTTGTAATCTGACAGATTATCATTATCAGTATCCCATTCTGTCAGGTTCGTCCCATAGATAAGTTCCATTCGATCGCTCAGCCCGTCCCCATCCTTATCCCTACTTCCAGGGTCAGAGCCTATGATGTCCAGTTCAAATTTATCGCTTAACCCGTCGCCGTCCCCATCCCATGCCCATGGGTAGGGATCTACATTATTACCAAGCCCGTCGTTATCTTTATCCTGTGACGTTAACGGATACCAGGTTGTGAAATCATTGACATTTCCTGGAAGTACATCGAAATAGAGTGTGTCTAGCTCGTTTTGGATCGTTCCTGTTTGGTTCAGGCGTGTATATTTATAGCCTTTCCAGAAATCCCATTCAATTTTCTTGTCCGTATAGATTATTTTATAGTCCGCTGTAAATAGGACTGCTAGAGGGAAGTTAATGGTACCCAATTTTGGTTCAATCCATGCACCGATCTCGTATGTGGTATTCTTGGATTCAGGGTTCATTTCAGAGTATGATACATTGCTGGTAAAACTGCCATATGGTGAAACCCAATATGCATATGGTGTATCTTCAGTCATCCACCTCTTGACCTCATAATGAGGGATAACGTAACTTTCTTTAACATCTTCCCATGTACCGTCAGATGTTCTTAAAACGGTCCCGTTAACAAAACTGCTAAATGTTATCCTGTCCCCGATGTCGAATCCATTTTCATTGTAATCTTTAATGTCAATCGAGGAATTAATAAGGCCGAGGGAAAATTCGGTATTCATGTAAGTTTGATGGAATGTACCTACTAACTTTTCCACCAGATTCGAAATACCAATACCAAAGAAGCCCAGTATAAAGTCGGTCAATGCAATCACTCCCAGTATAATCCCCCCAACCAGGGCAATTATCCAGCCCACATAAGGAATTAATGCCACTGCCAGCAAAATTACTCCAATGACAAAAAGACTGATTGCATATACACCCATAATAGTAGCATAAACAGCTCCCTGGAAAGTGCCGGTTGATGACCATCCCTCACTCATTGCAATTTTAAAGAAACCCCATATTGCAAAACCTATATCAAAAGCGAATCCTACTACCAGCGTGATCGCACCTATTATACCAAGAACCTTCCCCAATCCTTCTGCAAATTTAGCCACGGTACTGATAACATCCACAACTTTATCTACAATTTTGGATGTGTACATGACAAGGCCTAATACGCCCTGAATAAATTCACCCACATAATTTAATGCAAAAAAAACTCGATATGTGCCTTCTGTAGCGATACTTATTACATCAATCAAAGATGAATACGATAAAAGACAACCACCAATACCTGTTTCAATTACCCCTAGCACATCCAGGACTTCATTCACAAAACTAGTACTATCGTCCCCGATTCTTGTTACTGTTGATTCACCTATATTCCATGCTATCACCAGGACCATCATGGATGCAAGGGAATTATCATCCAGATTCATTAGTTGCCCCCAATCCCTGATGACTGGTAAGATTGAATCGATTACAAGGGGTTTTTGATCAGTAGTATTATACCAGCTTGTTTTCAAGGTTTTAAGGGTTATTACAGGCTCACTCCTTAGATCAATGGAAAGCCCATTTCCCACCATGTAAGAGCTTGAATCAAGCTCTGAAAGCTCTTTTTTTGCGAAATTACTTTCAATTGCGGAAATGACTGGAAGAACCATACCCTCTGGCAGCGAATTCAAAACTCCCGGGGTCATCCTGGTAGTAACATTCAATAATGCCTGATCACGATGAGATGAGCTATTAATTGTAGAGGACACACTCACGTTATGCTCGGCAAGTTTAGAGGGCATATCATATACAGTGGTCTGATTATTTCTTAAAAACGAATATGCCATTACAAAGTTAGCTGCAATTGTCTGGTTTATTTCATCACCGTAGAACAGGCCGATATCACTGCCATAACTTTCCTCAATACTGAAACCAGTGAGCGTGAAGTTTTCCTGGTATTTTATCAGGGTTGTGTTTTCGGATATTACAGTTCCATTTTCCATAGAATCGGTCTTTGCCATCACCAGCCAGATAAGACTCGCATTTACCTGACTGTCAAGGGGTTCAGATTCAGGAAAGAACATCTTACCGGCCAGGGCAACATTTGCTCCAAGACCCTGAACCTGAACAAGAGGTACATACGCAGTATTCGAAAAGATTCCAATCCCATAATCCTTCACATCTGCTTGATCAGGAACAGAACTCATTGTGAGTTCAAGCATGGGGATAACTTGCACATCATCTTCGGAATTATCCAGGTCCTGCATCGTACTTTTATTGTCATACGGCCAGTCCCATTTTTGCAAAGCTATGTTCACATTATTGGGATTTTGTGGGAGCAGCTGGAAGTCTACATAGGTGGGATTTCCATTTGTTTTAAGATTAAAATTGAAGCTTTCTCTGGCTGCAGAAAGAGCAAAAGGGGATGAATCGATTTTATCTTCAACGCAATCACCATCATTATCAAAATCCCAGATGTTTGGGTAACCATCCCCATCGACATCAAGGGAGTAAACATCCATCACTTCAAAGTAATCCGATAGCCCGTCATGATTTGAATCCGGTTCAAGCGGGTCTGACCCATAGAAAACCGATTCATTGTAGTCGTCCAGCCTGTCAAAATCAGAATCTGTGTTATTAAAATCAGTTCCGAGAACAGCTTCAACAGAATCGGGCAGCCCGTCACCATCCGTGTCTGTTTTGTTCTCGGAAACGCCTATAAGTCCGACCACGTCCAGATCGGTGTTGACCTGGTTCTGAACACTAAGTTGAGATACCATTGCCAGAGCAGCAACAGTACCTTTTGAAATGTAAGAAGGTTCTTGAACTGATTCCTGGCTGCTTGACGCGGCTGCCGGGTAGAACTGGGCAGCTAATAAAATAAGAATGATCACCAGGTTATAAGGTCTACAACTACGCAAATCTATATCACCAACCCTATTACAGTTTACAAAATGTCAATATATAAAAGAGTTGTCATTTTTTTCAGAACTGAGTTATATTCGCTGAGTTATATTCGAGGCTAACATGTTACGGAGTTTTCAGTTTATTTGCTGCAAAAAACATCTCCTATCCTGCCATTGCGTTTGCTTTGTGGGATGTACCGGGTCAAATGTTGCCTTTTGATAAAGAAAAAACTGGAGGAAAAATGGTTCATGACTACAAATACAGCAGGGAACAGGATGGAATTCCTGAGCAAGGTGTATGAAGGCTCTTACTTTAAGTGACCGGTGCGTCCAGTGATATCTTTTTATTATAATCGCTCAAAAAAATAGTACTCTTCAGTTCTACAGGTGTCTTGAGTCCCATAATATTCATTTCAGCATTTGTGACACTCTCGATCTCAATTATGTGATATGTGTCCGCATCTATCCGGTACCTTGTAACAAAGCTTTTCAGCTCGATTCCCGAAGTATCGATTCCCATGGACTGCATTTGCTCCATCACATTTTCCTTTTTCGGAGTGATCTCAAGCAGCCATAAATCCCCTTCCCTGGACATGGTCGCATTTTCGGCATTTGATAATATCAGGCGTTGTTCGGATAATATCGCGTTTAATTTTTCGGTATCTTCCAGCTTTTTAGTCTGCCATGGACCTTTGTTTTCACGGTAGTATGCCTGGTCATCGATGACAACTATCTCGATAGAGTGGTTTTGGAGGGTCATCGTCTGGTACATTTTATTCTTGAATACGTCAACCTGGCCTTCCGAACTTATGACCTGGAAATTCTCATTCATCATTGAGAGGTTGGAGTACATCTCAAAGCGATAAAATCTGGTTTTTTCTAAAGCATCGGAGGTTTTGGATATTAAATCCTCCTCGTTCCTGACCTGTCCATTGGAATAAGAATAAATCAGAAAAACAGAGATCATGACTATTATTACAAGAGTTATCGTGAATCTGCCTGAAAGATCTTTTTGCGTTATTTTTCTCATGTTCACGTTCTCTTTCTTCGTTCACGTTATTTTTCTCATGTTCACGTTCTCTTTCTTCGTTCACGTTATTTTTCTCATGTTCACGTTCTCTTTCTTAATAGATATGCAGCTCCCAGGCCCGTCAGTAAAATTATCATGGCTGCTGCCAGATAGAACCATATTTCAGGGACTGTATCTGTTTCTGCTGTCTCTGCAGTTTCATTAGCAAGGTTTTCCGGGCTTTCGAAGGGTGCCACTTCTTCAACTGTAATGTTCTCATCCTGGCTTTCTTCATCCGTGATTATCGGTATCCGACGATGCCCGTCATGGGGTGCAGGATCGACCGGAGGCTGCGTTATTTCATTACCGGAAAGCCCGTAGAGGCTGAGATGAGAGACGTTTGCCCAGACAGACCCTTCGTATTCCCTGCCGTAAATGACGTCATTCGTGGTATTTACTCCAAGATCGTTTACCCAGTCCATATCAGTTGACAGTTTCTCCCATTCTCCTGACAATTCATTGAACCAGGAAATACCTATGGAATTCTCATCGATATCCCCGGGATCATTCGCATCCCCATCGCCCGTTCTGTCAAGGTCTTCGGCAGTATAGTAAATAACTATGATAGCCCTCCTGATGTTATTGGAGCTCTCGTTTATGACGTTTTCACTGACATTTATGTCAAGGTATTTCACAGCTTTTTCATTACCGGACAAAGTGTACGTAAAGTTATGCGGGACATTTGTTTCATCATAGGGTTTCAGTTCTATTGTCGGTTTCACGGGGGTTTTCAGTTCGACCATGACGAATGACCCCATCTCGGCTATGGCATCTGCTTTGAAATCGCTGACAAGATCCGGATATTCTATTTCCTGTGAAAGAGTCTTGAACATTTCCAGCACTCTGTAATGGTCCGATGGATACGGGTGTGAAAGCATGACAACTGTCTGGGTTGTGTTCCATAGGTCGTGCTCAACATAGAACCTTTCATAATCGGATTCCTGCATTCTGGTAAGGGCATCCGGTGAAGAGGCGTTCAGGATACTTCGGCTTATGTTACCTGCAGTGTTATTTTCCTGCCCAGGTCTTCCGACAAGCAGAATACATTGCCTGCCGGAATAATTCCCTATTTCCTCTGGCTGGAATACAGTGACATTGCTGTATTTTTCAAGGTTTTCAATAAGCTGCACTGTGTCGTCATCAGGGTCATATGCAACCCAGATCCTGTCCACATTAGGCGCAAAAGAGTAGGGGTCTTCGGAATCGTTCAATCCGTTCCCGTAAGTATCACTGTCCAGAGGATTTGTGCCGTTGCTGAGTTCTTGGAAGTCATCCAGTCCATCCCCATCGGTGTCATTGTTTGAAGGGTCCATCCCGTTGTCAACTTCCTCTCCGTCAAAAACCCCGTCTTTATCGGTATCGTTGTTCACTGCACTGGTATTATAGAATAGTTCATAGCCGTCCGGTAAGCCGTCTCCGTCAGAATCCGGGTCCCAGGGATCTGCACTATTATTTTTCTCCTCTCCGTCAAACATCAAATCCCCGTCAGAATCCGGGTTTCTCAGACTCGAGTTGAAGTCTGCCTCCTCGGAATCGTTCAGCCCGTCTCCGTCAGTGTCGTTATTTCTCGGGTTGGATAAGTAATTGAACTCATCAAGGTCAGAAAGGCCATCCCCGTCGCTATCCGCTTTTCCAGGGTCGCTGCCAAAAGTTAGCTCGGTCCCGTCATCAAGCCCGTCACTGTCCGTATCATAGTGGGTGATGTTCGTACCCAGCATCATTTCTACAAAATCACTCAGCCCATCATCGTCGGTATCCAGATCCCCGGGGTTTGACGGAATATTGTATTCATCAAGATCCGCCAGTCCCTCGAAATCCGTATCGTTTGCAAAGGGCTCGCTGCTGACATGAACTGTGAAAGTGCCGGTTATATTTGTGAAGGTCACATTCCAGCCATTGGTCTCGTTTATGTCTGTCAGCCCGTCGCCATCGGTATCGGTAAGATTGGAAACCCCCGGAATTCGAAGTTCTGTTATCTGGGAAAATTTCTGGATACGGTTTCCGGGCTCATTGCCGGCTCCACCATATCCAGCTCCTTCACTGACATAGACATATTCATTTGCATCAACCGCTATTCCTGATGGCAAAATGAACTCTCCATCCCCTGTTCCCTCACTGCCCCATCTGGTGATGAACCAGCCGGTGGAGTCGAACTTCTGAATATGGTTGTCAGCTGTGTTGGCAATGTATACAAATCCCTTTTTGTCTACCGTCATACCTTCAGGCCATCCAAAAAACTGGTCCTGATACCCTTCACTTCCCCATTTTAAAATAAAAGTTCCATTGGAATCGAACTTATATATCCCGTGGTTGTTCGAATCTGCTCCATCTGTTACATAGACATTCCCATCTAGATCAACAGTCAGTGCAGTAATACTATTCATAATAAGCTCATCATTTTCAAACCAGGATGTTGTGATGAGAGTTCCATTGGGATCGAACTTTTGAATGCAGTCAAAATTTGAATTGTTAACTTTCAAATTTGCGGGAACAAAAACAAAACCATCTGAATCAATAGCTAAAGAATCAGAACCGTTACAATACCATGATGTCACGAAGTTTCCATTTGTTTCAAACTTTTGAATACGGTGGAAATCTACCACCGAAGAAATCCAATAATGATCGCTTACATAGACATAGCCACTATTTGCATCAAGCACCATGTCCCCAATTGTCCTGAACTCTCCGTTTCCCGATCCGTGCCGTCCCCATCCATAGGTGAAGTTTCCATTTGAATCGAACTTCTGGATGCGATAGTTATAACGGTCGGCAACATATACGAATCCATCCGAATCAACTGCAACTGCAATTGGTTCATTAAATTCTCCATCTCCGGAACCATAATTTCCCCATTTTTTTTCAAAATTGACATAAGTTATATATCTGGGGCCTGGCACATCAATAATCCCATCACCATCAGTGTCTCTTGATCCGGGATTGAGGGAACTCCAGTATTCCATCTGGTCATCCACGCCGTCCCCATCAGTATCCTGTATCAGAGGATCGGAGTGGACGGACATGTTGAACGTCTGATTGCTGTAGTTGAAGGATATTGCCCACCCGTTTATTTCTTTGTAATCCGAAAGGTTGTCCCCGTCCGTATCCCACTCTGTCACGTTCGTACCGTAGATAAGTTCTATTCTATCATTCAATCCGTCCCCATCCCTGTCAGAATTTCCAGGGTCTGTTCCACTGTCCAGCTCAAATTTGTCGCTCAACCCATCCCCATCGCGGTCCCAGCTCCAGGGGTAAGGGTCTTCACTGTTGGAAATTCCGTCCCCATCTTTGTCCATGGGGGAAATTGGATACCAATTTGCAAAATCGTTGATACTTTCGGGAAGTATGTCGAAATATATTGTATCTAGGTCCGTTGCTGAGGTGCCTTCAGAACTCTTTCTATAAGTATGCCATGTAAACCATTCTAATTTTTTCTCAGTATAGATTATTTTATAATCTGCCAATAATCGGATGGGTATCGGGAAGTTGACTGCGCCCACATTGGGTTTTATCCATGCTCCAGTATCGTATGTTGTGTTTTTATAGTCTGGAGAGGATTCAAAATATGATATTTTCCTGGTATAACGGCCCACAGGAGATGACCAGGCTTCCGAAGGCAAATACCACACCTTAATTGCATAGTGTGGAACTACATAGCTTTCCAGAACATCATTCCAGGTACCATGTGATGTTTTCGATACGGTCCCGTTTATCATGCTGCTGAAGCTGATAGTGTCTCCCACATTCAGGCCATTCTCTTTTTCATCATCAATGTCTAGCGAGGTGCTTATTATATCAAGTTCAACAGTGGTATCCTGGTATGTCTTGTGGAAAAGGCTCACAAGCCAGCCGATAAAATCTGAAAAAGCATATCCGAATATGCTGGCTATGGCATCAGCTATCATTATTATAGCAGCAATCACCTCACCTATGGGTCCTGCCAGTAAAAGAACTGTAAGGATTACAAGATAGATGGTCATTGCAGTAAGATAGACGGTTGCCTGAAAGGATGTACCATTGTCCAATAATGCTATGAAACCGACAATTGCAAACGCGGCTTCAAGTACAAGTGCTGCAAAAGTAACGACCTTACCTGCGACTTTCAGGGCTTTTATTGTTTTAGTGGCTGCCTGTGAAGCTGCTTTTACACTTGCTCCGAGCGTTGCTTTGATAGCACCCAACAGGGCTTTTCCGAATCCGACCAGCTTGATCGAGGTGAACAGATATACCCCAAAAATGCCGAGTTTTATTGTGGGCGTAAGATACCTGAACCCATATTCTTTAATTTGAGATTTCACTTCCATTGCATTCTGGAAAATGGTACCTGCCCCGTTTAGCCTGGTTAACACTGATTCACCTATATTCCATACAAGCGCCATGCTCATCATGGAATTAACTGTGTTTTCATCAAGCCCGCTTCCCTGTCCCCAATTTACCACTTCGGGCAAAAAGGATTCCATGTCAACACTTTCGTTTGTGCTGGTGTCATACCAGCTCATCTTGATGGTTTTCATGGTAATGGCAGGAGCCGGGGAAGCTGTCAGGTCGAAATCAAATGCGTTTCCGTTGACGCACACGCCGCCGGAAACAAGGTCATCGATATCCTTACTGGTAAAGTTAAATTGATAAGCGGCAAGTAATGGCAGTACCCTGTTTTCAGGTAATGAACTGAGTGCCTGTTCTTTCATTCCGGATGTAGTGTTAAACACTGCCACATCCCGATGCGAGACCGATTCGATCTCGGAATTTATAGTTAGATTCGCATCCATAAGCTCGACAGGCATATCGGATAACGTTGTCTGGTCGTCCCTGAGATATGAAAAAGCCATTAAAAAGCCTGCAAGCAATGTCTGGTTCACACTGTCGCCGTAGAACATACCAACATCAGTACCATAGTTCTCCTCAACCTCAAAGCCTGTGAGCATACATCCTTCGTTGTATTTGGCAAGAGTGACTGTTTCAGATTCTATCCCCCCGGCGGTCTCGTTATCGGTCTTTCCCTGCACCAGCCAGATAAGGCTCGCGTTAATTGAAACATCTAAAGGATCTGATGCCGGGAAGAACATCCTGCCCCCAAAAGCAACGTTGGCGCCATAGTCCTGTACGACTGTCAGGGGAATGTACAGGCTGTCAGAGGAAACCGCAATACCATATTCCAGCAGGTCTGACTGGGCAGGGATCACGTTTGATTTTAATTCAAGCATAGGAATGAACTTGAGATCATCAGTTGAGTAATCCAGGTCCTTCATCTGGCCTTTGTCATCGTATGGCCAATCCCAATCCTGTAATGCTAACTTCAAATTGTCAGGGTTCTGAGGCTTTATCTGGAATGTGAGATATGTCGGGTTTCCATTTGTTCTTATATCAAAAAGGAAGCTGTCATTAAAACCGGAATGTGAGTATGGGGACAGGTCTATTGAGTCTGTCACTCCATCATCATCGTTGTCAAGGTCCCAGATATTTGAAAACCCATCCCCATCAGCATCAAGGGAGTCGATATCTGTAACTTCAAAGTAATCCGACAGCCCGTCATGATTTGAATCCGGTTCAAGCGGGTCCGACTTATAGAAAATCGATTCATTATAGTCGTCCAGCATGTCAAAATCAGAATCTGTGTTATTAAAGTCAGTTCCAAGAACAGCCTCAACAGAATCGGGCAGTCCGTCTCTATCCGTATCTGTTTTGTTTGAGGAAGCGCCTATTAGTCCGACCACGTCCAGATCGGTGTTGATCTGGTTCTGAACACTAAGTTGAGAAACCATTGCCAGAGCAGTAGCAGTATCTGTTGAAATGTAAGAAGGTTCTTGAAGTGACTCCTGGCTACTTGATGCGGCTGCGGGGTAGAACTGGGCAGCTAATAAGATAACAATGACCATCAGTTTATAGGTTCTACAACTTCGCAAAGCTATGCCACCAACCCTATTATAGTTTATAAAAAGTCAATATATAAAGAAGTTGTCATTTTTTTCAGAACTGACTTATCTTCGAGATCAACATGCTGCGGAGAAAAATGTAGCTAATGGCTTGATAGCTGCCATCCGGATTCTGTCAGGGAACTGTCGCGTCCTGTCACTGCGTACGCGTAGTGGGATCTACCAGGTCATTATGCTGCCCGGTTGATCCGTATGAAAAAGGACAGTAACCGGAATGGTCCGGTCCGGGATACTGCCAGGGCATGCTTGGCTTTTGCAGGTATCGGTATGGTCTTTCCTGGTTCTGTGGACTGGCTTCTGAACCGCCAGCATGATGGGGCGTTGAATGATGACGTATATGGTACCGCCTATTTCCTCAATGCTTGAGGCAATAAATCCGCATGAAAAAAAGAATTGTGGAAACTTCCCCAGGAGGACGGCAGCTTAAATAGCCTCACCTTCAATATTGCACTTAGAGTCGCTACAGTTGCACTTATGAGCCGCTACAATTGCACTTATGAGCCGCTACAATTGCACTTATGAGCCGCTACAATTGCACTTATGAGCCGCTACAATTGCACTTCAGGGTCTCTCTAAAATGAGTGGCGTGCATACATAGGTTGCAAAACTAAAGTAAGGAGATGGATTTGAAAATGCATCCTCAGGATACGAAAAAATTTTGCAAGGATCAAATTTTAACTGCAATTTCAATAACCATATTGTTTTTAACAGCGATGATAAACTGGACTATTTATTCCTGGCTGATCCTGGCTTCAGTGATTATGCTCCTTTTCGCCTGGTATTTTAAAGAGCCCTGATTTCTAAAAACCGGCTCATGGGGGGCACTTAAAAAGAATATTTGTTTTCTAAAGCTTTGACCTCTGGAATTCAATGTTCCGGCCTGAGTCGAAAAATTCCAATTTTCAGGGGTTTGGGAAAGGCTGCCTGCTTCGCAGTCGGTGAGAGCGTCGGTACCTGAAAAAGAGGTCCAAAACTGTTTTCAGGGATTCCAAACGGTTGAAAAGAATCCGGAGCGCTGGCAAAAAGCTATTTTCCTTACGACAAAATTAAAATCGGGAAGAATTGGGGCTTCTCCAGGTTTAATTTTAAGGGATCTAATGCAGGGCTTTTTCGGATGTAGCAGGAAACTAAGTCGATGGGGTTGTGGGCTGCCACTTCGATCGGGGTGGGAGCTATGGTTGGGGCGGGCATATTCTCGATTTTCGGCATGGCTGTCGCGATTTCGGGAAATGCCGTATACGTATCGTTTGTCATTGCGGGGCTGGTTGCGCTTTTAAGCACCTATTCCTATGCAAAATTGGGGGCAAAGTACCCTTCGGCAGGAGGGGCTGTCGAGTTCCTGGTAAGGGGTTTTGGAGACTGTGTCCTTAGCGGAGGGCTGAATATTTTGCTCTGGGTCGGCTACATATTCGGGCTTGCCCTCTATGCCAGGGGGTTTTCTTCTTATGCGGTTACCTTTTTGCCTGCGGGATCGGGGCAGGGCTGGGATGCTGCTTTTGCCACTGGAATAATCCTGCTTTTCACGGGGGTGAACTTCATCGGGGCAAAGGCCGTGGGCAAATCCGAGCTTTTTATTGTTTCCATAAAGGTTGGCATACTCATCCTCTTTGGGTTGGTAGGGCTGTTCTACATCACCCCGGGAAACCTTGCCCTTTCTAATTTCCCGGCCCCTTCAAAGGTCCTTTATGGGGCAGGCATGGTTTTTCTTGCTTACCAGGGCTTTGGTTTGATCACCAATGCTGCCGAGGATATGGAAAATCCCGAAAAGACTCTTCCCCTAGCCCTGTATCTGAGCGTGGTCCTGGTCATATTTATATACGTGCTTGTGAGCCTGGCAGTAATCGGGAACCTCTCAATTCCCGAAATCGAGCAGAGCAAGGACTATGCCCTTGCAGCAGCCGCAAAACCTTTCCTGGGGGCTGCGGGCTTCAAGATCATGGCATTAGCGGCTTTGTTTTCAACAGCCTCTGCGATCAATGCTTCGCTTTACGGAGGGGCAAACACATGTTATATTATTGCAAAGGAAGGGGAACTGCCCGAGTTCTTCGAAAGAAAAGTATGGAAAAGAAGTACCGAAGGTTTGTTTATCACTTCAGGGCTTGTGGTCCTCTGCGCTAATTTCCTGAACCTGGAACGCATAGGCATGCTGGCGAGTGCCTCTTTGCTTCTAATATACATAGCCGTGAATGTCGCCCACCTGCGTCTGTACGGGGAAACCCACGCCAAATCCTTTTTGATATGGGCTTCTTTGCTCAGCAGTGCGGGCTTTTTTGCTGTCCTGGTATACTATGAACTGGTACACTCTCCGGGGACCCTGGTTTTACTTGCAGGCGTTATTGCGGGATGCTTTATGGTGGAATGGACCTACAGGAAGTTTTCAAAGCGGACACTGAAACCGAGAGAAATGATAAGTTAAGTGGAGGTAATCGAAGTGGTGGAGGAATAGCTGGAGAGGAATAGCTGGAGAGGAATAACTGGAGAGGAATAACTGGAAAAATTATTAACGCATCCGGTTCACAGATTCCGGAATAAACGGATTATAGGGATAATCTCTTCAAAGAAAAAATAGTTGAAGAAGAGGTCATTAGTGTGGAGTAGTTCACCTCCATCCTGATGGCTGCTTTTTGGAAGCTCAGGCTGAATGATAGAGCCGCATCTTTATATATCGGGCATTACTTCAGGCATCACTTCGGGAATTTCTGTGCTATATAGCAACACTAATAACCTCAGAACTTCATAGAGTAAGCAAGAAACAAAACCGGGTACTTATTAAATTTATTTGTCTAGCTGGGTGCAGAAGCATTCAGCAGGTTGAGCCCTAAAAATCTCTAAATAATTAATAATAATTTGACAAACCTGACAAGAGGAGCAAAAGAAAATGATAACATTGAATGAAGCAGATGCCATGGAGGTAGGCTTAACCTCGGTTGAAGAAGGGGATGAAAACCGGGTTTTCCAGGCACTGGACTCCCTTACAGGAATTGCGGCAGACTTCATTACGGAAAATGAAGGAGCCGATGCCGAGAGGGTCATCTTTTCCATCGATGAGATCGCGGAGCTGGCTGCAGAGGCAAAACTTGAACTCGTTACGATCAATTCCATTCTGGCTATGGGAAAACTGGCAAAGGCAGTAGCCGAAAAGGGTTTTGAGTCCACAGCAGGAAAAACCGTCGTTTCGATAGGAAAACTCGGGAAGAAGGCTGCGGCAAGTGACCTTGGGACCGCCTCAAAGGTCGCGGTAACGACCCTGATGGAAATCAGAAAAGCCTCTCCCGGACAGAAGAGTACGGAAGAAACGGTTACCATGGTTTTGCTCTTCAGGGAAATAGGTCTGGCTGCAGGCAAACGGGACATGGAAGATGCGCTGATAAATGTGCTGACTTTCCTTGGAGAGGTCGGAAGAAATGTTGCCGAAGAAGGGCTTGAAACCGAGTCCCTCAGTGTACTCCTCCTGCTGGAGGAGCTTGGCACGCTGGCTTCGGAAAGATACTTTGATGAAGCTCTCAGTTCAACCACCATCTCAGTGGAAGAGATCGGAAAACTTTCCCTGAAAAAGGACATGCATGGGGCTTTGCTTCAGAGCCAGTGGACGCTTGAGACTTTAAAAGTACAGGCTGAAGAAAACGTCCTGCTGAATTCTACGATTGTGACGGAACTTGCCCTTGAAAACTTCGAAAATGCAGGAATTGCCGAAACAGATGAAAGCCTGGAGAAACTGCAAAAAGTAAAGGAACTGCATGAAAAGATCCTTTCCGAAATGTGAAAATAGGAGAAAACGAGCAGGTCATTTTTCCTTTTCTTCCTCTTTTCCTTTCCTTTTCTTCAAGTCTTTTTCTCTTTCACTCAATTTTTTACCATTCCATCTTTTCCTTTTCTGTTTCCCCTTTACTCCTTTACTTTACCCCTCTTTTTTCTTCTCTGTCGTCTTCCCGTCGTCTTCTCTGTCGTCTTCCCGTCGTCTTCCCTCCCGCCTTCTCCTTCTTTACTTTTTCGTTTTGGTGTTTTTTTCTCTTCATTTCTTCCGGTTTCTTTCCTCATTCTGGAATATGTCTCCCTTACCGTGGGTTGCTGCGTTTAACAGGACAAAAAAATGGAGGAAAATGAAAAATTTAATATCCTGCCCGGTCATAATTTAGAGTAACGGCTGCGGAAATTGGAGGTGAAGTATGCCTTTAACAGAAGAAGCTCGGCTGCTTGACCTGGGGTTCTCGGCGGTTCGGGCGAGGGATGAAGTGCAGCTCCTCCGGACGGTTGACGATCTGGGTGATCTCGGAATCAAATGTGTCGGGCAGTTCCCGGAAGCAGGTCCGGAAAATGTGGTCTCCTGCATACAAACTCTTGGTGAAGTTGCGGTTGAGAAGGGACTGACAGTAGGTCTCCTTGATGCATCGGTTTCACTGGGAAGAATCGGACAGGAAGCGGCTAGAAAGGGGGTTGAAGAGACGGTCTTAGCTGTTGCATCGGCTCTTGTGACTCTCGGAAAAAAGGCATCTGATAGTGGAATGCCGGTATCTCTCAGGCTTGTGGCTACTACCCTGAAAGAAGTCGGAAAAGAGGCGGCCAGGAAGGGAATGGAAAAAGCCGCCATCACCAGCCAGTCGCTCCTGAAGGAAATTGCTACTTTTTCCGGGGATGAGGACCTGGAATTGTTCCAGGCTGATATTCCCTCGCTGATCCGGGATGTCGGAAAAAGTGCTGCAGGGGCAGGGCTTGAAAACGCTGTTATAAGTGCCGAACTCCTGCTGGAAGACGCTCAGATTGCGCTGAACTGGGCCCTGCTCAGGAAAAGGATGAGCCTGTCTAAAGAGCGGAGGATTTGCGAAGAAACATGTACTCCTCTCCACTGTCTCGGAGAACTCGGAAAACTTTCCTCCCGGAAAAAGCTTGGACTTGCCGCTGCTCAGGCGGCTCTCTCTATTGAAACTGTCAGGAAGAACGCTGAGGCTGCTTACCTGGGAAATACCGTACTTTCGGCCGAGTGCCTGCTTGATTCTTTCCTGGATGTAAAGGTCCCGCATGCAAAACTGAACCGGAATGCGGAGGAAATTAGGAGGTTGCACGAAAAGATATATAGCCAGTTTGCCGAAGTCCGCTAAGGGTTACTTAAGGGTTACTTATAACCTTTCGGAAATGTTTCAATCTTTCGGAAATGTTTGTGAAATTTTTTGAATCCAATTTTGAAAGATTTTCCGAAAACTTTCTTTTCAGAGGTATTTTTAAGGGTTTTTTATTACCATAAATGCCTTTTAACCCTTTCTGGTCTCTTAATGTCTTTTTTAAGGCCTTAAACTCTTTTTTCAGGGATATTAGCCCCGGATATGCTAATTAAATTTCAAAAAATATAGGAAGACTAATATCAGAGTAAACATATAGGATAATAGATAATTATCCTAAAACTAACTGT
Source organism: Methanobacteriota archaeon (assembly GCA_016841265.1). Lineage (GTDB taxonomy): Archaea > Halobacteriota > Methanosarcinia > Methanosarcinales > Methanosarcinaceae > MTP4. The sequence continues at coordinate 12,550 of JAENZL010000034.1, read as the reverse complement.
TCGAGTATTATTTGATTAAAAGGGGTGTAAATATGTTCTCAATAAATGAACAAAAGGCAATTGAACTGGGAGACGCAGGAATAAAGGCAGCCAGTGAAGGAAACGAATATGTCGCTATCCAGAATATCGACTATCTCCGGGAACTCGGGGTAGAACTTATCAAAGAGGATTTTGAGACCGAATCCAAAACTGTTGCCGTGTATATAAGGAACATCGGCATCAAAGCTGCCCAGAAGAAGTTTGAAGAGCCTGCTATTACTGCAATAGGGGCCCTTAAAGAGCTTTCGGAAATGGCAATCGAAAAAGATTACTCCAACGCCCTCTGGTCGCTTGCAAGAGCCGTGCAGGAAGTGGGAAAGGAAGCTGCCCATTTCAAAATCGAGGTACCTGCACAAAAGTCAGTTGAAGTCCTTGAAATGATAGGGCTCGGTGCCGTTGAGAAGAAGATGGAAGTTGTCACCCTCTGGACTACCCTCGCTCTTGGAGAAATCGATTTTATCTCTAATGAACAGGAATTGTCTGAAATAACGGCTGCTGCAAAAGCCTCCCGTGAAGCAATCATAAAGTCCTCGGAAGAAAAAGGTTTCGTTGGCAGGGAGCAGATAGAAGTCTATCCCAAACTTATCTCCGAGACCATCAAGAACTTCGGAGCGTATAAGGACCTCATGCCCTCTACCTATCAGGATAAGGCTAACGAAGCGTTCGACGAAGAAACATTTTTCGAAGAGGAAGCCGAAGACGAGGAAGCTGAAAATAAGGAAGCTGAAAATAAGGATAAATAATCAGGTAGATCAAGCAGCCTGAAAGCAGATCAGGATAAATAATCAGGTAGATCAAGCAGCCTGAAAGCAGATCAGGATAAATAATCAGGTAGATCAAGCAGCCTGAAAGCAGAAGTAAAATTGGGAAATCATTCCTGTTGCACAGGCGGATGGAACAGCTCATGGCCGGTTTCTAACAACCGGTTTTCGTTTTTCAATTTTTGTTCATCCTTTTCCGATTTCCCATTCCCTTTTTCTACTGTTCCATTCCTCTTTTTAAATTTTCCATTCCCTTTTTTTACTGCCCTATTACCTTTTCCCACTGTCTCGTTTTTTTCATTAATTTGCACATTCCCTTCTTTGGGTTTCTTTTCTTCTCTTTTAAGATTTTCTTTTTCAAAGCCCCTGGCAATTTCCAGGAAACTCTCAATTATTTTCAGCCCGTTGGGGGTTAACACGGATTCCGGATGGAATTGGAGGCCGTATATCGGGTACCTTTCATGCTCCACTGCCATGATGCTCCCGTCTTCTGCCCTGGCGGTAATCCGAAGCTTGGGGGCCGGATCTCCGATTTCCAGGGAATGGTAGCGTCCGGCTTCAAATGTTTCCCCCATCTCTCCGAATAGCGAGGAGCCGCTGTGCCGGATCTGCGAACTTTTCCCGTGTACAGGACCTGCTTTGCTTCTTCTGACCGTCCCTCCGAATGTGAAATTGATCGCCTGGTGCCCGAGGCAGACCCCGAGCAGGGGGATTTCCGGTCCCAGTTCCCGGATGATGTCTATGCAGCACCCTATGTCTTTCGGATCCGAGGGATTGCCTGGGCCCGGGGAAATTACCAGTGCATCGGGGGCAAGAGCCCTTACCTCTTCTACGGTGACCGTGTTCGGGAGAACCACAGTATCTTTTTCAAAATATGAAATGTAATCCACAAGGTTCCATACAAAGGAATCCCTGTTGTTTATGAAAACCACCTTCATCAATAATGCCTCCTCTCAAGCTCCTTTTCCTGAATTTTTTTCCTGAATTTTTTTCCTGAATTTTCTTTCCGGCTTTTTCTTCCCGGCTTTTCTCAGGCTCCGTCTTCGATTGCCCTGAGCATGGCCGCCATTTTCCTTTCGGTTTCCCGGTACTCATATGCCGGGTCCGAATCCGCAACAATCCCGGCTCCTGCCTGCACGGAAGCCCTGTCTCCCTGCACAAGCACCGTCCGGATCACGATTGCAAAGTCCGCGTCGCCGTTCCAGCTGTAGTATCCGACCCCTCCTCCGTAGACCCCCCTTGGGGAGTTTTCAAGGTCGTCAATGATTTCCATGGCCCGGATTTTCGGGGCTCCGGAGAGGGTTCCTGCGGGAAAGACCGCCCTGAAGGCATCGAACTGGTCGCATTCGGGCCTGAGTTTTCCCGAAACCGTACTTTCAATATGCTGGACATGGGAATATTTCAGGACCTTCATGAAATCGGAAACCTTAACTGAGCCGCTTTCCGCAACCATCCGGACATCGTTTCGTCCGAGGTCCACCAGCATCACGTGCTCGGCCCTTTCCTTTTCATCCCCGAGCATGTGCAGGGCAAGTTCTTCATCCTCGACCCCGGTCTTCCCCCTGGGGCAGGTGCCCGCTATCGGGTTTGTGATTACGGTCCGCTTGTGGACAGTAAGCAGGGTCTCGGGGCTTGCTCCCACGATTGCCAGGTCCCCGAACTCAAAGAGATACATGTATGGGCTCGGATTGATTGCCCTGAGCCGGGTATAGAGTTCGAAAGGCGACTGCTTAAGCTGAAACTCCCGTTTCCGGGAAAGGACCACCTGGAAGATGTCCCCCGCAAAAATGTGCTCTTTTGCCTGGAGGACGGAGGCTTCAAACCTGGCTCTGTCCGTTTCTTCTTTTTCCGCCTCTTTTTCCGCCTCTTTTTCCACCCCTTTTTCCACCCCTTTTTCTGCTTCTTTTTCCACCCCTTTTTCTTCTTCTTCTTCTTCTTCTTCTTCCCCCACTGCTTTATCGAGCAGGTAGTACAGATTTTCCGCATCCGAAACTGCCTGTCCGTAAAGGACTTCCGGGTCCGAACCCGGGCTTACGAAGGGTGTGAGCGTGATGTAGATGTCTCCTGTCAGGTGGTCGAAGACAAAACTTTTGGAGACCAGCAGGTACTGAAGCTCGGGGACATCGGACTCGAAGCCTTTCCCGGTGTCTAACCAGCTGTCATAGATTGCATCATATGCCGTAAAGCCGATTGCGCCTCCCAGGAAGGTCTGCCTGTCAAAACGCTGCGCATTCAAAAGGCCTACCCCGTCTGCGGTTGGGAAAGCAAGACGGAGGGCGTCGAAAAGGTCTTTCCCCTGTGGAACTGCTGCCCTGATTGTGTTTTCTTCTGCTTTCAGCGCTTCGCACGCCTCCGTTATTTCCCTGCGGACCTGCTCGAAAAGGCCTGAGGTTTCCCTTTTCAGGAGCTCAACGGTTATTTCCCTGTCTTTTATGGTCAGCACGGCGTCCGGGTCGCTTCCGACAAAGGAGTACCTTGCCTTTGTCTTTTCTTTTTCAACGGATTCCAGCAGGTAAGAGTAGCCCGGGCAGCCATCACCTTTGTTTGCACTCCGGGCTTTTCCCTGGCCTGTTTCCTGCTTTCCTGTTCCCTGCTGGCCTGCGTCCTGTGTCCTCTTCAGAGTCCTGTAAAGCTGCAGGGGGGTGAGGTCTCGGACCCGGGTGGAGTCCACTTTTGCCAGGAGCTGGACGATGACGGGCTTTTCCAGCCCTGAGACAAGCTTTTCGAATTCTTCTTTACCAAGGTCAAAGGAAAACATCAGCGCACCTCACTTCTTCAATAAAGCTCCGGATTTTCAGAGCATCTTTTTTTCCTCCGGTTTCGACCCCTGAGGCCGTGTCAACCGCATAGGGGGAAACGGTCCTTATCGCCTCTCCCACATTTTCGGGTTTTAGCCCTCCGGCAAGGACCAGGGGGAGGCGGCATTCTTTCGCAATTTGCCCGCTCAGAGCCCAGTCGTGGACACATCCGGTGCCGCCGGTTTTCCCGGCAAGCCCCGAGTCCAGGAGCACACTGTCCACATAGCTGCTTTCTTCCAGCTCACGGACCTCCTCAAGAAGCCGTTCGGCAAGGTTCCGGAGCTTTGAAGCCCCCAGGCCTGCAGGCACTGAGAGGGCTTTTATGATTGGAATATCCGTATTTTCCCTCAAGATTTCCAGTTCCGGGAGGGAAAGCCCCGAATGGACCTGCACGATGTCGGGCCTGACTTTTTCAATTAGGTCCAGGGCCTGACCTGCATTTTCCGGCATGATGACCATTACGGAGTCCAGGCATCTGGGGACTTTTGCAACCAGGGCTGCAGCGGTGTCAGAGTCAAGTTTCCTGGGGCTTTCAACCGGGACTTCAGTGATAAAACCCACTGCATCAGCCCCTGCCCTTTCCGCAATTTCGATGTCCTCTGGGGTGCGAAGCCCGCAGATCTTTACCCGGGTTTTTGGCCTGGTCTCTGGCTTTGGCCTTGTCTCTGGCTTTGGGGTTTTCAGAATTTTATTCATGCCTTTTCCCCGGAGGCGGGGCTTAACGAAGGAATGCCGGAAGCCGTCAGGAGGTTTTCTTTGAGGGCGCTCCGTTTTTTGCCCTGTTCGTGAAGTTCGGCTGTAAAAGTTTTGAACTGGTTGAACTTGACCATGACTTTCCCGCTGTCAATGGCGTTCTCGGCAATCGGGATTGCCTGCCGGATGGAGCCCACGATCCCGCTTACGTAGAGGGCTGCGGCGGCGTTCAGGATCACAAGGTCCCTCTTCGGGCCTTTCTGTCCCTTGAAGATGCAGAGGAGGTCCCTGGCATTTTCTTTCGGGGACCCGCCTTCGATGTTTTCGGGTTTTGCCCGGAGCATACCCAGGGCTTCGGGGGTGAGGGTGTAGGTTGAGACTTCCCCGTTTTTCAGTTCCGCAACAAAGGTCTCGCCTATGTTTGAGATTTCGTCCATCCCGTCCCCGTGTACCACAAGAGCGTGTTCGGACCCGAGTTCCTTCAGGGCCCGGGCAAGGGGTTCACAGAGCTTTTTATCAAAGACTCCCACAACCTGCCCTTTCGCCCCTGCCGGATTTGTCAGGGGGCCCAGGATGTTGAAGACCGTCCTGACCCCGAGTTTCTTCCGGATGCCGGCAACCCGTTTCATTGCCGGGTGGAAGACCGGGGCAAACATGAACCCGATCCCGATTTCCTCAATTGCCCTCTGGACATTTTCGGGAGGCAGGTCCACCTTGATCCCGAGAGCGTCGAGCACGTCGGAACTCCCTGCCATGGAAGTGACAGCCCGGTTCCCGTGCTTTGCCACAGGGACCCCTGCGGCAGCAGTGATGATGGCGGCTGCTGTCGAGACGTTGATCGTGTTCAGCTGATCCCCGCCGGTCCCTACAACGTCCACAAGCCTGAAAGGCAGGTCCGGTTGGATCGTGTTAGCGGCTTTTTTCATGCCCTTTACAAAGCCCGCGATTTCCTCGGGCTTTTCCCCTTTGGCCCGGAGAGCCAGCAGGAACTCCCCGATTTCCTCGTCTTCCGCCGTGCTCAAGATCTGGCTGAGAGCATCTTCCGCTTCCTCAGGCCTGAGGTCCCGGCCTTCCTGCAACTTTTTAATGTATGCCTTCATTTCTCCCTTCACTTCTCCCTTCATTTCTCCCTTCACTTCTCCCTTCACTTCTCCC
>JAENZL010000034.1:0-7094 GCA_016841265.1 Methanobacteriota archaeon | reverse complement strand
TTCTCCCTTCACTTCTCCCTTCATTTCTCCCTTCACTTCTCCCTTCACTTCTCCCTTCACTTCTCCCTTCACTTCTCCCTTCACTTCTCCCTTCATTTCTCCCTTCACTTCTCCCTTCACTTCTCCCTGCATTTTTCACAACTCCTTTATTTTTTTCTTCAGATTTATTTTCCTGATTCGCCGGCTTCCAGTATCCCGGTTTTCAGTTCCCTTGCCAGGGTTTCGAGCCTTTCGTTCACGTTCTTCCCTGATTCGATAATCTTGATAAATGCCGAGCCAACAATCACACCGTCAGCTCCGGCTTTTCTGATCTCTGCAGCCTGGCTGCCGTTTGAAACCCCGAACCCGACAGCTTTCGGGATGTCAGTTTCCACCCTGTCAAGCAGTTCCTTCGTGGCTCCTGAAACTTTGCTGCTTGTGCCTGTGACCCCAAGCCTTGAGACCAGGTAGACAAAACCCGAACTCCTGTCCAGGACCTTTCTCACCCTTGCCCCGGTGGTGGTGGGCGCAATCAGGAAGATCAGGTCCAGCCCGTGCCTCTCGCAGCTTTCCCTGAGTTCGGAGGCTTCTTCAACGGGCAGGTCCGGAATTATCAGCCCGCTTATCCCGGCTTTCGCTGAACCTTCCACGAATTTCTCAATCCCGTACCTGAATACCAGGTTGTAGTAGGTCATGCACACAAAGGGGATTCGGACAATTCCGGTGTCAAGCCCCTCAACGAGCTTGAAAAAGCGTTCCGTGTCCGTGCCTGCTGCAAGCGCCCGCTGGCCTGCTGCCTGGATGGTAGGCCCGTCGGCAACAGGGTCAGAAAAGGGTAGCCCAAGTTCGATTATGTCCGTCCCGCCTCTTGCAAGGGCGGCAACGATTTCCCGGGTTGCGTCGGGGGAAGGGTCGCCTGCCATCACGTAGCTGATCAGGGCTCCTTCTCCCCTTGCTTTCAGTTCGGCAAACTTTTCGGATATTCCCGATTTTCCGGTTCCTGCTTTCATTTCAGATCCAATCCCGTCTTTTATTCCGGCTTCCATTTCAGATCCAGCCCCGTCTTTTATTCCGGCTTCCATTTCAGTTCCTGTCCTGGCTTTCATCTCGGAACTCATCTTTCAGGCCTCCTTCATCTTGCTGAAGACGGTTTCCAGGTCTTTGTCTCCTCTTCCCGAGAGGTTTACGACCACAAGGTCCCCTAGTTCCCCTGCGTCTGCGGCTTTCTTCAGGTAAGCCAGCGCGTGGGAGGATTCCAGGGCAGGAATGATTCCTTCAAGCCTGCTCAGTTCGTGGAAGGCTTCAAGGGCTTCGTCATCCGTGACATAGCGGGCAGTGACTCTTCCGCTGTCTGCGAGATTGGCAAGTTCGGGGCCAACTCCTGAGTAGTCGAGCCCTGCTGAGATGGACTCGGATTCCAGGATCTGTCCGTTCCTGTCCTGGAGCACCTTTGTCCGGGCCCCGTGCAGGACGCCTTCTTCGCCAACACAGAGGGAAGCTGAGTGGAGAGCTGCCTTTTTCGTGCATTTCAGGGCTTTTCCCCCGGCTTCGACTGCAATCAACCGGACGTCCCGGTCTTCTATGAAGGGGTGGAACATCCCCATGGCATTACTTCCGCCGCCGGTACAGGCAATCAGAGAGTCCGGAAGCCGCCCTTCCTTTTCCATGATCTGCTCCTTGATCTCGCGTCCGATCACGCTCTGGAAGTCCCTCACGATCATGGGGTAGGGGTGCGGCCCCACAACCGAGCCGATCAGGTAGTGCGTGTTTTCCACGTTTGTAACCCAGTCGCGCAGAGCCTCGTTGATGGCATCCTTGAGGGTTTTTGATCCTGACTCCACGGCCCGGACCTCCGTGCCCATAAGCTCCATCCTGTAAGCGTTCATCTGCTGGCGTTTGATATCCTTTGCTCCCATGTACACCACGGTATCGAAGCCCATGTTAGCCCCGACCATTGCAGTCGCAGTCCCGTGCTGTCCGGCTCCGGTCTCGGCAATCAGCCGGGTTTTTCCCATGTACTTTGCAAGGATTGCCTGTCCGATTGCGTTGTTCAACTTGTGGGCACCCCCGTGCACCAGGTCTTCACGCTTAAGGTAGATTTTTGCCCCGTATTTCTTGCTCAGGTTCCTGGCAAAGTAAAGCGGGGTCTCCCTGCCCCCGAAATCCTTGAGGTAGTGGTCCAGTTCCTTCAGGAATTCCGGGTCGTTTTTGTACCGCTCGTATCCTTCCATCAGCTCTTCCAGGGCTGGCATCAGGACTTCCGGGACGTACTGACCTCCGTACTTGCCGTACTTTCCATTTTCCGTTGTATTTGCCCCTTCGTTAGCCCCTGTTTTCTGGCCGGAGAGTTCTCCAGACTCCGGATTTTTAATATGTGATTCTGAAATTGTAGTTCCTGTCAATTTGATTACTCCCTTGTCTCTTTTCACGGTTGATTTTTTGAGATTTTGATTCTGAGATTTTGATTCTGAGATTTTGATTCTGAGATTTTGATTTTTTGAAGGTTCTCTGAAACTTTTTTCAGGATTTTTTTCCGATTTTGTTCAGGAATTTTAAAATTTGTATAATTTGAAGCAGCCCCGGATTTCCTCAAAACCTGAAATCCGAAATTCACTGTTCAATAGCTGTCACGGCTCAGGAAAGCCGGTAAAAAAGCAGTCAGCAGCGCCAGGAAAGGCACCGGACAAGTTCTTTCGTTTTTTCAAAAACCGATTCGTTTTCCATTATTACGGACCCGACCAGCACCGCATCCGCCCCTGAGTCGATTACCCTGCAGACATCATCCGGCCCGCGGATCCCGCTCTCGCTCACTATGACGTGCATGGTCCCGGTTTTCCGGTCATGTTCCCGGATAAGGGGTGCGAGCTTTTCGGTGGTTTCAAGGCTGATTTCCAGGGTTTCAAGGTTCCGGTTGTTGATCCCGATCACTCTTGCAGGGGTGTTAAGAGCCAGTTCAAGTTCCTCTGCATTATGGACTTCCACCAGCGGCTCGAATCCTTTTTTGAGTGCGAGGTCAACGAAATCCAGGAGATTTTCCCCGAGGATTCCTGCGATCAGGAGGATGAGATCGCTTCTTGTTTCCTCAAGCTGGAGCCTGTCAATGATGAAATCCTTTCTAAGGACTGGCAAACACACGTTTTTCCTGACGGCTTCCAGGTTTCCAAGGGAGCCCCGAAACACCTCGGGTTCGGTCAGGACTGAAATTGCAACAGCTCCGGCTTCGTCCATTTCCCACGCCAGTCTTGCAGCATCTTCCGGGAGGATCTCCCTGAATGCTTTTCCCGGGGACGCAGGTTTGACTTCCGCAATCACGGGCACCCGGCCTTCGGCTCTGGCAGCCGCTACTGCCGAAAGGAAGTCTCGCCTCTGAATGCATTCGGGCATCCCTTCAAGTCTAATTTCCGGTCCGAACGCCCTTATATGGGTTTTTGTTGTGTCGAGGATTTGCTGAATTTTGCTGTGCATATAATATCACTGTTGTATAATTGTGTACAACAATGATTAACATTGTCTTTTGTATATAAAGGTTTTGGAACCGGGGTGGAAAAGAAACTGTAAAAATCGTCGAAAGATTTAGATAACTTTAAATTAATTGAATAAATCCCATCTGTTGAAAAAAAATTAAGATGAATGGTGGTTGAATCAAAATAACAAAATAGCCTGGAGAAAAATATGATGAAAAATAGGGAAGTTGCTGCCAAAATCGAGCTCATAAAAAGTTACGTAAACAGTAATTCGGGAAAGTGGGTGGAGTCTCCACGGAATAAAGCCTTTGGCGAAAACAAAAGACAAAAATACCAACTTTTTCAAAAAAACCCTGGCGACAAAATTCTCTTTAAGCTTGAATCTGGCAATCCATTATACATCGATATTTGGAGATTCGAAGAAGCAGTAACACTTCTTTATGCTAGCAAAGGGCCAGTAAAGATTGGTGCAAGAATATCGGAAAACTATCCCGGGATTTCTCTTGAAGGTCATTTGATAAAAATCGCAAAGAAAGTATATAACCGAAGTGCTGATATCAGAACTGCACCCCATATTGCAGATTTGCTTGTGTTAGCGGATATTGCAGAATTCAAAAGGATAATTCCTGCAAAAGGTAGAAAGGTTCATGGAGTAACATTAAAAGGGGCTTGATTCCTGTTAAGCTCCTCAAACTTAGATCTTCAGTAAATCCCCATGCACCCTCAACCATTCTTTTCTATCCTCATAATCCGGCAGAATTTTCTGCACATCATTCCAGAAAGCCTTTGAGTGGTTTTTCTGCTTCATGTGACAGAGTTCGTGGACAATTACGTAATCGATTATGGACATTTTAGCCATAACGACCCGCCAGTTGAACCTGAGCTGGTTTGTTTTTGAGCAGTTTCCCCACTTGTTTTTCAGGGGCTGGATTGTATTTCATTTACTGATTTTTTCTAGCATGGATTGTATTTCATTTACTGATTTTTTCCAGTATGGATTGTCTTTTCAGGTAAGGATTTTTCCATCTTACATTTCCTCAAAACAGTAGTCGGGGAAAAGCCGCGCTAAGGCGCGGGAAATGAACGACGGAATACGGTATTCAGGTTGCTCTGGCTTTTCTTCTTTCCCTTTCCCGAATTTTTCCCGGTTTCAGGAGTACATTTTGTGGTAAATTATACGGATTATAATCATTATGATCTAAATCATAATCTTTTACAAGAGCTTTTCTCAGGTCTGATTTGCCCTAAAAATAGCCCGTGGTTCACGTTGCATTTATTGATTTGCTGGATTGGAGAAGGATTAAAGTTGCTTCGGCTAAGTTCTCAAAGGTGCCCATAACTGGCAAAAAATAAATAATAAGATTTGAATGCCTAATTCCATTTGAGCGAAGTACAGTGAAGTTAAACGGCTCCTTTGCCCTTGAATCGTAACTAAGTAAGCTATTGGGGGCCGATCTCCTTTCACCCGAAGATTGCCAGCATCCCCTTTATACTTTCGAACATCTCAAGGATCATCGGGGTGGTTGCGTTTGGTTCTCCCAGGGTTGAATTGGCATGTTCGACCATGGAATCGGGGGATTCGAGGCTTTCGTTTATCCGTGCAAAACTCCCATTGATGGAATCCGTACTGATATTTGTTTCATTAATGCCCTGGGGCCCCGAGCCCATGACTACGAGAATCGAATCAACCGCGGTGATTCCCGAGTTGGTCCCTTCAAGGGTGGGAGCAAGGAAAGGGTAGTCTGAAACCCGGGACTCCAGAGTCCCGTCTATAAGCCTGAGGTTCAGGTCAAGCAGTTCCAGCATTGAGGTCAGGAAACGGAAATTCAGGTCCAGTCCCGGATCAAAGACTTCCGTGAAATTGATTTCAGGTGCGACACCTGATACATTCGATACATTCATTTCTCCATCTGTTTCACTTTCGTTTTCAGAAACAATCTCTGCTGACGCCGGAAACGCGATTGCAATTGCTATGATTCCTGCAATTATACACAGGCAAAATGCCTTAAATCTGTCCATACAAGCAGCCCCCACCACTATTTTTGAAAATTTATTTGCAATTCATTTGTAATTTATTTACTATATTAAAATCAGAAAAAATATTATATGAAGTTGAGGATTTATACAAATTTTTTATATATGTCCGGTTTCCAGCAGCCTCCTCATGAGGCATAATCCTCATCAAAAGCACCACATTCTCCTTAACAGGCTTCCAAATATGGGTATGTGTGAATGTCCAAATAATCAATAATTTAAAAAAGAAGAAGAAACGGGATTCAACTATCATATATTTCATAAGTTTCATACAAAAGCTTAAATTGTCCATATTCAGATCAAAAATTATTAATCTGCTGTACAAATAAAACCAAAGTAGCTCCTTCCAGACCCAGCAATATCACCCTTCCTTAACTCGAAAATTCGACCCCCACAGGAACTGCGGGGAGTAAGGAATTAAACACATTAATAAATTTATGACAACTTACCTCTCGAACCCGAAAAGCAAAAATGCCCTGACCAGACGACCAATGGATAAGTTATTGCAGCCTGGATACAGAAAGCTGAAATCCAAAAAATGTAATCATATGGCCTTCAGAACGCATTTTTTGAAACTTGAATCAAAAAGTGCTCAACTATACTTCTGAAAAAAGTAAAAACTTTATGCAACATCTCTTTGTTAAAAAAAAGATACTGATTTTCCCTCAATATTTTTTGCAACGGAGCCAAAACCCGATACATGTAACCTTCTGCCAAAACACAGCTCATTTAAAACAAACATAATAAGTCCGCTTGAGCGAAGCGAAGCGTAGTGAAACGGACAGCGTACTGCCGAGCCGCAACTCGGCTGGCGAAGGATTTACATGTAAGATATGCATACAACGCACAAAAAACAAAAGTAAACACAAAAACAAAACATAGAATATAAAGTTAGACAGAGGTATTAAAATGGTTGTATGGAAGGGAAAAAAAGCAATTTTGCACACCAACATGGGTGACATCACAATTGAATTGTACGGGGATATGCCGATTACTGCAGGTAACTTCGCAAAACTCGTAAGCGAGGGCTTCTACAATGGCATAGTTTTCCACCGCGTAATTGACGGCTTCATGCTCCAGGGCGGAGATCCGACAGGCACTGGCATGGGCGGCCCGGGTTATGAAATTCCGGACGAGTTCACCAAAAACAACCGGAACGACAGGGGCACCATCTCCATGGCAAACGCAGGGCCCAACACCGGAGGCAGCCAGTTTTTCATCAACCTGGTTGACAACAAGCACCTGAACAAAGGGCACCCGGTTTTCGGGAAGGTCGTCGAAGGCATGGACGTAGTCGATAAGATCGGGAAAGTTAAGACCGGCCGCAACGACCGTCCCGCGAGTGAAGTGAAGATCGAAAAAGCCGAGCTCGTCTGAGCTCCGGTTTTTTACATTTCCTTTTACTTTTTTTGCAATACTTGTCTTCAGTTTTCGTTTTTAACTTTTGACTTCATCTTTTGTCTTCAGTTTTGGTTTTTGACTTCAGTCTTCAATTTTCATAGTCAATTGCAGTTTTCAATTTTCGTCTTCAATTTTAGTTTTTGGCTTTAGTCTTCGGTTTTAATTTTCAACCTCCGCAGCAGGAGTCCCCTTCCTCGGAGGCCGTAGGCCGACAGG
>JAENZL010000033.1 GCA_016841265.1 Methanobacteriota archaeon | reverse complement strand
ACGCATTCCTCCCCCACCTGTCGGCCTACGGCCTCCGAGGAAGGGGACTCCTGCTACGGAGGTTGAAGAAGATTAGAAAATATGGAATGTTTTTATACTGTAATGAACACATACCATTAAACTTTATAAAATATTTCACATTTAACTATTCCACTTCCACAGGGAGTTTAATCATGGCCAAGCACCAGCAGATGCAGCAACTTAAAAGACCGGAGCCCACCTTTCGAAAGCAAACAACCCCCGTAAGCCAAGGCCATGTATCCAATCCTGTTTCTATCATCCAGCGTGCCAGAATCAATCCAAAATCCCTCTCCCATGCTGACGTAATGCAGCTCCAGCGAAGCATCGGAAACAGGGCAACTGCCGGGGTGAAACTTAATGTTCCGGAGGCTTATTGAACCAAATATTTATTCGGAACAGTTGAGCAAAAGACGAAGCAAATTGGTATGGGCAGGAGGTAGGGAGAATGGAAAGTAGCTGTGTTTGTGTCTTTTATATTATAGGCATTATTGTATGGATCTACCTGTGGATTTACAGCGGAGCGATGAAATCGCAGAAAGTGATTAAAACATTATACATACCGTTTTGTTTATGCATCCTGTTTATGCTGGCAAATGCGCTTATTTTAGGGTGTTTCCCTGCAGTGGGAGACGTGGTACTGGAGGAGAGTCTGTTCAACTTTTTAGAAAAGCGGGCTCAGTTAACACTACAGGTGTCTGCCAGCGTATTAATAGTGGCCACAATTATATATGGGGTAAGTCATGAAAAATTTCCTACTCTATTCATTCGTTTAGAGACATTGTCTTTTGTGTGCCTAATTGGCCTTATGGCACCGGTAACATGGATACCTGTTAATAAACCAGCCTGGTTGATGATATTGAGACATGCCCAAACGGTGCCGTTTTTAATGGGCATTTTTTTGTGTGTAGCAGGAATTATGGTTCTTCTCAACGACCTTTCCGAAATAGCTGAAGATTCAGGTTTTACCAACCAGAAGGATTAGGGGACAAAACCCGACGGCAGGCAAGTTGCTCAGGCAAGAGCACGTAGAGGAGAGGATTCAGGATTCGGGCTTCAGGGCAGCTTGCCAGGCTGCGCCTCCCCAGAATGAAATATAAAAGTTGAAAGCCACCGGATAAACATAACTTTTTAATTATATTAATCGCCGCCGCCCCCTGCCTGCACCCCCTTTTTCTTTTCTTCGAAATCACTTTTCTGGCACCGATTTTACTTTTTACACACTCTCGATATTTTTATCGCAAGAAATACAGGCAAAAGCACAAGCCTGGAAAAACAACCCTCTAAAATTAATGAAAGCTGCACCGCCTTGTTTCAGGATTCCTGCAAACCCTCTTTCTCCGAATAAAAGAACATTACAAAAATATGGAATGTTTTTATACTGTAATGGACACATACTATAAAACCTTTCAAATATTTTGCACTCCACTCATCCACCTCAACTCTTCCACCTCCAAAGGGAGCTTAACCATGCCCGAGCACCAGCAAATAGAGCAATCCAGAAAACCGGACCCTACTTTTCAAAAGCAAGCAACCCCCGCAAGCCGGTCCCAAGAATCAAATCCTTCTTCTATCATCCAGCGTGCCAGAATCAATCCGAAATCTATGACCTCGGCTGACGTTTTGCAGCTCCAGCGCAGCATCGGGAACAGGGCAGTCGGGGAGCTACTCTCAGGGACTGGAAATGCTTCCACAGCTCAACAGGCACCAGTCCAGCGGGAGGAAAGTCCAGAAAAAGAAGAAGAAGAAGAAGAAGAACCTATTCAGGGAAAGATGATTGAAACCATCCAGCGGCAGGAGCCAGAGGAGGAAGAAGAACCTATTCAAGGAAAAATGATTGAGACCATCCAGCGCGAGGAAAGCCCGGAGGAAAAAGAACCGCTGCAAGAAGTAACATGCCCCTCATGCTCCGCAGACCCTGTCCAGCGAGAGGAGAACCGTACAGGTATGCCAGACAATTTAAAGGCTGGACTGGAGCAGCTTTCGGGCACGGACTTATCAGATGTGAAGGTTCATCGAAACTCGAGCAAGCCAGAAAAAGTTGGAGCACTGGCGTATACGCAGGGTAAGGATATTCATGTGGGGCCGGGGCAGGAGAAGCATCTGCCGCATGAGGGATGGCATGCGGTACAGCAGGCTCAGGGGCGCGTGAAGCCCACTGTGCAGACGAAGGGCGTGGCGATTAATGATGATGAGGGATTGGAACGAGAGGCTGATGTGATGGGGAAAAAGGCAGCTGTACCTCAAGGGTCCGGATCAATCGAATCTAACCATTGATTTTTCTCCAGCATACAGGGGTCCGCCGGTGCCCCTGCCCCGGGGCAAGTTCGCCGCCTTTCAGCGTGTGGACCCAACCGATCCCGGGAAAACACCCGGTAAAATCATTATAGCTGCACCGTCTTGTTTCAGGATTCCTGCAAAACCTCTTTTTCCAAATTAAAGAACATTACAAAAATCTGGAATGTTTTTACACTGTAATGGACACATACCCTAGAACCTTTTGAAATATTTTGCACTCCACTTTCCCACCTCCACAGGGAGTTCAATCATGCCTGAGCACCAGCAAATGCAGCAATCCAAAAACCCGGAGCCTACTTTTCAAAAGCAAGCAACCCCTGCAAGCCAGGCCCACGAATCAAATCCTGCTTCTATCATCCAGCGTGCGAGAATAAATCCAAAATCCCTTACTTCAGCTGATATTTTACAACTACAGCGCACTATCGGGAACAGGGCAGTCGGCAGGTTACTCTCGGGTCTTGGAAATTCTTCCACAGCTCAACAGGCACTGGTCCAGCGGGAGGAAAAACCGGAGGAAGAAGAACTTATTCAGGGTAAGATGGCAGAGCCCATCCAACTTCAGGAATGCCTAGAGGAAGAAGGACCCATTCAAGGCAGGTTTGAAAGCAAGCCGGAGCAAGCAACATGCCCTCCGTGTTGTACAACCCCTATTGTGCAGAGGCAAGAGCCGGAGGAGGAAGAAACTCTTCAGGGAACCGTGGGAAACAAGGCAGTACAGAGGCTTATAAAGTCGAGAAGGCTTCAGGCAAATCTCAGAACAGGCCAGCCCGGAGATATTTACGAACAAGAGGCTGAGAAAGTAGCGGAGCAGGTAGTTTCATCCACACCTGCTGCACAGGTTACAAGCATTACAGAATTACCTGGAGATGGAAAGCAGGTTCAGCTCAAAGAAGGCACTTCAGAAGCGTCTTTTCTCGATAGCGTTATTCAGAACCCGAGCCAGGGTCAACCAATAAATACCTCAACAAGGATCAAGCTTGAATCGCATTTGAGAGCAGACCTCAGTAACGTGAGGGTTCACGACGATAGCTCGGCGCATGAAGCTGCTAGTGCTCTGAATGCAAGGGCCTTCACATACGGGAATAATATCTGGCTGGGAAAAGGAGAATCACAGAATAATTTGCGTCTCATGGCACACGAGGCGACACATGTAGTGCAGCAGAACAATTCCATCTTAAGAATACCGGTCGGGATTAAAACATCTACTCCTGCGTTAGCAGTTGGGCACACCAATGGTGCCGTTGTCCAGAGAAACATTTTCAGTCCTCTGAAGAATCTAATGGAAAATCCAATAGAGAATCTAATCTGGGATCAGCTAAACAAGTACGCACCCGAACTTGTGCAGATAATCAAAAAGGGCATTTTCGTATGGTTGGAAGAAAAAATCACATCGGTTGTCGATAATTTATTCAACACTTTAATGGCACCTGTCCGCAGTCTGAAAGGTGTCGTCCAGTCGGTTAGCACGCATTTTACCAGTCTTCTGGCCTGGATGCAGGAAGCTGCCCTCAAGATTTCAAAAGGTGACTGCAGTTCAATTTCCGAAGCTGCCGAAAAAATTAGCATGGTCATTGATGGATTAGCTTCTCCGATTATCGACAAAGTTAAAAACCTGGCAAAGAGAGTTGGCAATGTCTTCACAGGGCTCTGGGACAAATTCGGTGTTCCGGTGTGGGATTTTCTCAAAGGTTTCGGAGGCTCCGTATGGAAAAAGATCCAGCAGCTCGGGAAATTGATATGGGATAAGACCGCTCCTGTTCGAAAATTTTTTAGTGGAGCGTGGGGCTGGATCAAAAATAAACTGGGAATCGGGGAAGAAACAGAAGGACAGAATAAACAGGGAAAAGGGGAGGAAACAGAAGGACAGGACGGAATACTGCAATGGGTGAAACGCAAAGCCAGCGATTTATGGGAAAAGAAAATAAAGCCTTTCGTAATACGTTTTAAGAAACCGCTGATGGTGATAGCAGGCGTACTGGTTATGCTCTCCCCGGCCGGACGTCTGGTTGCGATAGGTGCTGGAGTAGTGGGGCTCAAAAAAGGAATCCACTGGATAAGCCAGTACATGAAAAAACCTCAAAGTGTGGTTCAGCAGCAGGGAGTTCTTAAAGGAATAATATTGCCTGGTTTAATGGGAGCAGTTGACAGCGTTAAAGCTGCATTGAGAATGGCCGCAACAGTTGTAACTACTTCACTGAACAAGGTAATTGAGGGTTTAACAGAATCTCTCGGTGCAGTGTCAGGGTCTGTCCTTAATTTTGTAGTCGGCGCCCTGCAGTGGATAATTGACCAGTTCCAGGGTCTCGTAGTGTGGGCAAATGAAAAACTGACGTCTCTCGTTGATATAATATGCAGCGGTCTTGAGATGCTGAATGAATTTCTGCACCCGATATTCGGAGTACTTGAGAAGATAGGGGACGTTGTCAGCGATATCATGAATTTGACGTCACTTGTGCTCGGAAAGTTCTGGAATATGATCCCCGCATGTATCCGCAACCCGCTAATCAACTTCCTTATTGATCAGATCCTCAAGAACATCCCGATCCTGGGAGATATTATTGAATTAGTTCCGGCCGTATGGAGCGAGATAAAGGTAACAGCTCTCACAATTATAAAGAAAGTCTTCAAGGACGGGGACCTGATAGGTGCAGCCTTTGAGATTTTTAAGCTTGTCCTGAGAGTATTAAACGTTCCCATGGAGTTATTAGTGTCAGTTATTACTAAAGCTGGAAGTGCAATAGACCACGTGATTAAGAAACCTTTCGTGTTCCTTGGAAACCTCCTGAAAGCTATAAAGAACGGATTCCTCCAGTTTGGCAAGAACATCCTGAGGCACCTTCTCTCAGGATTGAAGAACTGGTTATTCGGCGCAGTGGCTGGCCTGGGTATCCATCTCCCCGAAGACCTTTCGATTAAGTCAATTTTCAATTTCATTCTTGAAGTCCTGGATATTACAGTTGAAAAAGTACTGGAGCGTTTGGAGAAAAAGTTTGGTCCCAAGAAGATAGCACCAGTCCGCAAAGCAATAAGGGTAATCTCACAGGTATGGGACTGGATCAGCACTTTTCTTCAAGAAGGCCCTCAAGGAGTCTGGAACAAACTTAAGGAGAAACTCGGGAACCTGTGGGCAACCCTGATCGGGGAGATATCAGCCTGGATAACCGTAAATGTTGTCGTTAATGCTATTACAAAACTTTCGGCCACGCTTGCCGGCGGACCGGTCGGGCCGGTAATCCAGGGTTTCATCTCACTATATAAAGCAATACAGTCAGTGATGAGATACGCAAGGGAGTTGCTTGAGATCGTGGACCTGGTTCTTGACAACGTAACGAGTATTGTAAACGGTTCGATAGGCGATGCCGCCACAAAGGTCGAAAACGCACTCGAACGAGCCCTTACCGTTGCCCTTGGCTTCCTTGCAAATCAGGTCGGACTCGGAAAGCTTGAAAAGAAAGTAAAGAAGATCATGGAGAGTATCAGGAATAAGATAATTGACGGCATCGACTGGCTAATCAACAAGGCACTAAAGATAGGCGGTGCACTTATCGGGCTGGTTAAGGGAAAAGGCAAAACGGAAGTTGCATCGGATAACCCTGAAACCCTTGAAGATATTCGAGTTGGTGTGACGCTGGATATGAACGGGGACGGAAAAGCAGAACATCACACTCTACGTTTTGAAGGAATGGGAACAAATGCTGAACTTTTTATTAATTCTGAAAACCCGCAGCCACTCGAAGCCTTTGTGAATGCACACCAAAACTCATTTAAAAATAAGGACGCTTTAAAACAATTGCGTCAGAAGATGGCGGAGGTAAAAACTCTCCAAAAAAATAGCGTTAAAGACCCTCAAACTATCAAAAGACTATTGACTGATATTGCCAAAATTCTCTCTAGCAAGTCAAATAACCTGGATATTTTTATTACCATAAATCTGTCAATCCTAGAGGAAGAGGAACCTTTGCAAGGCAAGTTTGAAAGCATTCAGCGACACGGGATACCAGAGGAAGAAGAACTGCTTCATACAAAGAGGGAAAACTATACCGGAATGCCGGATAACCTCAAGGCTGGGGTGGAAAGCCTTTCTGGAATCGATATGAGCGATGTGAGGGTACATTATAATTCATCAAAACCTGCTAAAGTAGGGGCGTTAGCGTATACACAGGGGACGAATATTCACATAGCTCCGAGGCAGGAGAGGTATTTGCCACATGAGGCGTGGCATGTGGTGCAGCAGAAGCAGGGGCGTGTGAGGCCGACATTTCAGATGAAGGGTGTGTCGGTGAATAATGACATGGAGCTGGAGAAGGAAGCAGATTTGAGAGGGAAAGAGGCAAACAGTTCAATAGAAAATAACATTGCTCAGCAAACTTGGAACTATACTTTACAAAAACAGATATCGATTATCCAGCGGGAACAGAAGGATGGTCAGAAGAAAAGACCACGTGAAAGAGCGACAGGAGAGCCTACTGCTAAGAAAGGCACAACAAGCCAAAAAGTAAAGGGATTTAGTGATGAATTGTTGAACCTTTTGTTAATAGATGGAAAATGGGTAGTAGAGGGAGCGTCAATAGACGCCAGCACAAAAAAAGTAACGACGGGTACTATTGTTAAAGCGCATAAAAAATCTCCCCTTCCTCAAGGCTCTTCTGAAATCTCACGCGACGAAGGAGTAAAAGCTAGTGCTTATGGTTATGAAACGACTGTAGATGATAAAAAGGAAACATTTACACGTGAAAGTGCACACGATAAAAAATCATATAAAGATTTGCCCAATAAGCAAGTACTCCGATGGTTATCTACTTTTTTGCATAAAGAACTGGGAATCGAGGAAGAGGTACAATGTTATTTAAATAATTCCGAAAATTCCGAAATAATCATAGCTACTAACAAAGATAAAGATATGGATAAATTAAGAAAAACTTTTAAAGATCAAGGAATAAAATCTTATATAGATACTATAAAAATAGTGCATGCGGTTACTCCTAGAGAGATAAAACATACAAAAAAACTGAAAAAACTAATGGGACAAACACCTGATCGTTTTGCAGAAATTCGCAAATATCTAGATATGAAACCTTTTATTCCGAACAATGGGGCAAATCTAAATGGAGTTTTGCATGCAGAAATTAGAATAAAAGAACACTTAGGTATAGAAAAGTTAAATCCTGAAAATCTAGGCGGGATAAGACGTCCATGTGTTGCATGTTATACACAAATTCATGATATTGGAACAACTGGAGATATAACATCTCCAGGTCCATTATGGCTTAGTATAAATGCGCTACAAAAAATTGCGGAAAAATATACAGACGCGGCGTCATATAAAAATGAATGTCTTGAACAAATTGAATACACATGCATAACTTTTGTGCAAAATGAACAAAGGTTAATAGATACACATGATACAGACTCCGATTCTGATACTTCAGATTCCAAATGAGAAAGAATATAAGTCTCAACTAATTATTAACTTGAAATTCATTTTCGATCTTTATAATATCCGTTAATGTTTTCTTGTGTCAAGAGAGTTGCACTGGCTTCAAAAGTATGGAAGAAAGATGATGTTCGGATTCTTGTAAGTAATGTCAACCAAGTAAACTTTAAATACCTTCAGGAGTTGAAAATTGAATTCAATAAACTGCGAGGATTCAGTTGAATTTGCGAAAATTTAGGGGACGCAAACCGAATCAGAAATTAATGGAAATAGGCATCCCAGTCTTTAGTTAGAAAACTCTTTAAATACAGTGCCGAATACATTCATAAAAAACTTATAAGCACATGAGAGTTTATCCAACCTTTTATAAAATAACCTTCACTATTTCTCTAATTCTAAGGACAGTAATTAAATGGATCCTTCAGACGAAAACTCAGCCAATAAACTTTAAAAAATCCATAAAGACCTCTCCGAGGTCTCCTCTACACTCACAGCCACATCAATGCAAACACATCAAAAACTCTGGGATCAACCTCCTTTCTTTATGTCCTTATCGAACTTCTAATCGAAAAAGGGCTTCTTACTACAGAAGAACTTGATGAACGCAAAAGGCAGGTTGCAGAAAGGCCTGCTAAGAGGTTAGTTGACAGCGGACTCGGGATAATGTACTAGGAATTTGCAGTTATTTTTGCCAAAATTGAGAATAGATAATGGGAATGTCATTGATAAAAGCTGAAAAACCAGCTTACAACTTCGTGTTTGGAAAAATGTTGAGATATTTCTGCGCGAGTTTAAAGCAACTCACCCAATTCCAGCCATTATTAAATCCTACTATGAATCGGATTTGATGAAACATAGATTCATGTGTAAATGGGCTTCAAATTTTACTTTTTTTATGCAGTTTGAAGTTTTAACTCAGGGTCTTGATTTTTAATGTTATTTATTTTTCTGAAAACATATGCCACTACAAAGCGTTTTTTTGAGTAAATACTACATACAGTTCCTGTCAAAGTTAGGCTGAGAAGCTTAATTTCTTGATATTTTTTACAAACATGAAAAATTAGGGACTTGATGTAATTGTTTACCTCAAGTCAAGTGGACGAATTATTAGCTTTTTATTTCTCTGGAATGCGGATGAACCTAATTAAAGAAAGAGGTAATAGATGGGTTAGATTAGCAAGACTGTTGCTAGAAAACCTGAGGTGAAGAATGAAAAGTCAGTTTCCCATAGCCAAAGGACTCTTTCTTCTCATTCAGGGAATCCTTCTATTGACCATATTCTCTTTCTTCAAAGAACCGTGGGAAACCATGCAGTACAGAAGTTTATAAAGTCGGGAAAGCATCAGACAAATCTCAGAATGAGCCAGCCTGGGGATATTTATGAACAAGAGGCTGAAAAAGTAGCGGAGCAGGTAGTTTCATCCCCACCTACTGCAGAGGTCACAAGCATTAAAGGATTATCAGGAGATGAAAAGCAGGTTCAGCGCAAGGAAGGTACTTCAGGCACGTCTTCTCCTAATAGTGTTATTCAGAACCCAAGTCGGGGTCAACCTATAAACACCTCAACAAGGAGCACGCTTGAATCGCATTTGAGAGCAGATCTTAGTAATGTGAGGGTTCACGACGATAGTTCGGCGCATGAGGGATGGCATGCGGTGCAGCAGGCTCAGGGGCGCGTGAAGCCCACTATGCAGGCGAAGAGCGTGGCGATTAATGATGATGAGGGATTGGAGAGAGAGGCTGATGTGATGGGGAAAAAGGCAGCTGTACCTCAAGGGTCTGGATCAATCGAGTCTGACCATTGATTTTTTTTCCAGCACACAGGGGTCTACGGTGTCCCTGCCCCAGGGCAAGTTCGCCGCCGTTCAGCGTGTGGACCCAACCGAGCCCGGGAAAACGAACCGGCAAAATCAATTAAAGCTGCACCGTCTTGTTTCAGGATTCCTGCAAAACCTCTTTCTCCGAATTGAAGAACATTACAAAAATATGGAATGTTTTTATACTGTAATGGACACATACCCTAGAACCTTTTGAAATATTTTGCACTCCACTTTCCCACCTCCACAGGGAGTTCAATCATGCCTGAGCACCAGCAAATGCAGCAATCCAAAAACCCGGAGCCTACTTTTCAAAAGCAAGCAACCCCTGCAAGCCAGGCCCACGAATCAAATCCTGCTTCTATCATCCAGCGTGCGAGAATAAATCCAAAATCCCTTACTTCAGCTGATATTTTACAACTACAGCGCACTATCGGGAACAGGGCAGTCGGCAGGTTACTCTCGGGTCTTGGAAATTCTTCCACAGCTCAACAGGCACTGGTCCAGCGGGAGGAAAAACCGGAGGAAGAAGAACTTATTCAGGGTAAGATGGCAGAGCCCATCCAACTTCAGGAATGCCTAGAGGAAGAAGGACCCATTCAAGGCAGGTTTGAAAGCAAGCCGGAGCAAGCAACATGCCCTCCGTGTTGTACAACCCCTATTGTGCAGAGGCAAGAGCCGGAGGAGGAAGAAACTCTTCAGGGAAAGATGGCAGAACCCATCCAGCGCCAGGAGCCGGAGGAAGAAGAAACTCTCCAGGGAAAGATGATGGAGACCGTCCAGCGTCAGGGCCCCGAAGATGAAGAAGAGCTGATGCAGGGGAAGTTTGCATCGGGGCTGACCGGCACCTTACAGGCAAAGGAGGAAGCACCGCCAAATAAGACCGGCATGCCTGATCCCCTGAAATCAGGTATTGAGAATATCTCAGGCATGGACCTCTCAGGTGTGCGCGTGCATTACAACTCATCGAAACCTGAGCAGCTCAACGCCCTGGCCTATACACAGGGCAGCGACATCCACATCGCTCCGGGACAGGAAAAGCATTTGCCGCACGAGGCATGGCACGTCGTCCAGCAGGCGCAGGGGAGGGTAAAGCCGACGATGCAGTTGAAGGACGGGGTTCCGGTCAATGATGATAAGGGGCTGGAGCATGAGGCGAATGTGATGGGGGAGAGGGCGGTGCATATTAAGGAAGAGATGCACGGTTCAGGACCTGACCCCGATTCGCAAGCCAGAGAAGAGGAAAACCCGTCGGCATCGGTGGTTGATCGCGTAATCCAGGGCGGGGAGTCTCCGCAAACAAAACAGCAAAGTAGTCCGGAGCCACCGATACAGGCAAAGTTGACGATTGGGCAACCGAATGACCAGTACGAACAGGAGGCGGACCGGGTGGCATCCCGGGTGGTACAACAGATACATGCCCCCGCTTCTGCCCAGTCAACTCAAGGGCAGACGGTCCAGCGTCAGGAAGAACCAGACAGGGAACCTCAGGCAAAAACTGAGATTACGGCGCACCAACCCCAGGAAGAACGGTCAGGGGAAATGCAGGGGCAACAGGGTACGAAAGCCGTGGAGTCCAAAGCCCCTTCCAATGTTAACGTTCCAGGTGGAAAATCGAAGAGAGGAAAAGGTCCTGCGGCGAAGAAAGGCAAGGACCTTCAAGGCGATAAAGAGGGGGAAGAGGAGGCAAGGACCGAAGAAACGGCTGCCGAAGGGGAAGCAATTGGTGCAGAAGAACCTCTTGAGCAGCCAGTCCAGGAAGAATCAGGCGGGGAGCCACAGCCAGCCCCTGCGCTGGCGAGCAGGCCTGCATTGCCCAAGCAAAGCGGAGATGTCTCAAAGCTAACCAGCAGCTTCTTTTCGGCGTCGGCAACGGATATGGCCAGGGGGATGGGAGAACTTGGCCAGAAGATAACGCAGGGCTTTGCGGCTGACAGAAATAGAATGGTCCAGGACACGCCCGAGATAACGGGTCGGATCGATGCCAAAACAGTTTCTGAGCCTGAAGAACGAGCAGCGCCAGAGATTGCCCCCTTGCCTCAGGAAAAGCAGTGGGAAGCGCCTTCTTCCGGGGTTAAGAAATCGGATTCGCCAAAATTTAAAGCTAAGGGAGATGCAAACCCGCAGCTTGCCGAGACTTACCAGCAAAATGCCTCTGCAGAAGTACAGGCGCAGCAGACGGAGTTGAACCAGGGGATTGCGGACAATCCCGGAGAGTCGCAGATACAGCCGGTCGATGTGACCGAGGTTCGGGAGATGTCCCTTGCCTCTTCCCAGACTAAGGTTGCGACCAAAATTCAGCCGGAGATGGCCGAGTATTTGGATATGCCATATCCTGGCAACGTACGAAAGGCGGCAGATGCAGAGATTGCGCCCCAGATAGAACAGAGGCTTTCAGGAACAAAGAGCACTGTCTCTGAGGCCATTGAAAAGCGTGACCAGGAACACGCGAATGCCGTCGAGGGGGCCCAGAAAGAGTCTGCAGAGCTGAGCGAAAAGGCACAAAAGGAGCAGTTTGATACAATTCAGGGAGCGAGGGGCTCGGTCAGGGCGGAAAAGGCGAAAGGAATTGCCGAGTGCCAGGGGATAATGGCTGAGTTCCATGGCAACGTCAGCCAGGAGAAGGAGGCAAAGCTCCAACAAATTAACAGGAGGATCGTGCAGGATGAAAAGAGTGCGGAAGGGGAGCTGAAAAAGGCGGATGCCAGGGTAAATGAGGAAAAGAAGAGAGCAAACCAGAAGGAGCAGAAGGAGAAGGATGAGGCAAAAAGGAAAAAGAAAAAGAAGAAGAGTTTCTGGGGTTCGATTGCAGGCTTTTTCAAAGGTATCGCCAAAGCCCTCAAAAACGCGGTTAAGGGCATATATGAAAATTTGAAAAACGCGGTAACGAATATCATCAGCACCGCTAAAAATCTTGCTAATAGTATTATCGATAAATGCCGCAATTTTGTGACGGAAGCTCTCAAGAATTTAGGCTCTGTTCTGAAAGAGCTGTCCAACGTTGCCCTTGCGGCTTTTCCCGCTGTTAGAGACCGTGTTAACTCGGCCATAGACGAGACCGTGGAGAAGGCTACAGCTGCGGTCAACACCATAGCGGACACGCTGAAAGACTCAATCAACAGCCTGGTCGACAAGCTCAATTACATCGTTGATTTCGCCTGCAACTTCTGCGAAACCATGATCGAAGGGGCTTTTGCCATGGTCGAGGCACTCATTACTGGCGACTATTTGGCCATGTATAAAATCGCGTTCATGACCGCCTGCAATTCGGTGGGCCTTCCCGGGGAAGAGCTGTACCAGATCCTTGAGCGGGCAGGGCCCCTGACGCTAGAGGTCATCAAGAATCCGGGCAACTTTTTGAAGAACCTGTCAAGCGCGGGCAAAAAGGGGTTCGACCAGTTCATGGCCAACTTTAACAAGCACCTGGAGAAGGGCTTGCTTGGCTGGCTGCTGGGACACCTGGAACGCAAAGGGATCAAGATCCCCTCGACCTTCACCTCCGCCTCCGTGTTCGAGCTGGTCCGCCAGGCGCTGGGCATCACTTACGAATACATGCGAGCGCGGGCAGTCTCCATCATCGGTGAGGAGAACGTGGAGCAGGTGGAGACCGTGGTCCGCTACATCAAGATGCTGTTTACCGAAGGCCCGGAGGCCGTTTATAACGAGCTGAAAGGCAAGGGCGAAGACGCGAAGGAGACCATGGTAGACGACGTGCAGGAATGGGCCATAACCCAGGTGGTGCAGAAAGCCGTCATCAAGATAAGCAGCATGCTCATCCCCGGCGGAGCCTTCGTGAATGCCATAATCGGGATCTATAACACCATCCAGTTTTTCCTCGAAAACGCAAAACAGATCGCGGCCCTGGTGAACACCATCCTCGACTCCGTCAGGGACATCGCCAACGGGGCGATAAGTACCGCAGCCAACTATATCGAGCAGTCCATGCAAGACTCGCTGCCTCTCGTGTTCAGTTTCATGGCCAAACAGGTGGGAATCAGCGACGTCAGCGCCAAAATCGATAAGATCATCGACAAGTTCCGCACCCCCGTAAACAAAACTGTCGACGCCACGATTCACGGCATCATAAAAATGGGGAAAGCAGCCTGGGGGAAGATCAAGTCAACCGCGAAGAAAGGAAAGGAAGCTATGAAGGCCTGGTGGAAACGCCGGACGACCTTCACCACGAAATCCGGGGAAAGCCACGAACTTTACTTTAAGGGCACCGGAAAGCAGGCGGTCGCGATGGTGGCAAGCACTCCCACTTATGTGAAGAAACGTCTAGAGGACTGGAAGAATATCACTCCAAAGGATAAGACGAAGAAGGACAAGGCAAAGGAATTAAAAAATAAGGCAACGAAAATTATCGAGACCCTAAACAAGCCACAAACTAAAAATAACGAGGATCTCAGTAAGAATTTAGCAGAAATATTAAAGGATTTGTTTGAGATTTACGGCCCGGATGAGCTTGCGGAGCGGCATCATATCCAGATAGACGGTCTAAATGAATTCAATGAAGGTAAAGCAGTGGTAGGTATCCCTGCCAGCCACACTGGCGATATGTATCATGTGAAGGGAGTCATGGCCCTCTTCCCGGAAGTCCAAGCACTGATCCGGTATGACAAAGAAATGTTCAAACAAGCGTTAGAGATGGGAAATTATTTCGAGGCGGGAACTGAGAAACGGGTTCATTATATGGAGGTCACCGGAGATCAGGGAAAACCTACTGATAGTATTGGATATGGAAAAGCGGAGAAAGAACTTAAAAAGGGTAGAAAATGGGAACATGGTTTAACAAATATCTATTTCGGTGAAACGAGTGCCACCAGCTTGATTGCAGCCAAAAAAGACAAAAGTGGACTGGCCGGAGGCATGACTGGGGAGGGGGACGAGGAAGAGATCTGGAAAGACCTCAAGAATAGTGGTCGGGGTAACTTCCCAGAGACGGGGGTTACCTACGTTCTGGTGAACTACAGGGAATCGGGACAGAAGAAGGGAGGAATCCATCCCGCGCTGGATACGGGGAAGGAGGGAATGGATCAGTTGATGAATGGAGTCAAAAATAAATTAAGTGCCACACCTGTCCCCGTCGGCGAGTTTGAGGGGGAAAGTTGGAGTAAGGGCCCCAACTTGCTCAGATACTGGGACTGGCCGAGTGCCGAAGGCAGTCGGGCTAAGCAGGCGAAGGTCATGGAGGTTCTGAAGAAAAATTATACCGTTCGTGGCGTGATCGGCATGCGCAGCGGAGCCCTGGACCTGTTCGCGTTCCTGGATTTCAAGGTAATCTCGATCGACCGGATGTTGAAGAAGAAGAAGAAGAAGAAGGAGACGAAGATAGAGGATAATCAGATAAAATGGAATCCGAATATATGGAAGGGGGAGAGTGGCTGGGATAGGGCAGCTCATAAAACTGATTACGGGCTGGGCAACGGAAAGTTCCGGGTGGTTCCGATGCAACATGAGAGAAAAGATGAGAAGCTCAATATTGATGTTAAGGAAAACGAGGGTACGGAGAACTGGGCCGGGAAAATTGCTGATGAAGACGTCACAAGTATAGTTAGTGAGGCGTCGTCACTCTTTAATGAGGATTCGGAGGCGACTACTTCTTCCCATCAGCCGCGTGGTCGAGGGCGTGGTCGAGGGCGTGGTAGAGGGCGTGGTAGAGGGCGTGGTAGAGGGTCCAGAAGTTAAGGCCCTCGCCCTTGAAGCGGTCCGATCTCGATCAGACGTCCTCGGCTGCCGAAGCATTATTCAGGATCTCTTATCTTATGTCTGCACGACGAGTCGATCGCCTTTTCGACAGACAAGAAGTTACCCGAATCGGGCCTGCGCTCCGGTGGTTGCAAAGTTCGAATAAATGTGGCCACCTGTGGACCCTCACCGCTTCTCTGGCCTCGGGATGACGCACCGCAAATCAAGTTCCAGTACAACCTGGATCGACCTAGTGTCGCGTCAACAGTTAAACGTTGGACAATTGCAAACGATTGTAATTGATTAGATACGACATTTCATGTGTGACATGACACTAGACCTAGAGGTGACGATTCGACGCCATCGACCAGATGGTGAAGGGAGAATCGGGACCCTCTCCCCACCTCTCCGCTCTGAACGTTCCTGTCCATCCTGAAGGGCGCCGATGACAAAAAGGGCCGATCTTTCGGTCATCGACGGAGAGATTCAGCATGAAATTTATCGATATCAGTAACCTAAGGCCCCTTTCCACCTCCGGTCCAAGGAGATGACATACCATGAGCACGTTATCCGATGCACCCAGCCTGAGCAAGGGCGCAATCGAGGTGATAGAAGGCAGCAGGTTAATCTACACCATCTATTTCCAGTACAACCCCGGAAAAGTCTCCCGATCGCTGAAACCCCGATGGCAAAAGGACGAAAAAAGCATCCTGCCCATGCGGGCCGAGGGCGTTCCGGATACCGAGGCCGGAAAGTTAGTTGATAAGGGGGAGGAGAGCGACGGTTTTGATGTCGGTAACGTGACAATTCGAGACGATAAAGGCCATGAATCCTGGTTCTTTTTTTAAAAGTGGGAAACTGAATTGGTCACCAAAAATACGAGATCCAGAGAAGCTAATTTTGAGTTTTTGGGATCGGCTCTTTAACAAAAGATTAAGTTTATTAAAAATGTATCACTTTTAAACTGTAAAAAATCCGTAAGCTCCCGGAAGATCATAAGCTTATTCAATTTACATTTTTCGGATGTAAATTTAACTTAAAACCCCTTCAGGACGCCAAAAATGAGTTCCATAAACTGCGAGGATCTCGCTGAATTTGCGAAAAGCCAGGGCCGCAAACCGGATTCGTATTTGAACGGAAAGAGGCAGGCCCCTTTTTTAGCCGGAGAGTTCTACAGGAACAGCGCCGAGCACCTTCAGGAAGAACTGGCACGGATAGGGGCGCTTATCCGGTTTTTCCTTGAAAAAACCGGAACTGAAGCCGGGGAGGAGAGCCAGGACTTTGGGGGGCTCTTCATTTCGGAAGCCGAGGTAAACTCGATTATACAGGCTGTATGCTGCGGGGCTGCGGCTTCTGGGGGGCAGGGGTTGAAATCCGAGGAAATTGAGGCGTGGGAGAGGACGATTAGCAGGAAAAAAGCTGAGAGCCTGAAGAGGGGGGTTGAGTTGAGGCTGCACAGCTTATCGGAACTTTTTTCCCTGACGCCTTTTGAGAGGGATGTCCTTTTGATAGGGCTTGCCCCGGAGCTTGACGGGCGCTTTGCAAAGCTCTACGCCTACCTGCAAAATGATATGACAAAAAAGCAGCCAGCGGTGGGGATGCTGCTTGAGCTGTTCTGCGCCAGCCTTGAGGAGAAACTTGAGGCAAGGGAATACTTTTCCCCGTCTGCCCCTCTGCTGGGAAACAGGCTTATTTCTCTTGTGGGGGACGGGGCGAATGCGAACGCAAACCCTCCCCTGCTGTCAAGGTCCGTTAAACTGGATGAAAGGATAGCGGCTTTTTTGCTGAATTCGGATGGAACTGACCCGAAAATTGCCCGGTTTTCAACGCTGGTAAAGCCTTTCAGGTCTTTTGGCGACCTGATCGTCCCGGATGAGCAGAAAAACTGCCTGCTTGAAGCGGTAAAGCGGAGAATTGAGGAAGATTCCAGGCTTATGTTTTTCTTTTACGGGCCGTCCGGGACAGGAAAAAAGCTTTCGGCTGAGGCGTGCTGCAGGGAACTCGGGGTAAATATGCTTCTGGCAGATGTGGGAGCTTTTCCAAAAGGCGGGGAAGGCGAAGCCCTGAGCCTGGTTTTGCGAGAAGCTCTCCTCCAGCAGGGGGCGGTTTTCCTTGACAATTTTGACGTTTTATGGGAACGCAGCCCACAGGGACAGGATGCGGATGCCGGTCTTTCGGGTTCCGGCTCTTCTGGCTCCGGCAATTCTGGCTCCGGCTCTTCTGGCTCCGGCATTTCTGGCTCCGGTCTTTCGGGTTCCAGCTTTTCTGGCTACAGCCTTTCAGGGCTGGTCCGGGAACTGGACTCTTTTCCGGGGCCTGTATTTTTGTCCGGGGAAAAGAGCTGGGAGCCGGGAAGCGCCCTGAAAGACAATATTTTTATTAGCTGTGCTTTTCCCCTGCCTTCTTTTGCAGAAAGGAAACAGCTCTGGGAACTTTGCTTGAAAAATTCCGGACACAGTTTCGGGGAGGCAGACCTGGAAGACCTCGAAGACCTGGAAGACCTTGCTGCCAGGTTCAAGCTAAGCGGGGGGCATATAGTTGATGCGGTCTGCACGGCAAGGGGGTTTGCGGCGGCAAGGAGTTCCGGGAAATCAGCCATTTCCAGGGAAGACCTCTACAGGGCTTGCAGGAACCGGTCCAGCCGGAAACTCGACTCCCTTGCCCGGAAAATCAACCCCCGGCGGAAGTGGCAGGACATTGTCCTGCCTCCGGCAGTAAAAGAGCAGCTTGGGGAGATATGCGCTTTTGTCAGGCATAAGGAGACCGTCTACTCCGAATGGGGCTTTGATAAAAAGCTTTCCATTGGAAAGGGGCTGAATATCCTTTTTGCAGGCCCTTCGGGCACGGGAAAGACCCTGGCTGCGGAGATTATCGCAGGGGAGGTCGGGCTTGACCTTTACAAAATAGACCTCTCAGGCATTGTGAGCAAGTACATCGGGGAAACGGAAAAGAATTTGAAGAAGATCTTCGGGGAAGCCGAAACAGGGAACTCAATCCTCTTCTTTGACGAAGCCGACGCCCTTTTCGGGAAGCGCTCCGAAGTAAAGGACTCCCACGACCGCTACGCAAACATTGAGGTAAACTACCTGCTCCAGCAGATGGAAGAGCACGAAGGGATTATCATCCTTGCAAGTAATTACAAAAAGAACCTTGACGATGCCTTCCTCAGACGGCTGCAGTTTGCGGTGGAATTCCCCATTCCTGACGAAGCCTCCAGGCGGGCGATCTGGACCGGCATGTTCCCGGAAAAAGCCCCACTCGGAGAAGACCTGGACTTCAATTTCCTCTCAAAATTCAAGCTCACCGGAGGGAACATCAAAAATATCGCCCTCCTTGCCGCCGTGCTTGCAGCGGACGGTTCCGGAGCCATAGGAATGAACGAAAGCCTCAGGGCCCTCAAGCGGGAGTTCCAGAAAATGGGAAAAATCTGTACCCCTGCGGATTTCGGGGATTATTACGAGCTTGTGAAATGATGGAAAAAGCCGGGGAATCGGGAACCTGAGGATCGGAAAACGGGGAATCGGAAAACGGGATTCCGGAATCATGAGATGTAAAGGAAACGTAGAGGAAAGGAAACGTAGAGCAAACTTAGAGGAAGCATAAAGGAAACATAACGGAAACATAACGGAAATATAAAGGAGACATAAAAAATGTCAGATTATACGGCGATAGCTGATGTCGGGGAAACCCTGATAGAACTCCTGAGGGGGAACATGCAGGGCCTGATTCCTGCGGATTCCATAGCCCTTGTTTCTCCCGGGGAAATCGAGGGCAAGGATAACATCCGCCTCTCCCTCTTCCTCTACCAGGTCAGCGAAAACATCAACCTGAGAAACCTGGAAATGGAAAACATGGGACCTTCAAAGCTCAAAGCCCCGCCCCTTGCCCTGGACCTTTGCTACATGCTGACCTCCTACCCCTCTCCCGGGATCCAGGACAGGACCGAAAGGACCGGGGAAGAACACAGCATCCTCGGAAGAGCCATGCAGGTCCTCCACGATAATGCCGTCCTCGCAGGCTCGGTCCTGAGGGGGAGCCTCTCCGCACACAATACCGAACTGCGGGTGGTTGTGACTTCCCTGAACCTGGATGACCTGACCAAGATCTGGAGCACCTTCGGGGATAAAAGCTTCCGCCCCTCCGCCTGCTACCAGGTTACCCCCGTGAGAATCGAGTCCTCCCGCGAAAAGACAGTCAGAAGAGTAACAGGAGGGCGCAAACCGCCAGCTCCTGAAAAGGGGAAAAAGTAAATGGCTCCTCCCGAACCGGATTCAGCCAGCAAGGGCAGTGATAAGCGGCATGAATACGTTTTTTCCGTCCCTTCTTCCCTCAACCTGTCCTTTGCTGTATGGCCTGTTGACGACTATACACAAAAAGAGCCTATAGGAAAGGTCCGGGTAAGGCTGAAAGAAGGAAATATAAAAGCTGTAAAAAACCTGAGCGGATACCATACCTTTTCCGGCCTGCCTGACAGCACGTATACGTTAAGCGTGGAGCCTGAACTTTATTTCCCTGAGGAAAGGGTGGTTGATACTTCCTCATATTCCGGATCAAAAGAACCTGTTATCGAAATCCTTCTCAGGCCGAGGCCTCTGTACCCATTTCCTGACAGGGCAACTCTTCTCAGGGGCATACTGGCCGCTGAGAACGGGCTCCCGGCAGGCATAACAATAAAGGCGACAGCAAAAGAACCATCAAAAGTAACAGACATGGAAGTCCGGGGAATACCGGACGAAAAAGGGGAATTCGTGCTTTATTTAAGGGGACCTGTTAAGGGAAAAACAGGGGTCACCCTTGAGATCAAAGGAGAAAGAGTCGAAAAAACACTTTCCACAGTGGTAGAAGAAGGGCACAACACGTTTGTGGGAATTATTTCGATCTAACTGAAAATAGAAATCCAATGGACAGAAATCTACTGGACAGTAATTTAAGCACAGATCTACTGGACAGAAATCCACTGAACAGCACCACACACATTTAAACAAAATATATGGACTCTTTCCAGAATTTATTCAATAGTTGCCATCTGATTAATCCGGAAACCCTGTAAAACAGACATATATTTTTTTGAATATGGAATGAGAAATACCCCGGTGCAGTAAACTTTATCAGGGTTTTCAAAGGCTTCAAAGCCATTCGCGATAGTCTTGCTATTCGTGATAGTCGTGATAGTCGTGCTGGTCGTGGCGGTTAGCTTTAATGCACCCCCTGGAAATGCGATTCCAAATTGCTTCCTTTTTTAATCCATTTTCGAAAAAAGGATTAATGCTGATGTATTAAATTCAAGTTTGCGGCAGGTTTTGAATTCTTTTTTGCAAGGTTCTTTTCTCGATTTTGCTTTTTGGGGTAAAACACTGGAAAAACCTATTAATTTAGGTTCTGGAAAGGCCGTCCACCTCGCTCCGCTCCGTGGCCGGTGAGGGCTCAGGGACTTGAAATTTAAATTAAAAACGCCTCAGATCAGGCTAATAGATTGGAACCTGAGTAAACACGGGAGTTTGGGCTAAAATATTGGAATCGACACACTTGGAAAAAATTAAGAAATCCATAAACCAGTCATCGGTTCTGAAAGCTGTATATCGATTGGAAAATGTAGAAAGGTTTTTTGGAAGATGGTTTTTTTAAAATGTTGCCTGAATAAACTTTTCTAATTTTTTGTTCTAATGAGCAGCCCTGGCGACTATTTAGAAGAATCTGGAATTAACAAATAGGAATTTTTAGTATATATAAACAATTCCTAGTATATATAAAATATATGTAATGGCAAATCTAAATATTTATATACCATCCAAAAAATAAGGAAGTTATCAAAAACAAATTATAAATGTTAAGAAGATCCGGCAGGTTCCGGGTTTTGAGAAATTAAACGATATTAATGGAGAGTTTAGTATGCCAGAATATCTTTCCCCGGGCGTATATATAGAGGAATTCGAAATTGGCGCAAAGCCTATGGAAGGGGTTTCAACCAGCACTGTAGGGTTCCTGGGAGAAACCGAACGGGGCCCAACAACCCCCTGCCTGATCACCAGCTGGCTGCAGTACCAGCGGGTCTTTGGAGGTTACTTTGGAAACGACAAATACCTCCCGGGCTCAGTAGACGGATTTTTCAAGAACGGGGGGTCACGGTGCTATATAGGCCGGATCGTCAAAGCCGAAGGCACCAAGAAAGCCGGATTAAATCTGGAATTCAATAGGGTAAATATTGATCAGATTACTAATGATAGTGTTTCCGGTAAAAAGCAAAAGAATCTGGAAAAAGTAAAGGAATTTGAAAACAAGACCCTGACAGTGAAAGCTGTCGGAGAAGGAGAATGGGGAAATAGAATCGTAGTAATTGTTTCCGTCGGAACCTTCAGTGGAATCAAACTGGATGTATTTTACTGGAAAACAGAATTACCTTCCGAAGATAAACCGAATGATTATAAGAAAACTCTAAAAAAACAACCTCCGACTGTTTCTGAGACATTTGATAACGTGTCGATAAGTGAAAAGTCCCCACATTATTTTGGAAAAATCGTCAATGGGATCTCAAATTTGATAGAAATATCGCACGTTGGTGACATTGAAGAAAAGGTCCTTGAAGCTTCAAAAGAACCTGTGAATCTGAAAAATGGCCAGGACGCTAAAAAGGCTAGCCTAAATCTGATGTCTATTGAGAATTTGGAAAGAAGAGATTTCTCCCTCAAAGATGGCAAGCAGGGTGCACAGGCTAGCATAATTCTGGGGTCTATTGGAAAGAAGTTGGAAGTAAAA
The DNA here is from genome assembly GCA_016841265.1 of Methanobacteriota archaeon. Classification (GTDB taxonomy): domain Archaea; phylum Halobacteriota; class Methanosarcinia; order Methanosarcinales; family Methanosarcinaceae; genus MTP4. The sequence continues at coordinate 20,531 of JAENZL010000033.1, read as the reverse complement.
GGATTTGAAAACAAGATCCTGAAAGTGGAAGCTGTCGAAGAAGGAGAATGGGGAAACAATATCCAAGTAAAGCCTGAAAAAGAAGAAAATGAAGGAATCAAGCTGGTTGTATCTTACTCTGATACACTTGATAACTTATTGCCAGATTTAGCGGGGGTACACCAATCAATAATAACAGTGTCATTCGTTAAAAAAAGTGATAATGGGAAAGATAACTTCACAGACATTTTAAAGCTCGAAAAAGGCGACGCGACTAAAAAGGCTAGCATAATTCAGGGGTCTATTGGAGAGAATTTGGGAGTAGAAGGATTTGAAAACAAGACCCTGAAAGTGGAAGCTGTCAAAGAAGGAGACTGGGGAAACAAGATCCAAGTAAAGCTTGAAAAAGGAGAAAATGAAGGAATCAAGCTGGTTGTATCTTACTCTGATACACTTGATAACTTATTGCCAAATAAACCGGTGGAACACCCAATAATAACAGTATCTTTCGGTGACGTGAGTGGAGATCAGAATCCAAAAGATGAAAATTATTTAATAGAACTTATGAGAGACGGCAGTGAAGGGAAAGAAAATTTACAAACTAAAGACTATACACGAGACGATCCTGAAGATGACAAACCCGGGAAGAGAAAAGGCCTGACAGCATTCAAAGAAATTGATGACATTTCAATTGTCTATGCTCCCAACGCCAATGCGGTAGACGACCTTGAGACTGAACTGATTGCACACTGTGAAAATCACAGGTACCGCTTTGCAATCCTCGATGCCCCAAAGGGACATGCAGACGTTTCCAAGCTGGACCCGAGAAGCGACAATCCCACAGACTACGCAGCCTTCTATTACCCCTGGATCAAGGTTATCAACCCTGATACCGGGATGCTGCAGCTTATGCCTCCCGGCGGGTATGTTGCAGGCATTTACGCTCGCAGTGACACGGAAAGGGGAGTGCACAAAGCCCCTGCAAACGAGATCATAAAGGGAGCTTCGGACCTTGAGTTCCAGATCATGAAAGGAGAACAGGACATTTTGAACCCGAGAGGTGTAAACGTCATCCGGGCTTTCCCGGGCAGGGGAATCCGTGTATGGGGAGCCCGCACCCTTTCTGCCAACACCCTCTGGAAGTACATCAATATCCGCCGCCTCTTCATCTATATAGAAGCATCCATAGAAAAAGGGACCCAGTGGGTCGTGTTTGAGCCAAACGACGAACGCCTCTGGGCAAGGATAAAGGCGACCATAAACCATTTCCTGACAGGCGTCTGGAGGAGCGGAGCCCTGATGGGGACAACCGCGGAAGAAGCTTTTTTCGTAAAATGCGACCGGAGCACAATGACTCAGGATGATATCGACAATGGAAGGCTGATCTGCATCATCGGCATTGCGCCCGTGAAACCTGCGGAATTTGTGATCTTCAGGATATCCCAGTGGCAGGGCGGCTCTGAAGCTGTGGAATAACGAAACTTCAAAACAGGTATTAGAAAGATTGTAGATTTCGGATAACTTCAAGAATTAATTAAATGGAACTTTACGCTATAAGGAGGATTAAAGATGGCAGACAGGGTAGACCCCTACAGGCAGTTCCGATTCAGGGTTGAGATCGACGGCATCGGACAGGCAGGTTTTAGTGAGTGCACCTTTGCAGATACCACGACAGACCCCATTGAATACAGGGAAGGAAACGAGGCCACCACATTCCGTAAACTTTCAGGCCTCACCAAATACGGAAACATTACCCTGAAGTGGGGGATCACCAATTCGATGGACCTCTACACCTGGAGAAAAACGGTCATAGATACGGGAGCAGAGGGCGCGAGAAAGAATATGGCAATCATCCTGGTTGACGAGGCAGGGACTGATAAAGCTCGCTGGGACATTGTGCAGGCCTGGCCGATGAAATACGACCCCGCGGATTTCAATGCCAAGACCAATGAAGTCGCAATAGAAACCCTCGAAATCGCCCATGAAGGCTTCACCAGGGCGTCTTGAAAGGAGATCCTTCTCAGAAACTTCTCCTTAACATTAATTTTTTTAAAAAACAGGCTTCTTATTCGGAGATGATGCCATGACATTTCAGACGGAGTTTGAATTTACCCTCCCCAAAGGTTACGTGGACGGCGAAGGGAACCTCCATAAAAAAGGGATCATGCGGCTTGCAACAGCCGCAGATGAGATCCTGCCCCTGAAAGACCCGCGGGTGCAGGGAAATCCTGCATACCTGACAGTGATCCTGCTTTCAAGAGTCATAACAAGGCTCGGGGACTTACAGGTCATCAGTACTAAAGTGGTCGAGAGTCTTTTTGCCTCGGACCTTGCCTACCTGCAGGACTTTTACGGAAGGATCAACGAAGACGGCTCCCCGGAAATAAGGACAGTCTGCCCGAAGTGTGGGCACAATTTCGAGGTGGAAGAAACTTCCCCGGGGGAATAAGGGGCTACCCCCTTGACAGGATTTACGAGGAGGTAGCCTTCATCGCCTACTACTTCCACTGGGCTTATGAAGAGATCATGAACCTGGAACACAGGGAAAGGCAGCGCTGGTGTGAGGAAATTTCCAGGATCAATAAGAGCCTGAGCGGAGAGAAACAGCGTAGCATAATGGATGTGTGACCGCTGCAGGAAAAGGTTTACAGGTTAAAAGTATCAATCTAAAAGTTTCAATCTAAAGGTTTCAATCTAAAGGTTTCAATCTAAAAGTTTCAATCTAAAAGTTTCAATCTAAAAGTTTCAAGCTAAAGGTTTCAGGCAAAATGTGAACAGGAGCACAGAGGGTAGGAATGGGGAAGAGAGGATGATATGCCAGTAAAGAGAACGGACCCCTACCTTTCATTCAGGTTCCGGGTCGAAGTTGGGAATCTCATCGTTGCCAATGTTTCTGAAGTGAGTGGACTTCAAATGGAAGTTGAAACCGAATCCTATGCAGAAGGCGGGGTAAACGATTTCACACACAATTTTCCGAAGAGGACTAAATACCAGCCCCTGGTCCTGAAAAGAGGGATCACCGACCTCGATGACTTCTGGAGCTGGTACAAAGACGTGAGGGCAGGGACGATTGAGCGGAAAAATGTAGCAGTCATCCTGATGGATTTAACCGAGAGTGACAAATGGCGCTGGGATTTCAGGGGAGCTTATCCGGTAAAATGGACAGGGCCCGAGCTAAAAGCTGACAGCAATACAATAGCCTTCGAAAGCATCGAAATGGTTCATCAGGGAATCATCGACGAATAAGAACAATCCCGATGAAGTCCGAAAAATGGCAGAAAACAGGTGAAGCCGTATGATTTCCTTTCACAACCCAAAATTTCATGAAAAAATACTGAAAAAATACGGCAGAAAAATCAGGAAATCATATTTTTCCAACCTGTTTTTCAGGCAAAACGGCAAATCATCAAGCTCCGTAAAAAGACATATTTCCGTCCGCATCAATTTAAATTTTCACAATACCTTATTCTGGAAAAATTATCTCTTAAGCTCCCCGAAAGAAAAACAGCAGGGAAATCCAGTCATTCCTTTCAAACTCAGCTACCCTGATTTGAAAAAACCTGACCTTACACATGAAAAACCAACATCCTGTAAGCTTGAACCAGGCAGTCTTGAACCTGAAAATCTAACACCTCAGCTCATCAACCCCGAATTGACTACCTATAACCCTACATTCCTCAAACTAATCAAATCTGAATTAACAACCCATAACCTTACACTTCTTAAACTCATCAGCCCTGAATTAACAACCCATAACCTTACAATTCATAAGTTCATCAACCCTGAATCAACAACCCGTAACCTTACAATTCATAAGCTCATCAACCCTGAATCAACAACCCATAACCCTGCCCCTGCAAACCCCACATATACAAACTTCACATCCCTCAAGCTTACCTTCTCTGGAAAAAACAGCAGGGCATCCATATCCGAAAAGGGAAACAAAATTCAAAATCCGTGGAATTGCAAGAACTTTTTTTCGAGTGGGAACAGGCCATTCTTCATATATTCAAACCCGCCCGCAGTTCCTGTAATTATCTCCCAAAAAACTCATCCTGACACCGATTCCCCGGTTCAGTCCCCGCTTACGATCCTTGCAGAAAGCGGCCTTTCCCGGAAAATCCACAATGAAGCCCTTAGAAAGCTCGACGAGCTGAACCTTTCAGGCCGGAACTTCTTATTCGGCGGAGATTTTCCGGCAATTAAGGCAGCAAACAGGGCACTAATTCATGTATTCAATGGCCTGGAAAGCCTGTTAGCCAGCAATAAGTCGACTTACACAATCGGCACATACACAATTAATTCTCCTGCAGACATTGCACGAGATAAAAAATACCCTTCCCGACAGGCTTCCCACCGACAGGCCTCTCCCCGGCAGAACTGGCTCCAGAACACATTTAAGCTGCAGACAACCCTGATATCCGGGAGTAAAGCAATGCTTGAAGGCCGGGACACGTCCTACTTCCCTAAAATACCGGTGCTTTTGGCGTACAATGGTACAGCAACTTATCCAACTGAACAACCAGTAGTCCAGGTACCCGTAGGTACGACAGCCCGGATATTCAATAACCCCGTGGCCCGGGAACCTAACCTGACAGAAGAATACACACTTAACTACTCAAAGGTCAATGCAACAGGCATTAAGGGAACTTATGCACACCTGAACCCGACCGGTCAGGCACCCGATTATGCGAAAACCTGTACATTTTCCTATACACTTATACACCCCGCAGTCCGGAAACCCGCCAGCAAAGTTACTCGTGAAACCGATAATCAGGCAAACAATTATCAGGCAAACAATTATCAGGCAAACAATTATCAGGCAAACAATTATCAGGCAAACAATTATCCGACAGCTGATCATTATACGGCCCATAATCAAAAAGGTCTGAAAAGAGAACAACAGTATCCTGTCCGGATAACCCGGCTGCAGGTCCAACTTAAGCAGCCTGCTTTCCTGAAACCCCTGACCACAACTGCTTACACACTTAAACACCCCGAAAACCCGCTTCCCGGCAGTAAGGAGAGTTTCACACCCAATAAAACTGCAGCCCCGACGTCCGGCAGGAAGGAAACATATTCATTTAACCCTCCGGGAAACCACACACACCCTATTACATCAATTTACACACCTATGCATCCGGTTGTCAGGGCATTCAATTATGTGGAAACCCATACACATAGCTACCCTGCAGCTATGGCATTCAATTACACTGCAAACTATCCCTTTAACTATTCTGCAGTCAGGACACACGACCTGAAGGCAGCTACGATTAATTACCCGGTAATATACAATTATACTCAGAGGACAGCAAAGCATCCCCTCAAACTTTTAAATAATTATCTTTCAGAAAAAATGACCGGTCTGGCACTTTCCGGTCTATCACTTTCCTTCCCGAGAACGGGAACTTCCACACCCCTCCCTGATACCGGCTTTTTGGAACATTTCAGGACCTTATATTCTCCTTCGGGGACGAATACAACAGCAACACCTTCACACTTCATAACTTTAATCAAGCCACATAACCCGGTTCAGGCAAGCAGACTCTCCTCAAGCATACCCTTCAACTCTTCAGTTCCTTTGCAATCAGGGAAGAACCACACGCCTTCCGGACAAAAAGCCGTCTCCGGAGGCCTTTGGAAAATCAAAAACATGGACACTTACCTGGGAATCCGGAAACTGAAGCAAATTTCTTCCGGCCTAATCCTTTCGGCTAGGCCTAAAAGCTTAGTGGAAACGGTATGTACAGGATTGCTTTCTTCCCCCACAACACAGAAAATATCAGAGGGAAGGAAGGTAATTTCCACAGGACTGTTATTCAGATTTAAGGGTCTCCCGAGCTCCGGAAATACAGCAAAAGCTCACCCGTATCCCTGGCAAGGGAGTACCAACTTCACGTTTTCCAGGACTGCCGGCTTTGGGGCTTCCGGGAAAGAAAGGTCCGAACTGATGCACGCAGGAGGAAGTATTCACAAAACCGGCAGACAGGAACTTGTCTATGGGAAAGCGGAAACCCTGATAGAGGAAGTAAAACAAATTAAGAAAGTTGTTTTCGAAACGAAGGCAGTCGTAGCTGACCACTTTGAATCTCATTTGCCGCAGGCGGCGGGAAAATCCGGGCAGGTTACGGATGTTGAACACATGTCAGAAAAGATTATGCGGATGATAGAACGCAGAATGAAAATCGAAGTTGAAAGGAGGGGAATCTTCTGACAGGACTTGCGACAAAAACCGGGTTCATCGAGATCCTGAAAGGAAATAAGAAAGGCACAAAGATAGAGATCCTCTACTATCCTACCGAATACAGCCTGGAAAAGAGCGTCTCGTACTCAGAAGTCAAAAAACCCGGGCTTGAAGCCCCTTACCACCAGTACACCGGGGGTAATGCCGGCAGCCTTTCAATCGAGCTTTTTTATGATACATACGAGTACAGGACGGATGTGAGAGACTATACGGACAGGGTATCGGACCTCATGAAACTAGACACCGAACTCCATACCCCTCCTCCGTTAAAATTCATCTGGGGCATGGAAAAGCGGGAACCTTTCATCTGCGTGCTGGAAAGTGTTTCTAAAAAGTTTACCATGTTCCTCCCGGACGGGACCCCTGTCAGAGCCAGGCTCACCTTAAAGCTCAAAGAATTTAAAATGGAACTTAATGAGCGTGAAAAAACTCTCCAGTCCCCCGACAAAACCAAAGTCCGCGTCACACAGCGGGGGGACAGCCTCTGGTTGATTGCCAGCAGGGCCTACGGAAACGCTGCCCTCTGGAGACCTATTGCCGATCGAAATGGAATCAAGAACCCGCGGTTTCTTGAACCCGGCACCGAACTGATTATTCCGCCGCTGGAGTGAGAGAACATGGCAGAAGGCGAAGATTCAGCCCCGGATATTCCTTCCATTGAAGTCGAGCTGGTGGACAAGAGCGAAAAGCTCCCGGACGAAGACGTGACCTACCTGGAAATAGAAGAGGACCTCGAAGAGCCGGGCATGTTCAGGATTTCCCTCAACGATGCCGTGGACCAGGAGACGCAAAACCCCAGGTGGTCTGAAGAAACCGGAATCCAGCCCGGAAACAAGGTAAAAATTACTATAGGTTTTGTTTCTGACTCCGACAATAAGACCCTCTCGTTTATCGGCCGGATCAGATCCATCGGGATACAGGAGGGAGACGAAAGCGGGACTACTCTGGAACTGAGGGGATACGACCTGGGATACGACCTGAAGAAAAAGGACACTGCCGGAGTCATATATAACAACAAGAAATATTCGGATATCGTAACCGAGCTTGCAGGAAACAGCAAGTTGAAAACCGACAAGATCGAAAAAAGCACGCTTACTTATGAAAACATCATAAGGTATCCGGGAGAAAGCGACTTTGCTTTTTTGAAAAAAATGTCAGGAGAAATAGGGTTTGAGTCCTTTGTCCAGGAAGAGTTCCTCTATTTCCGCAAACCGAAGGATACCGCAAAAGGAAAAATCACATTTAAAAAGGACGATATCTTCAGCTTCTCTCCCACGATGAGCACTGCGGCTGTGCTAAGCGAGCTTACAGTGAACTCCTGGGATGTGAAGAAGAAAGAAATGATCTCAGGGAAGGCTACCCTTGACGATATCAAAAGCGGAGTAGGAATCAAGGAGTTTGCAACTGCCGCTAAAAAATTCAAAGACGTTAAGCTGACCCTGGGAGACAGAGTCTTACGCAGTGCGGAGGAGGCAAAAAATGTGGCTGTTGTCGAATTGAAGAGGAGAAACCAGGGCTTCATCGAAGCCGGGCTGGAATGTGAGGGAAACCCGGAACTGCGCCCCGGGATGACAGTAAACGTCGAAGAGATGGGAGAAAGCTTCAGCGGCGTATACTATATAGAACAGGCAACCCATACGGTCGGGACAAACGGGTACACCACAACCCTCGGCCTCAGGGGGTGTCTTTGATGGGCCTGGGGGAAATCCTCAACCTCGGCGGAGGCGGCAGCTCGCGCATCTTTGGAGTTGTAGTGGCTCTTGTAACCGATAATAAGGACACGGAGGAACAGGGCAGGGTCAAGATAAAATTTCCCTGGATGGGAGATGAAGCCGGGGAAGCCTGGGCAAGGCTTGCCACCCTTATGGGGGGAAAAGACCGGGGAATGGTCTTTTACCCGGAAGTGGACGACGAGGTCCTTGTGGTGTTCGAGCAGGGGAACATAAACTACCCTTACGTAATCGGGGCCCTCTGGAACGGAAAGGACAAGCCTCCGGAAAAAAACAGTGATGGGAAAAATAACATCAAGATGATCAAATCCCGGAGCGGGCACACCATAAAAATCGATGACACGGAAGGAAAAGAAAAAATTGAGATCATAGACAAGAGCAAGAAAAATAAAATTTGCATTGATTCCTCCAGGAACAAAATTTCAATGGAGTGCGAAGGAGATATCGAGCTCTCTGCGTCTAAAGGGAAAGTTTCCATCAAAGCCAAAGAAATTGAAATAAAATCTTCAAGCTCGGCAAAAATCGAAGCTTCCGCCGGGATGGATCTGAAGGCCTCAGGCATCACGAACATCAAAGGCTCAATGGTGAACATCAATTGAACGTCAACCAAGCTCAAAAAACCAAATAAGTCACAATAAATCCAGAAGTGAATCAAAAAAAGCAGGAGTTAGAAAAATGGGAATGCCAGCAGCCAAACAGGGGGACAAAATCGTTGCAACTGATATCCATATCGTCATGATCCCTTCTCCCACGGGACAGATCCCTACCCCGCTTCCCCACCCGTTCAACGGGACCATAGACGGCAGCCTCAGCCAGAACGTGAAGATCATGGGGATGCCAGCAGCGACCGCTAATTCCACGGCAACGAACCTGCCTCCCCATATCCCCCAGGGCGGGCAGTTCCAGAAGCAGCCTTTAGATAAGGCCACGATCATGATAGGGAGTCCGACCGTGAAAATAAACGGGAAAATGGCGGCAAGGAACGGGGATACGGCCATGACCTGCAACGACCCTTCGGACCTGCCGGTAGGGAAAATAATCGCAACAGGCACGGTATCTATCGGGTGAAGAGTGATGAAAAGGGAATTTCTCGGGACCGGCTGGAAGTATCCGGTAACTGTGGAAGCTGACGGGAGTATTTCAAGCTCCAGCTACGACGAAAACATCCGGGAATCTATCCTGATTATCCTGGGTACCGCAAAAGGCGAACGCTTGATGCGCCCGGAATTCGGCTGCTCCATACATGATTATGCCTACGGGACGATGGACACGCTAACGCTCCAGATGATCGAAAATGCCGTATACGAAGCCCTGGTGAACTGGGAACCCCGCATTGAGGTGAATGAAATAAAAACCCTCACAGAAAAAGCCCTGGAAGGGAAACTTCTGATAAGCGTCGACTACAAGGTACGGAGGAGCAATACCCAGGTCAACCTTGTCTATCCGTTTTACCTGAAAGAAGGAGCCTGACCGGATGACCCGGGTCTGATCGCACAGGCTGGATTCAGCCCTTTCAGCAGTGAAGGAAAAAGGAGAACCACGATGGAAAGAAAAGTTCCGAAGATAAGGGAAACTACAGCAGATATGGTGCTGGAAGAAATCCGAAGAAAAGCACCCTTTTATGTCCCCGAGTGGACCCCCGGAGCCGAAGGAGATTTCGGGACTGCCCTATCCCGGATCTTTGCCGGCATGGCCGAAACCATCGCCAGTAACCTGAACGATGCCCCCCGAAAACACCTCCTCTCCTTCCTCGACATGCTGAACTTCTCCCTCCTCCCAGCCCGGCCCGCAAGGACGGTACTCTGCTTTGTCCCCGGCCCCGGAGCCCCGGAAAATGTAATGATCCCCGCTGGGACACGGGCCACGGCCGAAGACCCGGAAGGAAATACTCTCTTTTTCGAGACTGAGAAAAAAATCGCAGCAACACCTGCCGAACTGGAATTTGTTTGCAGCGCGGACTGGAAATGTGATGAAATCATCGACTACAGCTCCACTGTGGGAGGAACTAAACCCCCGACCCTGTTTTCCGGCAAGAACCTGCAGGAGCATATCTTCTACATAGGGGACGAGGAACTATTCGGGATCGGAAAAGGAAAAATTACCCTCAGTCTTGAGGACTCCGGGACTTTCGATGTCAGGAAGCTGGCTGAGAAAAACCTGTTTGGATGGGAATACGCAGCTCCCGAAAACGAGGAAGAAGAAAAGGAAGAGGAGGAAGAAACGAAGATCACTGAATGGCTCCCTTTTTCGGCAGTGAGGTTCTCAGATGGGAAACTGATAATTTCAAAGGGAGAAGAAGTCATCGGGAAGGGAAAAGTAAACGGCTTCAAAAGCCGGTGGATCCGCTGCCTTTTAAAGGAAGCGGAGATTTCAGAGCTGGAACAGTTCAGCCTCAGTTCGCTTAAGGTAGAGACTTCTGCCGAAGGGATCCGGCCTGAGCTGCTGTTTTATAATGACATCCCTCTTGAAGAAGAAGAAGTAAAAAGGATACAGCCTTTCGGGAGCAAGCCAGCACTCTATGACACTTTTTATATTGCCTGCTCGGATGTCTTTTCAAGGCAGGGGTGCGAAGTAAGGCTGGACTTCGACCTTATCCCCGGGAGAACAGGGCCGGGTCTACCTCTCGAAAAACCTGTTCTCTCGTGGGAATACTGGAGCGGGGAGAGCTGGCGCAACCTCAAGAAATTCATGGATTTCAGCACGGATTTCGGGGAGAGAAGGGAAGAAAAAAGCGGGAAAGGAAAAGGAGGAGGAGAAGAGCTTCCGGACGTGGAGCCGGAGAACTTCCTGGCAAAGGACACAAAAGAAGCGGAAGCTGAAAAAGAAGCAAATGAAACTGCCAGGTTCTTTCACGCAAAAGATAAAGCAGGGAAAAAAGAAAAGGACGAAATCCCCCTGCTCGTCCATACGAAAGTGAAAATCCGGGAAATACCCCCCATGATACCGGGAAACGTCAACGGGACGGTAAATTACTGGATCCGGGTAAGGCTCATTGAAGGGAATTTCGGGAAAGAGTATGTTTTGGATGAAGACAAAGATAAACCCGGAGAATTCCACCTTAAATCCGGAGAATTCCACCCTCCCTGTATAAGGAACCTGAAACTCAGTTACTCCAGCAGGGAAGGGAGGGAGCCAAAACACCTTGTTTCCGAAAACAACAGGACTTTTGCATATAATGAAGAAGACAAATTCATCCCCTTCATAGCGATTCCCTATAACTTTCCGTCAGTATATTTCGGCTTCACTTCAAAACTCGTGAAAGGTCCTCTCAGCCTGTTCGCCAAACTTGAGAAACCCTCTGTTGATGATTGTGGAAAGTTCAGGTGGGAGTACTTATCAGCTCAGGGGAATGGAAACTCAGGGGTAAAAGAAGGAGAATGGAAAGAGCTTGAAAACCTTGACGAAACCGTGGGGCTTTCAAAAAGTGGGGTCCTGGAATTTTTCGTTCCCGGAGAGATGAAGGCTTTGCAGCTCTACGGTTCAAAAAAACCGCTGTACTGGGTCAGGCTCCTGTTCATAAAAGGAAAAAGAACTCCCCGGATTTCCGGGCTCTACCCCAACTGCGTGTGGGCTCTCCAGGCCAGGACTGTTGAAGAGGAGATTCTCGGTTCCGGTTCAGGAGAAGCCGGACAGGGTTTCATGCTTCTGAACAGGCCGGTGGTAGACGCCAGAGTCCGGGTAAACGAAGCAGCTTGGCTTCCGGAAGGGGAAAAACATGCCCTGCTTAAAGAAAGAGCCCGCGATGTGGAGGCGATAAAAGACGAAAACGGCAGGTTTTCGGAGTTCTGGGTCAGGTGGGAAGAAATGAGAGATTTCAGCGGCTCGGACGGGAAGAGCCGGCATTACCTGCTTGACCGGACTTCCGGGGAAATCCGCTTCGGGGACGGGACCCGGGGCATGATCCCGCCTCTTGGGGCAAACAACGTTAAAGCCAGCTACAGTACAGGAGGGGGGAAAAACGGAAACCTGGAAGCTTATTCGATCGCGAAACTGTACAGCGCTTTAAAATACGTCGACGCAGTGTACAACCCGGTTGCCTCCGACGCGGGGTCCGAAACCGAGAGCCTGGACGAACTGCTAGCACGGGCTCCGGCCTCATTCAAGCACAGGGAGCGGGGGGTAAGTGCGGAGGACATCATACACCTTGCCAGAGCAGCCTCTGGGAAAGTAGCTAAAGTCAGGGTACTTTCAGGTTTGAGCGAAAAAGGAGAACGTGTGCCGGGGCTGGTAACAGCTGTCATAGTGCCCGATCTCCCTGAACCGAGGCCTGCTCCTACAGGCGAACTTACGCAAATTGTCGAAGCCTATCTGAAAGAAAGAGCCCCGAACACCGGAAAACTCAAGGTTGCAGGCCCTGTTTACCACTGGGTGGACGTGAAAGCCGAACTGTTTACCACAGATCCCGGAGCTGTCCATGAGGTGGAAAACAGGGTGAAATCAAGGATCGAAGAATTCCTGCACCCCCTGAAAGGAGGAAAAAACGGAAATGGATGGGGTTTCGGGCAGTTTCCTCTGGCATCGGACTTTTATTCCCTTCTGGGAGACTGTAGAGGAGTCAGCTACGTGAAGGGGATTGAGATAAATCTCAGGGCCGAAAACGAAACTCCTGATAAAATTTCCGGCCCCCCCGAATCGGCCCTACCCTGCAGCGGGAAACACGAGATCAACGTGCTGTGGAAAGCGGAGAGGGAGGATTAAAAAGATGGCTCTGCCAATCCCTAATTTAGACAACAGGACCTATGAGCAGCTCCTTGAAGAAGCAAGAAAGTCCATCCCGAACTATGCTCCTGAATGGACAAACCACAACCCGGCTGACCCCGGGATCACCCTGGTAGAACTCTTTGTCTGGCTGGCTGAAATTGCCGGTTACAGGATCAACCTTGTGACCGAAGAGCACCGCCAGAAATACCTGAAACTCCTGGGAATCAGGCCTCTGGGAACTTTCTCAGCCATTGTTGACCTCAGTTTTGAGGCGGAAGGGCCGAGACTTTTAGAGAATGGCACGGGTTTTTTGGCAGAAAAAGCCGGGGAGAGCATCGATTTCGAACTCCTTGAAGACATAACCGTAGTTCCCTTCCAGCTCGAAAAAATAATTGTAAATGAAATGGCGGCAGGTTCGGCTCCGGACTCATCCTCGAGTTCTTCACAGGTCCGCAGGCTTGTAAAGGGAATTTTTGACAGGACCGTTGCAAACTTCAAAGAAGACCTTTTTTTCGCACCTTTCGGTCTGGACACCAGGAAAAACAGCGAACTGTACCTGGGCTTCGAGCTTAAAGCTCAGGAAAACGACGGAAAGGAAGCAAAAGTCCCTGAGTCGCTTAATTTCATGTCCTACCTCTATGAAAAGGACCTTATTGAACCCGGAAAACACGGGGAAGAGGCAGAATACGAATTCGAAAATGCAAAACTGAAATGGGAAATATCCCTGTCCCCTGACGGAAAACAATGGAAGGAAGTTTTCCCCGAAGACGGGACGAAAAACTTCAGAAAAAGCGGCAGGCTCTTTTTCAGGGACCTTGGAGACTGGGCTCGCTCTTCGATTGGGGCTTGGTCTTCCCGGGGAGAGGATAAAGAAGAAAAATATTTCTGGCTGCGCTGCACCCTCCTGGAATCCGAATACGAATACCCTCCACGCATAGAAAAAATCAGCCTGAACACGACAGCGGCTGCCCAGAAGAAGAAGGTGAAAGACGGACTGCTTGAGAAGAGCAACGGGCTCCCGGGACAGGTTTTCAAACTGCCCGAAACCCCCGTGCTCAGGGAAAGCCTGAAACTGACGGCTGCAGGGGAGGAATGGAAAGAAGTTGAAGATTTTGACGGCTCCGGGCCCGAAAGCCTCCATTTTACCCTGGACAGCCTGACAGGTGAGATCAGGTTCGGGGACGGGCTCCGGGGCAGGGTCCCCCAAGAAGGTACGGAAATTAGGGCCCTTGAATACGAAACAGGAAAGGGAAAGCAGGGGAACCTGTCGGCTGGGTCCAGGTGGGCGGTAAAGGGGGGAAAACCTGAGGGTCTGACAATAAGCAACCTTAAGCCCGCAGCCGGGGGAAAGGGAGAAGAAGACATAGCCGAAGCAGTCAACCGTTTTATCAGGGATTTGAAAGTCCCGTACAGGGCAGTTACTTCAGAAGATTTCGAATACATTGCCCGGGAAACTCCGGGCCTGAGGGTGGCACAGGCAAAAGCGGTTCCGAATTTCGATCCTGCTGACCCGGAAGGCGGGGAAGGTTCCGTAACGGTAGTCGTCATCCCTTTCAGCCCGCTTCAGACTTTCAAAACCCCGCCTGACCCCTCCAGGGGTTTTGTGGCAGCAGTTGCCAGACACCTGGAAAAGCACCGCCTGCTCGGAACCCGCGTGCATGTGGTTCCCCCGGAATATATCAGGGTTGAGGTAAAGGCTACCATTGGCCTTTCAAGAGGCTTTTTCGAGGAGGAAACCCAGCAGGCGGTTCTGGCCAAACTCAACCTTTTCCTCCATCCCGCAAAAGGAGGCGGCAGTGAGAAGGGCTGGCCCGTTGGAAAACCGGTTTACCGCTCGGAACTTTACAGGCTGATAATGGAAACCGAAGGTGTGGATTCGGTGCAAAAAATTTCGATTCATTCTGAAAAAGGAGCCGAGCCGGATGAAAACGGAGACCTAGTACTGGCTTCAAGGACAGCTACAGTCTATTCCGGAGTTCATTCAGTAGAAATCGCCGGGAAAAGCAGGTAAAGGAAGAGGAAAAAGAAGAGGAAGAGAAAAAGGTAAAGGAAAGGGAAAAAGAGGAAAAGAAAAAAAAGAGGAAAAAGAGGAAGATCAACGGGGAAAGAAGGGGTAGGAAGAATAAAACATGCAGGAGAGCAAATATAAAAGGATCAATACGAAGTCCCTTTTTGAAGAATTCAAAAGCAGCCTTGAAAACCTGGACCTGGCGGAGGAGGGGCTGCGCCTGAGCCGCAGGGAACTCTACAAGCCCGGGGACGACATCCTCGAAGAACCCGGCCTGGACCTGAAAGACGTTGCTGCAGACGAGTGCGACACCGTTTATGTAATTGACAGGAACAGCATGTCAATCCTCACCTGCCACAGGGACTTCGAAAAACTCCGGTTTCCTACACATATACCCGGAGCCCTGGCTCCGGTGGTCCAGAATCCCGAGGGCATAGCTGTCGATGAGAATGCAGTCTACGTCATCGGCACATTCAGGGTTCCGGAAGGAGGAAAAAAAGAAGGGCTTGTTGCCCTTGGAAAAAAAGACCTTAAAGTCCTCTGGGCCGTCCTGAAAGGACCTGACGGGCTCCCCCTCAAAGCCCTCACCGACCTTGACATAGATTCGGCAGGAAACCTTCATGTTCTGGAGAAAGGCAGGCACAGGGTCCTCAAACTCTCCCTCTCCCAGGCAGAGAGGTCTTTTTCCGAAATAGGGAGGGGCGAATTATACAAACCTGAAAACATTTATGTTGATGCGGAAGGGGCACTGCACGTCCTTGACGGAAAGACCGGGTATTTCGTATTCGGAGCAGACGGGAGTGTTGAAGAAAGGGAAATTACCTCTTCCATACAGGAGATAGTGAGCAGAAGGCGAGCCCACGACTCAAGAAAAAACATGTACCTGATCAGCGAGACCGAAAAAAGCCTGAGATTCCTCAAACACATCGAGGAAAACAGCCCTGACTCTGAAGGGATTTTCAAGGGGACCTACCTCTCGAAGCCCGTTGACAGCCAGGTCCAGAAAACCCGATGGTACCGCTTCCTGCTCGAAGGAAGTTTTCCCAGGGGGACAAAGGTCGAATTCCGCTACTATATCTCGGACAAACTTCTGGAAGAAAACGAGTTGAAGGAGCTTTCCGAAAGCGAATGGGAAGAAGGCCTTCCCGGGAGTTCGGCTGTCCAGGGAGAAGAAAAAAGGGACGCTCTTTTTAGGACCGAGTTTGAGGGACGCTACCTCTGGTTCAGAACCACCCTTACTGGAACCGAAAAACTCTCTCCTACGGTCTCCTCGGTAACGGTCTTTTTCCCGAAGGTCTCCTACCTGGACTACCTACCCTCTGTTTACAGGGAAGACCCCGCAAACAGGGACTTTCTTGAGAGCTTCCTCGCGATCTTCGAGAGCCTCTTCTTTGAAACGGACTTTGAAATCGACCACCTAGGCAGGTACCTTGACGCTGCAGGCACTCCCCCGGAATTCCTGGAATGGCTCGGGGTCTGGGTGGCCGCTTCTCAGGGAAGAGGGGATCAAGGAGACAGGAAGAAAGTTCCGGAAGCAAAACAGAGGGAGTTCATTTCCAGGGCGGTTCCCCTGTACAGGGAAAGGGGGACCAGGGAAGGGCTTAAAAACCTAATTTTCCTGTACACTGGAAAAAATCCGATCATAGTTGAAAACATCCCTGCCGGCTGCATAAAGGAAAATCAAGATCAGAAGAATGAAAACAAGAAAGGAAATCAATATCAGAAGAATGGAAACCAGAAGGGAAATGCAAACCAGAATAATGAAACCCGGGAGGGAAACGAAATCCTTGAACGGAAAAAGTTTCTCTTTTTCCCTCCGGAAGCAGCCAGAGTGAAACTCCCTGCCGGGAAGGGAACTGATAAAAGGGAAATTTCCCTGCACGACGTCCTCTTCGGAGGAGAAAAGTTCAGCTTTTTCGTATTTTTTAATGAGGCCCTGGCCGAAGCTGAGCTGGAACTTATCAGAAATATCATCGAGGAAGAAAAGCCGGCCCATACAACCTGCAAAATAAAGGTGCTTGAACCCTGGTTCTGTCTGGACGGCCATACCTACCTGGGCGAAAACACCCGGTTAAAACGTCCCGAATTCCTGCTCGGCAAACACTCCGTCCTAGGCAGGGACACTGCCCTCGGGGCAGAAAACGGCCCTGATGTTGCCGAAGGGAATCTGGAGACAGGAATAATGCTCATCCAACCAGGTCCGGTTACTTCCAGCCGGGACCTGGATAATCTAAACAGGGGATTTGGACATGCCAGAAAATGAAGAGAAAAAAGAGAAATGCACATTGCAGCAGTTCGAGAGGAACAGGTACTTTTACGGAAAACTGATGACCGTCAGGGACTTTGAGCTCGAACAGGAATATTTCAACGGCAAACGCTACCTGCTTAACAGGCTGATCCACGGGAAAGGTCTCCTCTGCGGTTTTTCCAACCTTGAGCTTTTCCCGGGGAACGGCGAGGAAGTCAGGGTCAGGTTCAGGGACGGGGGCATAGCCCTGGACTCCCTGGGAAGGGAAATTGTCGTTCCCGTGGATATGGAGAAAAAAGTGCTGGCCAAAGACGGAACTCCCCTCAAAAGCCCGGAACTCAAAAACCCAACCTACCTCTACCTCAGGTACAGCCCCGCCGTCTCCGAACTTGTAAGGGCAGCCTCGAATCCCCTGAGCTGTGAGGAAGTGACCTGCCCGAACAGGGTTCTGGAGGACTTCGAGGTAATTGCGTCCTTTGAGTACCCGGCAGAAAAAGAGAATAAAGACATGTCCGTATCATGCCTGGCATGTGCAGGAGCCGATGAGAAGGTTTTTTTTGTCGCTGTCAACAAAGACCTCTCGACCAATGAAGAAGAAAACTCCCGCAGACATTACCTTCAGGCCCGGCGCGAAGAAGCCGCAGCAAGGAGCAGTGCAACCGGTGTTGTGTACTTCAAGCAGCCCACCGAAAACTCCGTATCCTCCCCCCTCATCGACCCCAAAATTGGCACAGGTCCCATCTACATTCAACTGGGCTTGGAAACAGAAGAAAACCTGATCCTGACAGGTTATGCCGAAGCCAGCAGAAAGAACGGCTCCTCTCCTAAAGTCTGGCTCGGAACTGTGCTTGACCCCTCCACGGGCAAGTTCAGCGTGAAGGTGGTTTTCGAAGATGAAAGGGAAAGGTGTTCGGTAAAGGTCCGCTGGTGGGCTTCCAGGGCTGACATACGCTACGGAACGGAAGAAGTCAAACCCGGGGTCAACCTAACGAAGTACAGGTTCGTATCCAACCCTGAAGTCAAAGCAAAGTTCGTGGAAAACGGCCTCTGTGAGTCCGGGGCCAAGAACTGCATGGAGGCCGGCGGAATCCTCGGAGGAGACCACTACGCAAGGGTCGGAAACGACGTGGCCCTGAATGGAAACCCGAAAAAACTGACCGAGCTTATCAAAGAACAGGATGAAGAACCGTACCACCTCTACAGTGAATGGGAGATCGGCGGGGGCTGGACCCTGAAAGTGGAGAAATTCGATAACACCGCCAAAACTCCCAAAGCCCTGCTCAGGCTTTACTTCAATAATAAAGCAATGAAGGAATTCCAGGTTTCGAAAGGAGACCTGATCACCTACTGTGAAGATGTCGAAGACGAAAAAGCCGTACCTTTATTCGTAAGTTACGTTGATGACATCTCCGTACCCATTATCCGCAGCATGATCGGCAAGGAAGCAAATTTAACCCTGAAATACACCTGGGCAGTCTCTAAAAATATAAGAACATTGAAGTGAAGTAACTTTACTTCCAGTTACTTTACTTTTACTTATAACATGCCTAGAACTTAATTAATTTTATTAGATATGCACAATATCCATAGATCATCTAGATTTTCATTAGATCTTATTTAATGAGAGCTTATAAACTCCGTTTTAATTCATATTTTCCATCAATAAAGCCATGAGCCCTTCATATCCATCTTTATACCACACGTTTTCCCAGAGATAGCCGGTATCCCTGGTAACCCCAACTCTTGAAGCAGCCTCCTCAGGGGAATCCCCCATGTATCTGAATTTAATAAAATAAAGTTGCCTTAGAATAAGCGGATTATTTTCATTTTCAATCAAAGTGATTAACTCTTCGATCCCCGGTTTTACCCCAACCGGCGTTTCTTCATTCTTACTTACGCTTTTACCTTTAGAAGAACTGGAACTCAAACCCTTTTTAATTGAGCAGGTTTCATTTTTCGCCTTATACCTGCATCCGGAAATATAGGCATAATAAGCCGCGGTGGAAATACCAGTTGTAAAAATAAGAGTGAGAGTTAACGAAAGGTAAGGGATAAAATTATCCATTTCACTATATAGCAGGCCGAAGTAAGCTTCTTTAAGCGAGGTGAAATTGTTTACGATCGGGATGTCCCAGGGAGCCCTCCTGAAAACGAAATACAGGTACAAGCCCAGGAAAAAAAGAAAGATCCCTATAAAAGTATTTCTCGACTTCAGGCAGCATCCGCGAATAAGAGGCACCGAAACCTCTGCAGGCACATCATTGCTATTCCTAGCAAAAAAGAGGATCATTGTTCCCACTGTAATAAGAAAGATCCCCCAGTTCTGGAAACTCCCTATTATCGGAAAATCCCCGGGGTCCTTAATAACCAGGATGCTGGTTTTGTTGGCGTCAGACTCTATACTGTCCTTACTATAGACATTCCTTTTGACGGCCTCGGTTTTGATTGTAAAATTCCGGGAATGCCAGGAAGTCTTATTCTCCGAAGCAGAAATTCCCCAGGAGTGTGAGTAACTCTGGGGCTTTCCGGAATCATTGATTTCGGAATAATCTTTCTTGCCGTCACCCCAGTCAAAATAATACCATATCCTTTCATTTTCAGGGTCATTTGCATTTGTGACAAAGGTGTAAAATTGTCCTTCATACCCACAGTAAAAAGATTCATTTTCATACTTGTAGGTAGTATTGCATTTCTCGGTTTCCATGAAGAGTTTATGCGGTTTTTCAGGCGTCAAATAGGGCTTAATATCAACCGGCATCCAGTAGGATAAGTTTTTCAGGGTATTTCCTTCAAAAATAGCCACCTGGACCCCATAAGTTTTATTTTCACTCCAGTTGTGCGTACTATTCCATCGAAAGTCACCGTTTTCAAGCTTTTCTCGATCCGAATAAGTACGTTCGGTCCGGTTATTCTTCCCGGTATCGCGCCAGGTGTCCCAGTAAAAAACTACTTTAATTTTATCAGTATTGCTAAAATTAGCAGGATCGCAGGTTGCACTGAAAGTATAATTCTGGTTTGTGTAGCCAAAAATCGGATATTCAATTTCCGGTTTATGTCCCGTAAAATTCTCAAGATTAAACCCACTATTTTTTAGGTCATACGGGTCCATGCTGTTATTATCTGTGCCGTTAACCTCAGAAGCCATCCCTACGGTTCCCGCAAAAGAAACAAGGAAAACAAGCAGAAGCAAACTGATTGCGTATGAATAATTCTTCATTTTACCATTGAGGTATTTTAAGGAGTGTACTATATAAAGATTCGTTGTATTTATTCGATATTTTTCTTCCATGTTTCTTAAAAATGAATCCTGCAAGCAAGCATTATCAAACAAAAAAATAAACATGAAAGATCCATGAAAGGTATATATAGTGCAAAGAATTCCATATTGTAAGGGAGTTAATTGGACTGAAAAAACAATTATTTTTAATCTGTTGTGAAGAGATAAAGATTCCTGAAAGCCAGCAATTGCAACAACCCGAAAGCCAAAAACCCGCTTTTAAGAAGCAAAACATTAGCGCAAGGCGGACCCGGGTTGATTCATATAAGATATGAGCTTATCCCAAAACTCAGTAGTTCCGATTAAGTATAGTTCCGAACGTCTAATTATTACAGAAGTTTGGA
>JAENZL010000032.1:26799-42595 GCA_016841265.1 Methanobacteriota archaeon | reverse complement strand
TTAAAAGCATACGACAAAGCGCTTGAAATAGATCCAAAAGATGCGGATGTGTGGTACAACAAAGGTAATGCTCTTAATGATCTTGGTCGACACGAGGAAGCTTTAAAAGCATACGACAAAGCGGAAGAACGAGCAAAGGCTGAAAGATCGGAAGTAAATAACATTATGGATTTATTTGAGTATGACGTTTTCATTTGCCATTCATCTAAAGATAAGCCTATAATTGAATGCCTGATTAAAGATTTAAAAAAGGAAAAAATAACTTATTGGATTGATTCCGAGCAGATAGGTTATGGAAACTCGATTACTCGACAGATCGAAAAAGGTCTACAAAAAAGCAAATATATAATTCCATGCTTGAGTAAAAACCTAAATACCTCAGGCTGGACAAGAACTGAGTATGGATCAATCCTCAATGCAGAATGTAGCGGAAATTCCAACAGAATTGTTATACCATTAATGCTAGATAATTGTGAAGAGAATGGTATCCCATTGTTATTAAGGGACAAGAAAAGAGTAACATATTCAGATAAGACTGATTTAAATAAATTTATTAGTTTTTTGAAGAAACAAAAAAGCAAACAAATCTAAGAAAATTACTGAAAGATGCCTTGAAACAGAATTACTACCAAATATTGATATTATTAACATGACTAAATATAATAAAAATGGATTTGAATTACTGCTTGGGAAACGCTTAGAAGCATCTGTTTAGTGGCGGAATATTCATATTTACAGGAAGAACAAAGGCATATCTACAAATATCGAGTTTATGAGAAAACTCATTGACAGTCTCGAAATTATTGTAATTCGATCATAAAATTTGCTTAAGGAAGGATTTAGGCTTTATTTACCGCTAATTCAAGCTGATTTTGACGATTTGAAAGAGGAAGTTGAGAATTTAAATTCGAAACTCGATAGCGATTTGGACAAATTTCAGGATAGCTTAGACGAGTTAAGCCCTAATTCTGATAAGGAAAAGTTAGTTAAACCTCTTAATAAACTGAATCGATTTCTCATAAAGTTGAGTGATCCTAATTCTAACTATAGCAAGGCAATAAGAGGAACTGAAAAAGGCATAGAATATGCACAAAAACTTGGCAGAACTGATAATAAATTTGCCCAATGGCTAGCAATGCCTCAAATTCCTGATTTATTCCTTGGGAAATGATTTATTGAATCTTTCGCGTCCTGTTCAGTCTCTATGTCTGCGCCCACAATTTTTAATAGTATTTGAAATATGCGGCTTAGTCCACTAAACTTTTGCTCTTTTCTTGACGTACTTTTCGATCATCTCATCTCAACCGATGAAATTTCAGGGTTCTGAAAACTGTGTAAGGTTCCGGTTGCAGGTAATCTGATTAAATCTATAAATCTGGATCGATTATGATGTTTAAGTATAGAACCCCGGGTCCTCACCGCCCGCTTGCGGGCGGCTTTCCCCTTAAATTTTGGAAAAAGATAGAAATTCAAGCCCAAAAAAAGTGAATATTTTGCTATGAAAATCTCAATGACTTCAAGTTCTCTGTAGTTAAATGTCAAGAGTTATTAAATGAAATATTGGCTCAATTAGCAAATCTAATGGAACGGCAGAGCCAGATGGGATTGCTACTGCTCTTTTTTATATATTTCACTGAAAAAGCCGGTCGTCTACGACGACCGGTGAGAGCCCGGGGTTCTGCTGAACACCACAAAACCGGTTAACCGGTTACCTGATTGAAGCAGCAGGTTAGAAAATCTTTATAAATTTGAGGCTGTAATACACGGGCATGAAAACGTTCCAGGGAATCATTGTTGACGTTATTGGCAGGCAACACCACAAAACCGGTTAACCGGTTACCTGATTGAAGCAGCAGGTTAGAAAATCTTTATAAATTTGAGGCTGTAATACACGGGCATGAAAACGTTCCAGGGAATCATTGTTGACGTTATTGGCAGGCGGCAGTTCAAAGGCGAGCTTGCCGTTGAAAACGGGAAGGTCCTGCGTGTGGAAGAAAAGGAACACGACAACGGGCAGTACATCCTCCCCGGGCTGGTCGATGCGCATGTGCATATCGAAAGTTCGATGACAGTGCCTTCGGTTTTTGCGCGGATGGCTGTTGCCCGGGGGACGGTTGCGGTTGTTAGCGACCCCCACGAGATTGCAAACGTGATGGGGGTTGAAGGGATCGATTACATGATCGAGGAAGCCCGAAAAGCCCCTCTAAAGGTCTGTTTCGGGGTGCCGTCCTGCGTGCCTGCAACACCTTTCGAATCGGCGGGAGCTGTCCTGGACCCGGAGGCTGTTGACCGGTTGCTTGCAAGAGACGACCTGCACTACCTTTCCGAGATGATGAACTTCCCGGGGGTTGTAAACGAATTTCCCGATGTGCTTGCCAAACTGGAATCGGCAAAGAAGTACGGCAAGCTTGTGGACGGGCATGCCCCGGGCCTGACGGGAGCTGACCTGGAAAAATATGTGGGAGCGGGAATTTCCACGGACCACGAGTGTTTTACTTCCGAAGAGGCGGTCGAAAAAATCAAGCTCGGGATGAAAGTGCTGATCCGGGAAGGGAGTTCTGCCAGGAATTTCGAAGCCCTGTACAGGCTTATAGACGAGTACCCCGAATCGGTCATGCTCTGCACAGACGATTCCCACCCGGACACCCTGATTTACGAAGGGCACATCGATAAGCTGGTCCGGCGTGGGCAGGAGAAGGGACTCGATATCTACAAGCTGCTCCGGGCAGCGGTGCTGAACCCGGTGGAGCATTACGGGCTTAACGTCGGGCTGCTTCGTGAAGGCGATCCTGCAGATTTCATTATTGTGGACAACCTCGAGGCGTTCAACGTGCTGAGCACCTGGATTAACGGGGAATGCGTTTACAAGGACGGGAAAGTCCTTTTCCAGGCAGCCGAAAGCCCTGCAAAAAATGTATTTAACAGGAATAAGATCACGGCTGAGGACGTTAAACTGCCTCTGCAGCCAGGGGACGAAAAAGCAAAAATAAGGGTGATTGTTGCCGAGGACGGGGAGCTTTTAACAGGCCAGGAACTTTTCCTTCCGAGGGTGGAAAATGGCAGCCTTGTTTCGGACCCTGACCGGGATATTTTGAAAATGGTAGTCCTGAGCAGGTATGGGGATGACCCTGCACAGGTAGGTTTCATAAAGAACATAGGCTTGAAAAAGGGAGCGATTGCAAGCAGCATCGCCCACGACAGCCACAACATCATTGCAGTGGGTGCAACTGACGAGGATATCGTTGCAGCGGTTAACAGGCTGGTTGAAAACAAGGGCGGAATAGTCGTGGGAAGCGAAGAAAAGCTCCTTGACCTCCCGCTGGAAGTTGCAGGCCTGATGAGTACCCGGGACGGGGAAGAAGTGGCAGCCAGGTACCAGCTGTTGAACGCCGAAGCCCGGAAGCTTGGGACCTCGCTGAAATCACCCTTCATGACCCTCGCATTCATGTCCCTCCTGGTGATTCCCGAACTGAAACTGGGCGACAAAGGGCTGTTCGACGTGACAAAATTCGAATTCATCGACCTCTTTGTGGAAGAATGAGTAAAGGAATGAATAAGCAAGTTAGTAAGAGAAATAGTAGGAGAAATATAGTCAAGTATCCAAATTCCTTCACCAATCTCAAGTAAAAGTTTAACCACCGAAAGCACGGAAAACACGGAATTACAGGTGAAGAAATCACTATCATAAAGGAAATAGGGGCTCAATCCTTCCGTGCTTTCCGTGTCTTCCGTGGTTATAAAGTAAGTGTAAATATTTATGTCCGGGACTATAGAAAGAGAATGACAGACATCAATCCTGCTATTAACGTACTTTTGGGATTATCCGGGGTTTACCCTCCGGCTCTCCTTTTTATTCATTAATACTTAAGGAACTCAGGTCCTTTTCGACAACTCCGGATACGTCAATATTCGACGCTGTCTGGAGCAGCATGTACTTTTTACTGACAGAAGCCGTCTCTCTTGCCGCGGTCTCCATGGCAAGCATTATGATTTTTACCGCAAGCTGAAGGTTTCCTTTTTTCCAGTTGTCCTTGAAACACTTGTTTGCTATTGTTTTTGTCGTGTCGTTTCCAAAGGCTATGAAGTTGCTGCCTTTTCCCTGTGCGGTCACCCTGATTTTCGAACCCTCGACTTCAGCAATCGCATAATTTCCTGCCGAAACGTAGAGTCTCCTTTTGCGGACAACGCCTCCTTCGACTGAAGAGACTTCTCCTACCAGAACCCCGTCCCGTTCCTCAATCTTGCTCTTGTCGTCCCTGACAGTTATTTTGACCCCGAGTTCCTCTGCTTTTTTCTCCAGCTCAGCGTCCGAAACGATTGCGCCGCTGTAGAGCTCTTTTTCGAGCTTTTCCCGGTCTTCCGTTTCCCCCTCAAATGTTATTTCCCGCATGTCCCCGGCCATTACAGCGCCGTTTTTTCCGATGAAAGCGATTACAAGGCTCATTTTACCGAATCTTCCTGAGGTTTTTTATGCAAATACGGAAATTCCCGTATTTAGTGCTATCCTTATTGGAGTAATTTCTTTTTGAATTAAATACAATTCGAAATGATTCGAAGTGAAGAAACTGAAGACAGCAGCCTGAGATTTATACTCTATTTAAGAAAGAATCGGGATCAATACAGCCATTAAAAGTGATTCCCGGGTGTTATCCTCCAGAAACCGGAATTATTCCGGTTTAAATACAAAAATACATCTATATCATCTCTGCCCTCCGGAAGAAATAAACACTGGCGCAGACCATCAGAACCGACAGTGTTAAAAGAATACATACGTCCAGAAGAATTGAGAATTCACAATGACCAATCAATACTCCCCGCAAAGCATCCACACCATATGTCAGCGGATCAAAATAAGACAGAATCCTTATAGGGGCAGGCAAATTCGAAACCGGAAATAAAGCTCCGGATAAAAGAAAAAGAGGGAATGCAATAAAATTAATAATTGTGCTAAACCCGTGAAAATCCTTCAGTACGGAGGACAAAATCAATCCTATATTTATAAAGGTTATCGATATAAGAACCATTATCACGACAGAAGACAGGATCGCAGAAATAAAAGGCAGCCTAAAACCAAGTAATACCGACATCATCATAATAATAAGTGCCTGAAGGATTGATGTGGTTGCACTTCCGGAGATCATCCCAAGAACAATAGAAACCCTGCTTGCAGGAGTCACCATAACCTCTTTTAAAAATCCGAACTGCTTGTCCATTATGACACTCATACCTGCATAAGCAGCCGTAAAAAGAAGAGTCATCCCGATAATACCCGGCACCAGATACTGAAAATATCCTATAGATTCAGGCAGGCCCGGAAATTCAACTTTTCTAAAGCCCATACCCTGAAAGATCAGCATAAAAGCCGGCATGGCAATAGCGCCCACTACCCTTGATTTTGCCCTGAAATACTTTATCATCTCACGCCGCCAGAGAACATATATAACTTTTCCCTGAATCATCGGAGCATCCTCCTTCTCATCCGGTCCCGCCTGGCTGACTGCCTGCTGCCTTCCTGCTCTCGTATTATCGAACCTGTCAGGCGGATAAAAACATCTTCAAGACTTGGTTTACTGAAATTTATCGAACTGATCCCGATACCCAGAATGCCGGCAGTCTGAAAAATATCAGGAATATTTTTCTCATAATCCGAGATAATAACATCAAGCATTTTTCCGTTCGGAACAATTTCCCTCACCCATTCTTTCTCCCCAAGGGCAGCAGCAATAAGGTCAACCCTCCCCTCAATAGCCAGGCTGACACAATCCCCCCGAAGACAGTTCTTCAGACCTGATGGAGTATCGAGTGCAATTATTTTTCCATGATCAATTATCGCAATGCGGTCACAGAGGTAATCGGCTTCTTCCATATAATGGGTAGTCAGGATGACAGATGTCCCGTAATTCCTGTTCAGGTTTCTGATATGGTCCCATATTGATCTCCTGGTCTGTGCATCAAGCCCGAGAGTAGGCTCATCCAGAAACAAAACCTTTGGATAATGAATAAGCCCCCTTGCAATTTCAAGCCGCCTTTTCATCCCACCCGAATAATTTTCAACAAGAATATCAGCTTTATCCGCCAGACCCACAACATCAAGCACTTCCCGGATTCTTTTTTTCCGCTCATCTGAACCGATGCTGTACATCATGGCGTGAAATTCAAGATTTTCCCTCCCGGTAAGCCCTATATCGAGTGAAGGGTCCTGAAATATTATTCCGATATTATTCCTGACCTCACCAGGATCTCTTCTAAGATCATATCCTGCGATTTCAGCATCACCTGCCGTAGGAAGAAGAAGAGTAGTCAGCATATTGAGAATAGTCGTCTTTCCCGCACCATTAGGGCCTAAAAGCCCGAAAAGCTCTCCGGGTTCAACCGAAAATGAGACGCTGTCCACAGCAGTAAATTCCCCGAATTTTTTTGTTAGCTCTTTAATAATTATTGCACTCATGTTAAACAAGACCTTCAAACTAAACAAAACCTTCAAACCGGGCTTTTTGAACAATTTTCAGAAATTCCTCTTTCAAAATTCACCTTTTACTGACAAAAAACAAACAGTGTAATTTTGTAACATGTGTAAAATAAGATCTGTAATCCTCAATGGTTATGACAGCACAGCCCTATTCTTGAACCCACAAGCCTTTTTGTATACTCATCAGAAGGGGAAAGCATCACATCGTGGGAATTCCCCATCTCTACAATCTTTCCGGAATTCATAACGGCTATTCTGTCAGCAATCTTCAGTGTCATGGAGAGATCATGTGAAATATATATCATTGCAAACCCTCTCCTGTTCTGAAGGCCCTTTAAAAGACGCAATACATTTGCAGAGGTTGAAACATCCAGAGCCGAAGTTATCTCATCGGCAATAAGAAGTTTTGGCTCCATAACCATTGCTCTGGCAAGGGCAACCCTCTGCCTCTGCCCGCCGCTGAGTTCCCCGCAGTATTTTCTGAGGAAATTATCAGTACCGGGAAGGCGAACAAGTTCAAGGGCATTTTTAACCATTTGCAGCCGATCTCCGTTGGACCCGATCTTATTGATATAAAGAGGCTCTTTGACTGCATCAAGCACGGTAAACCTGTTGCTGGTTGAACTGAACGGGTCCTGGAATACTATCTGGATGCCATTGACCCTGTTTCCATAGTTTCCCCCGCTGACATTCCCATCCATAAACAATACCTCTCCGCATTCGGGTCTTATTACATTTGCAAGGATATGTGCAAGGGTTGACTTGCCTGAACCGGTCTGGCCGACAACTGCAAGAACCTCCCCTTCCCTCACTTCCAGATTAACATTATCAACTGCCTGAAGATATTCTCCATCTGGCAGACGATAACTGAAATTCAGGTTTTTGGCCTCCAGAAGACCTGCTATGCCCCCTCTATGGCATGCAATTTCCCGCCCGCCTCCTGCTGGCATCAGGACCGGGGAAGCTTTATTGCATATATCGATTTTTTGTGTACATCTCGGGCTAAAAGGGCAGCCCTTAAACTCATCCCCTGCCGGAACATCCCCGGGAATTCCCCATAAATCTTTATAAACGAAAATATCCGGGGTCGAATGGACAAGGCCCCTCGTATAAGGATGCCGGGGAGATACGAGAATATCCCTTACAGGGCCGGTTTCCACAACCCTTCCTGAATACATAACAACAAGCCTGGACGCCACAGAAGACACAAAAGTGATATCATGAGAGATCATTAACATCGTATAACCGTTCTTCTTCTGAAGGTCAACCAGAAGATCCCTGATCTCCTTTCGGGTAAATGCGTCAAGTGCAGAAGTAACTTCATCAAGAATCAGTAATTTCGGGTCGCAGGAAAGAGCCATTGCCAGAAGAACTCTCTGCCTCATTCCCCCGGAAAGCTGATTCGGATATAAATCCATCCATTTCGGATCAAGGCCGACAGTCCGGAATAGATCAGCACATTTACTCCGGGCCTTGTCAGGGCTGATATTAAGATGCCTTATCATTGGTTCTGTTACCTGAACCCCCACCTTCATGACAGGATTCATCACCTCCAGGCCATTCTGAAAAGCTATTGCAATATCCTTCCATCTGAATCTGTCCATCCCGGATTCAGGCAAAGAAGAGATTAGCTCATCCCTGTAAAGAATTTCACCGGAAAAGGCTGTATTTTCCGGCAAAAGCCCCATGATCCCAAGGGCAACAGTGGTCTTGCCACTTCCGGATTCTCCAACAATACCCAGAATTTCTCCTTCTTCAATTTCAAAAGAAATGCCGTCAACAGCCTTAACAGTGCTAATGTCAGTCAGATAGTGACATTTAAGATCATTGATTTTAAGCAGACTCATGGTCAGAACCCTTTCTTAATCTTTAATTTCGGATCAAGTATTCTCTCCATATCCCTGCTTATGAACGCAAGACAGAGCAGCAGGAAAATAAGCATAAACAGCGGAGGCAATAGCCACCATTGCCAGTAAGGTGTAAAATATATCGAACGGAAACCGGTTGCATGATTAAGCATCATCCCCCAGCTCTTGGAAGTAGGATCTCCAAGGCCCAGAAAGGCAAGTCCTGCTTCGGCTATGATTGCATGTGAGGATATGCCGATGATAAGCACAAGCAGAACAGGCATAACTTCAGGAAAAATATGCCTCCAGAGCAGGTAAAATGGTTTTGCACCGTAATTCCGGGCGGCAATAATATAGTTATTCTTCTTTAATAACAGCGTCTGGGAACGTGCAATACGTGCGGGTTTGGCCCAGCTGAAAAGAACAAGTATGAAAATTACGTTAAGAATACTTGGTCCGAGAAAAGCAGATATTACAATGAGAAGAGGAAAACTTGGAAGAGCCATTGTTACGTCGATTACTCTCATCAGGCCCTGATCAATGTACCCTCCCATATATCCGGCCAGTATGCCAAGAGCCCCTCCCCCAAAACCTGCCGTAAAGGCTACTGCAAGGCCTATTGTGAGGCTCATTCTTGCACCATAACATATCTGCGACCAGATATCCATACCAAGGTCATCGGTTCCGAGTATGTGTCCGGGACCGGGTGCCTCAAGGGAATCCCCTGTGATTTTCTGAGGAGGATACATTGTTATCACAGGAGCAAAAACTGCCATTAAAACGATACATGTAATGCCAAGGATTCCAATTTTACCTTCGGTGCTGAACCTGGAGAATGTCTCAGCTATAGTACTAAATTTAGAGAATATCCTGGCCATAATACTAAACTTAGAGAATGTCTTAGCCGTACCGCTAACAATTCCGTTAACATTTAAAGCCTGAATAAAAGAGAGTATTCCGGCATTTCCAAAGGCAGCAATATCCTTTATCATATCACAACTCTCGGGTCAAGTTTCCCGTATATTTTGTCAACCAGCAGGTTGCAGATAAGTATGGAGACTGCAATTACCAGGAGAATACCCTGAATAAGAGGATAATCCCGGCCGACTACGGCACTTCTGAGCGTCATTCCTATGCCGGGATAAGAAAAAACACTCTCAACAAGTACAACACCGCCCATCATTATCCCGATCATAAAACCTGTTCTTGTCACTACCGGAAGCAGGGCATTTCTGAGTGCATGCCGGGTCCATACGGTTTTTTCCCCCAGACCTTTGGCCCGGGCAGTCCTGATATAATCCTTTGTGGTCACTGTAATCAGGGTATTTCTGGTGAGCAGGTACACGTCGGTCAGCTGTGCAAGTGATAGAGTCACAACAGGCAGAAAGGCATGGTACAATATGTCCCAGGCCTGTTCTGCCGGACCGGTATAGTTTGCAAAGGGAGTAATAGCCCCTGCAAGCGGGAAAAGCCTGAGATGTACACTAAAAATCAGAAGAAGAATCAGGCCAAGCAGAAATGAAGGAATTTCTGCAAAGGCAATCATACCCGTCATCATAATTTTGTCACTCCCCTTTTTCCGGTTCATTGCCGAAAGTGTTCCGAGAACCACCCCGGAGATTGTGCTGATTACCGTAGCTCCCACGACAATCAACATAGTCCAGGGCAGATGGAGCATAATTACGTCGCTGACCGGCATTTTGTAATAAATACTCCTGCCCAGGTCGCCCGTCATCAGATTTTTTATATATACTAAAAACTGTTCATGCAAGGGCCTGTCAAGTCCGTAATAGTTTATGTAATAAAGACGCTGCTCCTCTGTCATTACAATAATCTCTTCCCCGGCCTCATCTGCGGAAGTGGTTGAGAATGGATCTCCGGGCATCATCCTTGGAAGAAAAAAATTTATGGCAAGAATTACAAAAAGGGTCAATGACAACCTGAAAATAAATGAATTCCTGTCCTTTACCATCCGATCATCTGCCCCTTTACCATCCAATCATCTGCCGTTAACTTACTCTCCAATCATCTGCCGTTAACTTACTCTCCAATCATCTGTCATTAATTTTCCAGACCATCATCCCGGTGTATACATCCGACTCGGAACTGTAGATTCCATCCGAAGAGGCATTTTGATAATAATCCATTATTTTTTCCTTTGTATTATCATCAAAATCCCGGCCCCGTCCAATGAACCCTATTGCCTGTTCTGCCGCTTCTTTCCAGTTTAGCTCTTCCTTCCATTCGGAATGGTTGATCCGAAACGAGGGGCTGTAGTCTGAGAGGTAAAGATACATGAATGGAAAGATTATGCCGTTCATGTTATTCCCGGAACTTTCCCCGAGTATTGAACTCCGGATATCACGATACGCCTTATCCTCAACTCTTCTCAGAAAGTTACTGTAGTAACAGAGATTTTTTGAGCAGGCCATCATCATATCAAAATTATCAACATCCCTGATCCCGGGAGTCATGGAGGCAATTACAAGGTCAAATTTGTTCCGGAACCCAAGCTCATCTATGTCTGCTGTCCACCAGGAACATTCAATGACATCTACCGGAAGAGACTCTTTTTTCACAGCATCTTTTAGCCTGTCAAGCATTCCGGACGAGATATCAAGTGCCGTCACCTCTGCTCCGAGCCTTGCGAGAGGAAGGGAGAGGGTACCGGGTCCGCACCCGATATCCAGTACTCTGGAACCTTCCGGCTTAAAACCGGATTCCTCAAGAAATTCGAGAATCTCATCGGTTCTCTTCCTCCGCTGATCTTTGCCAATATTATTAGCATAGTTCCCGGAACGTTTGTTCCAGAATTCTGCCATCCTGCCCTCATCCAGGACGGTCAGACCATTTGCTGCAGCTTTTTTCCAGCATTCGGTCAGGTTATTAATATTATCTTTTTTCTGCAATTCCATCCCTCTCAAGGTACGAAAGAATACTGTGTGTTCTTGCATGGTGGTCATACATGTTCATCCAGCCGTCATATTTCGAAATGCGCCATGCATCATAATTTGTAGTGTAATAGAGCGGTATTGCGGGTACATCATCCGCAAGCACGGTCTGCATATTGTATACTATTTCCATCCGTTTACCATCGTCAGATTCCTGCAATTCCCGGGCGCCAAGAGCATCCAGGGTATCATTGTGGTAACCAAATACTGCTGCACCGGATGATACACTCATTCCTGACTGTGAATCCGTATCACAGTATCTCGTACGAAGATAATCCGCGTCTTTTCCCCAGCCGCCAAAGCCGCTGATCAGAAGTTCAAAATCTCCGTTCTTTAGATTGGCATCACGGGATTTGCTTTCCAGGGCCTTTACCTGAACGTCAATTCCTGCTTCACTCAGTCTCTCTTTTATAAGTTCGCCGATACGGACCTCGCCACTTCCAAGGGACAACACATATGACAGTTTTTCCCCGTCTTTATCACGTATTCCATCCCCATCCGTATCAATCCATCCGGCCTCGTCAAGCAATGCTCCGGCCTTATCCGGATTGTAGCCATATTCCGGCTGGTCAGGATTATACCAGATGTGGTCTTCAGAGAGTATGCCCATTTTACCGGCTTTCCCTGCACCTCTTGCGATCTTTTCCACCAGTTCATCACGGTCAATGGCATAAGCAAAGGCCTGCCTTATCCTTTTGTCATTAAGCTCCGGGCATTTTTTCATGTTGAAATAAAACTGGTAACCCCAGAAAGCCGGCTGCTGGACTACTCTTACATCAGGGTCTGATGTGAACCGGTCAAGAATATCCGGGGATATACCTGTGAAATCTATTTCCCCCTGTTCAAAAGCTATTAACGAATCGCTGACCGGAACAAATTCTACGGATTTTACGGCAGTATCCGGCCCCCAGAAATTATCGTTTGTTACAAACCGGTATGTACCGTGCTCTTTATTGTACTCGTCAAGGAGGAAGGGGCCTGTACCTGTGACTGCCTGCGGATCAAGGAAACTGACAGGATCCGGGACATTTTCGTATATGTGCTCAGGTATGATCTTAAAACCCGTTAGCTTGTAAAGGAAGGTTGAAACCGGCTGGCTCAGCACGAACTTGACGGTGCCGGAATCCACAACCTGGACATTATCCACAACACCTGACTCAATTCCCCCTGAGACAGGTACGTTTTTTTGTTCATAATCGAAAGTAAATTTAACATCACCTGCCGTAAAAGGTGCTCCATCGCTCCACACGATACCTTCACGGAGCTTAAATGTATATTCCGTTCCATCCGGACTGACCTCCCAGCTTTCAGCCAGCCAGGGAATTATACCTATTTCATCTCTTTCTACCAGGCTGTCAAAGATCATTCCAACCTTTGATGACCCGGGCCCCCTCGGATATATCGTAAACGGCTGCGGATAGCCATAATCTCCGCCGATCAGGTAAACAACATCCGCATTCAGTGAGCCGTCAGCAGTATTCTCAGCCAGGGTCTCCTCAGCCAATGTCCCGGCCTTAGCACTGTCCTGACCGATACAGCCCGCTGTCATTAAGATCAGGGCTGTTAGGAAAACAGAAAATAACACTAATAACTTTTTTTTCTCCATTACAGAACACCTCATTTTTGTGAACTTCCCTGCTAATCACCTGATAATTTTATCAAGGACATCAACAACACATAGATCATACCTAAACATATAAGAGTGTTATGAAATGCTTCTAAAATAAAAAAAAGTAGGAAAAAAGCCATGATAATATAATTTTGAATTTTACTATTCGGTGACATTCAAACTCAATTATATTAATTAATACTCATCCAGCTTTAAAAATTCGGAACTTTTGATCCCAAAATAGGGATACTTTACCAGGGTGATTCCGAATAACAAATTCTCCACTTCATAAAAGTTGTCGGGCATATGAGAATCAATTTCCTCGTCAAGTAAAAATATTACATTATGATATGAAAAATAACCTTCATCTACCAGCAATATTGTCGGTTTGTATCCCGGTGTTTCCTTTACATTTTCGATCATTGGTTCAACATGATGGAAGTCATTTTTTTCATCGACAACGTCTAATGCAACGATTATTGCTTCCTTTTCATCAACGGCAACTGACAATTATAGGAAGATTTCTTGCTTCCATCCTTATGCTTCATAGAAAAACCAAAAGAAAAGAAAAGAAAAGAAAAGAAAAGAAAAAACCAAAAGAAAAGAAAAAACCAAAAGAAAAGAAAAAACCAAAAGAAAAGAAAAAATCAAAGGGACGAAACACAGCGCTTCATGTATAAGATAATCAGGCCTTATTTAAAACTTCACCAAGATTAGGGATGTATGCATAAAGGGGCATTGTAAAAAAATCGGGTTCTCCTGATTCTTTTTTCCGGAGGTGTTCCCGGAATTTTTCTATTGCGTCAGCCTGTATGTCCTCCGGGACTTCGTTGTTTTGAAGCATTGAAGCAAATGTTTCTACGTCTGTTTCCTCCAGGGCTCCGATCAGCCAGGACAGGATGTTGAGCCTTACAACCTCTTCCGAATGGGAGAGGAATTTTAACATCCTGCTGGCATCCCCGGCGGAAAGGAAATTCCGGACCGTAACGGCAGCTCTGGCTACAAGAACTCCCCCGGTAAGCTCAAGAATTGAAATCAACTGCTCCTTGATGATGCCTCTTTCTTCTTCGGAAAATTCGCCCTCCATCCCCTGCAGACCCACTATTGAGGCAAGGAGGTAGTAGAGATTTTCTCTTTCTTCCAGCCCTTTAAGAAGATATCTGAACCTGATGTCTTCGGGTATCAATGAGGGATGGAAAAGAAGATTGGATACCGCCTGGAGCTTATCCCACTTTTCCAGGACCAAACGGATTTTTTTAATGTCATTTTCGTCCAGGTGCTGGACCCTCGCCTTTGCTTTTACAAGGTCATCAAGGTCTTCGGTTTCCAGGAATACCTTTAGCTCGGAACTTACACTTTTGGAAAAAATACCCATGATATATCACTTATTTTCCAGTTTTCTTCAACATATTCGGAGGAAATCCCAGAGGATGAAGTTAACTGAGCCCGGGAAAGTTCCCATATTATAGTCCGGACTTTTTTAGGCATAGGATGTTTTTCGCAAACCTGCATTAACTTCAAGTTACTTTGAATTGTGAACTATATAATTTTTTTCAATTTGTTGTGCAAAATAAAAAGAAAGTCATAATAATATTATTCAGCTCTGCAACGATTTACCTGTAGCAATTTACTTCCCGACTATTAGCAAGCAAAAATTTATATCACGACACCGGATAATTCTATACTGGGGAGTATGAGGTCCGTTTTGCTTCGCTCAAACGGACTTATCTTATCAAGAGGACGTATTTATTGATTTACAACATAAACAGACGTATTCTATCGATTTACAATATTTCCGAACAACATTTTCGAACAACATTTCCGAACAACATTTCCGAACAACATTTTCGAATAACATTTTCGAACAACATTTTCGAACAACATTTTCGAACAACATTTTCGAACCACTATCTACAGAGGGGGGAATTAGATTGGGTAAGGTCAGGAAAATTAAGAAAATCATGAAAAGTATGCCAACTATTGAGGGGGCGGGAGTTCATTTGAAGCGGGCTTTCGGGTTCCACAAGGTCCCGGAACTTGATCCGTTTCTGCTTCTGGACGATTTCCATTCGGAGTATCCGGAAGAATATATTATGGGTTTTCCTTCGCACCCGCACCGGGGAATCGAGACTATTACCTACGTCCTGTACGGGGAGGTTGATCACGGGGACAGTATGGGAAACAGCGGCGTGATTGAGGCAGGGGACGTGCAGTGGATGACTGCGGGAAGCGGGATTGTACACCAGGAGATGCCAAAAGGGGAGAAAAGCGGACTTATGTGGGGGTTCCAGCTCTGGGCAAACCTTCCGGCTTCCCATAAAATGATGGACCCGCGCTACCAGGAGATTAAAAGCAGCCAGATTCCTGAGCTTTTCCTGGAAAAAGGCATAAAGATGAGAATTATCTGCGGGGCTGTAAGCGGGGTTGAAGGACCGATTAAGGGAATCGTAACCGACCCGATATATCTGGACGTAACGGTACCGAGGTATGCAACATTCACCCACATGGCTATCCCGGGTTATACCATGTTCGCGTATGTGATAGACGGAGAGGGGTATTTCGATGAGGAACGGGACCCTTATGCCTTTGAGCTGGAAGGGGCAAAATACTTCGACCTCAGGCAAGACTGCCTGATCGATCATGAAAACCTTGTCCTGTACGGGGATGGAGACTCAATCGAAGTGACCGCAGGAGACAAAGGGGTGAGGTTCCTTCTGGTCTCGGGAAAGCCGATCAGGGAACCCGTGGCCTGGTACGGACCCATCGTCATGAACACGCAGGAAGAGTTGAAAGTGGCATTTGAAGAATACCGGACAGGGAGGTTTATCAAACCGCCTGAATGAACCCATCGGGCATTAACTTGCCTCTTCACCCCTTTCTTCACCCCTTTCTTCACCCCTTTCTTCACCCCTTTCTTCAC
>JAENZL010000032.1:14809-26699 GCA_016841265.1 Methanobacteriota archaeon | reverse complement strand
TCTTCACCCCTTTCTTCACCCCTTTCTTCACCCCTTTCTTCACCCCTTTCTTCACTCCTTTCTTCGCTCCTTTCTTCGCTCCTTTCTTCGCTCCTTTCTTCGCTCCTTTTTACAATGGCTTTTTTGGGTAGATTTGCAGGGCCAGGGCTGCCATCAGGAAATATGTGATAAGGCTGAATATAAGCTCGGGTATGCTGGTCGATGCTTCAGCTTCCGAGGCGAGATTAATGAATTCTTCACTAAAGGTCGCATTAAACGCCCCGAGGGTCCTGGCTAGGTCCATAAAGCCTGATTTATATATAATTATTGGAAAAAGTAGAGGTTAACTATATTCTTTTACTACCTTACGTATTTATACAAGTAATCCTCTTTTAGAAAACGTCTTTCATTAAGAAAATGCCTTGAAAGCTTCCGGGGGAAGAGGAGTCCGGCTAAGCAGGAGTTCCGGGACTATTAAGGGGGCCATCAGGATTAAAAATTATTTAATTTCAGGAGTATTCCTTGTAATAGCGGAGGTATTATTTGTCCTTATTAATTCTCAGTATAGAAATCTTCAGTTTTATATCTCTTCTGTGGGTAGGCTATAATGTTTTCACACAGAAAAAAAGCCTCAGCAACATGCTGATGACCATCCGGATGATAGTTGCGATTATTTCAGGAATCCTGTATGCAATTGCGTTCTATCTTTTCGGGAGAGGAAAAATAAGGAGAATGACTAAATTTTAAAAAGCTACTTTTTGAACTGCGCTAAACATTTTTAAGGCTTAATCTATTTTTACGGCCCCTGCTGCCCAGAGCACCGATTCCGGATTAATTCCTTATCTTTTTTCTGCCCCCCTCAATTCAGTCATTTGGATACCCTTTTTGGTTAACTCGATACCCTTAACAGTCATTCGGATACCCTTTTTGGTTAACTCGATGCCCTTAACAGTCATTTGGATACCCTTGTTGGTCAACTCGATGCCCTTAACAGTCATTCGGATACCCTTATTGGTTAACCAGGCACCCTTTTCGGTCACATTTCTGCTCTTTTCGATTAACTCTGTTTATATTTCAGTCATTTGGATACCTGTTTTAGTCAGCCTAATGCACTATTTCGTTGTCCCAATATGCATTTAAGTCATTGAGATGCCTTTTGGGTAATTTCATAAAGTATTTCAAATACCTGGCGTTCTCTTCGTTTCTTAATATGCTTTACGAAAAATAGAGGTAAACTATATTTTTCAACTACACACTATTTTTATGTAAGTAAAGAGTTAGGAGAATACATGAAAAATACGCTAATCACCTTCAAAAACGTCTGGAAGATTTACCAGATGGGAGAAGTCGAGGTCAATGCCCTGCAAGGTGTGAGCGTGGAGTTCGGGAAAGGAGAATTTGCCGCGATTATCGGCCCTTCCGGAAGTGGGAAGTCCACTATGATGAACCTCGTGGGCTGCCTGGACATCCCATCGAAGGGAGAGATATTCCTGAAGTCCAGAAACATCGCCCACCTGGAGGAATCGGACCTTGCAGCCCTGAGGGGAAAAACCATAGGCTTTGTTTTCCAGCAGTACAACCTGATCCCGGGGATGACTGCGCTTGAAAACGTGCTTTTGCCCCTGGAAATCCAGGAAGTTGACGATACAGCTGCCGAAAAGAGAGCAAAGGAGCTCCTGAGACTTGTGGGCCTTTCCGACAAAATGCGGCATAGACCTTCCCAGCTTTCGGGAGGGCAGCAGCAGAGGGTCTCGATTGCCCGGGCTCTTGCCTGCAACCCTGAAATCATCCTTGCCGACGAGCCCACCGGGGCACTTGACAGCGTAACCGGAAAAGAAGTATTGGAAACGCTCTACAGGCTGTGGAAGGAAAAAGGAAAAACAGTAATTATTGTCACCCACGACAGTCACCTCGCACAGTATGCCCAGAGGCACATCGAGCTGAAGGACGGGGAAATAATCCGGGACGAGCCGAATCCCAACCAGCTCAGGCCCGAAATTTAAGGAAGGATGGAGATGACTCTTAAAAAAATAAAACCGGCATTCAAGATACCGACATTAAAAATACCGACATTAAAAATACCGACATTAAAAATACCGACATTAAAAATACCGACATTAAAAGCATCGATCTTCAAGATCTTTGCTGTCTTTACCGTACTGTTAATAAGCCTCTCTTTATTCAGTTCTCCGGGCCTTGCGCTGGGTATCCAGGACAAAGGCCTGACAGTTGACCTCCTCAACCAGGACCCGGACCCCGTAAAGCCCGGGGATGTCCTTGAAGTCAGGCTCTCGGTCCAGAACACGGGGTATGATGAACAGGAAAACTGCATCGTGAAAATAGAACCCGATTACCCTTTCAAGGCCCTTCCGGGAGAGGAACTTTCCAAAAACATCGGGACGCTGGGAAAACGCTATGAAGACGACCGTGGGAAGGTCGTGAAATTCAAACTTGGGGTCGAAAACGACGTAAATGAAGGAAAATACCCCCTCAAGGTCTACCTCTACACCGGGGGCAGCAAAAACGGGCTCTCCCTTACAAAAGACCTTATAATCGACATTGACAGCGAGTCCAACGCGGAAATCGAATTCATAAGTGTTGAGAAAATGGTGCCCGGGAAAAAGACGGACCTTACTTTCGGGATCAAGAACGTGGGAAATTCCCCCCTGAAAAATGCAATGTTTTCCTGGGAATGTACGGATGACCTGATCCTGCCTGTTGGCTCGAGCAACGTCAAACACATCAACCTGATCGATATTGGGGAGACCGCAAACGTCAGTTTTGACGTCCTTACCAACGTGAACACGAAACCCGGGCTCTACAAACTGGACATGGTCCTGACTTACGACGACATCGAAGAACTCCAGACCATCACGGAAGCAGGCACCGTGGAAAACCAGAAGCGAAAAGAGATCAAAAGCAAAGCCGGGATCTACATCGGAGGCACCACGGACTTCGACATCGCCTTTATGGAAAGAAGTCCGACCGGGGCCTACACCTTTTCTGTTTCGAACATCGGGAACAACGGCGCAAACTCGGTCAAGATTTCCATACCCTCCCAGGCTAACTGGAGCGTCACTGACGGGTCCAATTCCGTAATCCTCGGAAACCTGCAAAAAGGAGACTACACCATTGCCGACTTCAACCTCAAGCCTGTGGAAATCGGGGAAGACCTGCCCATTAAATTCGAAATAAGCTACACTTCCAGCGACGGCATGAGGC
This sequence comes from Methanobacteriota archaeon, assembly GCA_016841265.1. GTDB lineage: Archaea > Halobacteriota > Methanosarcinia > Methanosarcinales > Methanosarcinaceae > MTP4. Next base: position 23,498 of record JAENZL010000032.1, on the reverse strand, counting down.
AGGTAGAGGAAAAGGAGCTGAACCTTTATTCCTCACCTTTCACCATCCCCGTAGTATCAAAACAGCCGGGGGAAAGTAGCAGTTCAGGCTTCCTTTCGTACAAACTTCTGTTCCTGGTTCTCGCAGGAGCCGCAGCTGTCCTGGTTTATAAGAGGCAGCAGAAAAAGAAGGCAGGAAAAAGGAATGCGTATGACGGGGAGATGGAAGAAAGGAAAATAGACGAAGGGAAGATGGACTAAAAGGAGAAGAAAAGACCGGAAACTGTGGTGCCATGAAACCTGCAAAGATTTTGAAAATTGCCCTGAATATGGTTAAAGCCAACAAACTGCGGAGCTGGCTTACTATCATAGGGGTCATCATTGGCATTGCCTCGGTAATGGCCATTGTCACAACCGGAGAGTACTTCCAGGAACAGGTAACAGAAACCCTGGAAAGCCTGGGAGGGGATACGATTACGATTGTCGCCTCCTATCCCTTTGATTCCGTAGATATGGATTTCAATGAGGCAGGCGAGCCTGTCGTATCGGAAGAGCCTCTGGAGATACAAAACCCCCAGCTTACGAAGACAGACGTTTTTGCCCTCCGGCGCATCCCCGCAATCGAATACGTTAATGTAAATGTCGAAACCGGGGTGGATATGCAATACGGAGGAGAGAAAACCTCGATCCGGACAAAGGGCGTGGATCCGAGGGTCTGGCCTGATATTACTAAAAAGAAAATCGGGGAAGGAAGGATGCTGAAACCCGGGGACAGGACTGTTGTGGTCATTTCCAACGAGCTTGCAAATGAGGCCTTTGAAAGGGAAATCCGGCTCAACCAGATGGTCCTCTTAAACGGAAAATCCTACCGGGTAGTCGGGGTCCTGGCAAAGGACGACGGCCTCCTCGGGGGAATGGGCGGCTTATTCGGGAGCAGCGTCTACCTGCCTTACGAAGAGGTCTACTCATTTAAGCAGGATGAAGAAAGCCTGTCAGAAAGGGAGAGGGACGTCTATGACTCAATAGAAGTAAAATTATACAGTGGGGCAGACCACGAAGCTGCCCTTGAAGAAATCGAGAGCAGGCTGAGGCTTTCCCGGAGAGTGGACGAAAAAACCCAGGACTTCTATGTAAGCTCCCCGAAAGAAGCCATTGAAAGCACCCGGAAACTGATCGACGGTCTCACAGCCTTCCTGGCCTTTATTGCAGGGATTTCCCTCCTGGTGGGCTCAACAGGCATCGCCAACACCATGTTCACTTCCGTGCTTGAAAAAACCAAGGAAATCGGGATCATGAAAGCCATCGGTGCGAAAAACAGGGACATCCTCCTGATCTTCCTCTGCAACGCTGCCATGATCGGGCTTGTAGGAGGAATCATAGGCATCCTTCTCGGGACGGCTGTAGTGCAGCTAATCCTGTTCATGATCTCGGTGAAAATGCAAATCCCATTTGAGTTCGCCCTCAGTATAAAAGGAACCCTTGTAGCAACCCTCGTATCCATAATCGTAGGGCTGATCGCAGGCCTCGTTCCAGCAAAAAACGCCTCGGAACTGAAGCCTGTGGACGCTTTGAGATACGAGTGAGGGATTTAAAATGGCTCATGCGGACTAAGCCTCATGTAGACTAAAAAAAGTTAAATTTCAACAAAACAAAAGGAAAAAGGGCTCTGCAGGACTCACTGCAGAGCCACAGGGAAAACTTCGGCGCACGTCAAAGTTTTTCTGGAGCTCTTTTATCCTTCGATGACGTCCATCAAATCAAGGCGCATTATCCTTCTATTATATCCATCACGTCAAGACGCATCGTCGGAGGAACTTCTTTTTCCGGCACCCCGATTCTCATGAGCATCTGGATGGTTTCCCCTTCTCCTGCGTATTCTTCGTGGATCTCTTTATACATCCCGGCCATTTCCGGGTACTCTTCAGTGGCCTGGCTAAGAGGTTGCATGACATACCCCATGTCCGAGGCTGTTAGCAGGAAGCGGCTGTAAAGGATACCGGATTCAACCTGGGCCGTGCGGCTGTTGCCCTCCGTGATTATCAGGGCATATGCGGGAGTGTTTTCAACGGCAGTTTTGGCCTGGCTGAGGAAGGAGTCTCCTGCGGCTTCAGGGCTGTTCATAGAGGGGAAAAGGGATAGGAGTCCCTGGAGTACATGGACTTTGAAGGGAGAAAGCCCCTGGCCTTCCATGGTAAAACCGTAGCGGAACTTGTTCTTCTCCCATTCGTTGGGCCTGAATAATTCGGAGCCTTCCTCCTGGACGCCGGAATTCCCGGCTTCCACCTCAGCTGCCCTGTAGGCGATATCTCCGAGCTTTTCAACGTCCTCTGCTTCCTGGTAAATGACTATGGTAACGTTTTCCGTGCTCAGGGCCTCGAGCTTCTCAACGTCTTCCTGCTGCAGCTTTATTTCCCTGTATGGGACCCTGTAGGTGTCCGGGAGGAACATCACGGGATAAAGAGCTGAAATGGAGCCTCCGGTTTCCCGGCTTTCCAGGGCTCCCCTTGCTTCCGTTGAAGCTTCCTTCAGGCTTACCCTGGCAACCGGTTTACTTCCTACATTTTCGGGAGAGCCATCGGGCCCGTATTCCCCGTCAGGGAAAAGCTCGATTTCTGCTTCATACCCAAGCTCTTCAGCCGCGATCCTCACATACTCCAGAAAAGTCCCCTGGGTGACGGTTGCCTGCCTGCCCGGGGGGTCGGCTTTCGGGCTCAGCCTGTCCGTATCCACATACAGGAAGAAACTGTCTTCACCTTCCAGGACCACCCTCCAGGACTGGAGGTTGTGAGAATTCGGGGCAAGTACCCCATGAGCAAGCGCCTGGACCCTCGGGTCCTCAAACTGTTCATGATAGTCTTCAGCCCAGGGCTCAAGATATTGTTTATGAAGGAAGGTACCGTCTACTATGACCAGCGCAAAGATGCCGATCACCAGAATACCTGCAAATGCAATTGCTGCCTTCTGCCAGGTGATTATCGCCAATTCATTGCCTCCTGAACCTAAACCCTTTTCCTGTGATAATTCCGTTTTCTATAACAATTTCGATAACAATTTCGATAACAATTTCGCATTGATGATGTAAATAACTACTCAAAAAAACTAAACCTAATTCCGGAACCATAATATTGAACTGTATAATTGAAGTATAATATTGTCCGGGGTTCCAGAAATGAAAATGAAAATCCAGAAAACCAGCAGTCAGGAAAGCAATTCAAGCATTCGGGAAGGAAATTTCCGAAAACCCATCATCAAAAAAATTTACGATTACCTGCTGGACGCATACGGCCCCCAGGGATGGTGGCCCCTAGCAGAACTCCATACCAATGGCGGGTCCAACCCCACAAAAACAGGTTCCGTGCAGGGATACCACCCCGGGGACTATACTTACCCCCGAAACAGCACGCAGCAGTTCGAAATAATCTGCGGAGCCCTGCTCACCCAGAATACAAGTTGGCCGCAGGTCGAAACCGCTCTCCTCAACCTCAAACGGCTAAAAGCCCTCTACCCCGAAGGAATTCTCGAGCTTGACCCTGAAATCCTGAAGGAAGCCATCAAACCCGCAGGTTACTACAACCAGAAAGCCGGACGCCTCAAAATCCTTGCCGAATGGTTCTCGAGCCTGCAGGAAAAAACCCCGGAAAGATCCACTGAAATAATCCAAAGAATTCCATCCCGGGAAGAACTCCTCTCCCTGAAAGGTGTAGGGCCTGAAACTGCCGATTCGATTCTCCTTTATGCTTTCAAGCAGCCCTCCTTTGTCGTTGATGCCTACACCAGAAGAATAACGGCTAACCTGGGCCTGGCCGGGGAAAAGGCAAAATACGACGAAATTAAAGCTCTTTTTGAAGAAAACCTGCCCGATGACCCTGTTGTATATCAGGAATATCATGCCCTGCTTGTGGAACATGCAAAGCGGCATTATAAGAAGAAGGGGGCTTACGGGGAATGCCCACTTATAAAAGTTGTTGGGATTTGAACGGTGTTAGGGGAAAACCAATCATGGAAGATAGCATAAACTAATTGTTAACTTCCCGGAACTGGCATTGTATTTAAAAGCATTTTAATAAACCATAATCCCAGAGCGACCAATAGTAAACCAGCAATAGCCCCTATCAATCTTAGCATAAAAGATGATAAGGCTCATTACACATAAATTTTCTTATCATGACATAATATTAAAAGTTGGCCTTCAAAAATAAGAACTGGCAACAAAACCAGTAACTATGAAACGCGGGCGTAAAACGGCAAAGCTTTTTACAAATATTGGACACTTTTGAAAATGCCATTTAAGTTAAGAAAGTGTGCCTTATCCGACAAGAAATGAACAACCGGCATTAAAAGGAGCCGGATAAAAGGGGCTTTAAGCCGCTGGCTATCTTAAGAGCAGGGAATTGTATCCAGAAGCAATTTGGTAAACCCAAGGCACAGCCCTACCAAAAGTAGACCGGCAAGAGATCTAATGAATTTTAACATAAAATGGGTAAGGAGACATACATAGATAAATATTTTTATTAGGATATAATTTTAAAATAATATTTATTATGATGTAATGCAAGTGAATAGTTTTAAAACGATAGAATCCGGGTAGAAAAAGCCAGGAATTTCGGGATCAGCCCATTAAGAAGTGCTCATGGATAATAGCTCATTGCAACTTTTCTGCAACCTGAAGATGGAATACAAAAGGGGGGAGTCAGAGAGAAAGCAATTTCTCATTTCTGAATCTGAGTTACGGAATGCACAAAAACAGGCAATTCCTGTAAGCAATTTGTTTCTCAAGCGGTTCTATTTGTCAGGCGGTTCAGTTATGCGGCAATTTTCTTAGCCGAGCTTTACGCTGTAGCTGTCGGAGAGTTCTGTATCAAGAACCCCTTCATGGACCAGCTTTTCAATCTCGTTTTCGACCTGGCCGTAGGTAAACGGATGGTCATGCGAAATTGCTGAAATCAGATCCGGGCTTGAACAGGACCTTGTCGGAAATGCTTCCCTGAACATTGCTACATTTTCTATAATTAAATTTCTGAGGTTTTCCATTTTTTATCACCTTCTTTTATAGTCATTTGTTTTATTAAGTATGGTGTTTTCCACACATACATAATGAATGACCTTATTTATATAGATTGTCCTAATTAACTATATAGTAAATAAATTATTATGTATTTTAAATTAGGAGGGAGGTGGAAATATTCACCTGTAACCAGTCCATTGGTTTTCCATCCCAAAAATGAAGCGAAAAAGCGAAGTCGAAAAGTAAAGCATAAAAGTGAAGCAGAAAAAGGAAAAAGCAAAAGGAAAAAGCAAAGTAAAACAACAAAAAGAAAAAAATCAGGCCAGGGTTCTCTTCAACAGCATGAAACAGGAAGAAATTCCCTCAGATTAAAGCTTTCCGTAAAAAGTTGAAGAGACCCGGAAATCCGGATTATTCAATCTACTTTTTCAAAATCGGATGCTGGCGCTCCACAGATAGGGCACTTTCCGGAAGGTTCATTTTCCACGGTATTTCCGCAGACCTTGCAGACGTAGTAATCGACTTCCTCATTGCTGCCCAGGTTCTCAAGAGCTTTTTTGTAGAGCCCTGCATGGATCTGCTCCACCTGGTTTGCCAGGTTAAAGCTCCAGGCAGCATCTTTGTTCCCTTCCTTTTTTGCTTCCTCTATATAGGCAGGATACATCTCTTTGAATTCGAAAGTTTCACCTTCAATCGCCCATTTCAGGTTTTCCCCGGTACTTTTGATTTCCCCCAGGACTCCAAGGTGGTTGTGGGCGTGTACCGTTTCCGCAGCAGCCGCGGCCCTGAAAAGCCTGGCGACCTGTTTTAAACCTTCTTCATCGGCTTTCTTTGCAAAAGCCAGGTATTTCCTGTTTGCCATGGACTCCCCGGCAAAGGCTTCCTTTAAGTTGTCGTTCGTGCTCGTATTCATACCCTCCGGATTCTGTTAGTTACATTGCATATATGACCATCATCCTATTATGTAATTTTGGATATGGACAGTAGTTCCGAAAATTATAGAAGTACAAAAGAAACGCACACTTAAGGGGATCAGGGAAGATACCCTATTAGGGTCCTGCAGGTAAAAATTATAAGTGTGAAAATATATATAACGTGAGCAAGAATACGGAACCAGCCAGTAAATTCAAGAAACATTTCTTCAAACTTATTCTGCACACAATATGCGCATAATATATACGCACAATAGGACCGGGTTATGGGAAATTATTGCTAATCGGACTTCGAAAAATAAGGTATTCCGGGTTCAGGTAAAAGACCTGGATCACAACATTTAGGGGATCGAGAGGACTTTAAAGGGGTTGTCAGCCTGAAGAGGGAAAATACGAGAACGGTAATGGAGCAGTTTCCATCGATAAACCCGAATCCGGTGCTCCGCGCTGGAAAAGTAGGAAGGCTCATTTACGCAAACAGGGCAAGTGACCCCCTGCTGCACGAGTGGGGAGTTAGGGTAGGGGAAGAGCTGCCGTCATCCATCGGAAGCGTGGTGCGAGAAGTGATTTCCAGGAACAGCCCGGAAAAACTGGAAGTTAAAGCAGGAGAAAAGGTATACCTTGTCGCTTTCTACCCCCTGAATGGAGACGAATACGTAAACATTTACGGATTCGACATCACCGGCCAAAAAAAAATGCAGGAAAAGCTCCGCATCAAAGAAAAACAGCGTGATACGCTCCACAAAATGGGTATGATGGCCCTTACCTGCGCAAGTCTTCAGGGCTTCATGGACGAAAGCGTAAAGCTGGTCGCCCGGACCCTTGAACTCGAATACTGCAAGATCCTGGAACTCCTTCCGGACGGGGACTTCCTGCTCAGGGCAGGGTTCGGGTGGAAGTCAGGGACCGTAGGAAAAGCCATAGTTGAAGGGAAAAAAGAGTCACAGGCCGGGTATACTTTGCTTTCGAACGGGGCCGTGATGGTTGAAGACATTGAGCAAGAGAGGCGCTTCAGTCCTCCGGAGATCCTGAAAGAGCACGGGGTGGTCAGCGGGGTCAGTGTCATCATAGGCAGTCTGGAAAAACCCTTTGGAGTACTGGCCGCCCACTGCAGGAAAAAAAGGAAGTTTACCGAAGAAGATGCATATTTTCTCAGTTCGGTGGCTTTTTTGCTTGCAGAAAAAATCGAGCGCATGCGTGTTGAAGAAGAACTGAAACAGTACCAGGAGCACCTGGAAGAACTTGTCAGGGAAAGGACCTCAGAACTGACGAAAACAAACGAAATGCTTTCCAGGGAAATTACCGGGCGCAAGCAGGTTGAAAGGGCTCTTCAAAATAACATAAATTTCCTGGAAGCGTTTCTTGATACAATCCCTGCTCCCGTGTTTTACAGGAACGTGGACTACATCTACCAGGGCTGCAATGAGATGTTTGCCGGACACGTCCTTGGCCTTCCGAAAAAGGAAGTCATAGGGCATTCCATGTATGAGTTTAAGGAGGAGTTTTCGGAGGAAATGATCCGTATCTCCAAACGTTTTGACCGGTTGCTGCTGGAAAAAGGAAAAGGCCTGCCCCATGAAGTGAAGATAAGGTGTGCCGAAGACGGAAAAGTAAGGGATTTTCTGATCCACAAAGCCACCTACAGCAATGTCGCAGGGGATATAATAGGAATAGTAGGCGTACTGCTCGACATCACCGAACGAAAAAAGGCGGAAGAAGCCCTCCTGAAAACCGAGAAAATCCGCAAAAAAGAAATTCATCACAGGATTAAAAATAACCTCCAGGTGATTTCTTCCCTGCTCAGCCTTCAGGCCGAACATTTCGAAGACAGGAAAGTTATTGAAGCCTTCCGGGACAGCCAGAACCGCGTGGTGTCAATGTCCCTGATCCACGAGGAACTCTACAAAACAGGGGAAAACGGGGACGTGGAAACCCTTAATTTTACGGCATATCTCCGGAAATTGGCAACTGACCTCATCAGGTCCTACAAAGTGGGAGATGAAGACATCCATTTAAAGCTGGACCTGGAGAATGTGTCCCTTGGGATGGACACCGCAATTCCCCTCGGGATCATTGTCAATGAACTTGTTTCCAACTCCTTAAAACATGCCTTTCCCGAAAGAAGAAACGGGGAAATCCGGGTCAAACTCTACAGGGCAGGAAATGATCTTGGCCCCCAATTTACTCTTATCATTTCGGACGATGGGGTTGGTCTGCCGGAAGCCCTCAATTTCAGGGATACCGCGTCCCTGGGTCTCCAACTTGTAAACACCCTCGTAGAGCAAATCGAAGGCAGTATCGAGCTTGAAAGGGGAAGCGGAACGAAGTTCAAGATCGGATTCAGGGAAACGGGGGGTAAAGATGCAGTGTGAAAACCGGAGTTACAGCCTTAAAGCATGAAGTTTTGAAAGCTAAAAATAAACCGGAAGCTCCATAGGGTTGAAACAAACAGGAAAAACTGGTAGGTTGAAGGAATTATAGTCTAAAACTAAAAGGAGTTAACCAAGAATTAATGAACTGAAAAAACCCTTAAAGGGTGATCCATAAGGCCTGGTCCCAATTTAATGTAGTTTTAATGCAATTTATTTCTGTATTCATTAGTCCTTACTCAATTATTTAATACTTACTTAATTTACCTTACTTAATTTACCTTACTTAATTTACTTACTTAATTTACTTACTTAATTTACTTTACTTAATTTACTTTACTTAATTTACTTTACTTAATTTACTTTACTTAATTTACTTACTTAATTTACTTTACTTAATTTACT
>JAENZL010000032.1:11250-14709 GCA_016841265.1 Methanobacteriota archaeon | reverse complement strand
TTACTTAATTTACTTTACTTAATTTACTTACTTAATTTACTTTACTTAATTTACTTACTTAATTTACTTACTTAATTTACCTTACTTAATTTACTTTACTTAATTTACCTTACTTAATTTACCTTACTTGATGTCCAATTTAATGTAGTTTCGTTCTGTACTCAGTTAGTTAATACTTATTTAAGTCCTTACTCAATTAAGTTACTACTTACTCAAGTTACTACTTATTTAAGTTACATACCTACTTCGTACGTCTTCTTCATACATTTGGGACTAGCCCTATGGACCAATTCTATATATGTAAGTAATGGTATAAAAAAACAGCGATAGAAACATTGTTTTTTAGCGGTACTGCGATAAAACATTCGCTACAAAGCATGACACTAAAAATCAAAAGAAGACTGGGAACGCCAAAATATAATATCGAGCACTTTACCGGAGCCGCCCTTGCCGACCCGATTCCTGCCCTACATATTCCGGGCATCCGGAAGGATGCTATCGGTTTTTAAGCTTTATGGCAGGTATTATATTCCCTCTGAGTAACGGGGTCTGGTAAACAAAGTTTGTATTCCACGATAGATGTTTCGGGGAAAAAAAGTAAAAGAAAAGATAAAGGGAGAGAAAAAATTCCCCTTTATAAGCAAATTCATTTAAGGCAAACTCCTGCTTTCAAAAGCTCATGAGCTCCTTATTCTATGTTAAATGTCACCTTGTCCTCCAAATCATAGAGATATCCGTCCATAAGCACATCGGTCACTATAACTGTGTACTCTCCAGCCCCCTGTTTCTTTGAGGTTTTCCACGTAATAACAGTCTGCCCGCTTTCGTCAGTAAGGCCCTGGAGAGAAGTTACTTCTTTACCTTCAGGGTCAAGGATGCTCAGGAACACAATGGCGTCTGAAACTGGGGAGCCTGTAGAATCCGCGACTTCAACTCCTATGCCCACTGTATCCTTTTGGGCAAATGTGTTACTCTGCCCAACCGGGTTGCCTTTCCTGTCAACGGACAAAGTCTCCAGCTCACTAAATAAGAGCTCGGTAGCCGGAGCTGCTGTCGAAGCGGTCCATGTTGTAGCTGCCATCTCATAGGGCTCTGCCATGCCTTTATTCAGCCAGGCATCCAGTAATTTATCTCCCTCTTCTGCCAGGAACGGAACCGAGCCGTCGTTGGCAAGGTAAAGGAACTGTACATATTCCCAGCTGGTGGGCTGGTAGAGTAGCCTTATTTCAGCCCTTGCAGCCCCCTCCGGGGGGTTAAGGGTAATTTCGTCCCAGTAATTATATATTCCTCCGGACTCCGGACTCCCGTACTGATCCGCAGGCTTTGGAAGGGCATTCCTGAGTTTTGCTTCGTCATAATCCATTCTATAGGGCGGGATACGGTTATCCATCGCAATTTGATTGTTCAGGACAAAGTGGAAGGTCTTACTGTAGTTGCCTTCTTCCTGATCCGCAAGCTCTCCCAGGGTTAATTTCACATCACCTGTAGTACGGTTAAAGCTTAACGGTATATCTTCCGACGAGTTTAAAGCCATGAGCTGGGCTGCCCACTCCTGCGTTATGGCAGGGTAGCACTCGTATATTTTTGTGTTATTGCCCTTGAGGTCCAGGATCGTATCAACCGTGTCATTCTTCCCATCTCCATCAAGGTCCATCTGGAGCTGGATCGGACCGTATGCCCCATCTTCCCGGGGAAGGGTGTTTCCCTTTTCATCATACCATTTGATGTTCAGCCACATCCTGCGTCCCTCAGGATATCCCGTGGGAAGCTTGTGCCCTGCAGTGTTTATGACTTTCAGGGTATTGTCAGTCACATTCAGGACGGCTGCATTCTCAAGCTGTATCCCGGCCCGGTCCTTTCCGTCCTCCAGTGCTGCACGCTGAGTAGCCGTAAGCCCTCCGCCAAGCCTGAGCAGGTTCTGGGAGTCAAGATACCTTATCGCATCAGGGACCCAGTAGTTGCCGCCTGTCATGTCATGAAGCGGGAGGTCCGTTCGTTCCGGGGTGTCGGGCTTGTTAGCCCCATAACCGGTTACAGGGGGCTCGTGGCAGGTCTGGCAGCTGAAGTACCGTACAGTACCATCTGAATAATTTCCACCGGTGCCTGCTGCCTGGGCGCTGTCATAAGCAGCCTTAATCGCACCTGCCTGGAGGTCCACAGGAAGGGTGTCGTAATCTGAGACCCTGGTCTGGGAAAGAAGCCCGGATTTATACTCACTCTGGGTCCTTTCTACAATCCCGTATTCGTAAGGGAAGTTGTTGAAAGCTGCCTTGTCTTCTACAGGTGCACCGGGGGTCCCATTATAGTCCACAGGTTCGGAATCTTCCTGCGCTCCGTTACCGATCGCAAGGTCCCCCACGGCCGGGTTGGATACATCATGGCAGGTCCCGCAGAAGTCAACCGAACGGTGGAACTGGGACTGCATATAAGCATGCTTGGGTTTGGCATCGCCATACGGCCCCATCCTGTGTATTCTACCCCACAGGACATACATCCCTGTCCCGTAATAAGCAACGACCGGATCTCCGGTATTCCAACCCGGATCCCCTTCGTTATTTGCCCAGAAAGGCTCGGTCTGCACGCCAATATGCTCCGAATTATCCGGATTCGTCAGCTTATGACAAAGGCCGCATTCAACCCCGTTCTCATCCACCTCCATCAGGCCGGACCCGTCCGTGGGTATGGCATTTCCGGCGAGCCATCCGGTAGGGCTGTGGCAGCGTATACAGAGGTTACCCGCCCCATCGAAGTCCTGTTCCACCACTGCAAGAGTAGCCCAGAAAATCGGGTCACGCCCTGCGTTTGCCATCATGCTGCCCCGCCAGTTATATACAGGTTCCACATCCCGGTCATATTCTCCGTGGCAACTATTGCAGGTATCAACAACCAGAAGTTTTTCAATTTCTCCAGGCTGCGTCCCAGGCTGCATGATATCAGTAGGCACAACATCGGCCGCATGTGCAATGAAACAAAATAGTAGTACTACCGCTAAAGGTATTATGTACGATTTTCTCATAATTCCCCCCATCGAGGTATCCAGAACCAACCGGAAGTTCTTTTTTGAACATCCAGAGTTGATTAGTCCCTAACATCCTTTATTTTATAATTAAAGAAGTATCAGCCTCTATCTATAAAAATGATCCTTTATTATGCAATTTAATTATATAATAAGCGTTTTTTAAGGCTTTTTTATCGAAATAGATCGATATAAACCCATTGAATAATAATAAAGCATCAATAACTTTTTTTGCAGCAATGCCCCTCAGAGGGGAAAACCCCCTGCAAGCTCCCTAAAAAATGAATCAAATTAAGGATAAAAACAAAATCAAAATCCCTAAAAAGAGTTTTGCAGAAATCCCTTCCCCGGTTTTCATGTAGTGGCTTTCTTAGAGGCAGGATGTAGAAGGCAGGATGTAGAAGGCAGGATGTAGAAGGCAGGATGTAGAAGGCAGGATGTAG
>JAENZL010000032.1:6020-11240 GCA_016841265.1 Methanobacteriota archaeon | reverse complement strand
AGGCAGGATGTAGAAGGCAGGATGTAGAAGGCAGGATGTAGAAGGCAGGATGTAGAAGGCAGGATGTTGAAACTACGGAGCCGAAATATCCAACTCCGCTTTTATTACCTGCCACAGCACCTGCATGTTTCAGCACTGCGTTCAACGCATCTGATGAAGGCAATAAGGTTATCCCTGCTCAGGTCCCCTTTTTGCATGACATATGAAACATTGCTGTTGAGCATTTCTTTTTCCTCGCTTGTGAGGTCCTTTGCGGTGCAGACTATGATCGGGAGATCCACCGTATCCGGATTCCGCTTGAGGGCCTGGATTACGTCAAAGCCGGAAACCTCTGGCATCATCAGGTCAAGAATAAGGGCATCAGGATGCTCATTTATGGTCTTTTCAATTGCTTCCCGACCCCCATATGCCCGGCTAACTTCATAACCGCTATTCTCGACCATCGAGACCATAAGCTCAACTATTGCGGCCTCGTCGTCAACAACGAGGATTTTCGGGTTTGTTATATCGGCCCTTTCCCTCATGAGGTCCAGGGAGGAGAGCAGCACTCCTTTTTCAACAGGTTTTACCAGATGATCGAATGCGCCCCAGAGCATGCTGCAGTTCCTGTCGTCATCCATGGAAATTACCAGCACAGGGATTTCAGCCGTTGCAGCATCCTCTTTCAGGTCCTTGAGCACCACCCAGCCGTTCATCTCCGGCATCATGATGTCCAGGGTGATCACGAAAGGTTTCAACTCCTGGGCCAGCAAAAGGGCCTGTTTCCCGCTGGAAGCCTGAGCCACCCTGTAACCTGCCTCCGTTAATGTGATAACGAGCAGTTCCCGGGACATTTCATCGTCTTCGACAACAAGCACCAGCGGTTCGGAACCGAGGGAACCTTCAGGTTCGATAATTTCCGGGATTTTCGGACCTTTTTCAGTCTCATCCGCAATCTTCCCCTCAACTTCGCTGCCTTCAATACCTGAAAGCCCTGTTTCGGCAGCATTTCCGGAGGTCCCTGTTTTGGCAGCCCTGATAGACTTTGCACCTTCGTTATTCCCTCCCGGTATTCTCTCATTTCCGGTGCACCGTAGCGGCAATTCAAACATGAAAGAGGAGCCTTTCCCGAGCTCACTTGCCACATGGAGAGAGCCTCCGTGCAGGTCAACAAACTTCCTGACAAGGACCAGCCCGAGGCCTGTGCCTTCATAATGGCGGTTGGTTGCCGAGTCAATCTGTTTAAAGGGCCTGAACAGGTGTTCCATATCTTCTTTTGCAATCCCGATCCCGGTGTCCTCAACCTTTACCCGGACCCTGTCTTCGCATCGAAAAGCCGAAACTTTCACGGACCCTTCATTCGGGGTAAACTTGATTGCATTGCTCACAAGATTGTAGAGGATCTGCTTGAAGCGGACCCTATCGGCACTGATAAAAAAGCCCTGTTTCACATCGAAGTCTACTGAAATGTTTTTCTTCAGGGAGAGGGGAGTTATTACGGTCCTGGTGTCGGCAAAGACCTCGGGGACAGAGAAGTTCTCAATTTCAAGGTCCATTTTCCTGGCTTCGATTTTCGAGAGGTCGAGGATGTTATTGATCAGCGCAAGGAGATGTATGCCACTGTTGGAGATATTTTTGAGGAAACGCATGTTCTGCTCATCGAGTCCCCCGGTCATGCCTCCTAGCATCAGGTCCGAAAACCCGATGATTGCGGTAAGGGGGGTCCTCAGTTCATGGCTCATGGTTGCAAGGAATTCACTCTTTGCACGGTTGGCCCCTTCGGCGGCAAACTTCGCCTGAAGCAGTTCTTCTTCTGCTTTTTTGCGTTCGGAAAGGTCAATGAAACTCTCTACAAAGTAAGCGGTTCCCCCGATGGACACGGGCACCACACTCTTCAGGATGGGAACGGGTTCTCCTCTGGCATTCCGGAGAGAACTTTCGGCCACGGCTGAAGGATGATTCGGGTCAAAGGAAAGGCATTTATCTTCTTCTTCCGGGGAAAGGAAACGGTGGCAGATTTCCCCTAAAAGTTCTTTTTCGGACATCCCGAGAGTAGTCACTGCAACAGGGTTTGCGTCCACTATTTTTTTGCTGGAGGCCTCAATAAGCAAAATGCCGCAGAGGGTATTATCAATTATTGTTTTCAACCTCTCCCTGCTTTCCTGCTCCCACCTTTCGGCTTTTTTGCGGGAGCTTATGTCCCGGGCAACAATCTGGACCAGCCTTTCATCGTTATGTATGAGGGACGAACTGACCTCCACGTCAATAAGCTTCCCGTCCGATTTCAGGTACTTCATTTCAAAGCATGAAGAACCCTTCTCGCATGTCACTTTCAGGGCTTCCCGGGCTTCGGGGAGATACTCTCCGGGAACCAGGGACATAAGGGAAACTTTCCCGGTGTCGAACCGGTCAACACCCAGGACTTCCCTGCCCCTTTCATTGATATCCAGCACCCATTTGCCGTCCGAAATGATGATTGAGTCATTGGACTGTTCGAACAGGGCTCTGTACCTTTCGTCTTTTTCCCTGAGGTTAGCCTCGGCTATCCTGTGAAGGGCAAGGGCGTTTTCCGTATCCATCCAGCGTCTCAGGGAAAAAACCCCAAGCCCGAAGGAAAGATAAACCGAAAGAGTTAGCAAGCCCCCCAATTCCCACCTGTTAGACTGCTCGACAAATGCCACTACAGATTCAAAAAGGTTATAATTTGAAGCAATTATTGTAAAGATAAGACCTACAGTCAAAATTAGGAACAATTCACTTAGTGTTTTTGAGAACTGAACTCTGGAAAAACTCTGCATCACACAACCCCCGCAAGGCGAAAAATCGTTTTTTATGGACACTTTTTTTATCCCTTATCTCAAACAATTCATTATCTTATTCAGTATCTTATTCAGTATCGGATTTTAGTGTCAGGCTTCAGTATCAGGCAATAACTTTTCCAGCAACAATTTAAACCCTGGAATGTCAATAGGTTTCGAAACATAGCCGCTACACCCTGCTCTCAGAAACTTCTGTTCATCCCCGTACATGGCATGGGCTGTCAGAGCAATAACGGGAATATTATCGGTTTTAGAATCTTCTTTAAGCCTCTTGAGGACTTCAAGTCCGTCCATTCCTGGAAGTTGTATGTCCAGCAAGATAAGATCAAAATCACTTTCTGTTACAACTTTCAGAGTTTCAAACCCATCTTCTGCCCCTGTATGGCCATAACCAAATGATGTCAGTAGGGTCCTGACAAGTTCCATTATCACAGGATTGTCTTCAACTACCAGTATATTCTTCATTATATATCGCCATGCCAAAATATTTTTTACCTTACAGCACCAGAGACATATGAATCAGGAGCCCCTTTTGCAGTTATTAATTCATCACTTAACATATTCGGGATAGTATGTAACTTAATAATTATTTTAATTATTGACTATTCATATTTTTATAATTGTATTATAAATGTTTTGAAATTATATTTTCAACTCAGAGATAAGAATAGATAAAATTGAATATCCAAAATTATATCCAGTACCCTAGCTACTCCCCCCAAGGCATGATAAAATTTAATAAAGTTAGTAGTTAATTCGAGCTTAAAACATATAAAAATTTTGGCCCATGTGAGCCGTCGCATACCAGGATAACTAGAGAAATATAAAAGTAATGATGGAATTTCTTCAATATCGAGGAAATGAAGATCCGGTTATCCGAACCCAAAAAAAGGCAGGGACCTCTAAAACAATTAAATAAGCAGGAGGGGAGTATAAATTTCAAAGCTCTCCTCCCTGGAACTCATTTTCTTAATTGCTTCTCTTAATTGCTTCTCTTAATTGCTTCTCTTAAATGCTTCTCTTAATTGCTTCTCCTTAAAAATCATCCCCGGAGGAGAGGAATTCGGCATAAACGGGATAGTGGTCGGAAACGGCAATCGTTTCATCATAACTAAGGTTATAAGCCAGATCATACCTGAAAACTCCGACATCCCCGGTGAATTGGGACTCTGCACCTTCGCTTACGATTATCCTGTCATAGGTGTAATCGGTTGCCTTTGTTGTGGTGTCCAGGCTGTTGTTTATCAGCCAGTTGTATTCAGGACCGCTAAGGTCGCCCGGGGAATCCTCATCGTAATATGAGCCGTCAGCGTTAAGGTCACCCATCAGGATGAAGTCGTCTTCCAGGGGGTAGGCAGTCCGGGCGTATTCAACAGCCTCGTCCAGGGAATTTATTTCTTCTTCAGCCTCGTCCGGATCGGTGTGAATTGTGAGCAGGACAAAACTGAAGTTTTCCTCCGGCACCTCGAACCCGGCAATATAAGGCTGCCTGTGGAAGGGGTCCGTACCTTCGGGTTCGGGGTAGGTATGAGGCTCTCCTGCAAGCCTGAGCCTGCTGCTGTTATACACGTAGGCATACTGTTCCTTGCTTGTGGTCCTGCCCAGCCGTTCGCTCACCACATACTCGTAGTTTGCCCCTTCACGGTTCACGGTATCGACAAGCTGAGGGAGGGCAGTCTGGGATTTGTCCCGGATCTCCTGGACCGCAACGACGTCGTAGTTGCGTATGATCTGCGCAAGGACTTCCATGACTTCGGGTTTTGAGGCTTTGGTGACTCCGAATACCTGGATATTAAACGCCCCGACCTTTACTGTTTCATCCTGCCCTTCAGCATCCGAAAAGGACCTTGTGGTATAGGGAAGCTCCCCGTTTCCGGTATCACCTGTTTCGCCGCTTTCCTCTAATTCCCCTACCTCCTCGTCAACAGTGCCATTGGCATTGTCAACCGGAGCCGGAACCACGTTTTCCTCCGGGGGCACCGGCAGGGAAGCTTCCGTGTCGGAGACGTCCCCAAGCTCTGTCCCAACTTCCTCCACAACTTCCTCCGGAGAGCTTATACACCCTGAAAAAAGTACGATAAGGATTGCAAGAGGGATTACTGTTCTATAGAATTTTTTAAAGTCCATGATATACCTCTATTTCAGGCCCTTCAACTCCGGCCATATGCCGGAGGTCCAAAAAGCCTATGAACACATAATAAAAATATTTTTCAAAAATTGCCTGTTTGCTTTTAAAAAGTAATGCACTATAATAGTTAAGTAAATAAAAATGTGCAGGAAGAATATATTAAATTTATTGCCTTGATTTTGAAAAATGCTCAAAAGTGTATAAAAAATGTAAAGAAAGTCAAAAAATAAGGTGAAAGTAGCAAAAGATGCAAAGAAGCAAAAGATGCAAAGAAGCAAAAGATGCAAAGAAGCA
>JAENZL010000032.1:0-5920 GCA_016841265.1 Methanobacteriota archaeon | reverse complement strand
AGCAAAAGATGCAAAGAAGCAAAAGATGCAAAGAAGCAAAAGATGCAAAGAAGCAGAGATGTAATTTACATTTCGACCCCCTCCCAAAAAACCGACTTAATTTTTTTATTAACACAGTTCAGTGCCCATTTTGCCCTTTTTTCTGAATTAATTATTCGACCTTCCATGAGATATCGCTGAAAAATATGCCAACTTCTCAGCATTTTTTATGAATTTCATCTGGAGTTTTTGGAGAATTGTGGGATTCAGCAAAAATCATTGATTTTTTTGAGCTTGTGTCCACTACAGATCTAATAAATGTATTCAGTTGTTGCAAAAATGACCATATTTTTGAAAGGGGGTCGAAATGTAAACCGTAACTAACATTGCAAATAAAAAAATTATGTTCTATTTTGAAGGGGGGGGGTCGAAATGTAAAATGTAATTCAGTTTATTGCGATTATTTTACATTTTGCTTTTCAATCACCTTACTTTTCAATCACCTTACTTTTCAATCACCCTCCAGACTCATCGAAAAATATATTTAGAAGTTGGGACAGAGTAATAGTACGTAATTGGGGAGTATCAATGTCTGAAACCATGCATGAAATAACGCTGCGGATAGACAAAGCAATTGAAGCAAAAGACACCGTAACAATACTTTCATATTTCAATGAAAACTGTGAGATCTTCCTCTCCGGAAAGAAGATAAAGGGGAAAACCGAGGCAAAAAAGTGGATGGAATTTATCTACGGTTACTTTGCCGAACTCCGGATAATCCCTGAAAACGGATTTGTCGGAGGTAGCCTGTTTTTCAGGAAATTTACCCTGAAGACAAAACTCCACGATGGCAGTGAAATCTTATCAAAGCAGGCTGGGGTACTGGAATTTGAGGACCAGAAAATAAAGAACCTCAGGCTTGACTTCGACCGAGCTGACTTTGATAGGCTTGACTTAGCATATGCGCTTACAAAGGCTCCTGGAAACAAAAAGGCAGTCAATATGGCGATTGAAAGATAAAACTCAAGGGTTCATGAAAGGGCTCTCAAGATTTTAAACTTCCGACATCAATCTCCGGTTGCTCTCCTGAAGTTCGTCCCTGAACCTGATAATAAACTTTGTGCCTGCCCCTCTTTCCATCTCAATAGTACCTTCTATCTGGTCCACCAGAGCATTCACAAGCTGCAAACCCAGGGTCTCCGGGTTTCTGAAATCAATTCCCTCCGGAAAACCCTTCCCGTTATCTGAAAAAACAAGCATGAAGCGGTCATATATTCCGGAGCTGTTTTGAATGTTTGCGCTGACCCCGGCTTTACCCGGGCTTTCATCCCCCCCGCTTCCCTCCCTGAGCAGTGAGATATGAATTTCTCCCCGGGTTCCTGCCTGAAAAGCGTACTTCAGAGAGTTGGTAAACAGTTCATTGATAATGATTCCCAGTGCAATTACCGTGTCAACTCCGAGGACTACCCTGTCTACGTCCAGATGCAGACGGATCTCAGAACTCCCCACGTTATATGACTTGAGTAGGTCCGCGATCAATTTACGGATATAGGAGCTAAAATCGAGGGAGTCCAGGTCACCGGACTCGTACAACTCTTCGTGGATAAGGGACATTGACACGACACGGTTTTCACTTTCCCGGAAAGCCTCAACAACTTTCTCATCGCTGAATTTCTCCGCCTGAAGGTCAAGGAGGGAGGAGACGATCTGCAGATTGTTCTTGATCCTGTGGTTGATCTCCTTTTTCCGGAGCTGCTCGGCTTTCGCAAGAGCTTCTTCCGCGACTTTCCTCTCGGTGATGTCAATGACCACGCCCTGTAAAAGAGTGGCGTTGCCCTCCGCATCCCTCTGGATAAAAGTCCTTTCGTCAACCCAGCGCAGTGCCCCTTCTTTTGTGAATATCCGGTACTCCATCTTGAAACTTTCATACTCTTCCTCAATACAGCGGTCGAGATCGGCACAGACCCTGTCAATATCTTCCCTGTGGATTATGTTCCCGTAAAGGAACTTTCCGGAGGTGAAGTCCTCAACCGAGTACCCGAACTGGGACACGTTTTCGGATACGAATTCCGAAGGCCAGTTTTCCTCATTTCGCCAGACAAAGACCACGGCAGGGCTGTTGTTGATAACGGTCCAGAGGACTTTCTGCACTTCAAGGGCCACCCTCAAAGCTTCCCTGTTCTCCCTGAGCTCGCTGATGTCCACCATTACCCCCAGATGCTCCGGGTCCTCACCCGAAATGGTTCCGGCATTTTTATTGTAAAATTCAGGAAGTTCCTTTTGAAGCACTTCTTCCAGTTCAGGCAGGGAATGCCCCGGAATTGTCCCCCTGGAAAAGTCCGCTACATGCCGGGAAAAAAGTTCGTTGACACCCCCGGAAACAACACCGTCCAGGTCCCGGAAAAAGACCGGAGAAGGGATGATATCTAGCAGGGTCTCAAGAAATAGTATCCTGTTCTGGAGTTTCCTGTCAAACTTCCCGTATTCGAGAATTTTAGTTAGCAGGGTAAGGACAACCACCAGAAAGTGTACATCTTCCGGGGTAAACTCCCTTTGCTTTCTACTGTACAGGGTTATCACCCGGGGGGATGCGCCCTGAATTTTGAAGGGAATGCTGATCCCTCCGGCAAACTCATGCTCTGCAGGAGACTGCGCAGTTGTCGGGGAGTGAAGTTTTTGAGGAAGCTTTAGAATTTTGCAGGATTCGACTTCAAGGACAGAGGCAACCATAGCTGCGGTTTTATCCAGCAGATTCTGGTGGCCTGCTGATGAAAGAGACAGTCCCCCCAACCTGGAAAGAACTTGCTGCTGGTGTTCTTGCAGGCGCGGCGTTTCTTCGTCCGGTTTCCGGGAACCGGGGTTTAGCCCGTGGATGTGTACGAATTCCTCATCGAGAGGTTTGAACATGAGGAAGTATTCCTTTTCCCCTCCTTTTACCACCAAATTCCGGGGCTTCCTCCCCCGGAGGACTTTTCGGACAAAACATGCAACATTTTCAGGAAGTTTTTCTCCTGTACGGATACCCCAGATCTCAAGCAAAGGAGCACCTGCCTCGTTCGCATAGAGCACAGTCCCATCTTTTCCCACCCTGAATATGGGCTCCGGGCTGGTTGAGAGGAGCTGCTTCATCCAGGAAAATACATCCACGTCAGCCTTCCCTGCACCAAAGTTAATACTGAACACTTCCCCTTCATGTCAAATTATTTTTATGATCCGTATGATATTGGATATTCAGTATGATATTGAATATTCAGTATGATATTGGATATTCAGTATGATATTGGATATTCAGTACAAAAAAGATTGCATTAATAGAGAATTTCCGGATTATGTGAATATGTTTAATGAATGAAAGTACAAAAAAGATTGCATTAATAGAGAATTTCCGGATTATGTGAATATGTTTAATGAATGAAAGTACAAAAAAGATTGCATTAATAGAGAATTTCTGCATTGTGTGAATATGTTTAATGAATGAAAAATTAAAAAATGTTTCCAATAAATAATAGGACAGGAATTTAAAACTAAGAGAACTCTGCATATTCTTTTTGCTAAATATCCTGGCCCAAAAATTGCCTGAAATAGTAGAATAATTTTTTATTGGTTACTTCCCATCTGTACTCAGGAAGAAAAACTCTGAAAATATAAGGTGGGATGAAACCTGTCAAAAAAACAAACACTAACAACCCTGGTAATCTTACTCCTTACAGCCGCCCTGCTCAGCTCCGGCTGCCTCAGTGACGGCGGAACGAAGTTTTCAATCTCCGATAACGACACGGAAATCGAAGTAGACCTCCCCGGAACCCCGGAAGATGAATGGTGTCCGGTTGGCTCCCACATCAAGGTCACAAACCCGATCACAAAAAAAGCCCTTGACATGACCGTAATCGGGAAAGAAGAATTCGAAGGGGAAACTCTCTGCAAAGCCATTCTTGAAAGCACAGGTGAAGAAGGCACCTCGACCTTCGAATACATGTGGTCCGAAGACAAGAACACAACTGTCTTCACCAAATACGACACCGAAGGAAACATTTCCCTGAAATACATCTCCAGGGACGGAAAGAAGACGATTATTGGTGGAGATAGAAAGCCCCTGGAGTTTTGAGGAGAAAATGAATGAGAGAGCTGAAATAAAAGAGCTCAAACTACCCCTCATCCCTTTCTTCTGGAAAAGCTAAGCAGCAAGAGCACCACAAAAATAAAAACCAGCCCCGTGAAAACCGGAGCTTCGGAAATAAAACTTTTAACGGATTCGGGAATAAAATCTTCAACCGGGCCAAGAATAGATTCGGGCGTAAAACTTTCAACGGTCCGGGACCCTCCAGAAGAATAAGGAGAGTCTGAAGCCTTTATATCGAGGCTCAGGGTATCATGCTGGGAATAGGTTTTGTCCTCCTCAAAAGAGTAGAAGACATCCGCTTCAACATCGTGTATTCCCACTTCATTGCCAATCATTTCAAGGGAGATGGTCCTGACCTCACTGCCGGGTTCAAGCGTATACTCAGCCTGATACATCCCCCCTCCGCTGGAAACGAAATATAAACCTGAAACCGAGACCCCGCTCGGGGGCCTGACTACGAGCTGGACGTTCATAGTTTTACCCCCCAGGGGGTTCATTACTCCAAGGTCGAAAACAGCAGTTTCCCCTACATTTAGCTCTTTTTTAGTGCACTGGAAGGCTACCGACGGGCCTTTATCGGAAACTTCCAGGGGGATTTCTTTGTGGTTTTTGTGTTCATTTTCATCGAGGTCAGAGGCTTCGATTTCGATCAGGTGTTCCCCTGCCGACAGAGGCCCCATAACGGTTTTGTAAGCCCCTTCCTCGTGGAAAGTATCTATCAAGGTGCCGTCAATATCTACCCGGACGGTTTTAATCCCGCTTTCATCCCTGACGAAGAAGTCCAGTTCAAGCTCTTCCCCGTCCTCGAGAATTGAATCCCCGTCCCCAAGTTCGGAAATCCCGGAAACTTCTATCGTGGGAGCCCTGGGGTCTTCCTGCTTCAGGGTCAGGGTATAAAAATCACCCCTCTTTCCCACATGTATGTGCCCTTCGGTCGGGTAATATGTTTCTTTCTCAACCCTGACCATCACATCACTTTCCTGGAGCAGCCGGACTTCAAGAACTCCCTCAAGATCGGTCGAACCCGTAAAATTATTCCCGATAAAAACTTCAGCATTGCTTACAGGCTTCCCGAAAGAGTCTTCCACGTTTAAAGTCAGGGGAACTTTTGCACAGACAATTTCCATTTTAACACCCGTTACTTCATCATACCCCATTTCCACCTCTTTCATCGATTCAAAGTAATCGGGGTGCAGGACGTTTACGATATGAATTTCTCCCTGGAAAGCTTCACTGCGGATAAAGCCTTCCGGATCTGTGGACCCGATAAACGTATTGTCAAGATAAACTTCAACCCCTTCCACCGGCTCCCCGGTACTATCATCCGCGACCGAAATATCCAGTTTTCCGGAACTCCGGATTTTCTCGACCTGTACCGTGCCGGAAAAATCGTTGTTTGCCTCGCTTTCTTCCTCGACGTACTCCGAATACCCGGCTTTATCCTTCATATCGATATATGCCGTAACCTGGTAGCTGCCCCCTTCCAGATCCCGGTCAAGCTTCCAGGAACACTCATAGACGGCTTTCTCCCCTGCCCGGAGGGCGGGAACTTTCTCATAGCCGAGCCTGGAGTCGTCAACATACAGACAGATGTAAAAATCCTTTCCCGAACTCAGGCTGCCCTGGTTCCCGTACTTTACGGAAAAAGTGACATCGTCTTCGGTTTTCGGGCTGGCAGGGTCCCAGCTAATTTCTTCGATTACTAAATCAGGTCCCCCATCACTTCCAGGTTCTACCTCACTCCCAGGTTCCTCATCACTTTCAGGTTCCTCATCACTTTCGGGTTCCTCATCACTTTCGGGTTCTTCCTCACTTTCAGGT
>JAENZL010000003.1:188566-190905 GCA_016841265.1 Methanobacteriota archaeon | reverse complement strand
GAGACTGCGAATTGACTTCTTTGAGCCAGGGATAGATTTCCTTGAACATGGGAAGGTACTTGTCAAGTTCAGTCAGGGAGATGTTGATCCTGAATTTGTCGTAGAAAACCTTTTTGATGTGGAGGAAACGGTTATAGATGAATCTAACGCATCCGATATGCTTTTCGATAAGCGTCTTTTGTTCATCATCCGGATAGATCCGGTACACGTTCCCCCTTTTCATAACATTACGAATTGTTTTGAAGTTATATAAGGAAATTCTTATATTATTAATAGAGAGTTATTTTATTGTAGTGTTGGGAAGTTGACGGCTCCCATCTCCCACCTGTCGGCCTGCGGCCTCCGAGGAAGGAGTCTTCCCGCCTTCGGAGATAAAATTAAATAATTTATAGATGATAGCCATATATAAAAAGTATTAAGTAGCGGAACATACAAAAATGATTACAAGTGTTGGGTTCCAAAATGAACCCTTCCTGAACCAATTTATCGGATAATAATCAGGTTGAGTGGGGAAAGCTTGATGGCCTGAATTTTACCTGCCAGTGTATGCTGTATAGCTGGCTGCATCAAAACAGGCCAGGAAACCTGAAATGTAAAGACGTTTCAGAAGATCGTTATCTCAGCACAGGTCGTCCGGCACTGGGGGTGTGCTTTTCCAGGCGAGTCTGTTGAATTTGGGGAGTGGGGTATGGTACATGCTAGATTATCTAAATAAGGAAGAGCTCACGTCATTTTTATATGATGTCCGCTACGTGATTCTATTTTACGTCCTTGGGGACTGGATGACAACGCTGTATGCCCTTGAATACGGCTTTGAAGGAAATATCCTGCCTGCAATAGTGATAGCAAAATACGGGATTTTCCATGTCCTGCTTCTCAAATTCCTGTTTATGGTTTTGTTGTTCAGGTCTTACAGGGTAATAAAGAATTTTCCCAGGCTCTGGAATTTCACCAGAAAAACAGTTGCAGGGATGGGGTTAGTCGTTTCACTGGAAAACTTCATGGTTATTCTCCTGGGCTCCCGCGTCTTCCAGCACCTGTTTGTTATTTCCTGACTTTGATCAGGTCCAGGCCTGATAGTACCCCTCATTTTCCAGGACTTTTACGGGGAGGGAAAAAAGTTCCGAGAGGTTGGCGTCGGTCAGGATTTCTTCTTTTTTACCGTCCCTGAAGACCTGTCCGTCCCTTATAAGGATCACACGACTGATTTCAGGGATGACGTCCTGGAGGTCGTGGGTAACGAGGACAACGCTCTTTCCCGAGTGAGCGATTTTCCGGACACTCTCCCGGAAGGTGTGGAGGGCTTTTAAGTCCAGGCTGTTTGAGGGTTCGTCCAGGATAAGGACCCGAGGGTCATGGACAAGCGCCCTTGCGATCAGAACCTTCCGGGCTTCGCCCGTGGAAATCTCGCTCATCAGCCTGTCTGCCAGCCGGGCAACCTCAAGGAAAGCGAGAACTTCCCTTGCCCTGACTTCCATCTCCGGAGTGACCCTGTGGTTGTAATATATCCCTATGCTGCTGAAGAATCCCGAGAGCACGACGTCCAGCACCCTGATAGGGCGGCAGCAGGTCTGCTGAAGATCCCCCGAGACGATCCCGAGCATCTTCCTGAGCTCGAAAACGTGCCAGGTCTTCTTGCCCATAATTTTCAGGACAGTGCCCTCTGCCCCTACCAGGGGGTGGTACTCCTTCGTGAAAGTCTTGATAAGGGAGGATTTGCCAGAGCCGTTTGGCCCTATGATCGCCACGTGTTCCCCCGGCTTCACTGAAAGGGATACCGAGTCCAGAATCCGTTTTCCTCCCCGGACAACCGTGACATTCTTTAGTTCCAGAAGAGACTCAGCGTTCAGGTGTAGTTCGTGGGTTTCCCCCGGGGTTTGAGGAATTTCTCCTGGGGTTTGGGGTATGTTTTTGATCATTTTTACCAGCTCTGTTCTTTTCGGTTTCGGACTAATATTCCTTAACATTTTTCCTTCTTGCGTTCACATAGGAAGTACCGGTATTCTTTTTAGCGATCTTTTTGAATAAGTTCAGTTTTTCTGTAACTTATGATCAAAAAGTAAATACCTTTTAACCTGAGGCAGTGAACTACCCCTCCCTGCCTCCTTCGGAGTAGAGGAAAGCAATTCCTTCTATTACTTGAATCATCAAGGTATTAGCTCTAAGAACTCGATACCCACCCTCATTTTAGGTACAACGCAATAAACTCTCTCCTGTAGAATCTTTTTGTCGGATATTTTTGTCAGATATTTTTGTCAGATATTTTTGTAGGATATTTTTGTCAGATATTTTTGTAGGATATTTTTGTAGGATATTTTTGTAGGATATTTTTGTAGGAT
>JAENZL010000003.1:0-188466 GCA_016841265.1 Methanobacteriota archaeon | reverse complement strand
TTTTGTAGGATATTTTTGTAGGATATTTTTGTAGGATATTTTTGTAGGATATTTTTGTAGGATATTTTCGAATAGAGCCTGATATTTCCCGGGAAAACTTGCAAATTTTTGGAAATCGTTGGGATAAGGAAAATAATTCTTCAATATTTTTGTTTCCTGTAAGTATATAATCAGATAAAATAAAATCACATTAGAATTAAAGAAAGAAATTTATCCGGGAGGGGTCTATTGGAATTCAACTATTCGAGAGTTTCATTCCATTCTTTCGTACACGAGGTCAGATTTATCATCATTTTCTACATAATAGGAGATTGGGCATCCACCTGGTATGCCCTGCCCTACGGGGAAGAATTCAACCCGCTTCCTGCATTAATTCTGGAACACTACGGAATTTTTTCTCTCCTGCTCCTGAAAATAATCTTGATTCTTGGCCTTTTCTTTATCTTTCCCTTAATCAAGTTATTTCCCGTCAAATGGATCTTCACCAAGCGAGTTATCGAATTTTTAGGGATCATGGCAACCATAAACAATATCATGGTCGTCTGGTACGCGAACAGTTTCATCCAGGCTATGGGCTGGGTTTGAAAAGCTACCAGAAATAATTTAAAAAAACTTTTAGGAGGAAGAAACCCGGCACTTTGGGATGCTTTCAACTCAAGCACCTCGAGCCCGGATAAGGGGGGAGGGGGCGGAGTACTTCCCCTTTGAGATCAAAAAAATAATGGGGACTTTTTCAAATCCCCAGGGCTGCCCTGAACAGCACGATCAGCCCGAAGAAGAGGTTCAGCACCACAAGCCCTCCCAGCACGAGCGCACCTGTCTTGATCATGCTTGAGTTTTTCTCGAAGAAGGAGAAACTGCCCTGCAGGGAATCCAGGGAGTCGTTCACTTTAGATATAGCTTCTTTCGATCCCTCAAGGTTTTCTTTGAGAGTCGAGAGGACCTCTTTTGACTCCTCCAGATTTTCTTTCAGGGTTGAGATGGCTTCCTTTGACCCTTCAAGGTTCTCGTTCAGGGTGTCAAGTACCACATCGACCCTTGGCTGTTCTTCGCTGTGCAGGTGTTCAAGCACGCCATGCACTTCATCAAGAGTCTGCGGGATTAGCCCTGGCTCATCTTCCCACCTGTAGTTAAGGAGCTCGAACCTGTGGTCAAGTTTCAGGAGCTGCCTCTCATAAAAAGTGGTCTGGGCTTTAAGAAACTCATAATTTTTCTGGAACCCGTCAAATTTCGTATTCAGACTTGCCGAAATTCTTGCTGCCTGGGGCTGCCTGACCCCGACAGGGAATTTTTCCATTCCGGCCAGTGAGAATTTCAGACCTTCCAGGAGTTCCGGTTTCATTCCCGCAAAACCGGACTCAATAACGGATTCGGGAACGGGTTCGGGAACGGGTTCAGGAACTGGTTTGGAAACTGGTTCAGGAACTGAGTTTCTAAGTGTAGTTTCTCCTTCAGAAGCAGGAATTTCGATTGCTTTTCCGGGGATTTCCTTTGCGATTTCTTTTCCTGCCCCGCTTTTCGCAAGTTTCATAGCTGCGGTTTCTTTCAGGAGTTTTGCAGCGTTTACGACCTCATCAGGGCTTTTTCCGGAAAGTTCCGAGACCTTTAAACTGCCTATGATGTCCGGAAAATTTTCAGGGCCTTTTAAGGTCCCAGGGATTCCTTCAATTTCCGGAATTCCATTGATTTCAGGGATTCCATCGATTTCAGAGATTCCTTCGATTTCCGGAATTCCATCGATTTCTGGAATTTGAAGACCTGCACCAACAATTTTTATCCCACTGCCGTTGATCTCGAATTTCTTTTCAGGAAGCTTTTCAATTGCTCCGGCAAACTGGAGGGCCAGTTTCTCTTTCCTGCCGAGCAGGCCTTCGTAGTACTTTTTGTCAAGCTCAAGCTTTCCCAGCTTATCTTTCACATCCGGAGAGAGCTCGATTTCCGGGATTAGCACTTTCTTTTTCGTGACAAAGAGCTTTTTTACCTCCTGCATGACTTCTTCGCTGACCTCAAGATTGTCGTCCAGGGAATCCAGAATATCCTCGATCTTGGGCTGTTCCAGGGTATTGAAGCGTTCAAGCACCTCTTTTGCACAGTAGATGCCCTCGGTCAGCACCCCGGGTTCCTGGTAGAGGATTCCTGCAATTTCGCTTTTGACTGCCGTAAGCCTTGCCAGCAGCTGGAAGATCTCTAACGTGTTCGACCAATCCGTTAGCATGTCCCAGAAGTCGAAGTCGACCTTTTCCGGGTTGTCCACCCCAAGCTCTTTGAGTTTGGCTTCGATCTTTTCCTTTTCTTCCCTGAGGTCGGCCAGCCTCTCCTTTTCCTCATCCCAGAGCTCGTCCTCGTCCCGCGGGCTCATCCTCTTGATCGTTATCAGTTCCTCGGTCTCTTCCAGAAACGAGGAAAGCTGCTCGCCAAGCGCCTCGATAGTCGAGCCGATAACCGCAATAGCCGTTCCCGCCTGTTCCGCGGCTTTTCCCATATCTTCTGCAGCATTCCCTCCCTGGTAGGCTGCCTTTCCTATATTATACAGGCCGAAGGTCGCGACCCCTAATCCAACGTCTAGCCATTTCATTTTTACCTTCTCCTCTCTATTTTTCCTCTTAACTTTTCCTCGTCGTTTATTCCCTGTTTTTCCTTTTGGCGAATTTAACTCTGTCAAATTTCACAAATTTAATTTATTTAATTATGAACTAATTTACTCTGAATCAATTATAAATTTGTTTGTATTTTTTTTAAAGAAGTAAGTTGAACACGTTGAATAAAGTATACTTAACATCTTAAATAATTATTAAAACATGCCCGATGACATAATCTCCATTATTAAAAAGGATTTAGTGCAAAACGTGGACGAGAAAACGAAAAACAATTATCAGCGTTTTTTTAAGGAAGAGGTAAAATGCTACGGGGTGAAGAGTTCCGTTGTGGGAAAGCTTGCAAAGAAATATTATGAAGAAATCAAACCAAAAAACAAAAGAGAGATCTTTTCTCTGTGTGAAGAGCTTCTGAAGTCGGACTACTGCGAAGAGGCTTTTATCGCATTCCAGTGGGCGTATCTTGTAAGAAAAGATTATGATGAGGGAGATTTCCAGGTCTTTGAAAACTGGATTAAAAAGTATGTCAACAACTGGGCGAAATGCGATACCCTCTGCAACCATACTGTAGCCTCTTTTATCGAACAGTTCCCCGAGTACATAGAGAGACTAAAAACCTGGACAACTTCCGGGAACAGGTGGCTAAGGCGCGCTGCTGCCGTGACCCTGGTTCTGCCTGCCCGGAAAGGCATGTTCTTAGAAGACATTTTTGAGATTTCCGACAGCCTGCTACAGGACGAAGACGACCTTGTCCGGAAGGGCTACGGTTGGATGCTCAAAGAGGCGAGCAAAGCCCACAGGCAGGAAGTCTTTGAATACGTGATGAAAAACAAGAAAGAGATGCCTCGGACATCACTCAGGTATGCGATTGAGAAACTTCCTGGGGACATGAGGGCTATGGCTATGGAAAAATGAGGGAAATGTTACTTAATGCAAATGAAGTGTAGCAAATGAAGTGTGGAAAATGAAGTGTGGAAAATGAAGTATGGCAGATGAAGGGAGGTTGGAATTGCCCTATGCAGTACCCCCATACTACGCTAGGCTCCTTAATCTCCCACCATATTCCCATTTCACCGGTATATCCGGTTTGCTTGCGCTATTCTCTCTTCCAATTAAAAGAATGTATTCACAAGTATTTTTTCTTATTTATTAAACATTGTTACGGGTTTAGCACTCAAAAGGTTTTGATGATAAATTTTGTGACGTGTTGTTTTTATCTGCGTTTGTGAGGAAGTGTATGGGGTCATATGACTACGTTTTTGTTTGTTATTGGAGCGTATGACATTTTGAGATCACGAGGGGGGGAGAAATAAGTGAGTGTAAGTGAGTGTAAAAGACATCTGGAAAAGGCTTCAGGATTCCCGCAATAAGAAGGCTTCAAGTTCTATTCATTGCTACTACGTACCTATTGAAATATTAGAATGCGAAATTTTGTTTGAATTTGAAAGTTGAAGCAAAGAGGTGGTTGAAGTAAAAAATTTGATATTTGAAGTGAATTTGATATTTGAAGTGAACTACCCCTCCCTGTCTCCTTCGGAGCCGAGGAAGGGGCTTCCTGCTTCATATTCCGGAGCAACCTCCACGAATCCACAGGCTCTTCCCCGTGTCCCACGGGTGCTTTTTTGATTAAGTTGCCAGTGCAAACTTTTTGATGTTGATAGCGGCGTTAATGTCCCTGTCATGGAACGTTCCACAGGCAGGGCATTCCCACTCCCGGACAGCCAGAGTTATGTCCTTGTTGTGGTATCCGCAAACGTTACAGGTCTTTGTAGAAGGCTCCCACATCCCGATCCTTATCACGGTTTTGCCGAGTCTTTTAGCCTTATATTCCAGTTTACTTACAAAGCTTCCCCATGCCGAATCACTGATAGCCTGAGCAAGTTTATGGTTTTTCTTCATCCCCTTGATGTTCAACGATTCCACTGCAATAGCATGGGCTTGGTTGTCGCTCAAAAGAGTGTTTGACTCCTTATGCTGGAAATCGTGTCTCTGGTTGGAGATTTTCTCATGGATTAGAGCAAGCTGTTTTACGGCTTTTTTCCTGTTGTTGGACCCTTTTTGTTTCCTGCTGACCCTCCTCTGGAGAGTTTTCAGGCGACCCAAAGACTTTTTCAGAAATTTAGGGTTCTCTATCTTTTCTCCGGTGGAAAGGATAGCAAAGTCCTTGATCCCGAGGTCAACCCCGACTGTGCTACGTTCTGAGTATTCCTGAATTTCAGGATACTCTTCCCTGTCTTCCGTCAGGATGCTAATGAAGTACTTTCCTGTAGGGGTTCTTCTTACGGTTGCCGTTCTCAGGAACTCAGCATTTCGGTCCTTTTCGACAATGATCTCCCCGTTAACTTCGGTAGTCTTGATCAGGTTCTCAAAAAACTCAGGACTGAACAGGTCCCGGTGCATCTTGATTTTCATCCAGCCAATTCCCGGAAGAAACACCTGCGAAGTGGTCAGGTTGAGCCTGTACCTCTGGGGAATCTGGAAGGACTTGTTATTATCCTTCTTTGTTTTCCATTGAGGAAAGCCGTTTTGTCCTTTGAAAAACCGGGAATAGGCATCGTGCAGGTTTTTTCTGGCTTCTTGAAGAGACTGAGAATTGACCTCTTTCAACCAGGGATAGATTTCCTTGAACATGGGAAGATACTTGTCAAGTTCAGTCAGGGAAATGTTAATCCTGAACTTGTCGTAAAATGTCTTTTTGATGCTTAGAAAACGGTTATAGATGAATCTAACGCAACCTATATGCTTTTCGATAAGCGTCTTTTGTTCATCATCCGGGTAGATCCGGTACACGTTCCCCCTTTTCATAACATTACAAATTGTTTTGAAGTTATATAAGGAAATTCTTATATTATTAATAGAGAGTTATTTTATTGTAGTGTTGGGAAGTTGACGGCTCCCATCTCCCACCTGTCGGCCGGCGGCCTCCGAGGAAGGAGTCTTCCCGCCTTCGGAGATAAATCAAATACATTCAAAACCATATACTCATTGAAAAGTACTAGCGAGTCTTCCCCATGCCCCAACTAAGCTCCTTCAAACTCATCCCAATAACATTTCTCCTTATTTTCCTTACTTCCGGCTGCATAGACTATCCTGCCTTTTCAACGGATGAGGCCGAAGAGGTAATTCCTGAAATGAGGAATCTCATCGTTGGGGAAGTTGAGCGTTTCGTAGCCGACCGGGCGGAGCATGTCCTTGAGGATGAGGCGGGTTCCGGCGAAGCCGGTGGAAGTGAGATCGAAGGGGAGAACCCGGAAAGTGAGATTTCTCCACCTTCGTCCCCTTCGTCTCCATCTCCTTCTTCTTCGGTGGAAGTACCCGGAGTCCCGACTTACACCGAGGAAATATCAAGTGCGGTTTATCCCAAAGACTACCGGATAATTTCTTTGAATTTTAATAGGGCGGTTGATCCCGAAGATGAAGAAATTTCCCGGGAGATCTACAGGATAACCGGGAAAGACTCGGAGTACGATATCGAAGATGTCTGTGCCGTTTTTGATTATGTGAACGGGGAGTGGGAGTACAGATATGATAAGAATTCCGAGTTTTTCTTTGGGGCGGCACAGACGATAAGGGACGGGTATAAGGGAGACTGTGATGACTATTCTATCGTCATGTCCGCACTGATGGAGAACATGGGTTTCAATACGCGGATCGTTACGGTGAGAACCGAGACTTACGGCCATGCTTATCCCGAAATTTATATAGGAGACGATCAGGACACAACGTATGAGATTTTGTATTATGTATACGAGCGCTATTCCTATGCGGAAAGCATCTGGTATTCGGAACGGGACCTTGAAAAGGGGGAGAGTCAGTACTGGATGAACCTGGACTGGAGCGGGTCAAACGGCTACCTGCATCCGGGAGGTATGTACCTGGAAGGAGCGAGGGTCGCATACTATCCTGGCGGGCTCGTTGAGTTTTGAGGTTAAGGGACAGGAACCTCTTTTGAAATTTTTATGTGAAACTTTAGGCTTTCAAAAAAGTTATATTCCATCAATTCCAAGTATCTAAAACTTTCAAGATATTACAAATCTAAATTATTGTGTTAATTACAAAAATGAAGAGGTTATGAAAATGACAGAAAAACTCGGAATCCTGGCCATCGGGCACGGGAGCAAGCTGCCTTACAACAAGGAAGTTGTTACACAGATCGCTGATTACATTGCACAGAACCACACTGACGTGGTCGTAAGGGCCGGTTTCATGGAGAACAGCGAGCCTACCCTGAACGAAGCTATTGCAGCTTTCTCAGGGACAGGGGTCACGAAAGTCGCAGCCGTACCGGTCTTCTTAGCCTCGGGTGTGCACATCACAAAGGACATCCCAAACATTCTGAACCTGGACGAAAACGGATGTGGAACCCTTATGGTTGACGGGACCGAAGTACCTATCTGCTATGCCGGACCCCTGGGCGCCGACAAGCTGATCGCAGACCTCGTCTACAAGAGAGTAGAAGAAGCAATCTAAGTCTTCCAAACCGCGGAATTTGTTTTCCGCAATTTTTTCCGGGCTTCGGGTTTTTTGGCCCGGAGTCTTTTATATTTCCCGTCCCATTCTACCGTTTTCTTCAGTTAGCTTTTGCAGCTTTCTCGCCCCCTTTTCCCTCTTCCTTCTTTCCTCTTCCTTCTTCCCTCTTCTTTTGTGTTTACCCCGTTAACTCTGTCGAGATTTAAATCAAGTTAACTTGTATTCCCTGCAGTTTATAAAATTCAGACTGTTTTTAGTGATAGTTGACAGCATTTTAATCAGAATACTCATATAGGTTGGATATTCATAATTATCAAGTAAAGTTTACTTAAATATTATTTATGCTACAGCCAGAGGGGCCTTAAAGAGCCAGGAGAATGAGGAATGAGCGATGGATGAAAAACTCGGAATACTGGTAATCGGACACGGAAGCAGGCTTCAGTACAACAAGGAAGTAATCCTGGAAATCGCGGATATTATTGCAAAAAAGCACCCTGAGGATGTTATCAGAGTCGGGTTCGTGGAACACAGTGACCCGAAGATCAAAGAAGCTGTAAAAGAATTCTCAGGCACAGGGGTCACCAGGATTGCCGCAGTTCCGGTCTTTATTGCGTCGGGAGTCCATATCACCAAAGACATCCCCGGAGAACTTGACCTGGACGAATCAGGCTGCGGGAAACTCGATATCGACGGCAAGGAAGTGCCTGTTTGCTACGCAAAACCCCTCGGGGCCGATGAACTGATCGCAGATCTCATTTTCAAGAGGGTCCTGGAAGCGCAAAATATAACTGCCTGAACTTTCGTCTAATTTTTCATGGACCTTGACCGGAAAAAAATCGCTGTGCTAGACCTGACGCACGGCGGGATTCCTATTTCTATCAAACTGGCAGAACTCGGGGCAGAAGTCTCTGCCGTCGACGTGTACAATACGGTTGACCCCACCACCCTCTCGGAACTGAAAGACAAGTACGGGATAAGGACTTCCAGAGAGCCCCTGCCGGTCGGGACTTTCGACCTGCTGGCTGCACCCGTACACCTGGACCCGGCTTACCCCATGCTTGCCGAAGCCCGGAAGACCAAAAAACCTGTCCTTTCTCACCACCGGATTGTCGGAATGATTCTTGATAAGGACCCACACCTGGCCGGGACCCGGACGATTGAAATCACAGGCGTAAAGGCAAAGACCAGTACAGCTTCCCTGCTTGCGGACATGCTCTCCCGCAAGTCCCGGGTAGTCCTCCATACTTCCCGGGGGCTTGAAGCCTGGAAAGGGGGGGTACCCTCCGAAATCCGCAAAGGTCTGAGTATTACTCCCGGAAGCATCCTTGTCGCAATTGACAGGACCTTCGAAGCCGGGATCAGGCCTGAATATTTCATATTTGAAATTTCGATCGGGGGCACGGGAAATGCTGACCTCGGGATTCTGACCACCCTTACCCCTGACTACGGGATTGCAAACAATAGCTCCCTTGCAGGTGAGGCAAAGCTCCAGCTAGTCCGCACGGCAAGACCCGGAACTGTCCTCATCCTCAACGCAGCTGTGGAAAAAGCTCTGGAAAATACCGGGAAAAAAATTCCAGAAGCAGTCAAAAAAATCACATTCAGAGACCCTTTCTACCCCGAAGCGGGGGAAAACGCTGACTTTATCCTGGAAACCGAAGAGGATAACATCCACTGCCTCTGTCGGGACCAGGAACTCTTCACTGCCCGCCTGCAACCCGGATATAATAGTCTGGCTTACAGGACAGCCTTCGTGGCAGCGTCTGCCGCAGCCCTGGAACTCGGGGTAGAAAACAGGACCGTGGTTAAAACCCTCGAAGAGTTCGGGGGGCTTGCAGGCAGGATGCAGGAAAAAGAACTGGAAGGAATAGCCCTGATCGACAACTCCAACTCGGGCATGGATATCCGCTCGGCTGAAAAGGCTCTCGAATATGCCCTCCTGAAGAAAAAGGATGAGCGAAAGCAGAAAATTTTCCTTGTCCTGGGAGAAGAAGCCGCCCAGGTCTGTGAAGGGTTGCCCCCGGAAGCCGTGCAGGGCTTTGTGAAAAAATACGGAAAAAAGTTCGAACGCATCGTCCTTGTGGGCGAGCGGATGCGGGACATAAGAGCAGGAAACGTGGCATATGCGGCAAGCCTTCCGGAGGGACTTTCCAAAGCTTCGAAACTTGCGGGGAAAACAGACATCATTATTTCTTCTGTTAAGTGTTTCCGGTAAAATAAAACGGATGAAATAAAAATGATTTTTCATTTTTTTCATATGATTTTTCCGGGGGGTTCTGTTAGGATTTCCCTCTATTTTCCGTATTTTTATGATATTGTTTTATAGAAGGTCTTACAATCTGTATTCGTTTCTATTGATAACACAATTTCGTTGATTATTCAAACTCGAACTCCATTACCCATCCATATTTGAATTTCATTGATTATCCATACCTAATTCCGTTGCGCATTCAAAGCACGTCTCCGTTGCGCATTCAAAGCATATTTTCGTTGCGCATTCAAACTCCAATTCAATTAATTACTCGAACCCAAATTCCGTTGCTTATTCAAAGCACGTTTCCTTTGCACATTCAAGCTCCAATTCAATTAATTACTTGAACCCAAATTCCGTTGCTTATTCAAAATACACTTCAGTTGCTTATTCAAAATACACTTCAGTTGCTTATTCAAACCCATTGACCATTTAATCGGGCTTTTAACGGCTCTTGCTTTTCCTCAAATGCCGTTTCCACCCACAGGGAACCGGAGGAAAATGCCTATCAACATCCCGAAAAATCAACAAACAGAGGATTTGTCATGACCGGAAAAGAGATTTCAATAATTCACCCCCGCCCGAGTTCTATCGTTGCGGCCCTTTACACCCTCAGGGACCTGAACGTCGATGTTGCCATCTTGCACGGCCCTCCAGGCTGCTCCTTCAAACACGCAAGGCTTCTTGAGGAAGACGGGATTCATGTGGTGACCACCGCCCTTGATGAGAACGGTTTTGTCTTCGGAGGGCATGACAAGCTGGTGCAGCTTATCAACAAGTCCGTCGAACTTTTCTCCCCGAAAATTATCGGTGTTGTCGGGACCTGTGCCAGCATGATCATAGGGGAAGAGATGCACGAAGCCGTGCTTGAGGCAAACCCCGACGTCCCGGTCATAGAGGTTGAGGTGCACGCAGGCTACCACAACAATACGAAAGGCGTGATCTTTGCCCTGGAATCAGCGCTTGATGCCGGGATCATCGACCGTAAGGAATTCGAGCGGCAGGAGTACCTGCTTGCAAAAGCAACGGAAGTCGAAAAGAAATTCGGGGCTGCAAGCAGGGAGTACCTGGCACCTTCCAGGGGAGATATCAAGTACACTGTCGCAAAGAGGGTTATCGAACTCCTGAAGGAAGGCAAACGTGGAATCACGATAATGAACGCAAAGAAGGAAACCGGCTACATGTTTGCCGATATCACTCTTGCAGTAAACGAAGTCGCAGCCTCCCTCGGAAAAAAGGATTCCATCGTGAACATGGCAAACCTAGATGAAAACGTGGGACTTCCCAGGGTCAGGAAGCATGCCGAATACATTATGAGGGACCTGAAAGCCCATGGCATTGAGATACACGAGATCATCGGGGGCATGGACGAATACCCGATAGCCGGGGAAAAGGTCAGCGAGCTGATCAAAGAAAAGTACAGTGATTACGACTTTGCGGTAATTACGGGTGTCCCGCATGCCATCCCCATGGAAAATATTGAGGGCATGGAACTTATCTCAGTTACGAACGGACCCAGGCAGGTCCTGCCCCTGAAAGAGATAGGACATGAGTACGTCCTGGTGGAAATCGACCTCCATCCAAAGACCCTCGGGGTCAGCAACATCGTGGAATCCGAGTTTGGAGCCACTTTAAGGGAAATTGCAAAGGAAACCCGAA
Organism: Methanobacteriota archaeon; assembly: GCA_016841265.1. Classification (GTDB taxonomy): domain Archaea; phylum Halobacteriota; class Methanosarcinia; order Methanosarcinales; family Methanosarcinaceae; genus MTP4. Next base: position 177,492 of record JAENZL010000003.1, on the reverse strand, counting down.
AGGAAGCCTGAAAAAAACCTGAAAGGAAGCCTGGAAAAAACCTGAAAAGGAAGTTCAAGGCTGAAAAAGGCGAATTCGGGATAAAAAGGAAAATAGTTTAAAAAAGGGAGGAAGATCCTGTGAAAAAACAAAAGATCATTGCAATTTACGGGAAAGGCGGTATAGGTAAATCAAGCACCGCATCCAATGTGGCAGCAGCCTGTGCGGAAGCAGGAAAGAAGGTCATGATCATCGGCTGCGATCCGAAGAGTGACTCGTCCATCACCCTCCTGGGGGGAAAAAGGATTCCAACCATTCTTGACCTCCTCAGGGAAGGCATTGAAGTCACGGAAGAAGACATGGTTTTCGAAGGTTACGCCGGTGTCAAATGCATAGAAGCCGGAGGGCCAGAGCCCGGGATCGGCTGTGCGGGCAGGGGTATCATCGTGGCAGTCCAGAAATTAAAAAGCGTTTCTGCGGAGCTTATAAAAGAGCAGGACCTGATCATCTATGACGTGCCCGGGGACATTGTCTGCGGAGGGTTTGTAGCCCCTATCCGGAAAGGGTACGTAAACGAAGCCTATGTCCTGACCTCCGGGGAATACATGCCCCTCTACGCCGCAAACAACATCTGCAAGGGGCTTACCAAGATAAACATGCCTCTCAGCGGCGTTATCTGCAACTCAAGAAATGCCAGCCGGGAAGAGGAAATAGTTACCAAATTCTCAGAGGAAATCGGGAGTCAGCTGATGGCTTTCATCCCCAAGAGCCAGATAGTCCAGGACTGTGAGCGAAACGGCTACTCCGTTATGGAAAAAGCCCCCGATTCCGACATCGCCGACGTCTACCGCAGGCTCGGAAAAGCGATCATGGAAAACGAAAAGAAGGTCATGGCAGATTCCCTTACCGATGAAAGGTTAAGGGAAATGACAAAGTAAAAATGAGCTCCCAATAAGGGAGCTAAGGGGACTAAAAAACCTCAGAGGCGTTGAAAAACTATGTATTCGAAAGAACAGCAGTCCGGAATGGATGAGCAGCGGTCCGGAATGAATGAGCAGCAGTCCGGAAAGGATGCTAGCAAAATTCCCAGGGTCCTTATTTCCGCAGACCGTTCCTCCTCCGGGAAAACAACCATTTCCATGGGGCTGATGGCTGTCCTTGCCTCCAGAGGTTATAAGGTCCAGCCCTTCAAAGTTGCCCTGGACTACATCGACTCCAGCTATCATACAGAAATCACGGGCAGGTTCTGCCGGAACCTCGACGGTTACCTGATGGACGAAAACGGGATCCTGGACGTTTACACCCATGCCTGCGAAGTAGGAGAAGGAGCGGACATAGCGATTATCGAAGGAGTCCGGGGGCTTTACGAGGGTTTCGAGAGCCTGAGCGACGTAGGGAGTACTGCGCAGATTGCAAAGCTCCTCAAATGTCCCGTGGTCTTCGTAATCAACGCCCGGAGCATCACCCGTTCGAGTGCGGCCCTTATAAACGGGTACAAAAATTTTGACCCCGATGTGGAAATTGCCGGAGTCATACTGAACAATATAGGGAGCCGCAGACATGCGGAAAAGGCAAAGCAGGCAATCGAATACTACGCCGGGGTCCCGGTTATCGGGATAATTCCGAGAGACCCGTCCATGCAGATTTCCATGCGTCATCTGGGGCTCATGCCCGCCCTTGAAGGCAGAAGGAGGCTCGGGGACTTCGATGAACGGCTCGAAGGAATTGAAAAGATCATCAAAGAAGGGGTGGATATAGACCGGTTCCTTGCCATCGCAGGAAGCGCAAAACCTCTGGAATCCCTGGAAAACAGTATCTTTACCGGAGTTGAGTCCGGGACAGGTTCCCTTTCAGTTCCCGAATCGATATCCGGTTCAATTCCCGGATCGATTCCAAAATCCAGGAAACCCAGGATCGGGATAGCTCTGGATGAGGCGTTTAACTTTTACTACCGCGACAATATCGATCTCCTTGAACTGGACGGGGCGGAAATCATCTATTTCAGCCCTGTGAAAGATTCCCGGCTTCCCGATGTAGAAGGACTCTACATAGGGGGCGGCTACCCCGAACTCTTCGCCGCCGAACTGGAAGCCAATGAGTCCATGCGCCGGGAAATCAAAGAAGCTTCTGCTTCGGGCATGCCGATCTACGCCGAGTGCGGCGGGCTCATGTACCTGACCGATAAAATAAGCACCGGGGTTCCCGGAAAAGGTACCTACCACGATGCCAGCATGCCGGAGTCCACATATGAAATGGTCGGGGCGCTCCCGGGACATACCATCATGGGGCAGACCCGGGTTGTCAGCTATAACATCGGGACCCTTGCCTGTGACTGTGTGATAGGGAAAAAAGGCAACACCTTCAAGGGACATGAGTTCCATCACTCCGAAATCAGGGAAATCCCGGAAGACGCAAAGTTTGCCATAAAACTGTCCCGGGGCACCGGCATCAAGGAAGACCTCGACGGGCTTACGGTTGAAAATACCCTTGGTTCCTACGCCCACCTGCACGGGGCTGCCTACAGGGAACTGGCAGGCTCCTTTGTGGAAGCGGTAAGGAAATACCGGGCAGAGAAAAAGTAAGTGAAGTATTAGATAAATGAAGAATTATATAAATAAAAGCATACTAAAAGCTGGGATTAATCACTGAAAGCTGATTTTATTCATTTTTATATTTTATTTTCAGGTGAAGTTATTGAAAGCAAAACTGAATGGGGACAGAGTCCGGGCCGGAAAGGAAGCTGTCAACGAACTTTATAAAACCGGCTATTTCGGGCGGCCCAAAGGTGACGGGCTTGAACTCCGGCTTGTAGAAGCTGCATTTCTCCTGTACCGCGGGAAGCTCGAGATCGAGCTGGAAGGAAAAGCCCTGGATTTCAGGGCTTTTTTCGAACAGGCTTCACTCAGGCAGCCTAATTTTGAGCTGAAGTATATTGTTTACAAGGACCTGAAGGAAAGGGGGTACTATGTCCAGCCCTCAAGCACGGACTTCCGGGTCTACCCCAGGGGCAGCCACCCCGGGAAAAGTGCGGCAAACCTGTTTGTCCAGGTCCAGTCCGAAAGGCAGCCTCTTCCGCTAAAGGCCCTTCAGGAGGCTGTGGCATCGGCGGAAAACGTGCACAAGCAGCTAATCCTTGCTATCGTGGACGGGGAAAGCGACATCACCTTCTATGAAGTAAAAAGTAATGCCCCTGAGGGGGATATGGCAAAACCGTACCCTGAAGTATTTTCCGAAGCGACCTTTCTTGAAGACAGGGTGATTGTCTGGGACCCGTCCGTTTCCGAAACCCTCTATAACAGGGGCTTTTTCGGGAAAATGCTGGATACTGAGCGGCTTCAGCTTTCCCTTGTGGAATCTCTCTACCTTTTCTCCAAAGGGGTTATTGAGGTAAAAGACAGGAATGGGGAGAAACTTACATTCGAGGAATTCGTGGAGAATGCCTCGGGGATTGAAACATCTTTCCTGCAAAAATACAATGTGTATAAAGATCTCAGGGACTCCGGGAATGTTGCCAAGACCGGCTTTAAGTTCGGAACCCATTTCAGGGTCTACCGGAAGGTTGAGTCCATACAAAAGATCCCCCACTCGGAGTACCTGGTAGACGCCATACCTGCGGATTTTGAGTTCAGGCTGCCTGTAATGTCCGGAGCCGTGCGCCTTGCAAACAGTGTCCGGAAGAGGATGCTTTTTGCAGTGGAAAAAGAGGAAACGGTCGAATACCTCGATATCGGCAGAGTCAAAATGTAAGACCTGCAGGCCTGGAAGCAGGTTAAGTTGCAGGTAAAATGACAGGTAAAAAGGGAAGATTCAGGCCAAGAGCAGGCTGAGAGACAGGCCAAAAGAAGGTAATGAAGGTAAGATACTATGTGGGATATTATTGCAGTTGACATCTCGGGCAGGCACAGGATAAAGGACGGCTACTACATGGTCTGTGCTGCGGCTGCCCTTAAGATTTCCGCGTCCCACATCGAAAAGATCAAACAGGTCAAAATCCAGCCGCGCTGGCTCCAGGAAGCTCCCCGCCTGGTGGACATCGTGCAGCTGATCGAGGATACGGTGGCCCAGATTGAGTTTAAGGGCACGATTGTGACGGAAAAAGGAGACATGTATAACGAGCCCCAGTGGGTGCCTGATAGCATGTTTACCCTGGCGTTCAAGTATCAGGAATCAATCGGGGAAAGACGAGCTATCGAGCTTGCCCACCACATCTCCCTGAGTACTCGTAATTTACTTTTAACTGAACTTAACATTGAGGCCGGACAATAAAAGCGATAAACCCAGAAAGAAATCCCGGAAACGGGACTAAGGTAATTCTCGTAAAAAGAGACTCACCACGCTCGGAAGGGGGACGTAACGCAAACCTTTTTGAGGAACTCAGGGAACTTGCAAAGGCTGCAGATTACCGTACCGTGGGAGAAATTGCCCAGACCAGGTTCCCTGACCGGAGATACCAGCTGGGACGGGGGAAGGTCGAGGAACTTGCCGAACTTGTGGAAATCACGGGGGCGGAAAAGGTTATTTTTTACAACAAGCTCTCCACAACCCAGATCTATAACATCTCGGAACTCTGCCGGTGCCGGGTAATTGACAAGTTCCAGCTTATCCTTGAAATCTTTGCAAAAAGGGCCACCACCCACCGTTCCAAACTCCAGGTGGAACTTGCAAAGCTTAAATACGAGCTCCCGAGGGCCAGGGCTGTCGTGTCTATCCTGAAAAAGGAAGAGAAGCCAGGGTTCATGGGGCTCGGAGGCTATGAAGATTCCTACGAACAGGACCTGAAGAAGAGGATTACCCGGATAAAAAGCGAGCTGGAAACTGCGGAAAAGGACGACGAGTCCTTGCGGGTCTACCGACACAGGCAGGGCCTCTCTTTGATTTCTCTTGCCGGATACACGAATGCCGGGAAAAGCACCCTTTTTAACACCCTGGTGGACGAAGAGTCCGAAGCCATGAACATGCTCTTTACAACCCTGGTCCCCATGACCCGGGCGCTGGACCTGGGAGGGCGAAAGGCGCTTCTGACCGACACCGTGGGTTTTATCGAGGAACTTCCCCACTGGATGGTGGACGCTTTCAAGTCCACCCTGGACGGGATTTTCCTCTCGGATATCATCCTCCTTGTTGCAGACGTAAGCGAAAAACCCGAAATCATCCACCAAAAGCTTGCCACCTGCCACGACACTCTCTGGGACCGGATCAACGGCGTCCCTGTAATCACCGTGCTGAATAAGACCGATCGGCTGGACCCTGAAGAACTGGAAACCCGCCTGGAGCAGATCAAATACCTTGCCCCCAATCCCATCCTGGTTTCCGCAAAAAATGGCACGGGCATCCCGGAGCTTAAAGCCGAGATCTTCAGGCACCTCCCCCCCTGGAAGACCTGTTCCCTTACCCTCCCCAATTCGCCCGAAGGGATGTCTGCCCTCTCCTGGCTCTATGAGGAAGGCATCGTACACAACGTGGATTACGGGGAAATAATTTCTGTGGAGTATGAAGCAAGGGCCTCGATCATCCGCAGGGCCATGAATCTGGAGCAGGACCTTGCGGAATGAAAGGCCTGGGAGTTCGAGGCTTCAGGTTAATGCTTATGTTAAGATGTGAGGTTAGTGTCTCTGTTAAGATGTGAGGTTAATGCTTCTGTTAAGATGTAAGGTTAGTGTTTCTGTAAGGTTCCTGCTTGGAGTTTAGGGTTCAGGTTCAGAGTGAAGGAATAACTTTGAGAAACTCCCCTACTTTCTCCAGACATGACGGAAGAATTGAAAGTTTTTCTAATAATATATAAATTATCTGAATATTACCCGGACTTTTTTCAATTCTTCCCCCCCAGCGTATCGTTCCCCCGCCCCGAACATTGTTCGTATAAATACGAAAGATATTTATATACGGAAGTCGTTTGTACAGTTACGAACGGGCCGTCTACTGGAAGACATCAGACCCTCCTAATATCCTAAACTACCCCTACACCAATTTTTTTCAATCTGGTCCGTTCGCAGTTTTCCTTTTTAAGTATTTCTTTTACCATATTTTCATCTTTTAATTTACTCCGGGTCAAGATTCAGGAGCATGGGCTTTTTTCCGGATAAAACAATTCCTGACTTTGGATTCTTGCTTGCAACCCGAGGTCTTGCTGCAAGGCCAGATCTCAAAGGGATGGCCAGGGAAAAAGGTGAAAATATATAAAAAAATATGCAAGGAATACAAAGAAAACATATAAAAAAGATGCGAAAATAAATTAAAAAATATGCAAATAATAATAAATAATCAGGTAAAAATTGTATAAATGAGATGTGGAAATGAGATAGAAACGTGGAAATAATTTATAAAAAGGTAAGCATCCGAGCTTATCCCCTCAGAAAACTTCATTTGTTCGTAAGTAGACGAAAAGTATTTATTATACCCCGACTATTATACAAATGCGGACGGAAATTTTCTTTTTGGAGCCAATACCCCCATTAACTATCCCCAAGATCCCCATATCCCAGCCGTTCGCGAACTATTTTTTTATATTTCTTTTTAAATAATCTATTTGCTGTTATTTCTCACTGTTTTTGTGCGTTTCTTTTTTATTAGCTCTCTTTTCCGACTTCCAGGCTTTCCCTTTTGTTTCCTCTTTGTTCCCATTATCCTCAGCGCCCGTTCAAAATATATATAAATCCTCCTGTCGTTCATATCCCCGGCATGAAATTCGATCTTCACGTCCATTCTCGTTATTCAAGGGACAGCAACTCGGACCTGGACGCCATTCTCACCGTTGCAAGGGCAAGGGGACTTGACGGGCTTGCGATCTGCGACCACGATACAGTGGATGGAGGGCTTGCCTGCGCAAGGAGAGCCCGGGAACTGGGGATAGGAATAACTGTTATTCCCGGCGTCGAGGTGAGTTCCTCGAAGGGACATATCCTGGTCCTCGGGATCGAAAAGGATATCGAACCCTTGCTGAGTCCTGAGGAAACAATCCGGCAAGCCCGGATACTCGGGGGCACGGTAATTATTCCTCATCCCTTCAAGAGCAGTTCCCACGGGATCGGGAGCTTTGAGGGGCTTAACATTGATGCCGCAGAGGTCTTTAACTCCCGCTGCCTCTTCAACGGCGCAAACAAAAAAGCCCTCTTAGAAGCCGAGAGGCTTGGCATCCCGCCTGTTGCAGGAAGTGATTCCCATATCCCGGAGATGGTAGGGCAGGCGTACACGGAAATTGACGCCCCCGAAAACACGGTGAACGCCGTGCTACAGGCAATCCGGGAAGGAAAAGTTTCCCCTGCCGGGAAAAAGACTCCGACCCCGATAATCCTCAGGCAGACGGCCGGGAGCGTAAAAAGGAAGATCAAGACAAAAATTTATAGAATTACCTGAATCCGGGGCTGTTTATCCTTAAAACTTCTTTTCAACCGGTTAAAATAAGCAAGGTTAAGAAGTTTGTCTTCATAACTGCTAGCAGGAAAGGGAATTAATAGTTCCGGACCAAGAAGGAAAGAAATAATTCCGAATAAAAAATGAAAGAGGGATTGGAATCAGCCGGTTCACAAAAGAAATAAGCACCGAAATCGAAATTTTCGCCCCTGCCGAACGTATCTGGGAAATTCTCATGGATTTTGCGGCATATCCGAAGTGGAACCCCTACATTCAGGAAATCAGCGGAGAAGTGAAAGTGGGGCATAAACTGAAAGTCTACATGAAACCGGAATGGGAAAAAAAGGGTACGACCCTCCATCCCCGAGTCCTCCGCCTGGAACCCAGAAAAGAGCTCACCTGGAAGGGAAGTTTCTTCCTCCCGGGGGTGCTTGACGGGGAGCACAGTTTAATCCTCGAAGAAACAGGGACCCGGAAAGTCCGCTTTATCCAGAAAGAAATCTTCAACGGCCTGGCTATTCCCATCATCACTGCGTCATGGTCCATTGAAAAAGGCACTAAACAGAGTTTTGGGGAAATGAACCGCGCGCTTAAGAAAAAGGCGGAAAAATTTTAATCGTTTTCTTTTTTTGAAAGTATATGAGGGCAATTCAAAAATTAAACTCTTTTCGTATCCTCTTTTTACTTTTAATAAATTATTAATGACTTGGAAGGGGATTTTTTGTAATAAATAATTACCCTAGTTTTTTATTTATTCAGAGTTCTTCAAAATTTGCTATTGATTACGCCATCATCAGGGCTCGTTCTATGCAAACAAGTAGAAGGAAAAACGACCTCATATTTTAAATCTATGATATTTTGAGTTTCAATACTCCTTAATAATATTGATAAGATTTATATGCTAATGTTACGTTATTACCACTCGATTATATTCATTACAAGATCTGTTTTAGAATTGATTAAAAGTTAAAATCAATTTCCATATAATCAAACTTTTTTCATCAAAAACCCATAAAAAACAGACCCATGGAGAAAGTTAAGAAAATAGTTAATTAAGTATTGATGAAAATAAAAATTCCTGTAAGGTGGTGAAAAATGTGGCTGAAAACTCCAGTAGCAATTTTAAAAAATTTGGATTTGAATTTTTAACAGCTTGCTGTACATTACTCCTGTTAATCGCCTTATTTTCATGTACGGTATCAGCTATAAGCATGAATGCATCTGATGATGAAATTGATGACGAAGCCAGGGAAGTAATTACCATGGCAACGTCTCAAGACCCCGGAATTATAAATCCGGTACCAGAAAATAATCCGGCTTTGTTTGCAGAAACATCTGAGCTTGAGTCCCGGACTCTGGAAATCGATTCTGTCGGAATCTCCACTTCACAGTTGGATGTATTACTGGTAGGGGCAGATTACAGTGCTGATTCGCTTACATCCATTCTGACAGGTTTCCCTGACATAGGAACGGTGAACTTCTTTAATGCTGCCTCCGGAACTCCTACTCTTGCCGAGCTCCAGCAGTATGATGTTGCAATAGTATGGAGTAATTATTATTACAACGACAAAGTAGCACTCGGTGATGTACTGGCTGATTATGTTGATAGCGGCGGAAAAGTAATTCTCCAGGTGGCTTCCTGGTATGGACCAAACTGGAATCTTCAGGGAAGACTAATATCAGAAGGATACAGCCCATTTGTACAGGACGGGGTTAATGGCAATCACTATTCAACTGCTTCTCTTGGCCTGTATGATGCATCTCACTCCATAATGGCCGGCGTGAGTACTATGTCCGATTATTTACGGGACAGCGTTGTACTTACCACGGGAGCCGAACTGGTAGCTGGATGGAACGATGGTGAGGAATTTATTGCTACAAAAGAATCGGTGGTCGGGATCAACTCATGGCCAGGTGATGGACATTCATGGACGGGAGATTACCCGACAATTCTTCATAACACTATTCTATGGTTCAATCCGGTGAAGATACATTCTCCGCAGGCTATCACAAATGACAGCACTCCCCTGCTGAATGCAACTTTTGACCCGAAAACTTTTAACCCGGCGGTTCTGGCATGGTATGTACTTGACGGAAATAACGGAACCAATCAAACTAACACATACAACCTGACCGTCACATTACCGCAGCTTGATGACGGAATGCACAATATCACGGTTTATGCAAAGGATTCAGAAGGGAATACCAGTGAAGCGACTCTGGACTTCCTTGTGGACACGATTGCACCGGCGATAGCCTTTGATCCCGTGCCCTCCCCGGCCAATGCAAGCGTCCTGATCAACGGGACTTTTGTAGAAGAAGGGGCAGGCATTGCTTCAGTTGTTGTTAATGGTGTTTCTGCGGCAACAAACGAAGAGAATAATTCATATTCCGCAACCGGCTTGCCTCTGGTAGATGGGGAAAACCTCATAACCGTGCTTGCAACGGACAAAGCCGGGAACATCGGCACTGAGGAGCTGAACATTACAGTTGATGCTATCCCTCCCGTCCTGAATATAACGCAACCTGCCGGGGAACGGACCTGGTTCGTTGACAACATTGTAAAAGGTACGGTATCGGATACCAACCTCGAATCAGCGACCCTCGTCGTGAAGAACGAAACAGATGTTGTGGTAAGCCGGTATGAGCTCAGCATCCTGCCGGACAACAGCTTCAGAGAGCGTGTGGAATACTATCCGGAACAGCTGAATACGCTGGAGTTAATTGCATACGATATTGCAGGCAATACCAATATCTCCGGAAAAACAGTATACGTCGAAAATAATACCATGCAGGAAACGATTCCCACCGTCAATGAAAGTGAAGCAGTGGAAATTGATTATGTCAATGAAACCGGGACCTCAATTGAATTTGTATCGGATGTTAACGCAACTAATGTGACTTTCACAGTAAATGCGATAACAAACGAAACAGTGATGGGAAGCCTGAATAATTCAAGTTCGGCATTTGGGGAACTCGCGGTAGGCAAAATGGTTGAAATAAATGCTACCGGGGGCCTTGACGGTTCAAACGAGTCCCAGGTCCGGTATGTGCGTATATCCCTTTTCTACAGTAAAGACGACCTGGACCTGGACGGGGACGGAGAAATCGGACCAGGAGACCTCGATGAAGCTTCCCTGTCTGTTTACTGGTATAATGAATCGAGCGGCAACTGGATTAAGCTCTTAAAAGGAAAACCCGACTGGGTAATTGATGCCGGCAGATCCCCGATAACAGGTGATGGGCAGGGCTCGGTATGGGTCAAGGTAAAACATTTGAGCTCTTATTCTTTGACCGGAGCACTGATCCCGGAGGCAGTCAAAACCGAAACCGAAACACATAACGGAGGATCCGGTTTTGGCCATGCTGTAATTATCAGTAGCGATGAAGATTCGGACGTAACAGAACAGGATGCGAGAACTGCAGAGGAGAAAATATCCGGTCTGGAAATAACTCCCGAAGAACAGGAAATTCAGGAAGATGAAATATTGGGAGAAGAAGTCCCAGGTAAGGATAATCCGGAAGAAGGGGAATCCGAAGGCTCTCCAGGATTCGGATCAATATTTGCGGCTGCCGGACTGGCTGTATCGGCTGTTTGCTTGAGAAGGCGGATGCTTTAATAAAAAGCATTTCTGCCTTTCCTTTTTTAATTTATTTTTCCGTCTTCTTTTTCCCCACTCCTTCCTTATTATATTTTCAATGTTCTCTGGTTCCTCCCGGGTACGCATGGAAATCCCTTAAATACTAACATACAAATCCTTATAACACAAAAAACTAGAAACAGACGATACCATGACCAGGGAAATCAGGATACTCCACACCGCAGATACGCACCTGGGATACAGGCAGTACCACAGCGAGGTCCGGAGGCAGGACTTTTTTAATGCTTTTTCAAACGTCGTGGACGACGCTCTGGAGATGCAGGTTGACGCTGTCGTGCATGCGGGAGACTTATTCGATTCCAGGAACCCGACCCTGGAAGACCTTCTGGATGCGATCAATATCATATCCCGGTTGAAGGCTGCAGGCATACCTTTTCTGTCAATTGTCGGGAACCACGAGAGCAAGCAGAATACCCAGTGGCTAGACCTCTTCGAGGGGATGGGCATCGCATGCCGGCTCGGGAAAAAGCCCTGCATGGTCGGAGATGCAGCAATCTACGGGATCGACAGTGTCCCGAAATCAAAGATCCCTATCTTCGACTACTCGGATTTCGAGGTCCCCGAAAACCTTCCGGAGGGCGGGAAAAACCTGCTCGTAATGCACCAGATCATGCAGCCGTTTCCTTACGGGGAATGGAGCTGTGAGGAAGTGCTCGAAAACCTGCCCTTCAAAGTGGACGCGGTTCTCCTGGGCGATTATCACAAGTATGAGAAAATAAAAGTAGAGGATACCTGGGTCACATATCCAGGCAGCACCGAAAGGAACAGCGCCTCCGAAAATGAGCCCCGTTCCTACAACATTATCACGCTTTCCGGACCCGGGCTTGAAATCTCCCGGCGTACCATTCCGACCCGGGATTTTGTGTTTATTTCCATAAACCTGAAAGGGGAAGAAAAGCCTTACGAACAGATTTTTACAGCCATTGACGAGTACCAGGAGAACCTTCCGGAATCCGTGGTCTTCGTGGAAATTTCCGGGGAACCAACGGGGGTCCTTTCCTTCAGTGAAATCGAGGAGTACCTGCTAAATAAAGGGGCTCTAGTAGCCAGGGTCAGGGACCTGAGAGTAAAAGAAGCGCTCCCGGAAGAAGCCTTAAACATCAGTTTCTCGGATCCTGACCACGCAGTTGCCGAGGAAATCAAAAAGATGAGCCTTACCGATGGCGGGCTGATTGTTGATGAAATCGTCCGAAACCCGAACGTTGTCAGGTCAAGGGTGGACGAAGAAACTGAAAACCGGCTTATGGAATTGATTTCTGCCATTGATTTCAAAGACCCCGATTTCAAAATAGAAATGCCTGCCCCGGAGTCTGTTCCCGTGACTTTGGAGGAAACCGAAAAAGGAGATTCCGGAAAGGCCGGAGTTCCCAAAATTGGAAGTGAATTCGGGTATGCTGAAAATCCCGAAACTCCTGAAGGCTCTGAAATTGCCGAAGACCCCGAACCTGTTGAGTTTCCGAAAGCACTTGAAACCCCTGAATCAACCGCTTTTTCCGAAGAAGTTGTATCCTCAGAACCAGCTTTGCCCTTAGAACCAGCTTTGCCTTCTGACAAAGTTATGGTCTCGGAAGCGAATACGGTGCCGGAATCTGTAGAAGCTCTTGAGCTGGTAGAAAGCTCTGAACCGGTTGAGAATTTTGAAAAATCAGAGGTCTCAGAAGAATCCGAGGTCTCAGAAGAATCCGAAGTTTCTGAAGAATCAGGAGTTTCTGAAGCACCCAAAGTTCCTGAAGCACCCAAAGTCCCGGAAAAGTCTGAAGTTCCCGAAAAAGTTGACGTGCCGGATGTGCCTGAAAATGTTCCTCCGGAAAAAGAAATGAATCAGCCGGAAAAGGAAGAACGAAACGAAGGCCCTGTATTCTGGAAACCTGCGGCTTCATCCGGGGTAAGAACGGAGTCTTCCGAACCATCCCTTAAAGCCGGTGCAGGGGAAGAAGACCCATTTACGGCTTTTGCTTCCTCCAAAAATAAAAGCCCCGAAACTCCAGCCAGGGGTCTGGATAGTTTCATTGCGGGGGAACCGAGAGCTAAAGGCGGACCGGATTCCGGGGATAAAGGAGGTCTCAAAGGAGAGTTTCCTGAACAGGAACCGGAAAAGAAGCAGGAACAGTCTTCGGAAGATTCCGGAAAATCCGCGGAGCCCGGAAAGGAAAAGGAAAAGGGTAAGGGAAAAGGCAAACCTTCAGCCCTCCGTCAGTATAACCTTGGTGATTACCTGTGAAGTTGAAAAACCTGCACGTCGAAAATATCCGGAGCTATAAGAAACTTGACCTGGCCTTTGAGGACGGGGTGACCGTAATCTCAGGGGTTAACGGAAGTGGGAAGTCCAGCCTGCTTGAGGCCTGTTTCATGGGGCTTTTCGGAAGCAAGATCCTTTCAAAGGACTTCGTGCTTGCGGACATGATATTCAAGGGAGCGGAAAACGCAAAGCTTGTCCTTGACTTTGAGCATCTGGGTCGGGACTACCGGATTGAGCAGGGTTTCCGCTATTCCCAGAAAAGCGAAAATGCGTCAAACTCGAAGTGTGTGCTCTATGCGGACGGGGAAAGTGTGATCGACCAGGCCACCAGGACCTATGAGGAAGTCTGCGCTCTCCTGAACATGGATGAAGAGGCGTACCGGAACTGCGCCTACATCCGGCAGGGGGAGATCGATGTGCTCATAAACGCAAAGCCAAAGGACCGGCAGCGGATGATCGATGACCTTTTGCAACTCGGGAAGCTTGAGGAGTACCGGGAAAGGGTTCACAGCGCAAAGACCGGAATCAGCAGGCTTGAGCGGGACGCAAAGACCAGCCTTACGGACACGAAAGCCGAAATTGGGGAAATCGAAAATACGGAACCTTTTGCAGCCCTGAACCGGCTCAGGCAAAAAGTGAAGGAAAGTGACGCCTCCTTAAAAGAGCTGAACGAAAAGAAAGAGCGTGCAGGGGCACGGAAGGAAAAACTAGACCTCTTGATTGCGGAACATAAGGAGCGCCTCGAAGAAATCGGGAAGCTCAGGCAGGCTATCAAAGAGGCCCAGGAGAAAAAAGCCGGGTGTTTCAAAGAAAAAGAGAGCTTTTCCGGGGAGATCCAGAAGCACAGGGAAGCTTTGCTTGAACTCGGGGAAGAAAATTCCGGGATTCGGGAAGAATGCGGGTTCGGGGACCTTGAAATCGAAGCCCTGTTAGCCGGCAAAGAAAAAGAGGAATCCCTGGCAAAGGAAAAAGTGAACACTGCCGCAAAGGAACTTGCTCTTCTCCTGAAGGAAAAAGAAGCCAGGGAGCAGGCTCTAAAGGAACTTGAAGCTGAAAGGAAGGAGTCCGAAAAAGCGGTTGTGAAGTGCAGGTCGGACATAGAGGCTGCAAAGAAAGATATCGAAAGTTATCAGGCTAATATCCGGACGCTGGAAGAAGAAAGTGTGCGGTTAAGGGAGAATCTCGGAGCAGGGGACCCGGATGTTGATATCCCTGCGTTGATAAAAGACTTTGAAGAAAAGGAAAGCCTCCTTCGGGACCGGAAAAACGAGGTTTCCGGGAAGCTTGCCCTTGCCCTGAAAGACAAAGAGGCCGGAGACGGAAATTTAAATGAGCTTGAAAAAGAGCTGAAGGGATGCAGGGAAACGATCCGGAAGGGCAAGACCGATATAGATCTTCTCGAAGAGGAACTTGGGCAAAACTCCAGGGCAGTCCTGGAAGTCCAGGACCAGAAGTCCGGAGCTCTTGTCGGGTTCAAAGGGCTTGGTTTTTCCGAGGAACAGCTCAAAAGCCTGGAAGATCTCGGGGAACTTTTGCTTGAGACCAAAAACCGGCTGAGTGGAACTGAAGCCGAAATCGGGACCCGGATAAGGGAACTTGAAAAGAGCCTCCGGAAAAACCGGGAACTCCTTGCCGAGGGGAAGTGCCCCACCTGCGGGCAGGAACTGAAAGGTTCGGAGCTTGCAAGCACGGCCGAGGAAGCCGGGCAGGAAAAAGAGAAACTTTCCGCACAGCTCATGGAAATAAAGGTCCAGCAGGCGGAAATAGACAAAAAGCTCAACCGCCTCAGGGATGCGAGGAAACTTGAGAAGAAAGTCCTGGACTACGACGTGCAGACCGAAAAGCTCAGGGACAAGGCAAAAGCTCTGGAAAAGCTCCTGGAAACCCACAAAGCCCGGGTCGAGGAAGAAAGCCGGAAACTCGAAGGGTTTGAAAAGCGAAAACAGGAGCTTGAATCCGGCAGGCAGCAGTTCCTTTCGGACATCAAGGCCCTGGAAGGCTGGGTCGAAGCTGCGGTAAAGGCCCACGGGGAAAGTGAAAAGACTCTCCGTGAGGCGAAAGCTCTTGAAAAGAAACTTGCCGATTCTGCTTCGGAAATCGAGAAGCTGAAGGGGAAAATAGGGACTTCTCGGGCACTGAGTGAAAATTACGAACAGAGGATTAAGGAACTGGAAGAAAAGTCCAGAGGCATCGGGGAGCGGGAAAACAACGTAAAGGAAAAGCTAAAAGAACTCGAGCTGGAAGTCGAAGCCCTGCGAAAAAAAGAAGAGGAAGCAGTAAAGGTCCATGAGGCAAGCGAAAAACTTCTCGGGCAGGTAAAAAAGCTTCAGGCAAACCTGCTCCGCATGGATTCCATAAAGCAAAGAATCTCCGAACTCGAAACCGGGATCAAGAACCTTGCTGAAAAGGTAGGCTTTTTCGACCGGGATATCCTGGAGCGCAGCGAAAGGATCAGGCAGTTTGAGGAAAAAGCTGGAGGAAGCGAAATTGAAGAACTCCAGAAAATGCGCGCCCAGTATGCGGATGCCCAGGCAAACATAATGAAAAACATCCGGGAAATAAGCGAGGAAAAAGACAGGGGCCTGAAAGAAATCGGCATGGTTGAAAACAGCTTAAAACGCCTTAAGGAACTCAAAGAGGAACTCCGGGCTCTTGAGAACAGGCGGCTCTACCTGGAAGCCGTGTACCGGAATGCCGAAGAGCTCGAAAACACCTACATGCGCATCCGGGCTGACATGAGGACCCGGAACATAGGTGCCCTTTCAACTCTCCTTAACGAGATGTTTGCTTTCATGTACACAAACAACGCCTACTCCCGCATTGATCTGGACTCCGAGTACAACCTGACCGTTTACAGGAAGGACGGGATACCCCTTGAGCCCAAACTCCTGAGCGGTGGAGAACGCGCCATCTTCAACCTCATCCTGCGCTGCGCCATCTACCGGCTGCTGGCACTGGGCTTTGGAGGAGACCGGGCCGACGGGCTTCCCCCGATGATCCTGGACGAACCCACCGTTTTCCTGGACCGCGGGCACATAAGGCAGCTGCTCAAACTCATCGACATGATGCGGGACATCGGCGTGGGCCAGATCATAGTAGTCTCCCACGACGAGTCCCTGATCGATTCCGCAGACCACGTATTCCAGGTGGAAAAAGACTCCCTGACAAACCGGTCCTCGATTTCCCGGCGCTGAAATTTAAAGTGGGGCTGGTTAAGCTGGCAGGGAAATTAATAGGAATGCAGCTTGCAATCAACTGGCACATCAATTTCAGGGAAAATTTCCACTTCCTGCCTTCCTGCCCTCCCACTTTTCTGACTTCCTGCTTTTGGCAGTTAGGGATGGGGACTTCCTGCCGATGAAGTTTTATCCTTTTCTTGAATCAGGACTCCTTATTAGCCCCCAGCTTTTCTTTTTGAGTGTTCAAATACAATTCACAGAGTCACTGGCATACCCTTTTAAGTCACCCCAGTACCCTGCAAAGCCATCTGGATACTATGGAAAGTCATTGGAATGCCCTTTTAAGTTATTGGAATGCCCTTTTAAGTCATCCCGGTACCCAGCACAGCCATCTGGGCACTATTGAAAGTCAGTGGAATACCCTTTTAAGTCACCCCAGTACCCGACACAGTCATGACCCTGTTAATCCCAGTCATCGGAGTAACATTAAAAATTCTTATGCATCTCATCTCGGCCACACAGTTTCCTTTAATGATGGATTTCCAACCCACCATGATGCTGTGCTTGAATTCAATCCTCAAATTTAATTTTTGTAAAAGACTCCGGCTTTGCCGCAGGTGAGAGGAAAGGCGAGAAGGCAGGTGAGAGGGCAAGCACCTGATAAACAGATCAAAAAAGGTTTGAGGAGAATTCACCAGTATACAAGGTAGTTGAACAGGGCTTCGACTTCCTCTTCGCATCCCTCAAAAAAGCTGTAATCTTTAACCAGGTAGCCATTTGCAGGGAGCTCTTCCAGGCAGCCGTACCAGTAGACAACCATGCCTTCTCCGAAAATTTTGAAATATTCCCCGAACTGTTTCTTGGAATAGTGTTTGTGTTCGAAATCGTCCCCGAAAAGGGCTTTGCTCTCAATCCAGTTTATGTTCAGGCCTTCGATACAAAGGGGCTGTTTCAACACAAAATCGGGGGTCTTGCCATCGCCCTGTTCCCTGAGTTCGTTCTCCGTGAGATAGGAAAGCTCCCTGTCGTCGAGCCATTTACGGATAATGTCTTCTCCCATTTCTCCTTTCTTTCCCTGGAGCGCATGGGCGCGGGGAGAAAAGAAGTAGTCGGCTTCCAGGGCTTTTTTCACTTCATTTCTCAGGCGGCGGGTCTCAATTTCGTCGGGGCACTTAAATAGGCAGTTTGTAGCCTTTCGTGAAAAACCGTATTTTTTCATGATGAGAGACGCCATAAGGGTCGGAGGAAAGTGGAAATTTTTTGCAAGTTCAAGAATCGGATGCCCATATTTCCATTTTGAAAAAAGTTCATCTTCCCTGGAATAGATCTTCCTGTGCCTGAACCTTGTCATTTTCACAACCTTCTGGTTGAGAATTGTGGCAAGCACACCTACAGGTTCGACGTATTCTTCCGAGAGAGAGAAGACGTCCTCAAAATCGTGCAGTAAGTTGTAAATTTTATGGTATGTATGGCTGTCCATTCTCAATCATCGTGCCCTCTTTAAGAGACATACGCCCCTTACAGCTTTTTCCGGTACAGTATAGGATCTGCATTCTAAAATTCAGAATTTAAAGCTCCGTATGGGAGTTTCCAACATCAGGAAGATTTAATATCAAAGATCAGAAGTTCGAACATCGGGAGATTTTGAAATCAAATGGTTTTGAAATCAAATGGTTTTGAAATCAAATGGTTTTGAAATCAAATGGTTTTGAAATCAAAACTCAGGAGATTCTAATATCAGATACAGCGACATCAACTCCAGCGATCAGCTACAGCGACATCAACTCCAGAATTCCTCTTCGTAATTGTCCGGGAGATCGAGGTCCATGACTTTGTCAAGTTTCTTGTGCTTATCTTTGAACTCCGCAGACTTACCCGGCTTGTCTCCTCTGCCCGGAGAAAACTCACAGGGCTCTTCAGAGCCGTCACAGGCTTCAATAATAGTTGCGTTCCTGTTCCTGGAAGTTACCCTTTCCTGCAACTTCGGTTTGGGAGGCAAACTTTCCGCTTCCCTGGCCTTTTTCACTTCCATGACCCTTTCGGCTTCTTCTGCCTGTTCCCTTTTCAAGCGGGATTCAAGCCTTAGTGAAGCTCTTTCGGCTTCATAGGGCTCGGGATCAAACTTTTCAGCCGGGCTCAGGTTTGCCAGATTACTTTCCTGGTACCGTCCGCCAGGTTTTCCAGCAGAGCCTTCTTTGAGAGCTGTTCCCGTGGACTCCCTGATTGGTTTTTCCTCCGTTCTCCAGGCAGGTTCTTCGGGCCTGGCACGTGAGGGAACTGTGTGTGAGGGGACCCAGTCTCCTTTTTCAGAGCGGGTTATCCGGCTGGCCAGGGCAGGTGGCTGCTTCTTGTTTAGCTTCCGGAAAGTCTCTTCGGCATAAGTGTCCTGCTTACGGCCGGCCCTTCCGGAGTTTACTTTGCTGGTCGAGCTGTAACCAATCTCACAAATGGGTTCGTTTGTTCGCCATTCCACACGGAAAAGGTGGCATTCTTTTCCTTTGCATTTTTGGGAACTGTCAAGAGGGCAGACATCTGGGAGTGTCATAGTATTGGTAATGTGCAGAATATAAAAAATACTTAACGGTAATAATATTTGAATTGAAGCTCAGAGCTTTTGCAGAGCTTTTGCAATAAGGGGTGCTACACTCACCCTGCTCTCGGCTTTTTCCAGGGTATCACTGGTGATGATGTCCTTTACCCCGGCATTGAAAAGCCTGACTACAGCATTTCTTGCAAGGACCGGATGCACACAGGCCAGGTAGACATCGGCTGCTCCCTGCCCTCTGAGCATGCGGATAGACTCGGCCATGGTCCCGCCGGTCGCGATCATGTCATCGACCAGGACAATATGCCTGCCGGCAACTTCCACATTCTTTGTCTTTATTTCAACAGTATCCCCGCTAAGCCTGGTTTTCTGGAGGAAGTCACAGGCAAAACCAAGATCTCCTGCGACATTATTTACGAGGTTACCGGCGCCGGCATCGGGAGCTACAAGGAGGGGTTCTTCCAGGGCCAGGCCTGCAATGTGTTCCCCGAGAAGCTTTGCTGCGTCCAGGTCTTCGGAGGGACAGGGGAAATACTCGAGCACGCTCTTTTCGTGGATGTTGACGGTAAAAACCCTATCGGCATTGATGCAGCGGGCCATCGCCCTGGCACTGATAGGCTCTCCGGACTTGAACTTCTTGTCCTGCCTGGCATAGCCCATGTAGGGGATCACCACATTTATTTCGGCTGCCCCTTCGCAGGCGTCGATAAGCTGGAGCAGGGCCGCAAAGTCAGAATCCGTGGGGGTGCTCTGGATCAGGGTTACTTCTTCATTTTCAGTCTCGTCGGCTATTCGAAGGTACAGTTCCCCATCAGGGAAGCGGTTAAACTCGCAGAGCACCGGTTCTTTCCCTAAAGCCCGGGCTGTGCGGCTTGCAAGTAACTGTGATGCTGGTCCACCTATGATCTTCAAGTTAGATACCTCAGTTTTCCGACTTGATATATCCCATCCTTTAAAAAGCTTCTTTTAGTGGACCACAGGCTTTTCTCTCAGTCTCAGCCTTTGACCTTCTCAAGCACCCTTATGTTCCTGATAGCAGTGTGCGGATAGTTCCCGCTGGAATCTTTCTCTGCCGATTTTACCATGTCCCAGATAGTAAGCAGGGCCGCCGAAACCCCTGTAAGGGCTTCCATTTCCACCCCTGTCTTTCCCACGGATCGGACTTCCACAACAGCCTCAATCGTTTCTTCCCCGATCTCAAAATCAACATCTATACTCGTAATCGGAATCTGGTGGCACATGGGAATGGTGTCGGGCGTCCTTTTCACCGCAAGCACGGCAGCGACTCTTGCTGTCGCAAGGACGTTTCCTTTCTCAACAGTGCCCGAACGTATCTTTTTGAGAGTTCCTTCGGAAAGCATGATTTCCCCTGCTGCCTTCGCTCTCCTGCCAACCTCGGGCTTTTCACTGATGTCCACCATCCTTGCTTTGCCAGCTTCGATATGTGTAAAAATCTTTTCCAAAAAAATCACCGCGTTTTTCGTCGTCTTAGCTTTTTCAGTCAATTCGAACCTGCTTGCGTCTGGAATAATCCTCAAGTGCCTTATTAAGTTTTTCAGCCAGATCCCCTGCTTCCTCAAGACTGAACTTTATTATTTCTTCATCTTCCCCGTGATAAACCGCGATTCTTACCCTGTTCCGTTCTATTTCAACTTTGATTTTTCGGTCACTTTCCTGAACCATACTCCATTACCTCCCCGTAACTTTTATTCAGAAACCATTCTCCAGATAACTTTTCATAAAAATTATTTTTCACCAGAATGTTTTTTATAAAAATATTTTTTCCATGGAACTTATTCCTGTGGAACTTATTCCTGTGGAACTTATTCCTGTGGAACTCTGTCCCTGTATTTGTTTATCCCCTCTCCACCTCTTTAATCATTTCGGGGATTTTTTCGAGCACGTCCGTTGCAAGCAGTCCATTTCCAAAAGCTTCAAACGCCAGGTCCCCGGCTGCTCCGTTGATGTACGCCGCGCAGGCAGCAGCTATAAATGGAGGATTCAGGGCAAAGAGGGTTCCTGCAACCCCTGAAAGGACGTCTCCCGTCCCTCCGACGGTCATTCCGGCGTTTCCGGTCCTGTTCAGGAGGGTATGCTTTCCATCCGAAATAATGTCAACGGCTCCTTTAAGAAGGGTTATGACCCCGTTTTCTTCTGAAAATTCCCTCACAATTTTCCGGCGAGTCTCGGGGTCAGCCGGGGTTTCCATGCCCCTCAAACGGGCAAATTCCCCTGAATGCGGAGTGATAATAAGTTCGCAGTTTCCGGCAAGGGTTTCGAAGAGGGGGGAAGAAAGGGCTGAGAGGGCATCGGCGTCAAGGACAGCCTTTCTGCAGAAGGGCAGGACCTTCCGGACCGCTTCAAGGGTTTTAGGGGCTCTGCCCAGGCCCGGTCCGAGCACAACAACGTCATTTGTGTTCAGCAGGTCCGTGAGGAGAGGCAGGTCTTCGGGACAGAGGACATTTGAGGACAGGGGCCGGACAATCAGGTTGGGAGAATAAGCTGCCACTGTTTCTGCAACCGATCCCGGGACAGCAACGGTTACAAGGTCCGCCCCTGTCCGAAGGGCTGCAAGGGCTGCAAGGGCCGGAGCTCCTGAATACGGTCCTCCCCCTATTACAAGAATTTTTCCGGAATCCCCTTTGTGCCCTCCGGCCTTTCGACCGCGGAGCAGCTGCAGGTTCCCGGCCCCGACATAACTTTCGGCATCCGCACAGACCCCTATTCCCACAACCCTGACCGTGCCAGTGTACTCTTTTGCCCCTTCACCTAAGAGCCCGGTTTTCATGCGGTGGAAGCTTACGGTAAGGTCGGCACGGACCGACTTTTCGAAACTTTCACCGTCCGGGTCAAGCCCCGAGGGGATATCCACTGAGACCACGGTTTTCCCGGCTTTGCCGGCTTCGTTAATAAGGTCAATGGCCGTGGATTCGGGTTCCCGGACCTTTCCTTTGACCCCGGTCCCGAAAACAGCATCAACCAGGAGGTCTGCTTCGGAAAACCAGCCGCAGGTTTCAAGCTGGCTGGAATCCCTTATCTCAAGTACCTCCACCCGGCTGAACTTAAGCAGGGAGTAGTTACACGCAGCGTCTTCTGTCCTGATTTCCGCGGCTTTCCCGAGCAGGATTACCCTGACCCTATAAGCGGGAAAACCTGCCAGGTGCCTGGCTGCCACAAAAGCATCTCCCCCGTTGTTCCCCCTGCCCGCCACAAAGAGCACCGTCCCGTCCTCAAGCTTCTCTCTTACACAGCGGGCAACTCCTGCTCCTGCATTTTCCATTAACTGTAGCGGGAGCAGACCCAGACCTGCGCAGTTTCGATCGATTGCCCTCATCCATGAAGAACTTATACTTTTCATGTTAAACGCCGCTGGTGTTTTCTGGTGATTCTCATGATATGTTTTTGAACTGTTTGAATCCGGTTTCAACCCTGGTTAAAAACGTAGCTTGTGAAACTTTCACCCGGGGTTCCGGAACAAAGTATGTTTTTGAATGAAGTATATTTTTGAATGAAGTATATTTTTATATTTATGGAAAGGAAAACTTATTTTGTATCATTAACTATATACGGTACATTTCAATATAACATGTTATACTAAAAAGAAATGCGAAGTTAATTGAAGAGAAAAGTAATTGCAAAGAACATAGGCTTGAGCATAGTAATAATCGGCACCTTATGGCTTTTTAGACCCTTATTTATGTCAACCCCTGGAACGGTTCCCGGACCTTATAGCGGTTTCCGGAAGTCCGGGGTTGCCAGCAAGGTACTGCTATGATAGCTGGAAACGTAATGGTAAAATTGTATACAATTGTACATTATACCATATGTTCATTCTCCTTTGGAAGTGTCCAGATGCACATGAGACAGGGAGGCACTGTTTTTGTCTAGTTTTTCAAAAGATTCGGATAGTAGCCTGAAGAGTACTGTTAAACCCAGATATTTGATCCTTGGCAGTGGAAGTATTGGTTTTGCGCTTGCAAAAGAGCTCAGGGAAATTAACAAGGCGGTCATCCTCGTAGATAAGGATGAAGCCAAGGTTGAAACCCTCCGGGAAGAGGGGTATGAGGCAATCGTAGGGGACATTGCAGACCCTGAACTCCCAAAACAGATAGATCTCAGGAACATTGTTGCAATCCTTTTCCTTAGTTCCGACAGCGAGGTAAACAAAAAAGGGATCGAAAATTTCAAAGACCTTATTAGCCCTGATGTCCACCTTTTTTCCCGGGCTTCCGATATAATCAAGAAAGAAGAAATGGGGTTGTTAGGGGCTGATTTTGTATTCATGCCCTCGAGGGTCGTGGCAAGTTCCCTCTCCAGGTCCCTGGAAAGGACCGAGTCCGCCCACAGGGGCAACAGGCTGGCCCAGTGGCTGGAAGGGACAAAAGGCAAAAAACTTGCCATTGTCATCCACGACAACCCGGACCCGGACGCAATCTCCAGTGGGCTTGCCCTGAAAGAAATTGCAAAAAACCTGGGGGTTGAGGCAAACATCCTCTATCACGGGAAGATCGGACACCAGGAAAACAAAGCTTTCGTAAACCTTCTGGGAATCGACCTTAGCAAGATGGAAGAACACGACCCTGAAAACTTTGACAAAATGGCCCTGATCGACTGTGCCATCCCCGGGGTAAACAACATGCTACCCCCCAACTCTTACGTTGGGATCGTAATCGACCACCACCCTCCGGGAGATGCCGAAATCAAGGCGGAATATATCGACATCCGCCCGAACTTCGGAGCCACGGCCACCATCATGACAAAGTACCTGCAGCAGCTTAACATCAATATTTCAAAGACCCTGGCAACTGCCCTCCTCTACGGGATAAGGACCGATACCCAGGATTTCAAACGAAAAACCGACCCTGCAGACCTCTCGGCCGCATCTTACCTCTACCCCCTTGCCGACCATGAGATCCTGGAACAGCTTGAGCGCCCTTCCATGGCAATCGAGACCCTGGACGTGCTCGGGGAAGCAATCCGGAACCGGCAGGTCATAGGGAGTTATCTCCTTTCGAATGTAGGGAACATCAGGGACAGGGACACCCTCCCCCAGGCCGCGGACTATCTCATGAGCCTTGAAGGAATCTCCACGACAGTGGTCTTCGGGGTTACCGAGGAGAGGATCTATATCTCGGGCCGCAGCAACGATATCAGGATCAACCTTGGTGAAATAATGCGCCAGGCCTTCGGGGAAGATGCCGGGGGACATGCGACAGCCGCAGGTGCCCAGATCCCGCTCGGCGTATTCAGTGCCACAAAGGACAGGCAGACCCTGCTCCGGCTTGTCAACGAGGCGGTGGTCAAGAAGTTCCTTAACGCCGTAGGAGTGGAAGAGGCAGGAGAGTAAAATAAGGTTGAAGGCTTTTTGAAAATCGATACCTTTTAAGAATATTTCCGGATGGAAAAGCTCTCAAACCCTTTTTCATCCCGAAGATCATTTTTAAATTATTAATTATATCGAAGGATCCAGATCTCTTCGAAGATTCCAGCATATCCGGAAGATTCCAACTTCTCCTGAAGGTTTCAGACCTACTCGAAAGTTCCGGATTTTTTTCAGAACTCTTCAGGAAAACTCAGTTTCTATTCTGTTGCCGTTGAGCACATCACTTTCTTTGACCTGGATTCCTGTTCTGGTGGAATTTTCCCCCACGGTCAGGGTATAACCTGAGGTAGTTGCTGCTGTCACTCTTCCGTCTCCTGCTGTGACTTCATTTCCTTCTCCTGCTTTGTTTCCGTTTCCGGTGTTTTCGGTTGGGTAAGGCACGGCAATTTCAAAGTAGCCGTTTTCGTCTGCAGTTGCAGTGTTGTAGTAGAGGAAGCTCCTGCCGGTGTTTGAACTGATTTCAAGTTCTGCTTTTACTGTCTGGTTAGGGGTGGAAGTACCTGAAAGCTTTGCTCCCGGTACGTACTCAAATACTTTTACTGTGTTTCCATCTCCGGCTTTATTCCCATTAGCTGTGCTTCTCACGCTTTCGTGGACAAGCCGGAGGTTTCCGAGGGATGCGCCGTCAAGCTGGTGCAGTTTGTACAGTTCCGTGGCTTTAAGTTCTTCTTTTAAAGTGGCAGTTGTCTGGTATCCGGTTCCGCTTTGTACCTTCCGGAACTCGTAATAATCCTCAATCTTTTTTCCTGCAAGTCCGGCTATGTACCTGAATTTCCCCTCTATCATTTTTGAATCCGTAATGACGTATTTTACATTTAGTCTGTTCAGGACTGAATTTGCCTGCTCTTCTGACCCGGAAGTGAAAAAGATGGCTGAGTCCTCCACCCCAGTCTGGAAGTTGTTCGAGACTGCGGGTCTTTTGCCCAGGTATACGATCCAGTTCCCGTAGTCCCACCAGCTGAGGACCCCGTATTCAGGGGTTTTTGAAGGTTCGGTGTAATGGGAAGTGACTGGAGTGGAAGTTTCAAGCCACTGCAAGGAGTCCTGCCAGTCCTCGTCAATCAGGACAGCCTGCTTTGAAAACCCTGCAACAATCCCTATGCAGGGCAAAAATATGATCCCGATAAGGACCAGGGCAGAGACAAGTTTGAAATAATCCGGTTTTGAGGCTGCAAGCAGGGATTTTGATTTCCTTGCCGCTTTTGCCTTTTGCTTCGTTTCTGCCTTTGAGTACTCTTTTGCCTTTCCTTTTACCTTTCTTTTTGCTTTTGATTTTTTCCCGGTGTCCGGATTCGGTTCGGGTATGTTTTCGGTTTTTATCCCTTTTCTGAAAAGTTTTTTCACTTCATTTTCAACATTCAGGGATTCAAACAGGACCATCAAAAGGTATGCGGTAAGAATGGCAATGTTCACTGAGAACAGATAAGAAAACCGCCTCTGGGAAATGGCAAGGTATGCTGCAAACCCGGTCCAGAGCAGGAAAAATACCCTTTCGGGCAGGAATTTTTCTCCTCTCCACTCCAGGCCAAGCAGGAAAACAGCTGCAAGTGCAGCCGGAAAGCCGAGCCCGAAATTTCCGATCACCGCTGCAAGGGAAAACTTCCCGCTAGTGGTAAAAAATAAGGGACCTGCCTCGGAAATAGAGCTAAGAATTCCTCCTTTTCCCGAGAAGTACTTTAGCCCTTCGATTACAAAGCCGTAGGACTCACCTGAAAAGCTGCGGAGGATGAAAAGCCCTGCGCCAAAGGCAAACAAAGTAAGGATCGGGTAGTACCACCAGTCAAGCTTCCTGCTGGCTATGTATGTGGAAAAAACTCCGAGCAGCAGGACTCCCGCGAGCAGGGCCAGGACATAGCAGATCTGGAACCAGGAAAGGAACATCGCACTCAACTCAAGTCCGGGCCGCGCGACTCCCACGCAAAGAGGGGCTGAGAGCAGGAGTACCGTAAGAAGGTTTGAGGCGGAACATATTACGAGGTAATCGGACTTTCTGCCTGCTTTCAGGTCAAGCACGGACTGCAAAAAAAAGTAAAGGGCAATGAACCCTATGAGTATGGGTGCCCCGATCCAGGTATACACAAGGAGGGCAAAACAGACTCCGCTGCATGCCGAAAGAACTATGGGCAGTGCAAGTTTTCTTTCAGAGGGAAGGTTTTTGAGGGCTGTAAACGAGAGCCCGGTATCTCTGGCAGCTTTCAGAGCAAGGATGAAAAAAGCAAAAGCCGCCGTTGAGAGGAGTACCTCTGCCACGTGGTGGTCAACCATCCCGAACTGGGAAGTATATACATGCACCGGGATAACGGCAAAAATAGCAGCACTGAAAACCCCTATCTTCCTGTTAAACAGAGCCGAGGCCGCCACGTAGACCGGAATGACCGTAAGGGTTCCCAGCAGCACCGGTAAAAGAGCCCCTGCCAGTTCTATCGTGTGGGTATCGGGATTCCCTGCCCCCAGAATCAGGGCAAGGCCTGCCCCCAGCAGGTCATAGAGAGGCGGCCAGCCAATCTCAAAACCGGAAGGGTAGTTGAGGTAAGAGTCAAAGCGGATGTACTCCGGGAAGTTGGAAGTAGTATAGATGATGCGCCGCATGTGGTAAAACGCGTCAAAGCCTACAGGAGTGATACGGCCGTTAGCGGTGACCGCAGTGTAGGAGAGCATGCGCATGAGGAAAGCGACTGAGATAATTGCAATTAAGGAAATTATCCCGAGTTTGGAATTGTGAGCGGATTGCTTCGACTCTGGAGACCTCATGATTTTATTCGTAATGACCAACTCTGTTGAATTTGTATTCTCTTTCGTATTTGTACTATTTTTGCCGGGTTTTCAGTGGAATTTTAACAAGTAAAGTGATTTTTGAGTGTGGTGTTGTTATTTCGTATATATAAAAAATTTTCCGTTGTTTTAAAGATGTTCTTGACGACACATTAATCCATATCTTTTTATTCAGGTTGATATATGATCATGTATGTAAATAATTCGCTATAATAATAAATTTTTGAATCTGTTAGGAGCTGTATCGGAAAGTTTCAGAGAATATGATTATATATACTTTGATGTGTGCAGTGTATTTAGACATTCTTTTCAAAATAGTTATAAACCTTGAACTTAATGAAATGTTGAAAATTATGAAAATGACAAAATGCTTGGTAACAGGTGGAGCGGGATTTATAGGTTCTCATATTATCGAGAACTTACTGAATCTCGGACATGAGGTTGTCTGTCTTGACAACTTTGACGCCTATTACTCTCCACAGTTAAAGGGGAAAAATATAGAGCCTTTCATGAAAAATGCCCGTTTCAAACTTGTTGAAGGCGATATCCGTGATAAGGCCCTTTTGAACCGGACTCTTGATGGGGTCGAATATGTTTTTCACGAAGCTGCCCAGGCAGGGGTCAGGATCTCTGTTGAGGATCCCATGAAACCTCACGAAATTAACGCTACGGGCACATTAAATCTACTCGAATCCGTGCTTGATTCTGACGTCAGAAAACTTATAAATGCTTCTTCTTCTTCTGTTTATGGTAGAGTAGAATATCTCCCCTTTGACGAGGCTCATCCTAACCAGCCCGTTTCCCCTTACGGCGTTTCCAAGCTCCTCGTAGAACACTACTGCAGGGTCTTTGAAGAACTCTACGGATTGAAAAGCGTTTCCTTACGCTATTTTACGGTCTACGGCCCAAGGATGAGGCCGGACCTCGCGATTAACATCTTTACGAAAGCTGCCTTGAAAAATGAACCCATTACCATTTTTGGAGACGGGAAGAAAACAAGAGACTTTACCTACGTAGATGATATTGTAAGGGCAAACCTGGTCTGCATGGAAAAAGGAAGTGGGGTCTATAACATCGGCGCCGGAAATTCGATCAGCATCAATGACCTTGCCAGAAAGATCATCGAGATCAATGAAAGCAAGTCGGAGATTGTGTATTCAGACTCGGTAAAAGGAGACGCCGAGCATACTCTTGCAAGTTCGGAAAAAGCCCTTAAAGAACTTGCCTGGAAACCCGAAATAACAGTTGAAGAGGGCCTTGAGAGGTATGCAAAATGGATGTCGAACTTTCAGTCGTAATCCCCGCTTATAATGAAGAGGAAAGTGTCATTCCCTGCTACCGGGAAATAAAGGAAGCCCTTGACCCTCTTGGCAAAAGTTATGAAATCATATTTGTAGACGACGGCTCGACAGATTCAACTTTTAAGATACTTCAGGATCTCAGCAAGAATGACAGTTTATTAAGAGTCCTGAAATTAAGGAAAAATTTTGGACAGAGCGCCGCCCTGAGAGCCGGCTTCGACCATGCCGAAGGCAGGTACATCATAACCCTGGATGCAGACCTCCAGAACGACCCCCATGACATCCCTGCCCTCCTCCAGAAGCTGGAATCAGCAGACTTTGACGTGGTCTGCGGCTGGCGTTATAATAGGAAAGATACTTTTTCAAAAAAAATACACTCAAAGTTCGCCAACTGCCTCCGAAAAAAACTGACAAATGAAAAGATCCACGACTCCGGCTGCACCCTCCGCGTCTACAAAAAAGAATGCGTAAAAGATCTGGAACTTTACGGAGAACTTCACCGCTACATCCCTGCAATGCTCGGCTGGAAAGGATACAAAATCGGCGAAATCAAGAGCAACCACAGGGAAAGACAGTATGGCACAACCAAATACAACTGGAAGCGGCTGGTCAGGGGTTTTCTAGACCTGCTCGTAGTTACCTTCTGGGAAAGGTATTCTGTCAGGCCAATGCATGTATTTGGTGGTGCAGGCATCGTTTTTAGTTTTACGGGTTTTGTGATATCCATGCACCTTGGAATATTAAGGCTATTTTTTGGAAGACCTTTAAGCAATAGACCATTATTTCTTGTGGGTATTTTTTTGATTATTGTGGGTGTGCAGTTTCTTGCAACCGGAATTCTTGCAGACATCCTGTTGAAGATCTATTACGGGCAGAATGGAAGGAAGAACTACCTGATTTAAAGGTCTGTGTTCCTTTATATTGAAGGAAGTCTCAGATAATAAAAGGAGCATATGTGGTACAATGAAGATACTGATGCTAAATTATGAGTATCCCCCTCTTGGAGGGGGTGGGGGGAATGTAACTAAAGCACTTGCTGAAGAATTAGTAGCATCAGGTCATTCTGTTGATGTCGTGACTATGGGATTTAAGGGTTTAAAAAAGGTCGAAGTAATAAATGGTGTAAACATTTACAGGCTTTCCTGTATACGGAAAAAAAAAGAGGCATGTAAATCGTATGAAATGTTATCATACTGCATTTCTGCAAATAGCTTTTTGCAAAAATTACTTCGGGAAAATGTATATGACATTAACCACACTCATTTTATTATCCCCACAGGGATTGTGTCTTATTTAAACAGAAAAAATATCCCATATGTTATCACATCTCACGGAAGTGATGTGCCAGGCCATAATCCCGATAAGTTTTCTTTTGAACACAAATTGGTAAAACCTTTCTGGAACAGGATTATCAAAAGTTCGTGTAAAATAATAACTCCTTCTGAATACCTGAAAGACCTAATTATTAAAAATATCAATACTGATAATATAAAAGTAATCAATAATGGTTTCAATTCATTTGAATTAAGCCCCAAGAAAAAAGAGAAGAAGATTTTGTTAGTTGGTCGACTAGTTGAATTTAAAGGTTACCAATATTTTTTAGATGCTATAAAAAATATTGAGATTGATTATGAGATTAATATTGTTGGAGATGGCCCTTATAGAGAAGCATTGATGGAGAAAGCGAAGGGCATTGAGGCAAAAATAAATTTTGTAGGGTGGTTGGATAATGAATCTCCGCAATATAAATATTTATTTGAAAGTTCCTCTATATTTGTGCATCCTTCTTCTGCTGAAAGTTTTGGAATGGTCTTGCTAGAAGCAATGTCTTCAGGGTGTGCTATTATCACTTCCAACTCTTCTGGATGCGCGGAAGTTGTAAATGATGCAGCATTATTGGTAAGACCAAAAAATTCTGATGATATAAAATATGCTTTACTAAGGTTGATAAATGAAGACAAACTCAGAAATGAATTGGGACTCATGGCAAGAAGAAAAGTAGAACAAAATTTTTCATGGAAAACAATTTCACGGGATTATGAGCTTTTATATCAAAAATATTCAAAAATAATGGGCACTGATGAATTCTATGATAAATAAAAGCATTCCTCTGGTTTCTATAATAATTCCCACGTACAATAGAGAAAAGACTTTACTTAGAGCTATAAAGTCAGTGCTTAATCAAGAGTACGATAGGTATGAGATAATAATAGTTGATGATGGATCTACAGATAACACTAGAAATATTATAGAATCTTATTTAAAAAATGAGAATATATTTTATATTTTCCAGAAGAATAAAGGTGTTTGTGCGGCAAGAAATCTGGGTATAGAAAAAGCAAATGGTGAATATATAGCTTTGTTAGATAGTGACGATGAATTTTCCCCTGATAAATTAAGTATCCAAATAAACATTATGAAGGCTTCAAATTCAATTTTTTCAGTAAGTAACTGTGCAATAATAAATGAAAATCAGTCAACTAAAAATAAATATAACAATAATTTTTTAGTATCTGAAGAACAAGTAATAAACAATGAAATACCGCTTTCTGCTAGTTTAATGCTATTTAGGAAAGATCTTTGCCGAGAATTTCTATTTGACGAAGAACTACCAACAGCAAATGATTTAGATTTCATATTAAGGGTTTTAACAAAAAATAGAATTTTATTCATAAAAGATGAATTAACAAAAATTCATAAAACATTGAGTGGAAACAGAATATCTTGCGATTATGAAAAGAAAATAGTGGGATATAAAAAAGTCTTGGAAAAGGCTGAATCGGGCCAGTATATCTTCAATCAAGAGCAAATAAAGCATATATCAAAAAAAATTTATTTGCAACTGGGGCAGTTTTGTTCATTAAATTCTAATTTTGTAGATGGCAGATCATATTTTATGAAAGGCTTTAAAATTTCCAATTTTTCTTCTAAATTGTTTAAATATTATTTGATGTATACATTAACATATTTTCCCCCCCTTTTTAAGTGCACAGTTCAGTTAGGTAAAAGTCTCTGGAAATATGGATTGGTGAAAACTTGAGGATACATTATGAAAGATAATTATGTTCTTATTACTCCTCTCAAAAATGAAGAAATCACTATTAAACAAGTTATTGATTCTGTAAAAAGACAATCAATTCGCCCATCTTTATGGATAATAGTTAATGATGGTTCCACTGACAACTCCCAAAAAATACTGGATATAGAAACAAAAAACGAAGATTGGATTTATGTAATTAACAAAGAAATAAATTCTTCATACAATTGGTTAGCTATTAGTAGTGTATTAAATGAGGGAATGAAAAAATTAGAAACTTTATTGGTTTCGAGGAAAATTGGTGAAGTTAAATACTTAGGAATATTAGATTCCGACATAACTGTTGAAATGTCGTATTTTGAAAAATTAATCAGTGAGCTTAAAAAAAATGAGAATATAGGTGTTATTAGTGGAGATATACTTATAAAAAAAGAAAATGTTTGGATTTCTGAGTATAATTCAAAAGAACCAAGAGGTGGAGCAAGGCTATATTTATTCGATGCAATTCAAGATATTGGTGGAATTCCAAAAACGCCAAATTGGGATCGAATTTCAGATCTAAAAATCAATAATCTCGGTTATATAACTACGGCATTAACATCTGCAAAAGCATACCAGCATAGAGAGTCTTTTGGAAAAGAAAATCAACTGAAAGGGTATTTTAAGCACGGTAGAAGTAAATATATCTTGTGTAATAATCCTATTCATGTTTTGCTTATATCCTTAAAACATGGATTCAAGAAAAAACCTTATATATTTTCGGGAATCGTGTTCTTTGCAGGTTATATAACTGGGTTTTTTAGTAATAATAAAAAAATTCGGGATAAAGAAGTTATAAAATATTCCAATGATTTTTGGAAAAGAATTTTTAAATGAGATTACCATGTTAATATTAAAATACTCCAAGCATAAAGAATTAATCAACAATCTTATTTGGAGACTTATCCAAATATTTGGAAAAGAAGGAGTTAGTTTTCTAATTTTTATAATTTGTGCCAAAATGTTAAATCCCTATGAATTTGGGATTTATAACTATATTATGGCAATTGTTTTCTTCTTGATTATGTTTGGTGATTTTGGAATTTCAACTGCAACCAGTAGAT
The DNA here is from genome assembly GCA_016841265.1 of Methanobacteriota archaeon. Taxonomy (GTDB): domain Archaea; phylum Halobacteriota; class Methanosarcinia; order Methanosarcinales; family Methanosarcinaceae; genus MTP4. The sequence goes on along the minus strand of JAENZL010000003.1, from coordinate 144,942 downwards.
ATGTTGCAGAATACAATACTATCGATAAAGAAAAGTTAAAATTAGTATTATTTAATTCCGGGTTTATAATAGCAGCTCTGACATTAGCTCTTCTATTAACAACTTTGACAATTGGCAAATATTATCTAGGTGATAAATATGTTTATGTACTTTACATCATCCCTTTGGTATTTCTAGCACCAATTACTTCTTTGTATGATGGGATCTATCGGGGATTAAAAAAATTTAAATATTTATCAAGAATTTTTCTAATCATAGGCGCCTTTTCACTGAGCTTTGTATATACTTTGATTGCTAAATATGGTTTAATTGGTGCCTTAATAGCTCAAAATTTATACTATCTCCTATTGTTTTTTGCATTGGCTGCTGGTTACAAGGACTTTAAATTTGCAATTGATAAAAACTTAATGAAAAAAATAGCTCATTATTCCTTTTTAGTCGGATTGGCAAATATTGGTTATTTTTTATACACACGAATCGATATCGTGATTCTTGGACAATTTGGATTTATTGAGGAAATTGGATATTATGAGATAATTCAAAAAATTTTCAAATTTTCACTCATGCCTTTCTCTATAGCAGGCGCAGTAGTTGCACCGGATAACATTCGTCTCTTCATGCTTAAAAAAATGGATCAAATTCAAAAAAGAATTAATTTCAGTTTTTTTTTGTCATTAATTGCAGGAATTATAATTAGCCTTTTATTGTATTTTTTGATTCCAATATTTATAAAAAATTTTTTGGGCAACTATTATACATCGGACTTTTTATCTATCTTTTATATTTTTTTGTTTACAATTCCTCTGGCTACTATAGAAGCTCTTTTGGCAACTGGCTTTATAACAGCACTTGGATATGTGAGAATATTGACATATACAATTCTAATTGGAGGCATTATCAACATAATATTGGATCTTGTTTTTTTACATCTGTTTGGTTATATAGGAATAGTAATTAGTACTGTCATTGTTCATAATCTAACAAACCTAATAAAATTTATATTTATATATAAATTTTTTTATACATAGGGGTTTATGTAAAACGTAGATTTTGTGTAAAAAATCAGGTAAAAAACCCATTTTTTCACAAAACTAGGATGTCCACAATCTTTTTAATTCTAAATTTACTTTTAAACTCGCAATCAGTTTTTTTTAGTTGTATTGTGTACCGGGATTTCCATCTATTTTCTCAGCAAACCCCTTTTTACTTAAGTGCCGAAATACTATTTTTTCTGAATTTTAATATGAGACCTGATATTTTAAAAGGTTTTCCAATCACCCATGGAGTATATTTATTGATTAGCTTTATTGTCGGGATTTCCAGCAACACGGTAATGAAAAATAATTCATCCCCTGATGATATCCCAGTTAGAAGCTTGATCAGTAAAAATAATATTCCGTGCGTACTCAGTATGATAATTGAATTTTTCCCGAACCATTGCAGGGGATGCATACCTGCCCCATATTTTTCCAATGTGTAGAACACATACGAATAAAATAATATCCCTGACATTGCCGTCAAATAACATAAATATTCATTGCCGAATGCCCTCAACTGCAGATCATATTTTGCTGAGAATGCTAAACTATAATGAATACAAGTTATCAGTGCAGGAGTCCACAAACCACAATCAAGTAACGTGTCTTGTTTTTTCTGAAATGCCTTTCCTGATGCATAAAACAATAATGCAAATAGTGCAGAATTGAGGTGCCAGGGCAAGGTCAAAGAACTATAATGAGCACCTACCGCAGCTAAGGAGAGTACCGCCACCCCCACTAAGTATTTATTTTTCAATAATTTCACACAAAGAAAATAAAGCATTTCAGTTATGAATAATGCCGGGAGAAACCATAAATGCCCATTGATAATTTTTTCATAATGTGCGAATATGGTATTATAAAACATTTCATCGAGTGATAGATCTAAAAATACATGATGATGATTGAATAACACCCTAACTAAAGCCATGAACAATATTGCAATAACTGTGAAATTCAGATATGGGACCAGAATTTGATTAACTCGTGATTCTAAAAACTTTTTCGGCATTGGCAACCATTTTTTAGAATTGAAAAGAAATCCTGAAATGAAGAAAAATAGCGGCATGTGAAAGGAAAATATATAATTTTTTAATAAAACGGGGTCAAAGTTAAAAAATAAAATATTACTCGTGCTGATATGCCCCAATATGACGAGTAGAATTCCAAAACCTTTTAAAGAGTCGACCCAGCCTATTCTCTTTGTTTTCATTGTGTTTTAACTCCTTTCGACACCCATATATTAAATAAATTTTCCCCTAATAATTCAATCCAAACTCATCTGTACCACCTTGTGGCTTTGTGTAAAAATGTTTTTATGTAAAAAATCAAGGCAAAAATCTATTTTATACACAAAGCCTATGCAAGGGATTCTAGGAAAAATTTTAGTTAAAGAATATTAACATATTTTTATACATTTTGTAAGAATATTGGTTTCTCAAATAATTATATGTTTTCTGATCTATATATTGATCTTTTGATGGTTCCCTTACAATGATACAAATTTTTTCATTCGAATTTTTTATTTTTGATAAATCAGTAATTACGGGAATATTTCTGTAAATTGTTTTGTATGTAAGATCATTTTCATCAAAATAATATGATTCTTGCTTTAAAGTTTCAGTCTGAGTAATTAACACAAAATCTGGAGATACATTATATAAGTATGAGATATGTGGGAAGGGTGAAGACTCAATTATCAAATAATCCTCAAAGTATTCATTGATACAAGCGTAAGTGTTAGCATAATCAATATAATGTACTTCAGATGGCACCCCTGGTTTTTCGAAGAAGTCTGCAGGGTAGTTAGCAAAGTTGGATAGTAACATCAACAGAGAGATACATATGAAAAATCTCTTTTTGAAATATGTGTTATTAAATAGATATATTGCTTTACTTGCTGAATAAATTGAAATTAAGTAGAACAAAGGTAAAAAATAGACAACTCCTCTTATTATTTGCAAATCCAAACTTGATGAAATATGTATGGTAAACAGGATACCTCCAATAAAATGAACCATTTTTTGATAACTGTCCTTCATAAAAAGTGAACTTATCAAGGAAAGGAAAAAAAACGGGACAAAAACTAGATTTTTTATAAAAAAGAATGTGTTATATTTATTGTCTTCAGATGAAGTATAAAGCAAATCTCCATTAATCAAAAAATTAATCTTTTCTTGAATATCAAATATAATACTGAAAAAAATTAGAGCTATAAAAACAATAAGTAGTTTTTTACGTGTATCTATATGAATGCATTTATTGATTAATTGAAATAGCCCTGATTTATTTTCTAATTCTAACTTATGGATCTCAAATAGAAAAACGTAAAGAAATATTAATCCGTTAACAAGGAGTATTAAATATTTACCTGAATCATTGCTATAAAAATAATTAATCCAATTTAATGCAATCATTAATATGAAATAAAATATGGCCATAAACACATTATTTATTTTTAGTTCAGATGTCAATTTATAAAATAAGAAAAGTGAAAGCAATAGGAACATTTCATAAAAAACATACATCCTGATATAAAAGTGATTGAAGAGGATCCAAGGATTTGTTGTGTAAACCAATAGAAGTAGTAAAACAAATTCTTTTCTGGGAATAATTTTCTCAGCTATATAATAAAGTAAAAAATAATTAACAATACCTACACTCATTGGAAGTAATTTTGCAGCAAAAATTGTTTTTCCGAACACCTTCATGTATAACCCTACTAAGAAGGATACATATTCACCTCTTAGATATTCTTCTTGAAAAATGTAAAATTGAGCAAACTTTCCAGTTTCGAAAAAAGATATTCCGCTAAATATATGGAAGTATTCATCCACATAGGAGCCATTATATACTAATATCATTAGAGTTTTCACTGACACAAATAATATAGTAATTAATATAAGAGCAACTGAATATTGCCATATTTCATTATCCACCCTCACTTTTATAGGTTTAAAAAATGGAGTTCTACTTATTTTCGTTGTATTTGTTTCCAATTCATTACAACAAGTCTCTGTTTTGACTTTTTCAGTATAATATTGGTCATTCGTATTGTGAAATACATCCAAATTAATTTTAAACAAATGATAGGTTAATACTCCCATAAGGACTGTTAAGATAATGTATAAAGTGGATATATTAGACACGTTAGACCCCTGTTGAAAATACGATATCTATATCATTGTATAATTATTTATACAATATCGTTGCACGAAACAAAACTATTTCAGAAAAGTATAAAATGGGTTATTTAAATCCTCCTATTCTATCTTTTAGTATGATACTTATAAAGGTGGATGGTCAACATTCCGAGTCACCAAGGTTTTGATGTAGCTTGTTTCTTGAATAAGTCTTATAAGTTGCCCTGTCTCTATAATACTTTCGAACTATTTATATTTGCCATGTCCTTTTACATTAATATATTCTTTATAATGGAGCAGTAAATGCAGACCAAAAGAATAACAGAGGTTGACTATCTTCGGGCCTTTGCCATACTTGCAGTAATCAGCATTCATACGCTGGATTATTTTAGGTATATTCCCGAGGTTAACGCTCTGGTCATTACAGATCTGATCTTTTACGTATTTGTAAGGTTTGCAGTTCCTTTATTTGTATTTGTATCGGGTTTTGTCCTGGATTTGAAGTATGGGACCAACTTCTCAAAGAAAACTTTTTTTGTAAATAGGGCCAGGGCAGTTATACCTCCATATGTTATATTTTCTGCGATTTATCTCATTGTTCCCAGGTATTTGTTCAACGGGCAGTTGAAATTTCCTTCAGTGGAAGAATTTCTCATAAACCTTTTTTCAGGAAATAGTTATGGTCACCTGTGGTATATTCCCCTGATTCTTCAGTTTTATGTCCTGTACCCAGCTATAATAATTATATACAAGAAGTTTGCCGAAAAAAGGAACCCTCTGATACTTCTGGTTTTATGCGCTTTTCTTCAGGATATCTGGATAGTTATGGCTTCTCTTTTCAGCCAATACTCATATTCCGCACTTAATGTTATAATGGACAGAGCATTTGTATCTCATTTATTTTATTTTGTGCTTGGAATCTATTTCTCCCAAAATTACGAAGTGCTTAAAAAGAGAGTTTTAGGATTAAGAAGGAGTCATCTGTTTGCACTGGTTCCAGTGACATTATTCATGGCAAGCTTCTGGATATACGGTTTGCTTCAGTTCAAAGACTACTTCAAAATTCCCAACTATTATGTTGGTATACCGCATATGTTGTACCCCGCATATTTCACTTTTATTTTCGTTGTGTTACTTTTGATCGGGATAAATCTTTCAAAAAGTAGAAGCATTTTTTCAGACTTTGTTTTGAGACTGGGGAAAGACTCTTTTGGAATTTATCTTGTCCATGCACTGTTTTTGCACATAAATGTCAAACTACTATTTCCTTACATCGACATATATAGAACTCAATGGGTGTTTTATCCCTTACTTTTCATATCCACTTTACTGTTGAGTTCCATCAGCGTGCACTTAATCAAGCATTTGCCTTATAGTGAGATCATAATTGGATCATAAAAAAGAGGAGTTCCCAAGAAAGTTGTTAAGTTGAGATATCAATTAACTCACAAAAACAGAAACTCTTCCCTAACTTATTTTAACTAATAGAAGAATATTACCACGAGCCATGAAGAACAAGAGAGATCCCCTAATACTCATTCCTCTTTCTATCTTCCTGATTCTTGCTTTGATCAGGTTCATCCATCCCCTCAACTTCTGGGTCGATGAAATGTTCCATATCTTTGCAGCTGAAAGTATAATTGAAACCGGTAAGCCGATGCTCCCATCGGGGCTTCCCTACGAACGTTCCCTGCCCACTACGTTACTTGTTGCTGCTTCTTTCAAATTATTCGGGATCTCAGAGCTTACGGGCAGGTTGCCTTTTCTGGTGATTGGTGTTTTTTCGATAGTAGCCACATACTATCTTGTAAAGAACACGTTCGACCGGAATACGGCACTTCTAACTGTTATTCTATTGTCTCTCTCTTCATGGCAGATTAACTGGGCTTTGAATGCCCGGATGTATATCCTTTTGCAGTATTTGTACGTCTTGTTCCTGCTTTTGGGATATGGTTTTTTCAGAGAGGTTGAATTAAAGCTTTCAAATAATGCTTATAATAAAAAGAAAATGGCACTTTTTTTTGTGGCTTCGGCTCTTGTTGTTTTCCTGAGTTCTTACATTCATCAGTTTTATCAACTCTTTGCCACTACAGGGCTTACTTACATTATTTATTTGATTTTCGGGAAGTTTATATCTGGAAAAAAACTGTTTGAAAAAGGAAATCATCTGATCTGGTTTGTTCTCCTGTTTTCCGCGCTTTTGATATTTATTCGGATAATCTTTTCAAAAATTCCTTTTGCTCCTGCTTTTGCTCCCATAGGCATGCAATTTGGCACAGGCTTCTATGTTCTGCTACTTGCCAGGTATTTCACGGTGCTCTCAGTGTTTGCTTTTTTTTCCGTTCTGGGATCAGGACTGGGGGCAGGGAACAGAAAAAATCAGGGGGCTTTACTTTTTTTGGGTTTTTTTGTTCCTTTTATTCTGCTTACACTCTTCCTGGATGCAAAAAATTCAAGGTACCTGTTCTTTGCGTTTCCTCTGTTTATTGCTCTCGCCTCGAACGGAATTCTTGAAGCGTGGGAATACATTAAAACTGTCAGGCACAAAAGGGCTGCAAAATATTTTCTGGTTTTCATGATCACGATTCTTCTGGTACGGACGGGAGCAGGGCTCTACAGGGTAACATGTGATGCTTACCAGCCGATTCCTTTCGAAGACCCCCATCCCCACTGGCAGTATGCTTCGGAATACGTGCAAAAAAATACAAATGAGGGAGATGTAGTGCTCAGCACGATGCCCATATGCACTTTGTATTACCTGGGGCAGACCGATTACTGGCTCAGGCAAAACGAGTATTATTCTTTCGAGGCCCCCGAAGGGGTATTGAGGGACCGGTACACAGGAGCACTTATTCTCAAAGACTATCCTACGTTCAGGAAGGAGATTGAAGGGAAAAACGGGTGGGTGATCGGGGACCAGAAACTTGACTCTTATTTCACGGACCCGGAGGTTCTTTCATATGTCTATGAAAATATGACCTTTGTTCCGGAAGGTTCGGACGATACGATCAAAGTTTACAGGTTCGAAAAGAAAGCAGAGCAGGAAAAACAATGACAGACGATATCGAACAGAGAAACATTGCAGGTACAAGATATTCATTTATAGGAAGGACAATATCCTCTGCTACCCTTTTCCTGCTCTCGATAATCGTGGCCAGGTATCTTGGGGCGGAAGCTTTTGGAGAGCTTTCCCTGGCACTGACAATCATAGCGTTTGCATCAGTCATAAGCGATGCCGGAATCAACAGGTCCGTTCAAAAGCATATCTCCCAGTACCTGGGAGAAGATCGGGCATCCATACAGCAGGCTTACAAGAGCATATTATCAATAAAGGCACTTTCGGGTTTAGCCGGCCTAATAATTCTTTACGCAGGCGCTCCGGTCTTATCAGAGGTCTTTCATACCGAGACCCTGGAACCTGTCATAAAAATAGGAGCTTTGCTACTTGCAGCCATCATTTTCCTGGAATTCAACCAGACAGTGCTTCAGGGGTATGAGTGCTTTAAGAAGATCTGCCTGGCAAACGTGCTGGAAGCTGGTTTAAAGTTAATATTTACGGTTGTAATCATTTACATGGGTCTGGATGTAGCTGGTATTATAGCCGGTTATGCCGCCTCAACCCTGGTGGTTTCCATAATCCTGACCATCGTTGTATATTTTGGGGTTGTTAAACCGGGAAATATTAACCGGTCCCATAGGAACCTTACCGGAGAAATTATTAGATATAGCCCTCCAATTCTTTTTTCAACAATCTTCTTTATAATGTATACGAGGTTTGACATCCTTGCCCTTGGATATTTCGGAGAAACAACTGACGTAGGACATTACAGTCTTGCAGTGGGTTTAATCGATAACCTGTTAATCCCCGTGGCAGCCATTGAAACCGCAGTTATGCCAATTGCGGCTTCCCTGTATGGTAAAAAAGAAAGCAGAACAAATTTAAGCAAGCTTTTTAACCAGACCCTTACAAACGGTTTCTTTTTTATGATGCCGGTAATTTTCGGCCTGCTGGTGGTGGCACGCAGTTTTGTAACAGAGGTATACGGCCCGGAGTTTATGGATTCCGGCCTGATACTGATGGCACTAACCCCTTTCATACTTACAAAGACTCTGGCAGTTTTAAACGGCGCATATCTTATAGGAGCAAACAAAGCGAAAACGTTTATGAACTATACCTTTGGAGCAATGCTTCTAAACCTCTTTTTACTCGGGACCCTTATCCCTGTATTCGGGGTTTACGGGGCAGCGTTAGCCAGAGTAATTTCCCACACGGTTCTTACATTTTCAATGCTATTCTATATAATCAGAGCTTTCCGGATCCGGATCGAGAGGGAGTCAATTATAAAGAACCTCAAAATAGTTGCTTCATCAGTGATTATGGCAGTTCTTTGTTATACCATAATGGTTGTTTCCGGGGGAGGCATACCGGGCCTTGTGCTAACAATCGGATCCGGAGTGCTTATTTACGTTGCGCTGCTGGACCTCACGAAAACAATATCTTTTAATGACCTGTTAAAAATAGCTCATGGTGATCTGAGTCTTAAACAGGAAGTCAAGTGACCCCTGCCTGCAAAGTTAAATTTTTAATGCAAGGGTATTCCAGAGCAGGGATTTGAATTGTCCCAGTGTATTTTCAATTGTAAATCTTCGGGAATGGATTCTGGCTTTTTCGGAAAATTCGTTATAGGTCTCATCGTTTTCCAGCAGATTGATAGCTTTTACCCATTGCTCAGGATCCTTAAAATTATCAATCAATATCCCTCCCTCCCCCACTGCCTCCGGAAGTCCTCCGATTTTGCTTGCAATCGAAGGAATCCCGCAAAAGGCAGCTTCCACACAGACTCTCCCGAAAGGTTCCGGCCACAGGGAGGGCACGAGCAGGATTTTTGTCTTTGAATAGAAGGTTTCGGGATCATCCGCCCAGGGCATATATGTGATATTGGGAAAACCTGAAAAATCGATTGATTCGGGATTATGCCCCACAACCAGGAATTTTTTTTCAGGGAGTATTTTTGCAATTTCCAAAAAGGTCCCGATTCCCTTATGCTTTGCGGCGCTGATCAACGTGATGTATTCAGGATGTTGCGCTCTAACACTGATTTCCCTGACGAAAGGATAGATTACCTGAGATTCCACACCAAGCCAATCTTTAACAACCGAAGCCATATACTGACTGTTTGAAATAATAAGTGATGCTCTGGGGACCCATTTTTTTTCGTACCGGAAAACAGCGTCTACAAAATACCTGTAAGGGTTTAGAGAAGAGTAACCATAGCAAACCGAACATTTTCTGCTGCAGTTGCTGTCGGGGTTTGCGCAGAGGCAGATATGTTCGTAGTTTCGCATGAAAATTATGGAAGGTATCTTTTTCTCATAAGCGGTTTTTATTGTCGGGGCTGCAAAGTCCTGCTGTGTGATGACGAGGTCCGGGGAAAAATGTTTCATTTTCCGGCTTAAGGAACACTCAAGCTGTTTAAAAACGAAGTATTTGTTGAACATGTGAGTATTTGTTTCAAAAAGACGGACGGAGGATGAGGGAAAAGGTACTGTATGCGGGTTTTTCACATGCTTTCCGACTGTAAGTACTTCATTATTTTTACTGAGCCCGGATATAAGTGTTTCAAAAGAAAGTTCCCCTCCTCCCAGAGGAGTTAGGAGATTTTCTTCTGATGCAAAAATTTTCATTCATGTGGCTCCTCATCCGGATCATCAAGATTAAGGAAGAACACTTTGCTAAGCCCGTAGACCACCAGGGTCGTGAGGGCTGCCACAGGAATCATGATGATTCCAAGCCTGCTGAACATAACAAGCATGATCCCGCCCACAAATACAGACATGGTTACGTTGAATTCCTTTGCGCTTTCAATGCTTAAAAGCAGGAGGAACATCATTAAGCCCACACCTGCAAGCATCGCCAGGATCAGGTAGGTTACTGCCCCCATATCCGCAACATAATCGGTAATCATTGCAACCAGTGACCTGTAAATTATGTATGAAAGCATCAGCACAAAAATGCCTGCAATGATCTCCCTGGGAACATTTAGTAAAGTGTTGCTTTTGCCATTTCCTATATCTTCCTTCTTTATATAATTTGAGAATAAAGGGGAACTTTTTCTTTTAAGCTTAAATTCAATTCCGTTATCCACTTCTGAAATGCCAATCGGGGTGCTCCTGATTAATGCCTGTAGCCTCTTTTTCGTTTTGTTAGTTATTGCCTTTCTTCTGAAAATAATCAGAACAAAAAGTACAAAACCGAACACCGAGACCCCGATTATGCTTGAAAAGAGCCCGTAGGCAAGTTCGGTCATGTATATGACCTTAAAGTCTTTTTGTGAAGTTTCAAGCTGGATGATCTTGAAATTGCCTTCCGAATAGATATTTTCTTTTTCAAAAAATACAGGACCATTAAGATAAAGGACCCTTTCCGCATTTTCAATACTTATGGTTATGTTCTTTTTCCCGTTTTCAGACACGTAAGGGTTCGAAAATTCAAGTGTGAATAACCCGTGACCGCCCGGTTTTGGACTCATGAAGAGTGCGTGTAGTTCATTCTCATCTTTATCGGCCAGAAATCGGATTTGTTCTTCAGAGACATTAACCACATTTGCTTCTGAGGCATAGGATATGATCTCATTTCCATTTTTGTATAGTTCAAAAGAATTCCCGAGATCTGTGACAAAGATTTCTCCTTCCCCATACCAGTATCGATTTACGTCCCCGATATCTGCCTGATAATAATTAATGCTGATGTCTTCAGAAGCTGAAGCCACTGAAATCATCATGGATAAAAGAATCAAAGCGCAAATCATGACAGGATATTTCTTCATTTACGGACGACCTCGATAGGTATTTTGTATATATAGGGTTCGCTGAATTCATTGTACCGGACTTTAAGCACGATTTTAGTTTTGATGTACCAGTATTCACTGCTTAAGTTCTGGCACGGGAAGTTCAGTTCCAGAATTTCATTGGGACCTATTGTGAAGTTACTTTCAACGGGTACCACGACATCTTTAAGAATTTCCGGTATCTCTACAGATCCGTATGCGGCACTTTTATTGTTTTTGTTTTCCAGGGATAATCCCACAAAACTTATTTTCCCATCTTTAAGCGGAATGTAAAGTTCGGAAGGGTTATGTGACAATCCCTGAAGTCCCTCATCAACTTCGTATTCAATGTAATTCAGGATAAAATACAAAAGCTCTTTATTTTCATTGAATCTGTAATTCGTAAGAAAATCCTTGTTCCCCAGAGCAATTACTTTTCCTTGCTGGAAGTTCTTTGCAATAAGTATTGTGTGCTCTTCCTCAGATATTTCTTCAGAGAACAGGTCTCTTGAAACCTCGGGAATTCCCTTTAACCGGAGAGGGTTTTCATCAAATTCTTTAGGATGGCCCGTATAAATAGCCCATTCATCCAGGGGGATGGAATAGCCTAAATTTATAGATTTGTTACTGGAGATGTTAACATTCGTATTCAAAAGATATTCCCGTTTGAAATAGATGTCATATGGATCAAGAATCAGATTGGAATTGAATACGGAGTCAGGAGAATCACAGATTACGATCAAATTTCCGCCATTTTCAACAAAATTCATTAAGTCTAAAGTTTCGATATTGCCAAGACTTCTTCCAGGATTAATAATTACAACAATGTCAGATTCACGCAAACTCGGTTCTGCTAAATAACCAAAATTTGAGTTACTCATAAAATTGTCATTCACAATATATCCTAAACTTTCAAGGTCTTCTGCAAGTTCACTGAAACCAGCGGGTCCTCTGCTTTGCAGCCCGAAAAATCCTTCAGTTGAAAGATCAAAGAATATGTGATTCTCCCCTACTCCACCTGCTATTACCGGAGAAGGAATCAATAATATGGTTAAAATAAGAATTAAGGACCTCTTTGTTGCATTCATAAAAGACCTCATAGGAGTACAACCTTAGTTCAAGTGGTAATTATGTATAATTATTAGGACAGCATCTATTGAATATTAAATTATTTATTACTGTCTTTTACCTGATTCACAGCTTCAATTATTTTTTTGATAAATATTGATTTATCAAACATTTTTGCCCTTTCTATACATGCGTTTTTATAAGATTTGGGATTTTCAGAAACAGTCTTTACGGCTTCAATTATATCTTTAACGTTTGGTTTTGTAAGAATTCCGGTCTCCCCATCGATTACACTCTCCAGATATCCCCCTTCCTTCACAGCTACCACGGGTTTGCCTGATGCCATGGCTTCAACCGGTGTCATCCCAAAGTCCTCATCCATTGCGGTCGTTATGAACCCTTTGCAGCTAGCATACAATTCAAGCAGTTTTTCTTCCGAAACACTTCCGAGTAATTTTATATTCTCAGGGAGATTATCCGTTATTTCGGATGCGTATCCTGATGCATGATCCCCTGTTGCGTATCCCCCAACGATAAGCAGTTTTTTGTCCGGCATCTTCCTGAAAGCTTCAATTTGCAGTTCAACCCGCTTTTCGGGGTAGAGCCGATTTACCGAAAGCCAGAAATCCCCGTATTCTTTTAATTTAAATCTTGAAACATCGATCGGGGGATAGATAAGTTCTGCTTCTCTATGCAAATATTTCCTAATTCTTCTTTTTGTGTTTTCCGAATTCGTTACAATCTTGCACACATGCTCAAGATAATTTTCAGAGAATTTTTTATGGAAATGCACCCAGATAACAAATGGTACAGCGACAAAAAAAGAATGTTTTTTCAAATAATTATCGTAAAGGTCATAGAACGCCCTTGTAGGCGTATGGCAATAATAAAGGTTAGGTTTATGTTTTTTCGCTGCAAAAAGCGCCCAGTTGCCGGAAAAAATAAAAAATTCGTATTCTTTTGAAAAATTAGAAGTTGCAAACTTAATAGAAGCATCTATCTGCTTTAAGGGGGGCATCTTCAAGGTAGTTCCGAGGCTTATGATATTTATGTCCTCAAATCCCATCTTCGTAACAGAATCCATGTCCACATCCGTTGTAATGACATCAGCCTCGAGTCCTCTCGCAAGGGTCAGGACCAGTTTCTCTCCCCCCCCTATCGCTCCGATGTAGTCATGGAAGATTGCAACGTTCACATCAATTCCTCATAAAAAGAATTAAGTTTTGTGAGGACTTCTTCCCATTCATATTTTTCGGTTTTCCTTGTTGCATATTCTGACATATTTCTATAACTGGAACACTCCCCAAGTATCTTTTGAACCCCTTCAGCAAGCTCCCTCTCCCCAAGCTCCACAACAAACCCATCCACTCCATCCTCAACAAGCCCCTGCGCCGCGTTGTACTTCTCCCTTACCGTAAGCACCGGCACTCCGCAGGCAAAGGCCTCTATCACGACCATCCCGAACCCTTCCCTGGAAGATGGCAGCACAAGCACCTTTGAAGCCTTCATCTTAGCTATCAGTGCCTCGTATTCCTGAAAGCCTGCAAAATCCACATGACCCCTCACCTCCAGTCCATCTGCAAGTTTCAGCAGCGCCTCTTTTTCAGGGCCGTCCCCGACAATGCAGCACCTGATCCCCGGGAAATCGACTTTAAGGAGAGCCACCGCCCGGACCAGGACATCTACATTTTTTTCTTTTATGAGCCTGCCGGCAAATATTATATCATAAATCTTCCTCTCCGGGTCGGCAAAAGTCCAGCCGCCTTCAGGTTCAATTTCAGAAATTCTTTTTAAGTCGATCCCGTTCGGGACAACTGCAATTTCTTCTCCGGGGACCCCGAGGGCTTCCAGCCTTTTTTTTGTCCAGACAGAAACTGCGATGTTATTCCTCGAAATTTTTGCAACCGCTTTTTCGACCATCTGCCCGAAAAACCCCATCCAGCGTCCGAGGTATTCAGACCAGTACCCGCCCCAGACTTCGTGCCATGTGAACACCACCGGGGTTTTTTTCAATACGGATACTGCTTTCACGGTAAAACAGGAAAAGTAGGGAAAGACACTCACATCGACCAGGTCGAACTTTTCTTTCCGGAGCCTGGGAAAAAGTTTCAGGGAAAACACAATTGCTTCGGAGATCGAGCGCTTGCCGCCTACGTACAGTTCTCTCGCTTCGCAGACCCCGTGCAGGGTCATCCCCTCATACTCGATAATATCTTCGCCTTCCCACCATTTGATCCCGAAGAGGTGCACTTCGTGTCCCTGGGCTGCCAGGCGCTTTCCAAGTTCATGGATACGCATTTCTGCGCCACCTTTGACCCAGGGATAGACAGCGTCGTAAACGAAGGCAATTTTCATTATTTCACCAATCAGTGTCCGTATCAAGGAGCATTACGCTTACAAAGATTGCAGAAAAGATCAACTGGAGCCCGATTGCCGCAAGGACCATTGAAATTACTGCGGATTCCACCTCTGCAAGAGAACCGTATCCGGAAATGATCCAGTTGTAGGCAACTTTCAGCCCAAGGATGAGGCCGGAGCCCAGGATAAGGGAGCCGCCAAGCAGTTCTTTTTCAAGGGAATGGTAGCTCAGCCATTTCTTCGAACTTCTGTTGTCCCTCTGGTAGATTCCATGGATCATGCCGTATGTTTTCATATAACCACCAGTGGCCAGGATCTGCCCGCCAATGATTAAGAGCATGCTGCCTAGAATAAAGGAGTGAAGCCTGTTTGCTACGGCATTTCCTGTCAGCAGGAGGGTGGTGGTAATGAGAAAACCCAGGATGAAGACAAAAGCTCCCGGCAGGTAGAGGAATGGGATTGGGCGGTATAGCATCATGAAGCGCACATGCCGCCAGCCGTCCTGGAAGGAACGCAGTTTGGAAGGAGTCTTCCGGGGATGGTAGCTTATCGGGACTTCCATAATTCGGAGCTCGTTTTTGGAAGCCTCTATTACCATTTCAGATGCCATTTCCATTCCCCGGGATTTAAGGTTCATTTTTTCCAGGGCTTCTTTTGTAAAAGCTCTCATCCCGCAGTGGGCATCCGAGATACTTGTCTTGAAAAGCAGGTTAAGCATGGCCGTCAGGAGAGGATTTCCGATGTACCGGTGCAGCCAGGGCATGGAGCCTTTTTTAATGTTTCCCTTGAGCCGGCTTCCGATTACAAAATCCGCTTCACCTTTCATAAGCGGGTCCAGAAAGTCCGACAGTTCCAGCAAATCATAGGTATTGTCCGCATCAGCGATGGCTATGTAGTCCCCTTTTGCATGGGCGAGGCCCTTGAGGTAAGCGTTTCCGTAGCCTTTGACAGGACCTATCACCTTTGCCCCCATAGCCGCCGCAATCCTGGCGGTCCTGTCCAAAGAATTGTCAGCCAGGATAACCTCCCCTTCTATCCCATATATTTTGAATATTTCATGAGCCTTCTCTATGCAGATTTGTATTGTTTCTTCTTCATTCATAGAAGGCATGACGATAGAAAGTGAAGGCATACTCGGTTTATACATCGTGTTACTTAATAACTATTTTGATGCCGTGGGCTCAATAAAAACTCGATACCGAAATTTTGTTATTAAAAGCTTCATAGACCTGAAGGTAGGGAACAGGTGTAATGAAACCCGAAGTGAAATTTACCGTTGTAATGAAAGCAGAGTCCGTAATCAAACGACTGGCTTTATTGGTAACAGAGCTCTGAAACAAAGGATTGTTTCTATTGGCAGCAAAAACCTGGAGCAGAAGGTTTATTCGTGAACTACAATTAGTGAACTACAATTAGTGAACTACAATTAGTGAACTATGAAGCGCGAAACCCGGAAAGCAGAAAATTATCTTTACTGACAACATATATAACGAATCGAAAAACTATTTTTAAAAGGGGAATCCTGAGTTTACCGGCACTCATAGTGGGTTCCGGAATTAACGGATTTTAAGTTATTACATAAGTTTTTTTAACAGATTTGGATGGAGGGATAGTATGGTTAAAGTTAACGTTATATTTTACAGTCTATACGGGCACATCCACAAAATGGCAGAAGCCGTTGTCGAAGGGGCACGAGAAGTCGAAGGTGCGGAAGTAGGAATCTATCAGGTCCCTGAAACCTTGCCTGAGGAAGTAATTGCAAAAATGGGGGCAACTGAGACTAAAAGAGCTTTTGCCCATATCCCGGTAGTCACCCGGGATATGTATGAGGAGGTGCTTGCAGGTGCCGATGCACTTATTTTTGGAAGTCCCACACGCTTTGGAAACATGCCTGCCCAGATGCGGGCCATGCTGGACGGGACAGGAGGGCTGTGGAGTAGAGACGCCCTTGTAGGAAAAGTCGGAAGCGTGTTTACTTCCAGTGGCACCCAGCACGGCGGGCAGGAGTCCACGATTATCAGTTTCCATTTTACCCTGCTTCACCACGGGATGGTCATTGTGGGCTTGCCCTATACGGAGAAGAGGCAGACGAGGATGGATGAAATAACGGGGGGAAGCCCCTACGGTGCATCAACTATTGCAGGTGGGGACGGGAGTCGCCAGCCTTCCGAAAATGAACTTGCAATGGCTCGCTACCAGGGACTGCATGTGACCGAAATAGCAAAGAAACTGGCTCAAAAATAATGATTAGAATAGGAACTTAAGAGCTTTAAAAGAAATTTACTTTATTTTTATGAAAAACGGTTTTTACTAGAAGAGATTTTCGGTAAAGAAGTTTTTGAATAAAAGATATGGGAAAACACTTCCCTTATATTCGAATGTATTTCCCCCCTAACTGTTATCCCCTTTTACCCCCTAATAAACGCTTCAGGCTGTGCCCATGCAAAGAGCCTTTTGCTCCAGATTCTCCTGGGCTTATGTCAGACTGTGCCCATGCAGAGAGCCTTTTGCTCCAGATTCTCCTGGGCTTTTGTCAGGCATGCCAGAGTGCAGTACACAGCTTTTTCCTCAGCATTCTTAAGGACAAAAAACTCGCTCCCGCAGACGGGACAGATTTTTTTCACGTAAACCATTTGGAAACACACACATTTTGTTAGTATGTGATTTTTTCTGATGATTCATCGTTTTTATAATGCATAAGTAAGATGGACATGATAAAATATAAACTTTCTTATGAAATTTATAAATATATATTAAGAGATATTATATTGAGAGAGATTAATGTTTGTTTTGAATCCGTTTGTCTCTCCGGGAAAGGGCTCCCCAGAAATTATTTGAAGGAGTGAACTGCCCGATAAATCTAAAGATTTAACGGACTTCTTGCTTCATTTTCCCTAGTACCCCAGACGAATCCACAAGCTTAACCCCACGTTCCGCAGGGAAGATTAGATTACTATCAAATTTTGCTCTTGCAGAGCAAACTTTTTAATGTTTATGGCTGCGTTTATGTCCCTATCATGTTCTGTTTTACATTCAGGGCAAACCCATTCCCTTATTTCTAGAGTTATGTCCTTATTATGATAGCCGCAAACATTACACAACTTTGTTGATGGTTCAAATTGTCCTATTCTCAGAATGGTTTTTCCGTACCATTCGGCTTTATACTCCATTTTTGTAATGAAGCTTGACCATGAAGCATCACTTATAGCCTGTGCAAGACAGTGATTTTTTACCATGTTCTTGACTTTCAGAGTTTCAAACGCTATTGCTTGGTTCTCGCTGATTAATTTTAGTGAAACTTTGTGCTGAAAGTCTGTTCTTTGATTTGTCACTTTTTCGTGAATTTTGGCAAGCCTTTTCTTAGCCTTTTCCCGGTTCTTAGAGCCTTTTTTCTTTCGGCTTAACTGCTTGCTAACTACTTTAAGGCGTTTTAAAGATTTTTGAAGGTATTTGGGATTATCTATTTTTTCCCCATTTGACAAAACAGCAAACTCCTTAATGCCAACATCAACACCGATAGTATTCTGTTCTGTGAATTTGGACCTTTCAGGAACTTCTTTTCCATCATCCACAAGAATACTAATGAAATATTTTTCTGTTGAAGTTCTGGATACTGTTGCTGTTTTTAGTTTGCCTTCAAAAGTCCTGTGAAGTACTGCTTTAACTTCCCCGATCTTAGGAAGTTTTATTATATTTTTATCAAAGTCAACTGTGTAATGTTGAGGTATTTCAAAGGATTTAACAGGATTCTTTTTTGATTTAAAGTTTGAAAAACCTGCTTTTTCTTTATAGAACTTAGTAAAAGCATTTTCTACATTTTTAGTCATTGCTTGCAATGACTGAGAATTTGATTCCTTTAACCATTCATGTTCTTTTTTTAGTTCAGGAATCATTTTATTAATGTCGAATCTGGAAAATGATTTTCCTTCTTCTTGATATGATTTAATTTTTAGTTCTAAAGCCCAATTAAAAACAAATCGACAGCTACCTATATGTTTTGCTATCATTGTTTTTTGTTCAGTTGTAGGATACAACCTGAATTTATAGGCTTTTAACATCATACAACTATATGCTTTAACGGTTTATATACTCTGAGGTAAATAAAAGAATGTGAACTATGAGAAAGAGGATCATAGCAAATTTTTGTTAATGTACCATATTATTTTTGTGTGTAAATATAGAAAAAAATTGCTACAACCAATAGATCAGGAACAAAAGACTTAATCTATTTGATTTATGAAAGTTCAGATTTTGAAATTGTAGAGATGGAAACAGACAAAGAGCATATCCATTTACTTGTAAAAAGCAAACCTAAAATTAGCGCACTTTCAATAGTAAGAAAGTTAAAACAGCTAACAACATATAGGTTATGGAAAACTCAAAAACAATATCTAAAACAGTTCTACAGAAAGGAAAACACATTATGGAGTGATGGGTATTTTGCTTGCACTATAAGGAACGTTAGCAGGGAAACTTTAGAAATGTATATACGGAATCAGGGTTAAGTTTACGTTTATATCCCCTAGGCTAAAGACCTGGGGGTTTTACGCTCTTATTTATAAATTCAATTCTCATGATAGAAACATGAGATTGAAGGTTTAATATGAGTACAGGGGGTGTTCCCGGACGAGACCGCTTATCTTTGGGAACGGAAGAATACTGATCTGCGAGGATGAAAAAGGAACCGTGCAGGATGTTTATTTTCCTTATGTGGGGCTTGAAAACCACGGAAACTCAATAAAAGTTGGTATATGTGACCTTGATTCCCTTTACTGCAGCTGGCTTGAAAACTGGAAGGTCCGGCAGCGGTATAAATCCGTGTTTGAGGAAAACTTTTGTGAACGCTTTTTGGAAATATCAGGAAGTGCACCCATTCCGGAAGAAAAGGGGGAGAGAAAAATTTCCCAAAAAGGAACGGATACCTGCCGGGAAGTGGTCTCCAACATAGGGGAATCAGTTTTCGAAAACCCGGATGCCGGGGTCAGGGTAACGGTATGGGAAGCAGTTCACCCCTCAACAAATGTCTTCTACCGGGCATTTGAGGTTAAGAACATATCGGACACTTCACGGCACCTGCGCCTTTTTTCCAACCAGAATTACCGAATACTTGAAAACAAGATAGGGGAAACGGCAGTAATCGACAAACAAACTTTGATCCATTATAAGCGCGACCGCTATTTCCTGCACGGGAGCGAGCCGGAATTTGACCAGTACGCGGTTGGGACTGCGGAATGGAAAGGAATGGAAGGCACCTGGAAAGACATGGAAAACAACGCTCATCTAAGCGGCAACCCCGTGGCTCATGGCTCAGTGGATTCTACCCTTGGCTGGACCCTGCCGGAACTGAAACCAGGAGAATCCAGCAGAGTGTATTTCTGGATCGTGCTCGGGAAAAAGTACTGCAATGTGCTCAAGATACATAAGCGGGTAAAGGCAGCCGGGAAAAACACCCTTTTTCACCACAATTTCAATTTCTGGAACTCCTTTACCGAAAGGGTGTCCATCCTTCCTGAATATTCCCGGATGCCCCAGCTCCCCGAAAGGGTTGTGAACTGTTTTTACCGGAGCCTGCTTGCAGTGGTCGCCCATATGGACATCTCGGGTTCGGTGATCGCTTCCTGCGACTCGGACATCAAGCAGTTTGGGGCTGATCTTTACACTTACTGCTGGCCGAGAGACGCTGCCTGGATCTGCATCTCCCTGGACAGGGCTCGTTACCATTATCTGAGCAGGGAAACCTTTGAGTTTTTTTCAAAAATTCGTACAAACAAAGGGAACTTCCTTCACAAATACACCCCTGCAGGGGATTTTGGGAGCACCTGGCACCCTGTCCCCATGGTCCAGATCGATGAGACGGGGCTTCCCCTCTACGCCCTTTACCACAACTGGAAAATTGCAAGGAATGTCTGGACCACGGGTCGTTACAGCAGATCCCTCCTGCTTCCCACCGCAAACTACCTCACAAAGGCCCTTGACGAAAAAACAGGCCTTCCGGTCTCAAGTTTTGACCTCTGGGAAGAGCGAAAAGGTGTGCACACTTACAGTGCCTGCACGGTCTATGCGGGCCTCCAGGGAGCCTCCGAACTGGCCCGGTC
This sequence comes from Methanobacteriota archaeon, assembly GCA_016841265.1. Lineage (GTDB taxonomy): Archaea > Halobacteriota > Methanosarcinia > Methanosarcinales > Methanosarcinaceae > MTP4. The sequence continues at coordinate 124,414 of JAENZL010000003.1, read as the reverse complement.
TCTAGGGGACTATGACAATGCGGACATCTGGGAAGAAGCCTCCAGCCGCGTTAAACAGGCAATCCTGGAAAAGCTCTACGATCAGGAACTGAAACGCTTCCGGCGCTCTCTGGACGACCCTACCCTGGACTCTTCGGTGTTTGCGGTCTGGTACTTCGGGCTTCTCCCCCCTAATGACCCAAAAGTCGTCCGCACAATGGAAGCAATCGAGCGTGAACTCACCCGACCCTCCGGGGGCATTGCCCGCTACCAGCACGACAACTATTACGGGTACATGAACAGCTGGATCATCTGCACCCTCTGGCTCTCCCAGTGGCACTCTGCAGTCGGAAACCTGGACCGGGCTCTCGAACTAATTGACTGGTGCGCCGCACATGCCCACCCCACAGGCCTCATGTCCGAACAGATAGATGATAAGGGCAGGCCCCTTTCTGTCCTCCCCCTTGCCTGGTCCCATTCGGCCTTCGTGCTGGCAGTGCTCGAGTACCTGCAAGCCCTTGGAAAGGAGGAAGAGCCCGCCTGTACTTATCAGGAAAAGGAAATTTAAAGGCCTGGTAAAAAAGCTGAATTTCACTGCCTCTTATCAAAGCTTTTTTCAAAATAAAGGTATTCAAATTCTTCGTTTGAAGCTCCTTTTTCTTCTTTCAGAAGGGAAAAACCTTGCTTCAGGTACATATCAATAGCTTTTTTCAGGGTGGCGTCAGTCTTCAGCACTGCACTTGAAAAGTTCTTTTCGGCGAAGTCCAGGGCAGCCAGGAAAAGCTGTTTTCCGTAACCTTTGTTCCTGAATTCTTTTTTAAGGTAGATGCGCCGGATTTCGCAGCGGCCTTCCCCGAGACTTCTGACCCCGGCTGTCCCAACGACCTTGCCGTCTTTTGAAAGGCCTACGAAAAAAGTGCCCCCTTTTGAGAAGTAATAACCTTCGATGTCCTTGAGGTCGCCGTCTTTGAGCCTGTCGTACTCAAAGCCGTGCTCCAGCAGCACTCCAAGCACCACTTCCCGGACCTCGTCTTTTTTAGAACTGTCGTATGTCTGGATAATCATATTTTTTATCCTCAAAATGTTTTGCTCTCTTCTCAATGTTTTGCTCTCTTCTCAAGATTTTTTCATTAAACGGAACCTTTCAGGTATTTTTCAGGGAAGTTCAGGAAGTCCAGGGTAAGAGTGTGGAAGATCTTCGTGCCCAGCGGCAGGATGTCTTCGTCAATATCGAACCTGGAGGAATGGTTGATTTCCAGGATTCCTTTTTCCGGGTTCCGGGTGCCCAGGGAGATGAAAATCCCGGGTACTTTTTGCAAGTAGCTTGCAAAGTCTTCGGCTGCGAAGGTCTTTTCGATCTCAGGATAGAGCGTAAGGTCCGGAAGGCTTTCTTTCAGTTTCGAATGCGTGGCTTCAGTAAACCCGGGGTCGTTTACAAGAACCGGGTAGCTGTGGAGGATATCAATATCGTAGGTGGGGAAACCTTCGAACTCTTCTCCGTTTTTCACGTATTTTTCCATGACTTCCCCCAGGCACTCTTCTATGATCTCATCGATAGTGTTTGTGGTCTCCTCGTCAAAGGTCCGGTAGCTCCCGAGGATCTCGACAGTATCCGGGAACCGGTTGAACTGAGCACCACCCCGGATTCTTCCAACCCCAAGCACGTATTTTTCCGGGTCAAGCTTTGCTTCCAGGGCGGGGTAAAGAGCGTTCAGGAAGTCCGTAGCCATCCGGACAGGGTCTATGCTGCTTTCGGGTTTTGAAATGTGCCCCCCTTTCCCCTTCAGGAAGACCTCGAACCTGTTGGTACTTGCCATGAAAGGGCCCGGGCGAAAGCCCACACTGTTTGACTCGTGGTTGGTGAAAATGTGCATCCCCAGAACCGCGTCCACTCCTTCGAGCCCGCCTTCGGCAATCACCCTTTCCGAACCTCCGGGAGGGATTTCTTCTGCCGGCTGGAAGATCAGGCGGATTTCTCCTGGAAAGTCCCTGTTTTCCTGGAAAAGCCGGGCAGCCCCGAAGAGCATTGCCATGTGCCCGTCATGCCCGCAGGCATGCATGACCCCATCATTCTGAGAGATGTATTCCCTGTTCCTCTCCCCCGGCTCTTCCCGGACTTCGAGCCCGTCCGTGTCCGTGCGAAGGGCAATGCAGGGCCCGGGTTTCGTGCCACGGATGCTTGCCAGCACCCCGGTATCCGCAATTTTTCGGGCTTCGATTCCAAGCTCTGCCAGGGTTTTCAGGATTCGCTTCTGAGTACCGTACTCTTCGAAACTGAGTTCCGGGTGGCGGTGAAACTCGCGCCGCAACCCGATGATCCAGGCTTCAAGCGCTTCTCTATTAGGGTCCTCATCCTTCGAGTCTTTACTCTTCGGGACCACGCCCTCAGGGTCTGTATTCTTCGAGTCTGCACTCTTCAGGTCTTCACTCATGGATATTCCTCGGGCTTTCGTAGCTTCCGGATTTTCGGGAGGCTTCATAATTTGCTGCCGGATAACTCCCCGTCGGCTGCCAAAAAACTACTCGATAATTAACTACTCGATAATTAACTACTCGATAATTAACTACTCGATAATTATATACATGACCGGTACAATACATTTTTGTCTTTCTTATATAATCTTGAGACAGCTACTAAAGCTAATTTGCTGCTTATGAAATTTAAGGACTGTTACCCATGCTCAAAACACGCCTCAGGGATTTTCTTCTAACAAAGGACAACTGGCTCTTTGCCGTTGTTGATTACTTCCATAAAGACGGGATAAGAGCCACCCTCCGCTACGTGCCGGATGAAAACGGAGACCGGGAGTTAAACGGAGTCCGCTACAAAAAGTACGATTTCGGCCCTGCTTTCGAATTCATGCGGGAGCACAGGCCTGACTGGGTGCAGGACGTACACGTTGTCCCCGAATCCGAGGTTAAGCAGTTGCTGCGTCCCGGGGACAGGATTCCGGAACTGGTTGAAAGCGACAGCCGGGTAGCTGCAATCGTTAAAACCCTGGACAAAGCCGGGCTTTCCAGGTCAAGCATGGGGGTTACGGGCTCGATGGTCGCGGGGCTCCAGAACGGGAGCTCTGATATCGATTTCGTCGTCTACGGGCCTGCCTGGTTCAAAGCCAGGGACGCAATCGCGGCTGCAAAAAAGGAAGAGGGCCCTATCGAGGACATAGATGAGGAGATGTGGCAGAGGATCTACAGGAAAAGGATTCCCGAGATTTCCTTTGAGGAATTCATGCTCCACGAGTCCAGGAAAGGCAACCGGGGCATGGTGGATGGCACCTATTTCGACCTCCTCTTCACCCGGGAATGGGACCAGATAAAAGAGCCTCTCCAGCGGGGCAGGGATACCGTCAAGCTAAAAATCGAGGCCGAGGTCACGAATGCCGATTTTGCCTTTGACAACCCTTCGTACTATAAAGTTGACCACGAGGAAATTGACCACGTGCTCTCCTATACCCACACATATGCCGGGCAGGCCCTTCCCGGAGAAATAATCGAAGCCCGGGGCGTGGTCGAAGAGGTAGGAGACATGAAAAGGCTCGTTGTGGGCACCTCAAGGGAGCCAAAAGGGGAATGGATAAGGTCCCTTAGCTGGCTTGAACAATGTGGATAAAGTGAAAAAATAACGTCTGAAATACGCTGTCAAAAGACACTGAACGCTATCAAGAAGTACCAAATCTAGCCAGAAAAGTACCAAATATAGCCAGAAAAGTACTTCTCTTTAACCCATGAAACCTTTTTTAGTTTAAACGTTGACAGGAATACCCCCGCCAGCTTGCCTGGCGGCGCCTCCCCAAAAAGAAATCAAATCAAACCAAATCGAATCTGAAAAAGAATATCTTTTGAGTTGTGTTTTTTTCTGTTCTACATTTGTTTTTACCGGTTTTCCGGCATCTTTTACGTTTTCCTTTCGGTTAACTCAATATAATAGTTCAGTTATCTGGAGAGCCTATTAAGTTACCCCAATGCATTTCTCAGTCATAGGGCTGCCCTTTGTATTTAAAACATTAACTGTACAACGTTGGGATTCCGGTTTTTCCGCGCCGCAGATTATAAACGGGGTTCTGTCTAAACGGGGTTCTGTCTAAAAGAGATTCATCCGTGATACATATTTTTATGACTGTATTTGGAGGGTGCTATCCCCGAGTTCCGGAGCCCCTGAAAAAAACCGGGGCCGAGAGGGATAACTTCGAATGAATCCGCAGTCAAAGTCAGATATAAATAAAACAGTGCCCTATCTTCTGTTATGAGAATGAAAAGAAGTTATGTCTGTTTTATGCTGGCATTTCTTGGAGTTGCGGCTGTGGCTGCAGCTTTCTTCTGTTCGGCCTCTACCGGGGAACTTGCTCCGGCAGATGAGATTGAAATTGCTGCAAACGGGATCGAATCCCATGAAGCTGTGGTGACGAAAGTAGAACCTGCAGACCCGCTAGGATTCATCTCCGCAGGAGCCGCAGGGACGGATTCGGGGACTGAAGTTACGGTCTATAACCAGAACCTTGCCCTTGTGAAGGAACAGCGGAAACTTGAGCTAAAAGCCGGGGTCAACCAGGTCGAGTATACGGACGTAGCCGCCCTTATAGACCCGACATCGGTAATGTTCGAGGACTCGAAGAACAAGGATACCGTGGTACTGGAACAGAACTACGAGTACGACCTGGTAAGCAGTTACAAACTGCTGGACAAATTCCTTGACAGGGAGATCACGGTTACCGATGAGGAAGGAAAGAGCTACACCGGGACTCTGCTCAGCCATGACGGTGGAGTGGTGCTCAAACTCGAAGACGAAAAAGTCGTGACTATCTCCGAGGTTTCAAAAGTGGAATTCCCGGACTCTGCGGGACTGCTCACGAAGCCGACCCTGGTCTGGCAGGTCTACTCCCCTGTGGGAGGCACAAGGGACGTCCTGACCTCCTACCTGACCGAAGGCATGAGCTGGAGGGCGGACTATATCATAAAGGCCAATGCCGATGATACGAAAGCCGATATCCAGGGCTGGGTCAGTGTGGATAACAACGCGGGGACCACTTTTGAAGACGCAAAACTGAAGCTGGTAGCAGGAGAAGTCCACCAGGTATTTGTGCCCCAGCAGAGGGTCGCTTATGATATGGTCGAGGAAGAGGCAGCGTACGGCGGAGCAACAAAGGACGCCTTTGCCGAAGAGTCCCTCTTCGAGTACCACCTCTACACCCTGGAAAGGCCGGCTACCCTGAAGGACAAACAGGTCAAGCAGCTCTCCCTCCTTTCCGCGGACTCCGTCCCGGTAGAAAAGGAACTCATCTTTGACGGGGCGAGGAGCGACAAGGTCCAGGTCGTCCTCAACCTGGAAAACTCAAAGGATAAAGGCCTGGGCATGCCCCTCCCCGCAGGCGTAGTCAGGGTGTACAAGGCCGACTCCGAAGGCCAGCTCCAGTTCCTTGGAGAAGACAGCATCGACCATACCCCAAAGGATGAAGAAGTTGAGGTTACAGTCGGAAACGCTTTCGATGTAATCGGTGCGAGGACCCAGACCAACTATAAGAGGGTCAGCGACGATGTCTGGAGGGAAAGTTACGAGATCCAGATCAAAAACCACAAGTCCGTAGCCCAGGCCGTCACGGTTGTTGAGCACTTCTACGGGGACTGGGAAATTACCAGCAGTTCCGATGAGTATGAGAAGACGGATGCTTTCACCGCAGAATGGAAAATAAACGTGCCTGCAGATGGTGAAAAGACCGTATCCTACACTGTGGAGCGCAGGTTTTAAGCAGGCCCGGCCTGCCTGAAGGACCTGACAAAATAGGCAATTTGTGGGAGGGGAAAAAATTCCCTGTAAAAGGACGCGGGGAAAAAATTCCCTGCAAAAGGACGCGGGGAAAAATCCCCGTTTTATTTTTTACCAGCCGGGTTCACCTTTAAATTCAGGGTTTCTTGAAAGACATTTTTTCAATTATCTACAACCCTGTTTTCGTCCATTTTGGTTTCGGGCTAGCCTCGCTATCGCTCGGGACATGAACGGTCAGGAATGCTATTCTGGTCGCTCCGGATTAGTTCAGTTTCCCGCCATTCATGTTACCGGATAAGTTCAATCATTTGCAAGGATGGCTGCATCAAATAAGTCAGGAAGGTCGCCAGGATGAAATCCGGTTATCAGGAATTTTTTTTGAAAAACAAGGTTTTTTCGGGTACAAGCCCCGCTTAACTGCCTCAAAGTCATGTATAAATAAATATAAACCACATTATATTATATGGGAGTGAAAAAGCGCTTATTATGGATTATGGTGGCATTTTTCGGGGTTATGTTTGTTTTTTCAGCCTGTTTCCCCCAGGAATTCGGAAACATGGCCCGGGCATATGATCCTGCAGTTAACTGGGATGAAATCGAATCTGCAGTTGACGGGGAGAGGGTTGAACCCGGGGCTTACATTGATGCAAAAGTTCAGCCTGCGGACCCTATCGGGTTTTTGAGCTCAGGAACAGGAGGAGCAGGAGGGGTAGATGGAGCCCTTGAGATTACTATTTACGAACAGGACCTTGCCCTTGTAAAGGAGCGGCGGGAAATCGAGCTTAAGAGCGGAGTCAACCTTGTGGAATACGGCAATGTTGCGGCCAGGATAGATCCTGCCTCGGTTATGGTTGAAGACCCGGAAAACAGGGACACTGCCGTTATCGAACAAAATTACGAGTATGACCTTGTGAGTAGCTATTCCCTGCTTGAGAAATACCTGGAAAAGGAAATAACCGTTACTGCCGGGGACGGAGAGAGCTACAGCGGAAAGCTGCTTGGTTATGAAGAAAACGGCGTTGTCCTTGAGGGGAAAGACGGCAACATCCTGGTACTGCAGGAGATCCTGAAGGTCGAGGTTCCGGACGCTTCAGGGCTTTCGACAAAGCCAACTCTCGTCTGGCAGCTCTACTCTCCTGTTTCCGGGACCAGGGAACTTCTGACCTCCTACCTAACCGGGGGCATGAGCTGGAATGCGGATTATGCCCTGAAGAGCAATGCGGATGAAACAAAGGCCGACATCCGGGGCTGGGTAAACATTGATAACCAGGCCGGGATTGACTTCGAAGCCGCAAGCATGAAACTGGTTTCCGGAGAAATCAACCGGGTTTCCGCCCCGCAGCCGGTATACGAAGCCATGGAGGAAGAATTGGTGGCTGAAGATGCAGCTGTGGAGAGTCCCTTTACGGAAGAGGGTTTCTTTGAGTACCACCTGTACACCCTTGAAAAACCGGTGACCCTGAAAAACAACCAGGAAAAGCAGATCTCCCTTTTCACTGCGTATTCCGTACCCATAAAAAAAGAACTCATCTATGACAGCTTTTCCGGGGACAGGGTCCGGGTGTTCCTGACTCTGCAAAACTCGGAGGAAAACGGACCTGGGATGCCTCTCCCGGCAGGGGTATTCAGGACATACAAAACCGATTCTGCGGGAGACCTGCAGTTCCTGGGAGAAGACCGGATCGAGCACACCCCTGAGAACGGAGAAATCCGGGCAGCTGTCGGAACTTCTTTCGATGTCACGGCTTCCAGGACCGAGACTGATTATGAACGTGTCAGTGACAATGCAGAAAGGGTCAGCTATGAAATCGAACTTACGAACAGTAAAGCCCAAGCCCAGGCCGTAACCGTTGTGGAACAGCTCTTCGGGCAGTGGGAAATCCTGGAAAGTTCCGATGAGTACGAAAAAATCGATGCCTTCACCGTTGAATTCAGGGTAACGGTCCCGGCAAAGGGCGCAAAGACGGTTTCCTACAGGGTGGAAAGACGCTTTTGATGAATGACCGATAAAAAAGAAATGTGTAGCATGGAATGAAAAATAAGTAAATCCTAATGCCCGGGTGAACAATGGAAAGCACTGAATGCCACAAACCATAACTCTCCAATTAACCGGGCACTGAGAAAAAGTAAGCAACAATTAAGTCCGCTTGAGCGAGCAAAGCGAGCGAAACGGACCGCGCACTGCAGAGCCGCAACTCTGCTGGAACAGCTCTTCGGGCAGTGGGAAATCCTGGAAAGTTCCGATGAGTACGAAAAAATCGATGCCTTCACCGTTGAATTCAGGGTAACGGTCCCGGCAAAGGGCGCAAACACAGTTTCATACAGGGTGCAAAGGCGGTTTTAAGGTATTTTAACCGGTTCCTAAAATAACCGATGAATCTTTCAAAAAGAGTGGTTGAACGAAAAAGAGTGGTTGAACGAAAAAGAGTGGTTGAGCGATTGAAAAATGACTGAATAAACGGTACTGAAAAATAGTGCTAAGTTTTCCGGCGTGCTGGAAAAATCCATATGCAGCCGCCGGGAACTATTTGAAAATTGATATAAAGATTGATGAAAGGTTCCTAAAATAATGGAAGGTGAAAAGGAGTTTGTAAGTCCAGTTACAGAAGAGTTCTGTAACCTGGATCTTTTCACATTATCCTTCGAGTACGATCTCGATGTTGATGTCTTTTGGGACCTGGATCCTCATGAGCTGGCGAAGTGCCCTTTCGTCGGCTGCGATGTCGATGAGCCGCTTATGCACCCGCATTTCCCAGTGATCCCAGGTTGCGGTTCCGTCGCCACTTGGACTCTTCCTTGTGGGAACGACCAGCTTCTTTGTTGGAAGTGGTACGGGCCCGGAGATGCTTACACCTGTCCGTTCTGCGATGGATTTTACCTGGTTACAGACTCCGTCCAGATCCGTAGGACTGATGCCTGACAATCTAATTCTAGCTTTCTGCATACTTTTTTCTCCTTACAAAAATAAAAAAAGGAGAGTGTTTATTTCTGCTTAACACTCATGCACATTCCGGCGGCAATGGTCATACCCATGTCGCGGATGGCAAATCTGCCGAGCTGCGGAATTTCCTTTACAGGCTCCATGACCATCGGCTTTGTCGGCTTGATTGTGACGATTGCTGCGTCTCCGGCCTTGATGAAGGTCGGGTTCTCTTCCTTAACCTGCCCGGTCTTGGGGTCCAGCTTCTTGTCAAGAGAAATCAGCTGGCATGCGGTCTGGGAAGTGTGGGCGTGGAACACAGGAGTGTATCCTGCAGTGATTGCGGATGGGTGCTGGAGAACCACGATCTGCCCTACGAACTCGTCAGCGACGGTTGGAGGGTTGCTCACGAGACCACAAACGTCTCCTCTGCGGACGTCGCTCTTACCGATACCACGGACGTTCCAGCCGATGTTGTCACCGGGGACTGCCTGCGGAATTTCTTCGTGGTGCATCTCGATGGACTTGACTTCTCCTTCTACCCCTCCAGGCATGAAGACGACCTTGTCGCCCTTCTTCATGACACCGGTCTCGACTCTGCCTACAGGCACGGTACCGATACCGGAGATGGTGTATGCGTCTTCTACAGGAATCCTGAGTGGGAGGGTGTCCGGCTTTTCAGGCGTCTTGAGCTCGTCGAGGGCCTGCATGATTGAGGAACCCTTGTACCAGGGTGTGTTCTCACTTGCCTTTGTGATGTTGTCGCCTTCGAAAGCAGAGGTGGGGATGAAAGGAATGTCCTTTGGCTTGAAGCCGATCATCTTGAGAAGCTCGGAAACCTGGGCCACGACTTCCTTGTACCTTTCTTCGCTATAGTTCGCTGCGTCCATCTTGTTCACGGCGACAATAAGCTGGTTGATACCGAGGGTCCTTGAAAGGAAGATGTGTTCCCTGGTCTGGGCCATTACACCATCAGGAGCTGCTACCACAAGGATTGCGGCATCTGCCTGGGAGGCACCGGTGATCATGTTCTTGACAAAGTCACGGTGGCCTGGGCAGTCCACGACTGTAAAGTAGTACTTGGCGGTGTCGAATCTCTTGTGAGCGATATCGATTGTGATACCTCTTTCACGCTCTTCCTTAAGAGAGTCCATGACCCATGCGAATGCGAAGGATTCCTTACCCTTCTCTTTTGCTTCTGCCTTGTACTTCTCGATAACGTGGGCCGGAACAGCGCCGGCTTCATACATTAAGCGACCTACAAGGGTGGACTTTCCGTGGTCAATGTGACCAATGACTGCTAAGTTCAGGTGTGGTTTTTCTGCTGCCATATTAAATTCTCCTGTAATGGATGAGTTTCATTGCTATATCATGTAATTACTATATTAACGTCACTCTTGATTATAGCGGGATCTTTGTGAAATGCCAGTTGCGTGGAATGTTTTTCCCCCATTATAGACATACTTCGGTTTAAAGCTTTCTCCTTAAAGAGGGGAAAAGCGGAATAAATTCCGCTTCACATTCCAAGGAAATCAGTGGCCTTTGGAAGTTCCTTCTTCAGACCTTTCCTTTCCCTGATCTGAGCCACGATTTCTATCATAATGTTAGTCGGTACAATCTCAAAGCCTCCGAACTCCGTGCTCCACATGGCACGCCCTTCGGTTGCAGACCTGATTTCCCCGGCGAACCCGAACAACTCGGCCACAGGCACTCTGGACTCGATAATAGCCAGGTCACCTTCGGTGGTCATGTTCATGATCAAGCCGCGGCGGCCCTGCAGTTCCTTGGTAGCTCCGCCCATGTTAAGCTGGGGGACCTGGACAAAGACCTTCTGGTAGGGCTCGAGTAAGCTGTCTTCTGCCAGAAGCAAACTTGCCTGGATGGCCTGTCTGGAAGCCGGGATGATCTGAGCAGGGCCCCTGTGGATTGCGTCTTCGTGGAGTTTTGCGTCCACAAGCACACATTTTACATTTGCCACAGGTTCTCTGGAAAGCGGGCCTGCCTTCATGACTTCTTCAAACCCGTCAAGCACCAGTTCCATGGTTTCATTCAGGTACTGGATACCCTTGGTCATGTCGATGAAGATGTTTGAACCGTAGATTCCGGCAATTTTCTTTGCCTGGTCCTTTTCCATGCCGACAGCCATGAGCTTCTCCCTGCGTTCGAGTTCGGGCATGCGCATGGAAATGTCGCCGGACTTGATCAGCTCGACAGTGGCGTCATCAAGAGGCTCCACATAGATATAGAACCTGTTGTGCCTGTTCGGGGACTTTCCTTCCACGGGTTCGGTTCTCTGCTTGATGGTTTCCCTGTAAACCACAATGGGCTGACTGGTCGTGATTTCCACGTTCTTGTCCCTTTCGATCCTGTGACCGATGACTTCGAGGTGGAGTTCTCCCATCCCTGCCATCAAGTGTTCTCCGGTTTCCTCGTCAAGAGTGATCTGGAGGGTAGGGTCTTCCTTTGCGACCTGCCTGAGGACTTCCACGAGCTTGGGAAGGTCCTTTGTGTGCTTGGCTTCCACGGCCACGGTCACCACAGGCTCGCTGACGTGCCTGATGCTCTCAAAGGGGATCATGCCGTCAAGGGTGGTAACAGTGGAACCGACGAACGCCTCTTTCAGGCCCGTAACTGCTGCAATGTTTCCTGCAGGGATCCTTTCCACTTCGAGCCTTTCGGGGCCCATAAAGATTCCTACCTGCTGGACCCTGCTTTTCTTGGCAGTGCCTGAGGTGTAGACTTCAAGCCCACGATAGAAAGAACCGCTAAAGAGCCTTCCGGTTGCTACTTCTCCTGCATGGGGGTCCATGGAAATGTCCGTTACCATAAAGGCAAGGTCTCCGTCCGCATCCGCCTCTGCCATGGACTTCCCGATTAGGGAACTTCTATCTCCGTGCCAGATGACATTTACCCTGTCTTTCTGGGCTTCAATCGGATTTGGAAGGTAGCGGATTACCATGTCAAGGACGGCCTCGTGCAAGGGGCAATTATCTGCCAGGGCTTTCATGTCCTCAGCCTTACAGTAATCATAGACGTCCTTAAAGGAGATCCCGGTCTTCTTCATCATGGGCACGCTGATGGCCCAGTTGTAAAGAGCTGATCCGAAGGCTACGGTCCCGTTTGCTGCGTCGACCCTCCAGCCTGCCTTGAACTTCTCCTCATTCATGCTCTTGATCAGCTTGTTAACGTGATCGATGAGCTTTCCGAGACGGACCTGCATTTCCTGGGAGTCCACCTGCAGCTCGTTGATGAGCCTGTCAACCTTGTTGATGAAGAGTACAGGTTTTACGTGTTCCCTGAGGGCCTGCCTCAGCACGGTTTCGGTCTGGGGCATGGTGCCTTCTACGGCGTCCACGACCACCACAGCGCCGTCCACGGCTCTCATGGCACGTGTAACGTCCCCACCGAAGTCAACGTGCCCCGGAGTGTCGATCAGGTTGATCAGGTAGTCTTCTTCCTGGTAAGTGTGAACCATTGATACGTTGGATGAATCAATGGTGATTCCGCGCTGCTGTTCTTCCTCGTCGGAATCCATGAATAACTGTCTGCCGGCAAGTTCCTTGGAAATCATGCCTGCGCCTGCCAGCAAGTTGTCACTTAATGTTGTTTTACCATGGTCGATATGTGCAACAATCCCGATATTCCTGATCCTTTCGGGATCAGCCATAAGCGTTGTTACACGCTCGACCATCTTCTTCCTTCGTCCCATGCTAATACCTTTTGTAAACAGATATTTGAATTTAGTTTAAATAGATAAATATGAAAATCGGGGCAACCCCGATGAAATGATTAACGGGCTGCCTTTGAAACTCTTTCCTTTGCGTCCTTCCTGTTGATGGAGAAGCACTTTGCATCACGGTTTGCGGCTCCTATGATTTCGGAAGCCAGGCATTCTGCGGCCGAGCGCTTGGACTTGAAAGAAGCATTTTTTGTGCCCATGCTGATGTAGCGAAGAGCCGTGTCAACACGTCTCTGTGGAGCAGTGTCCACTGCTTTTGGCACGGAAATACCACCGTACTTGAGCCTCACAACTTCTTCCCTGGGGCCTGCGTTGCCAATGGCGTCCACAAGAACCTGGATAGGGTTCTGCTGGGTCTTCTTGTTAATAATATCAAAGGCTTCTTCTACGATCTTGAGAGTCATCTGCTTTTTGCCGGTGTTTCGCTCTGACCTCATGATGTTGTTGACAAGGCGCTCAACGATTGAAATATCAGACTTGTTAAACTGCTGCCTTGCGTGCCTTCCGCTGCTGTGAGGGACAATGACCGGAGTAAGGCCCACATAGCGCTTGATCCCGGGGTCTTTGATCTCTACTTCAGAAGAGTCCCATTTGCCGAAAATCTTGTACAAAACCAATCATCTCCTCGGTTTTTCCATTCTGCCAATAACCATCTCGTGCAAGCACACATTGTTTACGGCAGTTACCTTAAAGCGTACTCCGGGAATATCACCCATTGCACCACCCATGCGTCCGCCGATCCTTTCAACGGTCACTTCATCGTGTTCATCAATAAAGTTCACTGCCCCGTCACCCGGACAGAAAGCAGTTACCTGACGCCCGTTCTTGATGAGCTGAATCCTTACACATTTCCGGATAGCAGAGTTAGGCTGTTTTGCTTCAACTCCTACCTTCTCCAGTACAATGCCCCTGCCCTGAGGTGCTCCTCCGAGAGGGTCGGCTTTCACGTTAAGGTTCAGAACACGCCTGCTGTAGTTTGTATCTTTCCAGCGAGCGTCTTTCCTGGCCTGCTTGAGTATATGAGCTGCATATTTTCCTTTTGCCATACTTTAATCTCCGAATTTAAATGATTTATTTAATTTTCCTTCAAAAGTAATTGTGCCGAAATTTGTCCTCAACGCCGGTTGAAATGATCAAAGTAAACTGAAAATTTATGTTCTGAATATTTAATGTGGATTACTGCAGGATTACATCGTCAATATCATGGTGGCGGCGAGCAAGCATTTTAACTTTTTCAATGTTTCTGCCGCTGCGACCTATGGCAAGCCCCTTCTCCTTATTGGGTACCTCTACATAAGCTAATCGCTTACCATTTTTGTTTACAATGTTTACAGAACTGACGGATACGGGCCCGAACGCGTTCTTTATAAATGTGACCTGGTCCTCTGAGTATTCCACAAGTTCAATGGGCTTATCCAGGGCTTTTTTAACGCGGTTGATATTTTCGCCGCTCTTGCCTATGGCAAGTCCCATGTCGCCCTGCTTTACGACGCACACGAGCCGTTCATCTTCTATGATGCAGTCGAGGATTTTGGCCCGAGTCATATTTTCAAATAGTGCAATGTACTGGATGGTGTTCGCCGTAAGTTTTATTTCACCCAAAACGCTGCAACTCCTTTTATCAGGCTGTAACTGCCAGGATATCGGATTCTCCTGCATCAAGGATTGCCATTGCGGCAATCGTGAAGGGCTTTCCGCAGACAGGTCCCAGTTCTACACTGGTGCCGCCGTATTCGAGAATAGGGACATTTGTAGTCTGGAGTTTCTTCTTTACGCTTTCAGGACAGTTTGATGCAAGCACTACCATTTTTGCTCTGCCATCTACCGCTGCATCGATGGTCAGGTTGCTTCCAATGATAACCGTTCCTGTTTTCACAGCCTTAATCAGGGATTTATCAACATTAATCTTCATTTTCATCAACTCTATCTCAGATTAGCTCGTCTACTCGATCTCATTCTCAATAAAGATTTCCAAGCTCGGTGAATATCTGGTACTCTTAATACTTGATTCCTTATATCTATTTTCTGGTTATGGGCTACCCGACTTGATACAGGAATCATATTAGTATCAGGTATTGAATTGGTAATCTAAAGGTTTTACGAAGGGGAATCCGGGCTTTTGGCCCCTTTAGACCCCGCATTCGTCTTCAAATTCAATTTTATCATTCTTCTTTCTACTGACCAGGTGGACATCTCCGGTACCCATCCGGATAGGCTGGCCGACAATGATGTTTTCAGAAACACCTTTGAGTTGGTCCACGTCCCCGCGCATCCCGGCGTCCAGCAGGTGGCTGACCGTAACTTCAAAAGCCGCACGTGCAAAAACACTGGCCTTTTCACCGGAAATACCATGCCTTCCTATCTGTTTCACTTCCCCGTCACAGGTCATAAGGTCAGACACCAGCATGATGTGGCGAATGTCCACGGTAAGCCCCTGTTCCCTGAGGGTGTCAGTGGCCTCCTTAATGATCGAATTCCTGGCGGCCTCGACCCCCAGCACCTCATAAATCTCGTTGATGTTGTTGGTGCTGGTCCTCGTCCTGTCCACGCCTTCGAACTGAAGTACATCACGAAGAGCCGACCCTTCGGTATAAAGGGTATACTCTTCCCCTTCTTTCCTGACAACAACCCTCTTGATCCCCTCGATCCCTTTCAGGGTGACGTTGTGGATGTTCTTTGCAAGCTGGAGGAGTTCCCTGTAGGAAGGCTCGTTGGGGGTTATAATGATCTGGTTATCGATATCCGGGGAGATACTTACCATTACGTTCAGTTCTTCGCTGAACTTCTCCTTGATCTGCTCGATGGTAATATTCCTGCCTTCCATGGCCTTTTCGTGCATATCAACGATGAGTTTCATCTGGGAGAGGTCAGTGGTCACGTCCGCGATATGGTCGATCCTGGTAGCTTCGATCTCCCAGGCAAGAGCTCTTGTTTTCTCCCTGTTGTAAGCGAAATCTTCCGCATTTTCCTTGGAAAGGGCAATCGTCATCATAGGAGTGCTTGGGATCTTCCGAGCGTCCACGATTTCGATCAGGCGGGGCAGACCCAGGGTAACATTAATTTCAGCCACACCCGCATAGTGGAAGGTACGCATGGTCATCTGGGTACCCGGTTCCCCTATGGACTGGGCGGCAACTACCCCTGCGGCATCACAGGGCTCAATGCATGACTCTTCGTATTCTTCCATGACCTGCTCTATTATTTCTTCCATTTCCTTCTTGCTTACGCCTGCATTGAGCGCTTCATTCCGGAGGCCCTTCATTATGTTTGAAGGGAGAGGAAGGTCTTTAGTCATGCTTTCGATCGTGGTTTCGCTGATACTCATTCAGCCGCCTCCTTGTTCATAACAGAGCGGATAATCCGCTGGATCGCATCGGGTTTGCTAAAATCGCTCTTTGTGGCGTCGATCCCGTCTTCTCCGTACTTGAACTGCACAACCACACCTCGAGTGTCCCTGACCGTAAGGTCGTAATGGACTTCAAGGTCCTGGAGGGCGTTAACAAGCCTGCGCTGGAGATACCCTGACTGGGAAGTCCTGACCGCAGTGTCCACAAGCCCTTCCCTACCACCAATGGCGTGGAAGAAATATTCAGTGGGGTTCAGCCCACTCTTATAACTTGCCTTGACGAAACCGTGGGCATCCGAACCCAGGTCCCCTGCTTCAAAGTGAGGGAGGGTCCTGCCAGCGTATCCTCTGCGGATGCGCTCACCACGCACTGCCTGCTGACCCACACAGGCTGCCATCTGGGTAAGGTTCAGGATGGAACCTCTGGCACCCGAACGGGCCATGATAACTGCCGAGTTCTCAAGCCCCATGTGACTGTCTGCTATGTTCCCGGTCTCATCCCTGGCTTTACCGAGTTTTTGCATGATGCTCATCTCGATAGTTTCGTCCAGGGTCCTTCCGGGGAGGGGTTCGAGTTCCTTGTTCTCGTAAGACCTGATAAGGTTTTGAACAGCATCTTCAGCTTTGCCAAGGACTTCGTTGATCTGGATCCTTGCTTCCTTGGGGATATCTTCGTCGGCGATCCCGAAACTAAGGCCAGTCCGCATGATTGCCCGGATTGCAAGCTTGGTCATGTCGTCTATAAACTTGGCTCCGGCTTCGCTGCTGATATCCTTGATAATCCTTTCCTGGATTTTTCCTTTGAAAGCCCCTATGGCTGCTTCATCGATAGTACCTTTGAGGAGGTTCCCGTTGCGTATTACCACATAGGCGTCGTTCGGGCATTCTTCTTCCTGGCAGACATCACAGTGCGAACAGACCTGGGCCGGGAATCCCATGTTCAGGGATTCGGGCAGGATCTGGCTGAATATCTGTTTACCTGTCCAGTAAGGTATCCCGTTTTCATCGTGGCTTGCCGGATCGGGTAGTTCATGCGCTTTCGCTTTCCGGAGGATGTCGAAGGCGTCCTTTGCAGAGATGCGGTTTTCAAACCGGGTCAGCAGGAAAAGCCCCGATATGTGGTCGTGGATCCCACCGATAATAGGACCTCCGAAACGCGGGGAGAGGATATTTTCCTGGACCCTCATGAGGATCTTTGCCTCAGCCCTGGACTCTTCGGTCTGGAGGGCATGCATGTTCATCTCGTCCCCGTCAAAGTCAGCGTTGTAAGGGGGACAGACGGCAGGGTTGAGCCTGAAGGTTTTATTCGGGAGCACCTTGACCGAATGAGCCATGATACTCATCTTGTGCAGGGACGGCTGCCTGTTGAAAAGCACGATGTCCCCATCTTTTAGCTGGCGTTCCACCATCCAGCTATACTCGATTTTCTCTGCCAGGTCTTCCTTGTTGATCTCAGTAACCTTAATGCGCCGCCCATCGGGCCTGAACACGTAGTTTGCCCCGGGGTGAATTAGAGTCCCGTTCAGGATATAAACCTTGAGTTGCTCAATGTTCCTGGGAGTTACGATTATAGGGACTGTAAGGATCCTTGCGATTGGGATCGGGACCCCAACCTCATTGATGCTCAGGTTCGGGTCAGGAGAAATCACGGTACGGGCTGAGAAGTTTACACGCTTACCCGAAAGACTGCCCCTGAACCTGCCTTCCTTTCCTTTCAGACGCTGGGAGAGAGTCTTTAAGGGCCTGCCAGACCTGTGCCTTGCCGGGGGAATCCCGGAGACAGAGTTATCAAAGAAGGTAGTAACGTGATATTGCAAAAGCTCCCAGAGGTCTTCAATGATCAGCTGGGGGGCACCTGCTTCCCTGTTTTCCTGGAAGCGCTGGTTGATCCTGATAATGTCCACGAGCTTGTGGGTCAGGTCGTCTTCACTGCGCTGCCCGGATTCCAGGGTAATGGAAGGCCGCACCGTTACCGGGGGGACAGGCAAGACGGTGAGGATCATCCATTCGGGCCTTGCGTTATTGGGGTCCATCCCAACGACCCGGATGTCCTCATCCGGAATGTTTTCGAAGCGGTCCCTGATCTCTGTGGGGGTAAGTTTCTCCCCGTTTTCAAGGTACTCGGTGGGCTTTTCGAACTTGATATCAAGTTGCTCCTCATTACAGTAGGGGCAAATCTTGACTTTGCTTGCTTCCTTGTAGACCTCATTGATAAGGTCATCAGGCCTGTGCCCGATTTCTTCAACAGCCGTCAGCTGGTCCATGAAATGCTGTTTTTGTGCGGGGTCCAGCAGGATCCGGCTGCATTTCCGGCAGGATGCCCTGAGCAGCTTTCTAATGATCTTGTTAAACCCTACGTGTACAACAGGAGCCACAAGTTCGATGTGCCCGAAGTGTCCAGGGCATTCTCCAGCTCTCCCGGAACAGGTCTTACAGCGAAGCCCAGGGTCGATAACCCCGAGTTTCGTGTCCATGAGTCCCATGTCAATGGGGAACCCGTCATCATCATAGGTATCTGCCGTGATGATAGGGGTTGCACTCATCTTCCGGACTTCTTTCGGGGACATTAAGCCAAACTTAATAGCAGAAATTCTTTTCGGAATCGGAGGGACGTTTGCCATATTTTCACCTCACCTCATACCGCATCTTCCAGATTGAGCCTGGGTGCAACACCCAGGGACTTGATTTCATCAAGCAGCAGCTTGAATGCGTAGCTCATCTCCACGGGGTAGATATCCGTGTCAGCCCCGCAGGCAGCACAGAAAGAGACATTCCTCTGCTTGTCAAACGTTGCTACCATACCACAATGGGAACAAACGAGTTCCACCACCTTGTCAGACTCGTCCAGCAGCCTTTCTTTTAGAGACATGGCAGCCCCGTGCCCTACCAGCACATCACGCTCCATTTCTCCAAACCTCAGACCTCCTTCCCTTGCCCTACCTTCAGTGGGCTGGCGGGTAAGTACCTGCACGGGACCGCGAGAACGGGCGTGCATCTTGGAAGTGACCATGTGGTGTAGTTTCTGGTAAAGGATTACTCCAACAAAGACATCTGCAGGGATCATTCTACCGGTTGCGCCATCGTAGAAGACCTCTTTAC
This sequence comes from Methanobacteriota archaeon, assembly GCA_016841265.1. Lineage (GTDB taxonomy): Archaea > Halobacteriota > Methanosarcinia > Methanosarcinales > Methanosarcinaceae > MTP4. Next base: position 105,567 of record JAENZL010000003.1, on the reverse strand, counting down.
CGGTATGGGCAAACCCGTGGCTTTTCAGAGCTTCCCTTAAGTCCTCTTCATTTTCTCCGGAAAAAGCTGTAGCGTCCACCCTTCTGCCTTCCATGGACCCGACTTTTCCTCCGATCATTTCAAGCACGTGCCCGACAGTCATACGAGAAGGAATGGCGTGCGGGTTGATCATAAGGTCGGGAGTCAGGCCCGATTCCGTAAAGGGCATATCGGCGATCGGGACTTTCAGTCCGATAACTCCTTTCTGCCCGTGTCGGGATGCGAACTTGTCCCCGATATCCGGGATCCTCTCGTCCCTGACCTTGACTTTGGCAAGGCGAGTCCCGTTGATGGATTCAGTAAGAATGACAGTGTCCACGATTCCTCTTTCGTTGGACCGCATGGTAATCGAGCTTTCCCTCCGCTGCTCCACGGCAATCCCGAATTCCGAAGGCTCTTCCAGGAACCTCGGGGGACTGGTCTTTCCGATAAGCACGTCGTTAGGGCCCACCGGGGTCTCGGGGTTTACAAGTCCGTCAATGTCCAGGTTCGCATAGGCATCCGCACTGCGGGCTCCGCGGTATTCTGAGTCAGGAATCTCGAACTTGTCTTCCTGACCGCCGGGGTATCTGCGCTCTTCCCCTTCGAATGTCCTCAGGAAGTGGCTTCTCCCGAGACCTCTATCAATTGACCCCTTGTTGAAAATCAGCGCGTCTTCAATATTATACCCTTCATAGGAAAGGATTGCCACTACAAAGTTCTGGCCTGCGGGCCTGTCGTCAAAACCGATGGCTTCACAGGTCCTTGTCCTTGTCATTGCCCGCTGGGGGTAGTGCAGGACATGAGCGCGGGTATCGGGCCGGAGTTTCTGGTTCGCGGTTGAAACCCCAATACACTGCTTGATCATGGCTGCTCCCATGGTGTTACGCGGGGAAGCGTTGTGTTCCGGGTGCGGGACCATCCCCGTGCAGATCCCGAGCATGAGTTCGGGATCGAGTTCCATGTGGGTATGCCTTGTGTTAAGCTGGGACTCATAGAGGGAGATGTAGGCGTTTTCCTCTTCCTCTGCGTCCAGGTACTCCACACAACCTTCCTTTACAAGGTCCTCAAAGACGATTTCTTTATTCTTCAGTTTCGTAATCTGCTCTTCCGTAACCAGTGGAACCCCGTTTACCACAACTACCAGGGGCCTTCTGGCCCTGCCCATATCGGAACTGATGACTACTTCCCTGGTATTGTCGTTCAGGGCTATGTTGACCTGCTTGGAGATGAACCCCTGCCGCCTCATTTTTCGGAGTTCTTCCACCAGTTCCGCAGGGTTGTCATGGGTTCCGACAAGCTCTCCGTTGATGAATACTTTTGCTTTAGTCATTTAATATCGACCCGCCTTCTTCCAGGTTATCGCCCGAATAATCCAAATAATCGTCATCTTTTAACTTGTCCGGCTCAGGCACTACTACTTCCAGCTCTTCTATGATCTCTTCTTCAAATTCGGAAATTTCCAGATCAAGGACTTCAGGCACCTCGGGCACCTTGATAACTACAGGCTCAACGTTAAGGTCATAGAGAATTTTCTTTACGCTGTCAGTCTCTTCAGTGCCTGTGGACAGCTCCACCATCTGGGCGAAGTTCTTCACCAGTCCACAGTTGGGACCTTCGGGAGTTTCGGAGGGACAGAGCCGTCCCCACTGGGTGGGGTGCAAATCTCTTGCCTCAAAGTGCGGCTGAGCCCGGGAAAGCGGGGAGATTACACGCCGCAGGTGGGAGAGAGTGGAAATATAGTCGTTCCTGTCAAGAAGCTGGGAAACCCCGGTCCTTCCTCCGACCCAGTTACCGGTTGCCAGGGGGTGCTGCAGGCGATCTGTCAGAACGTCTGCCCGGACAATTGTGGCTACGTTGAGTTCCCTGTTTCTCATGTTTGCGCGTTCTAGCTGGTACTTGATGTCCCTTGCCAGCCTGTTGAAGGATACCCTGAAGAGGTCTTCCATCAGGTCTCCCGCAAGTTTTAGCCGTTTGTTGGCATAGTGGTCTTTGTCGTCTTCGGCCCTTTTGCCAAGCGCCAGTTCGAAGCAAGACTCTGCCATCCTTGCCAGAAAATGAGCCTTTGCGATCCTGTCGCCCACGTCGTTCCCAAGGTGGGGGAAGAGATACCTGTCAATAACGTAGTTTGCTCTCTTGATCTGGTATTCCTTGGCCTGCCCTGCTGCAACCCTTGCTCCGATCTTCTCGATTGCTTCCTGCTGGGTCTCGACTTCGGCTTCTTCAAGGTTTTCCAGCATGAACTTGATGATTTCCGGGTCGCTTGAGACTGCATTTACGATGTCTTCGTCAGTAACAACGCCGAGAGCCCGCATCATGGTGATGAAGTATACTCTTCCAGAAATCGAAGGGAAGGACACTTCAAGCAGGGATTTTCGGCCTCTTTCCACGATTACGAGAGCTCTGTACCCACGCTTCTGGGAGAAGACCTTTGCGACTTCAATGTTGTCCCCATAGCGTTCCCCGTATTCCGCAAGGATCTTGTTCGGAGCAAGGTCTTCAAGAGTCATGACAACTCTTTCAGTACCCCCGGTGATGAAATACCCGCCAGAGTCAAGAGGATCTTCACCATAACGGACCTTTTCGGAATCACTCAGTCCAAGGAGGTTACAGATCTTTGACTTGGTCATAATAGGGAGTTGCCCGATTTTTGCCTCCAATACCTCGGATTCAACTCCGTCCTTGACAACACTCATCTCCAGGTAAAGAGGGCCAGAGTAGGAAAGGTTCCGGAGTCTGCCTTCATTGGGGTAAAGTTTCTCGATTGCCCCATCGGCTTCCTTCACCACCGGATGTTCTACCCGGATCCTGCCAAGCTTGAGATAGGTGTCCTCAATGTCCGTTTCTATTGTATTTTGCTCATCAATGATCTTCTGCAGCCCATGATCTATGAATTTGTTAAATGAGTCGATATGGTGCTGCACTATCTTATCACGTGTAAAATAAGCCTGCGACAGTATACTGTTGTCTAAAGCGATGATAGCACCCTCTTTGCTTTAAGTTGCGGTGAAAATCGATAATCAGTAATTTTCCAAATTTTGTGAACAGCCGTATGAGATTCATTCAGTACGGCAGACGCATTGATTCAAAAAGGTGTATAGATGGAAAATCTAAGTTACGTAAGTTGTTAAACTCCCCCGAAATCACTCAATCACGAGCCTGTAATAGTCTGCCTCCCCTGCAGTATGACTCTTTTTCGCAATCTTTACAACTTCCCCTACTGTGGCCCCGATCTCTTTTATGACAGGGTCATGAACTTTAATTTTTGGCAGTTGCTCCTTTTCAATGGAATACTTGCTTAAAACAGACTTTAACTCGCCCTCAGACATGATCTCATGTTTAGGGACTAACTCATGGTCAAGCAGGCTGAATTTTGTCAAATCCTTTCCTCCAAAAACAAAACGTATTCAAAAAGCATTGCCCAAGCATACCCCCACGGATGGCCGTTCCGGCGGGTTTTAGCGTAAGTTGGCTAGTGAAGTATGGCGAGCCCGTAGGGATTTGAACCCTAGGCCGTCTGGTTAAAAGCCAGACGCTCTGCCTGACTGAGCTACGGGCCCCTTCTGTTTATTCAAATTATTTAATGACATTCCAACGGCATCTAAAGCACATTTCCCCCTGAATCGGGGTGTACTTCTCACACCGGTGCAACCCTCTAATTATAGTTATAGTATATATAGTTTTTGATGGTTTGGACTTTATTTTACGGATTTGATTGATTTGAGCACAAATATATTATTCAAGTTTGAATTTTTACCCATATTAGCTCCCCTTTTGCCGGAAAGTTATAAGTAAGAGAATTTTCACTTTTTATAAAGTAGGCCCAAGAAAATGAAATGTTTTTTTACATACCCGGGTGAACAAATGTGTCTGGCCCTTATTTGAAGGTGGCGCATCAAGTTCCGGGCGATTCCCCCTCCAAAAATTAACCACTTAGTATATATGAATAACTTAGTTATGGATCAATTAAGTGAATATCTCCCTACGGTAAAGTATACATTTTTTCATGGCTTCTCTTGCCTTTCGAGGCTCACTATTTAAAAAACATGGCCGATAAATCAAATTTACGGCAGAAGATTCTTACTGCTTTTCTGCTACTGTGAACCTTATAATGAATTGTGTTCCGGAATATATTTTTAAGTCAAGTTCGCCATCTAACTGACCTACCAGGATGGACACCAGCTGTATTCCAAGAGTATCAGAGTTTTCCGGATTAAAGTTTTCAGGCATACCCACCCCATTATCCGAAACTGTTAGAACAAAATTAGTGCCTTTGCCCCCTTCTTTTTTGATTCCCTTTATATAGTTTGCACATCCTGCGTTGTTTGTACATCCTGCGATTTCTTCCCTGCAAAGTTTGATCTGGATTACCCCTCCATCCTTACCTTTAAATGCGTGCTTGAGGGAGTTTGAAACAAGTTCGTTAATGATTATGCCTAATGGAACTGCTGTATCCATGTCAAAGAAAATGTTTTCCTCAAGATCCATGTTTAAGCTGATCTCAGTATTTCTAAGGCCATATGTCTGGAAAAGGTTCTCAATGAGTTTCTCAATATACGATGAAAAGTTTAGTGTGTCGAATCCTCCACCTTTGTACAGTTCCTCATGGATAAGAGCCATTGATATTACTCTGTCCTGACTTTCCCTGAAGGCTTCCAGAACTTCCGAATCCTTAATACCCTCTCTGTTATTGAACATTTCAGCCTGAAGATCAAGAAGGGAGGAGATTACCTGCAGATTATTCTTAATTCTGTGGTGGATTTCCTTTTTACGGGCAATTGCGATATTTGTCAGAACTTCTTCAGCTTCTTTTCGCTTGGTGATGTCAGTTAGCATGTTTATCGAGCCCACAAACTTGCCATCTTTATCAAAAAGGGATTTAGCACTTATGAGCACCCATAAGGATGAGCCACCCTTACATATTAATTTCAACTCGTAGATCTCATTGATACCCTGCCGCCTCCTTTCCAGATTCAGTTTGACAATAGCCTTGCAATCCTCACTGATGAAGTCCCATATCGCTATGCCACTAACTTCTTTTTGAGTGTATCCGAGCATATCCGCCATTTTCTTATTAGCGTAAGTGACTATGGCTTCAGCGTCATTTATGAATATACCTTCGTTGGCTGTCTCTACAATGTTGCGGTATTTTCCCTCACTTTCCTTAAGTTTTTCTTCTACTCTTATTCTTTCGGTAATATCTCTAGAAATAAACGAGATCTCAGTCAGCTTTCCATGGCTATCAAAAACCGGAGAAAGAGTTATTGAAACATCTATTATCTTCCCGTCCTTTCTCAACCGTGAAGTCTCATGGCGGCGGATCTTTTCCCCCTGTTTAATCAGTTCACTTAATTCGTTTGTTTCTTTTTCTAAATGGGGTGGAGTGAGGATGGATTTGTGCTTCCCAAGAATTTCTTCCGCTGAATAACCATAAACTTGGTCTGCTTCTTCATTCCAGCTTGTAATAATTCCGTCAAGGGATATAGTGCCAATAGCATCATTTGATGATTCCACAATATTAGCTAAGATCTGAATTTTCTCTTCTGATTTTTTGTGTTTGGTAATATCCTGGACTATTCCCTTTACTCGAATAGGGATATTTTTCTCATCAAAAATAATTTTGGGTTGTGCATGGACTGTGCGTTCTTCCCCATTAGCTAAGATAATCCGATAATCAATGCCTTGAGGCTTTCCGTTTAAATCATCTATAATAACATTATTCACGTAGTCCCGGTCATCGGGATGTATATAACTTAAATATTCATTGTAAGGTGGCGTCAATTCCTGGGGATCACGCCCGAAAATACGATACATTTCCTCAGACCAGTATGCTTTATCGCTTGCAATATCCCATTCCCAGTTTCCGATATGAGCCATCTTTTGGGCTTCAGCAAGACCTTTTTCACTTTCTTTCAATGAGTTGTAAGCCTTCTCAAGCTGGATTGTTCGTTCTTCAACTTTTTCTTCCAGATTTTCATATGCTTCTTTCAACCTGACTTCTGCTTCATTTATATCTGTAATGTCACGGGAAATGGCAAGAACAGAAGTTACTTCACCGTCAACAAACTCCGGCACTATTCGCGTATTAAAGTGGTATTCTTTTCCCTGGGGCGATGTATATTGGAATTCCATTGCTTCGGGTTTGCCTGTGGTAAAAACATGTTCATGGCGTACTTCCCAGAATTTTACCTTATCAGGGCTCATTCCCAGTTCAGTGTGAGTTTTCCCAATTATTTCTTCTGGAGAGCGGCTGTAAGGTTCCGCAGAAGCAGGATTAGCATATATGTGGCGATTTTGTCTGTCAAATCGGGAAATTACGTCAGGAGAATTTTCAGCCAGTGTACGGAATTTATTCTCACTTCTCAGCAGGGTTTCTTCAGCCTGCTTGTGCTCGGTAATGTCGCGGACGATACCTCCGTTAAAGAGGAGCCTGCCGTCCTGATCCTTGATCACCGTGAAGTGATCGGCAAACCAGCGATATTTGCCTTCCTTGCACCTGAACCGGTACTCGAGGGTTCCATGGTCTTCATCGAATACCCGGACCAGTTCTGCGGCAACCAGGGTGCGGTCGTCGGGGTGAATTCGATCAAAAACTTCATTTGTGGTCATCGCACTCATCTCCCGGACAGAGAAGCCAGTGATCTGCTCTATTGCCGGGCTCAGGTAATCATAGATATCTGTCTGAAGGTTTCGCCGGTACACCGCGTCAAGTGAATTCTCAAGGACCGACCGGAACCTCTCCTCGCTCTCCCGAAACGCATCCACCAGAGTATCGTGTTCTGCCAGTGACCGGGCCAGCTTGATATTGCTGTAGCTCAGCTGTGAGATCATGTGAGCAAGCTTCGTTAAGAAGGCCATGCCTGTGTCCACAGCCTCCCTGCTCAAGTGCGGAACTTTTTCAAGAGCTGCTATATATTCCTCCTCGTTGAAACCGTATTGTCTGGCCTGAGCCCGGAAAAGTTCATAGTCCAGAGGCTCGCCCTCAAAAAAGAACTGCCCTGAGAAGAGACTGCCGACGTGCTGGCCTCCCACCATGATTGGGGTCGCTATGTCCCACACATTGTTCTTGCACCTGTACAGCTTAAATTCTCCAGGGGCAACGCCAGCGGACAGTTTTGTGTCGCTTTCTACGCAGTGCTTGCAGGTTTCGGGGTGGACCCTGTGGAACCTGGTGCAGATTTCCTGCCATCCAACATTTACCAGAACATTTCCTTTGAGGTCCACCAGGGCCATGGTAATATGAGCAAAGTTATAGAAATCATCCATCAGGGACTGGATCGCCTGGGCATTAATGATATCAGCAAGCTCCAGGTTTGCCATCTCCCCAGCAGGCGAGAGAATACTCTCCAGTTTCAGCCTGACACGCTGTTCACTCTGGTGCAGAGCTTCTTCTGCTCGCTTTTGCCTGGCGCTTTCTATCTGCTCCCATTTTCCTTCCTTTTTGATCAAAGCGAATTGATGGTTGTTGACCACGTCGATAATCTCGGTTGCGTTGCACCTGTCAAGGGGATAAGTGCATAGAGCCATCATATGATAGTTACCAATGACTCCATCCACTTCTTCCTCATATTCATCAAAATTATTCCAATCCTTTTTTTCCAGCCAGAAAGTGTTCCCTGTCAATCTCAAACCTTCGTAGCCGCTGGCCAGGGCCTGATTGAGTTTTTCAACCCAGCCGTTCAATACCCTCTCTGAATCGAAAATGCCCTCTATTAAATACCAGTGAGCGTAGGGAATAATTTCGATTTGCCCTTTTACCAGATAAAAATCAAAATAAGGAACAGCCCTTCTAAGAGCTTCTTTTGCTTCTTCTACTTCCAGAGGCTTTGATGTGACCCACATACAGAATTCGTTATTTTCCAGCCCTGCTTTAAAGTACGGGACAAGTATGTCTATTAAATCTTCTTTTGTCTGGTAAAATTGGCAGAAGTGTGTTCCCCAGGGCAGATCTCCGATAATGTCAATACCAGATTTTCTCAGGTTTCCTTTCATTCCATTTCTTTCCCGTCAAAATTTTTCCTGAAAATTTATGTTTAATCCCCATTGAATAACTTCTCACTTCTGAATATTGTTACAGTATTGACAGTCCACATCATATAAATAAAAATTTAAATAATATTCAAAAGAGGGGGATTTTTTGACACCCGGGCATCAGCAAGATATGATAGGTGATTCGGGCATGGACATGGCTAAAGCTGTGAATTCCAATGCCTATCACGTCCCGGCCATAGGCGAGCAGTACCCCCTATGGCCATGGGGTCAAAAAAACCTCATTTTAAAAAGAAGCAACTTTTATAGAGTTAAAAGAAGATGAAAAAAGCCAGCTTTGCTTTACTTTATCCTTCAACTGAAGTCGGGGTATTCGTGACCCTCCGCGCTCCCGAAGTAATAATTGAAAATGAAGGGCAGTAAATACCATTACTTTCCCAAAAAAATGGAAAGCAATTCCGTATTCACTGCAAAAGGGTCGGAAATGCAGGGTTATTGAAAATAATCTCTTTTGCATCATTTGCAAATTATGTCCCGCACTCCCATCCGTTCATGTACTTTTCCTGTTCCAGGGTAAATTCGTCTATGCTGATACCCATGGACTCGAGCTTTATCTTTGCAACGTAGGTGTCGAGTTCCAGAGGGACCCTGTGGACGCCATTCAAAAGCTTGTTTTCGGCGATGTGGCGGACGCAGAGGGCCTGGTCGGCAAAACTCATGTCCATGACTTCTGCAGGGTGCCCGTCGCCTGCTGCCAGGTTCACGAGCCTGCCATCGGCAATTACGTTGATCCGGCGGTTCCCGAGATCGTATTCCTTGATGTTCTGCCGGACGGTCCTGACGGATTTTGCAAGGGATGCCAGGGCTACCATATCAATTTCCACGTTGAAGTGTCCGGAATTTGCAAGGATTGCCCCGTCCCGCATGACCTTGAAATGATCGGCGGTAAGGATGTCCCTGTTTCCGGTGGTGGTCACGAAAATGTCCCCGAGCTTTGCGGCTTCGCTCATTTTCATGGGCCTGTACCCGTCCATCCTGGCTTCAAGAGCCCTGATGGGGTCGACTTCCGTGACGATAACGTTTGCCCCGAGGCCATCTGCCCGCATGGCAACTCCCCTTCCACACCAGCCGTAGCCACCCACGACCACGTTTTTGCCAGCCACCAGGAGGTTTGTGGTCCGGTTGATCCCGTCCCAGGCTGATTGACCTGTCCCGTAGCGGTTGTCAAAGAGGTACTTTGTCATGGCGTCGTTTACGGCGATAACAGGCATTTTCAGGGCCCCTTCTTTTTCCATCGCATGCAGCCTGTGGACTCCTGTGGTGGTCTCCTCGCAGCCTCCCAGGATATTGGGGAGGAGGTCGGTTCTTTCCGTATGGAGCTTGAAAATCAGGTCTGCCCCGTCATCGATGGTGATGTCGGGTTCGAAGTCCAGCACCTTATCAATTGCGTCGTAATACTCCTGGGAACTGCACCCGTATCTTGAAAAACAGGAAACGTTATCCCTGGTGTCCAGCGCCATGGCGACGTCATCCTGAGTGCTTAAGGGGTTGCAGCCCGTGATCGCTACTTTTGCGCCCCCTAATGCAAGGGTTTCCACCAGGACGGCAGTCTTTGCTTCCACGTGGAGGGCCATCCCGATGGTATGTCCTTTCAGGGGTTTTTCTTCGATGAACTGTTCCCTGATAATTGCGAGCACAGGCATGTGGTTCCTGGCCCATTCCATCTTCATGTTCCCGGATTCTATGAGTTCTTTCTCGTTCATGGTAATCCCGTTGATATCGGATAAGCGGTTAAACAGATAGGTAGTATTTAGTTCGGTTTGCCAGTGATTAAGCGGCAGTAAATTGAACCTGAATGGTGGTTAATTTCAGTTTTTATGTATTTATCTTTCCGGTGCCCCGGGAGAATTTCAGGCATTCACCCTGGCCACAAGGGCTTCAGCGGCTTTCCGGGCTTCTTCAATTACCTTTTCTTCATCAAGTGCAAGCACTTTGTAATCGTCCATCAGGACTTTCCCGTCCACGATAGTGGTCCGGACATCGCAGCCGTTTGCGGAGTACACAAGGTGCGAAGGCACGTCGAAACAGGGGGTAAGGTGCGGTTTTTTCATGTCCACAAGGATCATGTCCGCTTTTTTCCCGACTTTCAGCATGCCGGTCTCGGGGTCGAGAACCTTTGCCCCGTTTACGGTTGCCATCTCGAGCACCTTCCGGGCAGGGAGGACTGTCGGGTCAAAGGTGTTTACCTTGTGGAGCAAGGCTGCGGTTTTCATCTCCCCGAAAAGGTCAAGGTTATTATTGGAGGCACAGCCATCGGTCCCCAGGGTTACGTTTACTCCTTTCTCAAGCATCTTATGGACAGGGGCAATCCCCGAAGCCAGTTTCATGTTGCTTACGGCGTTATGGGAGACGTTGACCCCCCTCTTCCGCAGGATTTCGATGTCCCCGTCCGAGAGCCAGACACAGTGGGCAGCAAGCACGTCGGGGCCGAAAAAGCCGATGTCTTCAAGCATGTTCACGGAACACTTCCCGTACCGGCCTTTCATCTCGTTAAGCTCGGCTTCGGTTTCAAGTACGTGGATGTGGATGCCAACCCCGTCTTTGTCAGCTTCTTCCCTGACTTTCGTAAGGAACTCTTTCGAGCAGGTGTTCGGGGCGTGGGGCCCGTACATGGGAGTAATCCTTCCACTGGCTGCTCCTTTCCATTCCCGGACAAAGCGTTTCCCTTCCTTGAGGTCGGCTGCTCCTTTCTCTTCATTCCAGAGCTCGATCATGCCGTGGGAAAGGGCAGCCCGAAGCCCGGCTTCGTCCACCGCTTTTGCGGTTTCGTCCATGAAGAAGTACATGTCGGCAAAAGAGGTGGTCCCTGACCTGATCATCTCCAGGCAGGCAAGCATCGTTCCCGCATAAACATCCCGGGCCTGGAGCTGGGCCTCGGCTGGCCAGATGTGTCCCTGGAGCCATTCGGCAAGCTGGAGGTCATCAGCGTAGCCACGGAAAAGAGTCATCCCCGCGTGGGTGTGGGTGTTTACGAGTCCGGGCATTAGCACCGAGCCTTTTGCATCGATCACGGTATCGGCATATTCTCCCGTACTTTCTCCGATTTCCGTTATCTTTCCGTCTTCAATTACGACGCATCCCTGCTTGAGGTCTCCTGCCTCAGGGTCCATCGTTAAAACGTAAGCGTTCTTTATGATTATGTCAGCCATGAGATCACACCTGATTGGTCTGTGAAATTATTTTGGATCTTGAATTAGATGTATATTCAGAATTCGAATGGAAACCCAACTTCAATTAAATATTGAACAGGAATTTAAGAACATATCATAAAAAAGTTGTTGCTGGTTTTGTGGCTAGGAGAGTTACGAATGAGGTTGCTGTATTACCTGTAAGGTCTCCACAGTAACTTTTAAGGTTGTCTCAATATCGATTAAGGTCTCCACAATAACTTTTAAGGTTGCCTCAATATCGATTAAGGTCTCCACAGTAACTTTAAAAGTTATAGTATTACCTTTAAGGTCATCACATTAACTTTGAAAGTTACTTCAATGACTTTCCGGATAAAAAAGAGGCCTGTCTTATCATGGGTTGTTTCCTTCCACCCCTGATTCCCGGTTCAGGGCCTCAAGGTACAGGCGCATGATCTTCAGCCTTTCTTCGGCAATCTTTTTAGCGGTTTCCGTATTCAGTTTTTCGGGAATTGTGAAGGGTTTGTACTGCATGTATTCGTTAAAGCCGGCGACAGGGTCTTTCCTGTACACGGTTTTTTTGGATGCCCCCTTATCGATTCCCGTGGTGTGCTTGAGCATCCTGAGGGCTCCCATGGAAAGGACCGCCCTGAAAATCCCAATAGCTCCCAGCGCATCAAGCCGGTCAGCGTCCTGCAAAATCCGGGCTTCAACGGTTTCGGGGCTGTGCCCTCCGCTGAAGCGGTGGGTCCGAATGCAGTATGTCACCCTGTCAATTTCCTTTTCCGGGAAGCCTGCTTTACCCAGGAATTCAGAGGCAATTTCCGCACTGTACTCGGCGTGGTCTCCTCCCTCTTCGTGTTCCTTTATTACTCCCACGTCGTGGAGCAGGGCTGCCAGGCGGAGAACCAGGGGGTCCCCGCCTTCTTTTTCCCTGATTTCCATGCAGAGAGCTTCCACCCTGTTGATGTGGGACATGTCGTGGGAACTCGGCTCATCTTCAAGGAAAGTGGTCACGAATTCCCGGGTTTTTTCTATCAGTTCCATTTACATCACCCAGTTTTTGGCATCCCGTTTCTGCACTCAGCATCCGGTTAAACGTTCAGAACCCCGTTTCCGGATCCAGCACTCAGTTAAGTTATCAGAATACTGTTTCCGGATTCAGTGTTCCTTTTAAGTTAAGTATTCCACTCAGGCTTTCAATATTCCACTTCCGCAGCCAGGTTTTTGAGGTGTTCCTGGATTTCGGAAATGGCTTCGGAAAGGACCTTTTTGTTGTCGTAAGACGTGATCAGGTTTACAAGTTCGTCCTTCCTCTCTGTTTTCATTTCCCCCGCAAACTTTGCCATATTCTCGAGGGCCCTGGTAAGGTTGTCTACAATTGAGATCGTGGCCATCCTGGAAGTCCTGGAAAGGGGGTTTAAGTCGATTGTTATGACAATTTTTTCCATTTCCACCAGTTTCTCACAGCGGTCACCATCTTCAAGGGGCACGAGCACGACGTCTGCGCTGTAGATCCCTTTGCTCTCCACCAGCCTCCTGTCATGGGAAAGTTCAAGGCTGGCATCCGGGTTTTTCCCGAGTACTTCAGATGCCCCGCAGGCCTTTAGCTGTTCGATGATCAGGTGCATCCTGGTCTCGGTCCTGTGAAAGAGGTTAACCTCGATCTTTGCCCCGGTAAGGTCTGCCAGGGCAACAACCTTTTCAGGAGCAAGAGCCGCAACGTTTCCGTTTACGGAGATCACAGGGTTCTCTGCCAGGAGGAGGGCAGCCACAGCCGCTCGCTCGGCGTAGAGGGCTGATTCCGTGCTCCGTTCACCCAGCAAATAGTCAAAGCTTTCGCCTCTTCCCTGGGCGATTAGCCCCTGAATACTGGTAAATCCCATCTTTACCCCGGCTGCAACCTTTTCACGGGAGAGCAGGGATTCGTACCTAGGGTGGTCTGGGGGTATGTCGGTCATATCGGTCGCTTACCTTTTTTACTTATTTTACAATTTTTCCTGTTTACATTATTTTATGATTAGCCGTTTTGTCTATAGGTTTACATTCAGCCCAAAATTTTCCGGCCGATGTTTTACGTGTTCGTGGCATCCAGGATGATCCCCTGGTCGGTCGGGACGATCATGGTCTGGAGATCCTGGCCTTCAAGCATCTGGATATATTTGTAGTTGATGAGGTCAGGGTTTTTCTTGATTTCCTCATTGATGATACTGAGGGATTCAGCTTCCCCGCGAGCTCTGATGATCGTGGCATTGGCTACCCCGTTGGCTTCGATGGTCTTCCTCTCAGCCTCGAGTTCTTCCTTCTGTTTCACGAAAATCATCCTCTGGGCTTCCTGGTCAGCCTGGAGTTTCTCTTCGATTGCCGTTGCAACCCTTTCCGGGAGCTGCACGTTCCGAAGCAGGACTTCCTCGACAATGAACCCGTCATCACTCAGGCGAGCTTCAAGCTCGGTTTGCATCTCTTCTGCCACAAGCTGCCTCTGTGTCCCGTAGATTTCCATTGCCGTATGCATTGAAACCACTTCCCTGATCACGGACTTGATGGTAGGCCGCAGGATCTTTTCGGAATAAGAGGGGCCAAGTTTCTGGTGCACACTGTTTGCATCCACAGGAATTAGTCTGTAACGGATCGAGATATCCATGCCAAGGGTCAAACCTTCAGAGGTCAGGGCATTGATCCGGTCATCTCCTACCCTTTCCCCTTCAGAAGCCTGAGAACTCATAGTATAGACCTGGCTCTGCACGGAATACTTGGTGACCGATATCCAGGGAGGTACAATGTGCAGCCCTTCTCCGAGTTCGTCGGATTCTACCCCTCCGAACTGGTTGAATTTCACTCCTACCTCTCCTGCGCCAATGGATACGAAAATCGACCCAAAGGCTACGGAAAAGACGATAAGGATCGTGAAGATTATCGCGATTATTCGGATAATCGGGCCTATGGATTCAGGTATTTTATTAAGCGGGTTAATCGGTCTTGAGTTACCTTTGTCTTCCCAGTCGTCATTAAGATCCATTAATCTTACCTTCCGCTCGGTGAATAAAATGCAATATACTCTTTGAAATATGTTGTTTTCTTTCCCGGGATCTCCCTATTAGTTCGTCAGGAAGATCCAAAAAAGTAGCGAATGTCTGGTTTATATACATTCTTTTATTTATATAACACTAATACCTTTTGCAATCCGATACTATTTAAGCTGTGGGGCTTCCGAAGAAATTTTCTTGCCAGCCCGGGTTCAGGGCCCGGGATTCCTGAGGCTCAGGAAGAAGCATCCTCTTCAGGATGGAATCTCCGGGGCCGGGAAGGAAGTGGAATTGATTAATATAAAAACGATTTTGGATAAAATATAAGACGGGTAAAAAGTTGAACCTGCAAAGTAAAACTGGTTCCCATCCCTCTCGATATCACTCAAAAAGGAGAAGTCATTCGACAATCAGTTTTGGTACGCAGGTACTGATCCCGAATTCAAGGACTTCCCCGAATTCTTCGAGGGTTTCGTAGAGCTCGAATTCCTGACCGTCGGGATTAACTGCAAAAATCGTATCTCCGAGCATTGCCTGGGAGGCATACCCACAGTTTGCGGCTTCTACGGCTTCGATAACGTCCCTTGCCCGATCGCTCAGGAGACCTGTTTTGCTGGCAAAGTCCTTTGCATGGAGCATGAAGTTCTCCAGGGTGGGCTTTTCAAGCAGTTCGGACATTGCAACTCTTCCGGCTGCGTTGATATTGCTGGCTGTGGCTTCATCACTCAGCACGGTGTCGGTGGAAATTTCCCCAAGAACGATGCAAAAGACCTGGGCTTCAGGGGCGGGAATCCTGTCCACGCTGCCAAAGAAAGGGCCTCCCGGCCTGAGCCTTATTACCACCCCTCCGTTGGACTGGGCTGCAATATCCCCGAGTCCACTCCTGTTAACTACTTCGGCCACATGGGCATATTCGGTCAGGTTTTTTGCCGTGTGGTTCAGGGACAGTGCCCTGTTGAGGGCATAGGCGGCTCCGATGGCTCCGGCTCCGGAAGCTCCAAACCCGCAGCCGACCGGAATTTCAGCCCAGCTTTTAACCCTAACAGGTACGTCAGTTATCAGATCGAGCACAGTTCTGGTGGTTTTGCCTTCGACTCTTTTCCCGTTCAGGAAGATCTCGGTTTCGTCCACCGATTCCCCCACCTTTACCTCGGTTGTTACTCCCCCGTTCAGGACGATTCCACAGCCGGTAGAACCTTTATGGTGAGGGTCTTCATG
Organism: Methanobacteriota archaeon; assembly: GCA_016841265.1. Taxonomy (GTDB): domain Archaea; phylum Halobacteriota; class Methanosarcinia; order Methanosarcinales; family Methanosarcinaceae; genus MTP4. The sequence continues at coordinate 90,128 of JAENZL010000003.1, read as the reverse complement.
CTCGTGGATCTGAAAAAAACCTGTGATGTGCCCGGGAGCATAAGCTTTTGCTGAAACGTCTGCCCCTTCATTTTCGTATTCATACATATGAAACGCCTTTTTTAGCTCATTTTTGCGGAATCAGAATCCCGGCTACCTCTTTCAGGATAGATGCCGCGATTTTTCGCTTGTTTCCGCTTACATGGAGAGGGTCGCTTTTCCCCGTCCGTATAAGGTAAATTTCGTTCTCTTCCGTGCCCATTCCGCCTTTCAAGACGTCGTTTGCAGCTATCATGTCCAGCTTTGAACTTTCCAGAGTTGCGGCTGCTCTTCGGAGCAGTTCTTCTTCCGGGACTCCGGTTTCGGCTTTAAAGCCCACGATCAAAAGGACGGGGTGCCTTTCCCGGCACTCCTTTATAAGTTTGCGGGTGGGTCGCAGTTTCAGTTCAAGCTCCCCTCCGGATTTAATTTTTACTGGAGCCTTTTCAACGGTGTAGTCGGCAATAGCAGCCGAGCTTATCAGGACGTCGTACCCTTTTTCCAGCTCCTTTTGTACGGCTTCGGTCATTTCCTCAGCGCTTTCGGCAAAGATTTCAATAATCCCGGAAAAACCGAGCCTGTCCCGGTGCACGAGGGTTACTTCCGCTCCTTTCCGATAGGCTTCAAGGGCAAGTTCCCTCCCCGTTTTTCCGGAGGCACGGTTTGTAAGAATGCGGATCGGATCAAGGCTTTCAGCGGTGGAACCGCTGGTTATGAGGATTCGCTTCCCTTTTAACTCTTCCCCGCAAAGTGCCCTTTCCGTTTCAAGTACTATTTCTTCGTTAGGGGAAATTTTCGCAATCCCTTCTTCGATTTTGGGCCCCACGAAGGGAATTCCCCACCCTTTTAGTTTCCGGATGTTTTCCACAACTGCAGGGTGCCGGTACATGGACTCGTGCATTGCCGGAACTATCATAACCCGGACACTTGAGCCAAGGGCCGTTGTGACAAAGGAGGTGACCGAGGTATCGTCGATCCCGTGGGCTATTTTCCCGATGGTATTTGCGGTTGCAGGGGCTATCAGGAGAAGATCTGCCCTTCCTTTGAACCCGCAAAATTCCACATGTTCGACCCTGCCTCCCAGTTCCGTAATCACCGGGTTCCCGGTGGCGTAGTACAGGGCATCAGGATGAATAATATGCCGGGCTGCGTCGGTCATGACCGCATGGACTTCCGCCCCGTTCCGAATCAGTTCCCGGGCAAGTTCCACCACCCTTACGGCTGCAATGCTGCCAGTCACTCCGAGGACAACAGTTTTCCCGGCAAGGGAAGAACTTTTCTGCCCCTGAATCCAGAGTGTCGGGTGAGTATTTTGAACGTGTTGGATATTTTGAACGTGTTGGGTATTTTGGATGTATTGAGTTTTGTTAGAATTTGAAGGGTTGCCGTGAACCGTTTTTTCGCTATTCAGACCCATCAGGCCCGGACTGTTTGAATGGTTGTGGCCTGAATGGTTATGGGAATCTTCCGTTGGGCTTTTCATTTTGGCACCGAAATGATCAGTAGGAATTAAATCAGTATAAAATTGGCTGGCTTTTTTGAAAAAATCTTGAAAACAGAAAGACATTAAATATGATATTCTTAAAACTTTCGAAATATGAAGAGCAATTAAAAAAGATATAGAGGTTATGCTTTCTAATATGTGAACTACCCCACGCTAAAGAGGCTGTCCGACAATTCAATTTCAGGGCAAAAACAAGTAAAAAAGAAGGCATATAAAGCCTTTAAATCGAAAAAAAAGGGATTTGGATATTACTGGCAGTAATTATCGGACAGCTTGTGAAGCATTGGGGCTTTCTGGATGTCACATGTAAGTTGATCAGATAAAAGATTGGTAAAATCGAAGATTGGTAAAATCGAAGATTGGTAAAATCGAAGATTGGTAAAATCAAAGGGTTTATCAGATCAGAGAGTTTTTCAGATCAAAGAGTTAATAAGATCAAAGAGACCGGCCTGAACTATTTTCAGAAATGATGGCACGGTGTTTAAAGTATTCACAATTAATCGGTGTTCCAATTAGTGTTCCGGGTCACAGTATTTCACGTGATTAAGGTGCAGGCAGGTAGGCAGATGATTGATAAAAAAGGTTTGAAGAAAAGTGCAAGTCCGGGTGGAAAGAACGGTAAGGCCCAGCCGAAAGACGGCAAAAAAGAAGTTACTGGAGAGGTAAAAAAGAGTCTTGGAAGCCTTTTTGGGAAAGTATCCGGGAAAGACCAGCTCGAATTGGAGATCGACAGGCTCAATTCCCATCTAGTGGAGATGGAAATCGACTTGAAGACCATGGAAATACAGCTCTCAAAAAAAGAAATCATGGCAAGAGATGCGGTTGCTGCCAAGCAGGAAGCCGAATCCCGGCTGAATCAGGAGCTTGTCAAAATGCAGACCCTCACCCACGAACTCGAAACCATCCGGGCTGAAGCTCCTGAAAAGTTCGAGTTCCGCGGGATAGAGACTCTCAGCCCTTCTGCCATGGAGGCTTATTTCTCCAAGCTCTCTTCCTTCCGCACCCCTGGAGAAAACCTGCTTACAGTTTATCTGCCTCCCGGAACTGCCCTGTCGGATGTGCTAAGTGAAAAAATCCTCTCCTACCTGGACGAAGAGACCCATGCCCTTCTGGACAGGATTAACCCCGAAACCGGTCTCGTTCTCTTCCACGACATCCACCGCATGGTCTCGGAAGCAATAGTCCCTTCCATCCCGATAATGACTTCTGCCTGGTACTTTAAGGACCACTTTGAGACAGGCGCCCTTGAAGGAAACCAGGAAGCCGAATGCCGCATTCTGATCCTCCTTCTTCACGCAGGGGAGTCTTTCATAGGTTTTGCCCCCGACCGCCTGGCCTTTGACGCCGAAGAACTCGTCCGCAGCAGTGTTAAGGAAAAACACAGCAAAGGAGGCTTTTCCCAGCGCCGCTTCGAGCGCCTAAGGGAAGAAGATATTGCCCACCACCTGGCAAAGGTAATGGAAACCGTAAACAAAATCCTCGAAGAAAATGCCCCTGTTGACTGCGTCATCATGAGCGGGGAGTCCCAGCTCCTGAGAGAAGTTGAAAAGCGCCTGCCCCTTGATATCGAGGTTATTGAAAAGTCAATGGACCTTAAACTGGAGAAAATCAGTGGTGACGAAGTAATGAGAAGCGTATTGAGTTGCCGCAGGTATTTGCTTTGAACAGCCGAGTTGCGGCTCGGCAGTACGCAGTCCTTTTCGGTCGCTGCGCTCCCTCAAGAGGACTAAAAGCCAGGCAACCGGAATAATGTATTCCGGTCGTTATTGTTCCCGCTTGCTTGCAAGCGGCTCGATCCTGCCTGTATCTTGAAAGAAGCAATCACAAACACAGCAGCATAATCCTCCTCCTTCTTTTCCCTCCGTGGAGTAGCTCACAACATCCTTTTCTCGACTGAACAAAAGGTAACTTCACCCTTAATCGCAAAAATCAAAAAAAGAAGGGCAATTCGAGGTGCCAGGAGTTTTAGTTTATTCTGTTTATCGGGTTTATCGGGAGCAGGCCGCACGTCAAGCGTGCGTGACAGGGCATACGGGATACGACTAATACAGTTGTTCTGGTTTTTTTAGCTCGGGAAAACTAGATAAAATGACCTCTGTTTCCGATGCTGACTATGGAATTCATAACCGAAATTATATATTTAATAACTGAATTATATATACGTAGAATTATTATTCCCATAATAGCGGATTTTGCGCAATCTATATCACCTTTCAGTGCAGGGAAATACAATCATGGCAAGAGACAGACGAGATTTTTATTATCATCAGGCTAAAGAGGAAGGTTACCGGTCCAGGGCTTCCTTTAAGCTTAAGCAGATCAATGAAAAGTACAGGCTCATTAATCGTGGGAACTCGGTTGTGGATTTAGGTGCTGCGCCCGGTGGTTGGCTGCAGGTCGCAAAGGAGCTTTCCGGAGGGAAGGTGCTCGGGGTTGACCTCCAGAGGATTGCGCCAATCGATGGAGTGGAGACTATCCGGGGAGACATCAACGCGGATTCGACGATTAAGAAGATCATCGAGATAGTCGGGGCAAAGGGTGCGGATGTCGTGATCTGTGATGCGGCGCCCAACCTGTCCGGAAACTGGTCCTATGACCATGCACGGTCCATCGAACTTACCACCTCTGCGCTGGAATGCGCAAAGAAGATCCTGAAACCGAATGGAAATTTCGTGGTTAAGGTCTTCCAGGGAGACATGTTCAAAGACTACATGGATAAAGTGAGGGACAATTTCGTACGGACTACGGCTTATTCCCCAAAAGCCTCCAGGGCTCAGAGTGCGGAGACCTATGTCATCGGGAAGAAGTTCCTGACCGCACCTATGAGGCGGGGAGACGAGTTCACCGTCGAGATCGAAAAACTCGGTTCCAGCGGAGACGGGGCTGTGCTCGTCGACGGCTTCGTGGTCTTCGTAAAGGAAGTCAAGGTAGGGGAAAAAGTTAAGATCAAAATTCAGGATGTAAAGCCGAACTTCGCCTTTGCCGATGTGGAAGAAAGGCTTGGGAAAGTTTGAATAAGTTTTTAAATAGGGGAGTTCGTTAAATTATGATAAATGAATATAAAATGAACAAATAAAAATATAACAGAATAAAATAAAATAAAATAAAATGTAAAAAGCAAAATAAAAAGTAAATAAATAAACAGATGACGTCCTGAAAAACTGGTGATTCTTTTGATTGACCTGCACACACATTCAATTTTCAGTGATGGGGAACTGATCCCCAGCGAACTGGTCCGCAGGGCTGTGATGAAAGGCTATAAGGCCATTGCGATTACAGACCATGCTGATTATACAAATCTCGAACAGCTCATTGAAGCCTCCCTGAAGGCAAAGTACCTTGAGGATGAATGGGACATCAAGGTCATGTCAGGTGTTGAGCTGACCCATGTGCCGCCCCGGAAAATCGCCCCCATGGCAAAGAAAGCAAAAGAGCTCGGAGCAGAGATCGTGGTCGTGCACGGGGAAACCACCACCGAACCTGTTGCCCCCGGGACAAATGCGGCTGCTGTAGCCTGCCAGTATGTTGACGTCCTGGCGCACCCCGGCCTGATCTCCCTGGAAGACGTCGAAACCGCAGCCGGAAATGATGTTTCCCTTGAGCTAACAGCCCGGAACGGGCACAACAGGACAAACGGCCACGTCGCCCGACTGGCCCTTGAAGTCGATGCCATCCTGGTGGTTAATACGGACGCCCATGCCCCGGAAGACCTCATAACCGACGAAACTGCCATGCAGATCGCAATGGGAGCCGGACTTACCGAAGCCCAGGCAAAAAAGGTATTAAAAGCCTCAAAATCAATTGCATGTCCTATCTGAGTCCTTTTTCAGGGCTCAGTATAGTTTTAATTCCATTTTCTTGATTGCTTTTTCGGATTCCTTTTTCCTGATTCCTTTTTCCTGATTCCTTTTTATTACATACAATTTTCATACAAGCCCCCGGAAAATCACCCTTGAAGCCACGGTCGAGACCGCGAACACCAGAATTGAAAGGGGAAGCATGCAGGAGAGGTCATACTTCAACTGTGTCCGGTCTCCCCCGTATTCCACGGCACCTGCGAAGCGGGTGAGGACGGCGGTGATCAGGGCTACGTAGATTCCTATTGCGAGCAGGAACTGGTCAGGGGGGATGGACTGGACAAAGGTATCGGGACTGACTTTTACAGGCATGGAGGAAAGGTCTGCAGGGACCCTACTAACTCTGGTTGCGACCTGGTTCAGGATTTTTGTGATAACTTCGGAAAGGGCAAGGGTGATTCCCGCAATCAGGGGGGCAAAGATGGCTGCCGTGGAGCGCATGGTGGAGGTTACGTCATAGAGGGAGCGGCGGATGCGTTCTTCCACTCCGGCGAGTTCTTTCAGGTGGTCGGCAAGCTTGATTACGGCTGCCCCTGCGGCTTCGTGGTTCTTGTGGGCGCTTTCCGTAAAAAGAAGCATGGTATTTTTTATCCGTTCCGAGTAGACATGCCGGAAAGCCCCGAATTCTTCGTCAAAGATCGCGGCTTTGAGGGTTGTGCGCATGCTGAGGAGGTTTACTGCAATCTGTTCGAAGGCATCCCCGATTCTAGAACCTTCCATGGCCTTTGCGGTGTGGGCAAAGGCTTCTTCGGGGGCTTTTCCTTCCGAGATCCTCCTCCCGAGCACGAAGAGGGAGTCTGAAAATTCCCTTTCCATGTCCTTTATCCGGTCCCTTATTTTCTTGTAAGGTGCGGAAGAAAGGTAGAGATAAACCGAAATTCCCACTATCCCGCCCACAACCAGGGGGAGGGTGGGAGGCAGGAGCCCTTCCAGGGGAGTTGTGGAAACGAGTCCTCTCGGGTTTCCGACCTTGAGCAGGAAGTAGCCTGAAGGGATGATCAGGCCAGAGGCTAAAATTGCAAGTACGAGAGCTATCTGCTTTTTCTGCCGGATATCCGAAAGCTCGGGGTGGGAATCCGGGATCCAGAGAGGTATGAAGGCGAGAGGCCTTTGCATAAGGATGAATTCGGAGTAAACGGCTGCAAGGGCCGGGAAAATAATATCGTAAAGAATGACCAGGTCGATGAGCTCCAGCCTGACTCCAACAACCGTTACCGCTGGCAGGAGTGCGACCAGGGCCAAGGGGATCAGGATGAAAATGGAGTAGAGGACGTAGCTTGGAGTCTGCAGTTTTGCAGCAAAAGCTTCCATCAGGCTTTCCGTGCCTTCCAGACTGATGTCCAGGGCACGGTTCAGCGTTATGACCCGCTGGGCTTCGTCGGGCTCGGCGGTGGAGCTTTTGATCAGGTGCAAAGAGCGTTTGAAGTACTCGCTGTTCCTGCCCCAGAGGTCGGCAAAAGAAAGCAGGGCTTCGTCCATGCTGCTATATGTCCTCAGATTCAGGTCCCATATCAGCTTTTTCAGGTCCTTTGCAAGGGGCCTTTCCGAGTTCCGGGCTGCAAAAAGCACCGCATGCTCCACATTCGGGACCAGCTTCATGGACATGACGATGTAGCTCAGGACTTCGGGGATGTCTCCGAGGGATGCGATCTTCATGAGCTTTGCATGGATCTTCACGTATTCGCTCAGGTAGTAAAGTACGCAGAAGGGTACGAAAACGGTCACTAACCCCATAAGGGAAAGGGTCCGGGAATCGAAACTTTTCGTAAGGAGCAGGAACAGGTCAAGTCCGAAGAGTATAAGGAATACCGTCAGGGTCCCGAAATAAGAAAAAAACACGGTTTCGAAAGCTTCCAGATCAAAACCCGTGAAACGAAGAGCGTCCCTGTATTCCCGGCTCACGCTCTGCTCGCATTTCCGGCTGAAAGCGTCCGGGTCGGGAAGCGCATCGCCCCATTTCCGGGCCGTGCCCTTACATACCTTTACATACCAGTTACTTTCTCCCATTTCCCCGGTCCCCCCTTATCCCTCTGGGAATTCAGGCCCCCGGATAGGCTCTGGCAAAGTTTTCGAACCATTTTTCCCAGCGGCTGTAAAGTTCTTCGAAATCGGCTTCAAAGTCTGTTTCAAGGTCTGTTTCAAAGTCTGTTTCGAAGTCTGTTTCAAAGCCGGGTGTAAAATGTATATCAGATTCAATTTTTTCGTTGGTTCCCGTTTCGATTCCTGCTTTGATCCCGGTTTCAATTCCTGCTTCAGTCCCTGACCCCTTTCTGGTTTCCGGCTCGAATCCCGGTTTAAACCCAGTTTTGTCCCTGCTTTTCATGGAGTCCATGAGCAGCCAGAAAATATTGTTTGCTTCGCTCACAGCTTCGGCTTCGAGCAGGGCAGGCCTTCTTTTGCCTTCTTCTGCGATCTTTTCTTTTATCCGGGTCCTGATTTCGATGTTTTTCAGGGCCTGGTCTATGGAAATCCCCCACTTCAGGGCAATTTTTCCAATTAATTCGGACTGTCCCTGTTCAAGCACTTCCCCGGGGAACAGGCTGTCCCGGGCCGCATCGTAAGTCATGATGTCCGTGAAAAGTTCTCCGGGTTCCGGATTTTCGATGGGAGAAGCGGTAATTTCGGCAATTTGGCTTACCCGCTTTAGCTTTTGCATGCTTCCCCCCGGCCTTATTGTAGAGCAGATGATTACGGCGTCTGTGGCTTTAAATGAGGCCGGAGGGACCCCCAGGGTATGGACTATTCTTTCGTATACATTTTCCGCGGAAGAGCCGTGGATTGTCCCTATCACGGAGTTTCCGGCCTGTCCCACCTGCATGGCTTCGTAGAGCACCTTCACTTCAGGTCCCCTGACTTCCCCGATAACCAGAGACGAGCTCCCGAGCCTAAGGGCTGCCCGAAGCGCGGTTTCTGGGCTGATTTCCGCCCCGGACTTCAGCACGGATGAATGTGAGCTCATCCCCTGCACCTTCCAGCCCAGGCCCTGGAGTTTTTCAATCGGGAGTTCGTGAGTATCTTCGATTGTCAGGATCCGGTACTTCTGGGGGATTTCAAGGAGCATGGCCGAGAGGAGCGAGGTCTTTCCGGCACCCACTTCCCCTGCAATCAACACGGAAGCCTGCCCGTCCATGAGGAAACTTAAAAACCCGGCTGCGAAGGAGGAGATCGAACCTGTGTTGACCAGTTTCGGGAGAGTCCAGGGGGAACGCGCATGTTTTCGGAAGGCATAGGCAAGCCCGTTTGCACTCAGGGGGTCTCCGATAACCGAAACTCTCACCCCGAAGTCTTCCAGACTCAGTTCCAGCACTGGAACAGCTTCCCCAAACGGCCTCCCGCTGATTGTCCTGAACCTTGAGACCAGGGCATCCAGGTCGTCCTGGGAAAGAAAGACATTGCTAACGCACTCCTCCCCCTCCAGGACAACATGCACGGCGTTCAGGTCCGCAGGGGCGTTGATGTATACGTCCGTGACCCGGGAATCCGAGAGGAGGTCTTCCACAATCCCGAGCCCGTTAGTGTACCGGGCAAGCAGGTCAGAATAACTTTCCAGCTCCGCAGGGGAGACGGACTTTTCCCCGGAGAGCAGCTCTTCAAGCAGGAATTCCCTTGCCATGCGCCTGAAATATTTCCTTGCCCCGGCAGGGTCTGTAAAAGCAAGGTCTCCGGGCCGGTGCCGGATCATTCGTTTCCTGACCTTTTCGAGCAGCCGGAGTTCCTCAGGGCGCAGGTTATACTCGGGGGGCCTGATCATGTAAAGTTTCTCGGGCCGGTCCGTGTAGCGGTAGATGGAAATCTCAAGCACCCTTTCGTCTCTTTCATCCCTCCCGCTTATGTCGTAGCACTCAAGAAATTCGGTGTTTGGGGGAGCTTCAGTGTAGATCCGGGAGCTGGAAAACGGAGGCCTTACATGGGGCTTGATCTGGCTTTCGTATTCAAAGAAAACGTCAGTAGTGCTTCCATCAGGGTTTGTGCCTCCATTTGTGGCTATGGATTCACCTTCTCTGCCCTCACCGTCTCCTCCCTCCCCACTGCCTCCCTCCTTCCGGAAAATGGATGCCAGGACCTTTTCCGGGGCACGATGTAGGGCATACAGAGGGGAATTTGGTGGAACATGCGGCATCTCTCCAGGGACCAGTTCCCCTGAGGTATCCGCAAGCAGGCTTTCCGCGCTCCGCCCGGTTTCCCCGGCAGGAACCGAAAAATCGTGGTTCTGCAGGGCAGGAATTTTCACAGGCATATTTGGGAGAAACGGGGCTTTCTCCAGTATTTCATATAGCAGCTGGTAGAAGTGTTCCGAACAACCCGCGCATTCGGGAGAATCTTGGGGAACTTTCTTCAACCCTCTTGCCTGAATGAACATGCTCAGGGCCAGGCGGGCTTTCATGGGGTCATATTCCGCATTTTCAATCAGGATTTCCATGAAGTCTTTCCTTTCCCCCAGGCATTCGCTTTTCTCAGGCCGGGTACACGGTCCCGGAACCATTTTCATACCCCCGTACCCAACGACGCTCTCCCGGAAACCTGCAAGGGTGTAGAGGGACTCCAGGGCTTTTCCCTCATAATCCCGTTCATAGAGCCTGGAAAGCACCAGGCAGTCGGCATGCACTTCCTTTCTCAGGATTCTGAAGATCTTTCTGCGGCAGTCCGGATCATTAAGGGAAGACTCGGATTCACACTCTTTGCAGTTGATCACAATCGTTTTCCGGTTTTTGGTGTGCCTGTTCTTGTAGGGGCAGAGTTCCTCCCCCTCTTTGCCCTGTCCGCGCAACTGCCCCGGATTGAGACAACTAACCGTGTCCATGATTTTCGCTATCAAATCCAGAATTCAATCCCCCATTTCCCCAAAAATCTTACGATCAAAATTCTTACAAAGATACTCTTCAAATGTATTAAATTCTTTCTAATTATTGGGTAGGGGGGCGATTAATTATATGCGAGTTATTATTTATGAGTTCTTATTTATGTTATCCGGGATTGATATGGGGCTCGGGTAATTGTTCAGTGGGTTGCTGACTGATCTCATCCTCGGTGAGCCTGGGTAGCAAGCATAGGCTTGAGAATCAAGATCATTTTTGGCTTCTTTAAGGCGCTTCGGTGGAAATTGTTGCTTTTCACTTCGGATTACGCAGACATGTCTGCAGAATTTGCTTATGCGTCAGGTAGAACTTGCGGCATTTTTCAAGGGGCAGCTACAGAGATATAATAAAGAAGTTGTGGAAATCCGCCTGGAAATGGTCCTCTTGAGCGAAGCGAAAAGGACGCCGTGCTGTTGCACTTACAGTGCAACTCCCAGAAAATCTTCGATTTTCTGTGATCCCGAAGCGGAACTCTGCTGGGAAAAGCCGTTCACTTCGTGAACGGGGCTGCTGTCGGGTTCTGGGAAGTCTTGATGGCCGCGTTTTCTGAAAATAAGCAAAAAGTTGGCCAGTTCCATTAATATCGATATTTCGAAACCCGGGCGGCCAGGATGGCATTTCATGCTGTCTTGTCTCCACACAAAGTGCAACTATCAGGAAATTGCTGCAAAAGAAGAACACTGATAGGCCACGAATGGGTCATGAATGGGTCATGAATGGGTCATGAATGGGTCATGAATGGGTCATGAATGGGTCATGAATGGGTCTGATAAAAATTTTATTATTAATACCTTACGTAATTTTTATCTATGTAAGCCTCAATGTGAATAGCTTTTGAATAGCTTTTGAATAGCTTTTGAATGGCTTATAATTCCAAGTTTCCACATTAAAACAAGCTGCGAATGGGTCACGAACGGGTCATGAATGGGTCACGAACGGGCCATAAAAAGAATTGAATAGATCTCAAGTTCAAAAATTAAGCACGTAGTGGATACTTTGTCCCTTTTCCCCTATCTGTTTGAGTACTTTTTTATCTACCAGGTCCTGAAGATCACGTTTTGCCGTGGAAGCACTAACCTCGCAAATTTCCTGGTATTCTTTATTCGTTATCTGACCCTTTTCTTTTAAATATTCAATCGCCTTTATCTGCCTGCTGCTCAACCCTATCTGTCCGAATTTCTCTTTCATCGAACGGTCGCTGCTCAGCTTCAGGACCGTTTTTTCCACCCTTGAAATTTCCACGGCAATGCCGAAAAGGAAATATTCGAGCCATCCGGTCAAATCCCTGTCCCCGGCATCGGCACTTGAAAGAGCGGAGTAATAAGAGGGGCGTTCTTTGTTGTAGTGTTCCTCAAGAGCGAAAAAACGCTTGGTATCAAAGCCTCTCTTTGTCAGGACCAGGGTGGCAAGGGCTCTTGCAGTTCTTCCGTTTCCGTCGACGAAGGGGTGGATCCTGGCAAGTTCATGGTGAGCGATTCCTGCCTGCACGGCGGGCATGAGGTCAAGGGCATCTTCACTGTTCAGCCACTCGACAAGGGCTTTTGTCAGGGAAAGAACTTCAGCAGGTCCCGGAGGGGTGTAGGTGACTTTCCCGGTTTTAGGGTTTCCAACTATGACCTGCACTTTCCGGTAGTTGCCGGCAGAATCATCAGGAAGGATATTTTTTGCCGTAAGCCTGTGGATTTCCAGAAGAAACTCTTCGGTTATCGGCCCGTTTTCAGGCAGGGAATCGATATATTTCAGTACATCCACGTAATTTCGGACTTCCTTTTTGTCCATTTCGTGGGCAAGAACCTCTTTTCCCTCGATAATAAGGCCTACTTCCTCAAGAGTCAGAGGGTTTCCCTCTATGCTTGTCGTGTGGTGGGTCTGTTTTATCAGGGCATCTCGCTGGAGCTGTTTTTCCCACGCCGGAATTAGAGGGCTGTTTATGATAACTTCCCTGGCAGCCTGGACCCTTGCAAGCAGGCGAACGATTTTGTTTGTATACTTGAAATTAGGCTGAAACATCCACTTCTCCGCCTTTCTATCCCTTATTAAAAGAGTTACGCCTTTTGTTATTAACTTAGCGGGAATTTCTCAAGCAGCGGAAATAATTCAACCTTTTCAGGACAGGTATATTTTACAAAAATATATTTTACTAAAATAGTATATTTTACTAAAATACAATATCACATAGCTTCTCGAATAATGTTTATTAAATAGTTACAAAACCCCACACATAAGCCCCTTTTCCTGAGCAGGATACCGTGAAGTCTATTTCAAGAGATTTGCTATGTTAGTATTCAAAAATAGCTTCAGTCTTGGGCTCTGCCAGCCTCAAAACTTTTTCTTTAAGGGCAGGTATATCCTCGAAAACAGCTGAGATTTTCCCATTAAAGAGTTCCTGCCTCAGCTTTTTTCCCACGAGATCGTCATTTCCGGCAGCCAGCCTGAGAATAAGCGAACCCGGAAAGATCTCGGTCCGGTCGGCAAGGTCGTCGCAGTCCCCGTCCGTTATCCCCAAAATCGGGATTCCGAGCCTGTAGAGGATGTCTCCGGCAATGGCTGTGGTGTCATCGCCTACGGTTACTGCAAGCTGCGCCCCGTCCGCAAGTTCAAAAGAGTGCTCTGCTGCGTGGTCGATTAACACGACTTTTCCGGCTCCTTTCAGGGGTATTGGCTTCAGGTCTACGAGGCCAGGTGTCGGTTTTGGAGTATTCCTGCGGCCAGGGGTACTTCTCCTGACGCTTCCGCTCTTGACCCAGGCGTTTTCCAGGTCAACCGGCTCTCTTTTTTCGTAGCAGTGGAGTTTTTCAAGGCCATGTTCCTTAATTATTCCGCCTTCTATGGTTGTAATGAAACCATTTTCCGAGATAATTCTCACCTCGGTGGATTCGGCTTTTCCGATAACGATGCCGTTTACCAGAATGTTTTCCCCGGGAACGGCACCTGAAAGTGTTCGGATGATTCGGGTTTTGCCCGTTTCCGGGCATTTTTCGGTGCGGATAGAGTCATTTAAGGGGAGGGAACCTTCGGCTGGAAGCCCCAGAGTTTCCGAGAGTTTTTCAATGCAGTCCCCGGCTTTTTTGTTCAGGGGGATCAGTTTTCCGCAGCCTCTTCCCTGGCAGACGGGCTCCGAAGATTCTGATTCCAAATATTCAATCTGGAAAAGGGGCTTTTTCTCGGGCTCCCGGAGGTGGGAGCACACAATTTTCCCGAAGGTCTTTCCCGTTTCAGGGGTTTTTCCCCGGTTTATAAGGCACACAAAGTCGGAGCTTTCAAAAAAGGATTCTATGCAGGCACTTGGTTTTTGGTGGTCTCTGATGTCAATTTGCCCTTCAAGCCCGGCGTCCAGGACCGCGGTCTTTCCCATGGTGCCGCCAAGTTTTGCTTCTACTTCCCCCAGGCGGGAGAGCTTTTCAAGGACTTTTTCTGCCTGCCCCGAGTCGATCACTTCGGGGCCGTGGATAACTATGCCGATCTTCATCTTCAGGTAATTTTACCCCCAAAGGGGCATATTAATGTGACCCTGAGCCGTAAAGTAACCCGAACCATAAAATACCGGAGGTTTCTTGAACTTTTATGGTAAGTTACGAGCTAAAATAAGCTTATAAGACAAGGTGAGAAGATGGCAAAGGTAAAAATTACGTGGCTTGGACATTCCGCTTTTTTGTTTGAGGCTGAAAAGAAAGTACTGATCGATCCCTTCATCTCCGGAAACCCGAAAGCTCCCTGCAGCCCGGAAGACCTGGACCCTGATATCATTGCCGTTACCCACGGGCATGCCGACCACCTGGGGGACACTATCGAGATCGGGGCGAGGGCCGGCTGCCGGATCATCTCGATCCACGAGGTTGCAAATTACATCAAGTCGAAGGGGGTCTTTGCGGAAGGCATGAACAAGGGCGGCACTGTGGACGTGGACGGCATCACCTTCACCATGACCGAAGCCCTTCATTCTTCTTCTATCGACGCTTCCGGCTTCAGTTTCGACGGAGGCTGCCCTGCCGGTTTCGTGATTGGGATTGGCGGACATACGATCTACCACGCAGGAGATACCGGAGTCTTCGGGGACATGCAGCTTATCAGGGAACTCTACGAGCCCGAGATAGCTTTCCTGCCCATCGGGGACAAGTTTACCATGGGCATAAAGGAAGCCGTGAAAGCCGTGGAACTGATAAAGCCAAAAATTGTGATCCCAATGCACTACAGCACCTTCGATGTGATCGAACAGGACCCTGAAGAGTTCAAAAGGGCAGTGGAAGCAAAGGTTGACACGAAGGTAATCATCATGAAGCCGGGGGAAGCCCTGGAACTTTGATACGTGATGACATAAGGTATAGATAAGATCAAATTAAAAAAATTGAATCAGATCTAATCAGATCGAATAAACTCAAATAATATAAAAATAGTATCAAATCAGCCCGAATAAAAATGGAAATTGCCCAAATCGAATAATATAAAAATGAAAATTGGCATAATTCGGGTAAAAATTGAATAAAACAGAAAAAAATGTAGAAACCAGGGATTTCAGATCCCGAGTTTCTGTCTCTTTTCCATGATGTGCTGTTCTATCCCGTCGACTGCCTTTACGGCATCATTTTCCACTCTAAGGACCCCGCCTGTCACATCCCGGCAGTCTTCGGTCAGGAGTTTGACCAGGTCCGGGCCTCCGGTGACGGTCGGGACGGGGTTTACGTAGGTGTAAAGCCCGAGCGCCAGGGCAAAGATGGCGTCAATGGTGGCTTTTTGTTCCATGTATTCCGGGGCTGCGGCCGCAACCGGAAGGTCCGGGACAGGAGCTCCCAGGACTGCGGAGATGGCACCCAGAAGGTCGGCAAGCCTGCCAGTGTCGGTGCATGTCCCGTAACTGAGCACTGGCGGAACACCCAGGGCTTCACAGACCGCTTTCAGGCTGTCCCCGGCAAATTCCCGGGCTTCGGGGGAGCAGAGGCCTGCGACCTGCATGGCTCCGTTCCCACAGCCCAGGGAGAGGACCAGGATGTTTCGCTTGATCAGTTCTCTTACCACGGCAACACTGTGCGTGTCCTGCCCGTAGTCCCTCAGGGTCGCGCAGGAGACCATGCCCACGACTCCTTTAATCTGGCCGCTTTTTATGGCGTCAAGAAGAGGGTCAAGACTGCCTCCCAGGGTCTCCAGGATGCTCTCGGTTGAAAAACCGACCATGGCTTCTTTCATAGGGAGCTGTTTTACCCCGCCGGGGGATTTTTTCCGTTCCTTGAAGTTTTCGATCGCCATTTCCAGGAGCTTAGATGCCTGCCTTCCAGCCTCTACAGGGTTATAGTTCAGGCGATCAGTGATGCCTTCGAAGGCAACGAGTTCGCTTACAGGGATGAGTTTGAACCCGTATTTTTCGGCGTAGAGGGGGGCAACGGGCAGGGAACAGTTCATGTCTGCGGCAAAAAGGTCCACACTCCCGCTTGCAAACACGGCTTCCTGGGAAATCCAGTTACCCGTGAAGCCGTAGAAAACGTCATCTTCCTCCCACCTCTGGATCATTTCCTGGCCGGATTCTATGCTGGCAATAACCCTCAGCCCCTTTGCCCCTGCGGCTTTTGCCCTGTCCTGCCACTCCGGTTTCCGGGCAAGCTGGACCATGGCAAAACCAAGGAAAGGTTCGTGGCCGTTCGGAAGTACGTTTACATACTCAGGGTCCAGCACTCCGAGGTCGACCCGCATTGTGTGGGGTTTTGGGATCCCGAAGAGGATATCCTGACAGTACTCGTTTACGATCTGGCTCTGGTACGCCATTGCAACGCCCAGACGCATGGCTTTCAGGGCCAGACTTACGTAGTACCCGTCAACGTTTGTCAGGCAGGAACCTGTGGAGAGCATCATTTCCCCGTAGATCCCGCCCGGGAATATTCCCAGTTCTTCCCATCTTTTCTTCCTTTCGGGAGGAGCAAGAAACTCTACTATCAGGCTGGGCTCGTATGCAGGCCTGTTAAATTCCTTCTCCACAAATTCGCAGAGCTTAAGGGCAATTTCCGAATCGCTTCCCAGGGTTTCGATCCCCAGCCTGCCCGCAAATGTCCTCAGTTTCTCCGGTTCTTTTATAGAGTAAGGGGTTTTGCCCTTTGCGGTTTCCCTGAGCGTCCGGATGGTCTGGTCCGTGTGATACTGGTAGGTGGACGCCCCCATCACGTTTCTTAGCAACATCATCCGCATTGCCATGCCATCGGCGGTAATCCCGCAGACCCCTCTTTTGTCTTTGGCGGCATCTGCCCGGCAGGGCCCGTTGGAACAGAAATCACAGCGAACTCCACCCATACAGAACATACACCGCTTATCCGGGTCTCCCCCCAGGCCCTGGGCTTCGTAGCGGTCCCAGACATTGGTCATGTTGTCCTGTTTAATTTTTTCGTACATTTTCTGTACGGACTCATGATAAGAAATTCTCTCCTTATCCATTGATTTCACTCCCCTATTTGCACTTTTCAGCTTATTTCCGAAAATACCGGCTTTTTAAATAAGAACCATTTTCACAGAGTTATTTCACAGAGTTATTTCACAGAGTTATTTCACAGAGTTATTTCACAGAGTTATTTCACAAAAGTTTTGTTTCGTTGGTCTGTCGGGGTACTTTTACTACAAGCACCCTGAATACGGAATCACCTTCGTTCAGGAGACGATGCGGGATTTTTGCAGGGCTTTCGATTAGCATGTCCCTGCTTACATCTGCTTTTTCATCTCCCACCTCTACCGTACCTTTGCCTTCCAGAACATAGAAGAAAACATCTACAGGAGTGATGTGTTTCTTCATTTTCTCCCCGGGCTTCAGTTCAATATGCATTACCTGCGCATGCTCAGTATCGTAGAGTTTGCGCACGCTAACATTGTGAGGATTAGGTTTTTCCGGTGCTGACCTGACGTCAAGTATTTTCATTCTTTACCCCCCGAATTAGGCTTTTAGATTTACATTGTGAATTATCGTTGAGAAATATATTCCTGATTGTTTAATAAATAAACTGAAAATAAGGCTTTGTGGATATTCTTTAATTTCTCTTTCATTCAAACCCGAAGGCACAACTGCAGAAGGGTTCGAAAATAGGGCGCATGTGAAGCTCCTTTTTATCTCCACAGACAGGGAGGCCCCTTCCTCAAAAACCTGCCCCGTCAGGCGAAGAGTTTAGAGAGGGGTAGTTGACTTCAAACAGACTCGAGTAATCTTTCTTAAGGTAGTTTTTGCATGCACATGAAAATATTCAGAAAAAACAATTTTAAAGCTCAGAATAGCTCTGAGAACTTCCATTTGCCCCGGTTTTTGCATTTAACTATATTTATCACCTGGAAGTGTCATAAAACCCCTATTATTCATCTAATGGAGGAATGCTCAGTATAGGGAGTTGTGGAGCCCTGATGCCATTTTTTTGAAGTTCGATCCAGGCCTTTGTGTGTACATCGGACTCAAATTCGAATTCGTCTCTAAGATCATTGGCGTAAGCTTTGGCCCTTATCCTGGTATAAAATGGGAGGGCTTTATGCAGCATAATTACAGGGCTTCTGCTGGAAATATAAACATATTTCGAGCTTACAACCGCTTCCCTCAATATCCTCATTGCAGTTTTTACATCTGATTCTGATGCTATATAGAGGTCTATAACAACCATCATTTCTGAGTTCCCATAGTTCCCACTCGCAACGGTTTCATTAAAAATCAGGCTGTTTGGGGCCGTAACAACGTCATCATCCGGTGTGACCAGTTTTGTTGCCCTGAGCCCTATATCAATAACTTCTCCATAATAGCTTCCAATGGAAATTTTGTCCCCTATCTGGTACGGTTTTTCAAAGGTGATTACAACTCCCCCGATGATGTCCGCAAAAAGGTCTTTAATTCCAAAACCTATTGCCGCACCCAGAAGTCCTGTCAGGAGAAACAGTTCCGGTCCGAATATTTTGAACATTTCCCCAAGGACATAATAAAAAGCAATTATATAAATCCCAAATTTTACCGCAGGAATAATCATTTTTACTTTTACCCTGTCACTGCGGTTCATTTTGTCTGAAAGTTTTGAGAATAGGATGGTGATAATTCGACCAAGTATAAATGCAAAGAGAAAAATCAGGGCTATATTTATAATAGTCTGTATCTCTATTGACTTGACGGTTTCCAAAAGTTGTTCCCTGCTGGAATTTCCATTTACCATTTACCACACCATCCTTATTTTTTCCAGATATGCAATGACACTTTGCAGGGCTTCGGGTCTGATAAGGAAAGTATTTTCTTTGGTCTCAAAAATTAGTTCCCGGTTTAAAAGCTGAAAGACAATTTCATCTGCCCTCAACTTAGAACCTATCATCTCGGCTATTTCACTCTTTTTCAGGATCTCATATGAAAGAATTAAGCTTAGAACAAAAGCCTCCTCATGTTCAAGTTCTATATCATACGAGAATTGGCCTATGTTTTTAAGTTCTATGTGAGGATAGTCAAGCCCAAGTTCCCAAATTCTCAGTGCAATACCAGGGTTGCCTTTTGATTCCAGGTAAATCTTTTCAAACACCCGGTGCTCAGCAGTTACTTCCTCTTCTTTCTCATTCAGAAGGCGCTTCTTAAGAGAAGGGATATTTATTTTCAGAAACGGAATGTCAATTTTCTTGCCTAAAGCGGCCAACTCGAGAGGATACCTCGCTACATATATTAGAGGTTCTTCTTCGGACTCATTTCCATTTTTAAACTTAATTTCCCCTTTTCCGTATCTTTTGAGGACAAGAAATTTGAGCTCTTCTTTTTCGAAAGCGGGTATGTAAATCTGTACTGGAAAATACTTCCAGATCTCGAAAGCTTCATTCAAGTACTTCCAGGAATGAGTGTTCCAGGTGGTGATAAATGCCCTGTTCTGAGAACTAATTACATTCAGAAACTCATAAAATATATCGAAACCGCCGGGTTTTCTAATGTAAAGAAAGTGGCAGTTATCTAGAAGGACTATTCTTTTTGTATCCTCAGTAAAGGAAATCTCCTTTTTGTCCCGGACAATTTCGGAAAAAGTACATTTTGTTACCCTGTTTAAATTAAGTTTTTCAATTTCATTTATAAGGGTGGTTTTTCCTCCAAAGGGTCCGGTTATAATAGCTACATTCAGTTTTTTTCCAATTTCAAAATCAGCAATTGCCGCCTGGATTTCTCCAATCTCATCCTGCAGTCCCAGAGTCTCGTCCGAGCCTTTTTTATCGGAATCGCTGCTGTATGTTCCCACCATTTCCCCTATCATATATTTGATGTATGTACTTAATATAGATCTCTCTAAATTTTAATAAGTATTATATTTTCTTCAGGAAGAGGGACCTTAAGGCATTAACTTTCAGTAAAGGTAAAATTCCTTTGAAGGACCAGTATCTAACCATAGTTTGGAACTTAAGGAACCTGGGAAAGAGCCTGTGTATATGCAGATTTTGCTCCGGGGAATGAAGACTGAATCCATTTAATTCTTTATATTTAGAGGGTGGTTAACAATTTCAATAGCGATTTATATTTACAGGTATATTTTGCAGGCATGAAGCCAACCATTGAAACGAGAAAAATAGATCTCCCTTTCGGGAACGGAGTAATTGAACTCAAAATTCCTGAAAAGAACCTCTCTGAGATCATCCTGCCCTCGGAACCCGAAACAAGGGAAGATGAAAGCTCCATAGTCAAAAAAGCCCTTCGGGACCCTGTAGGAAGCAGGCGCCTTTCCGAACTTGTAAATCCGGAGTCCCGGGTCGCAATCATCGTAAGCGATGTCACCCGTCCCACACCTTCTGAGAAGCTTCTCCACCCACTCCTTGAAGAACTCCGTCTAGGAAGAGTTAGGGATGAGAATATCACTATCGTTTTTGCCCTGGGCCTGCACCGGAAACAGACCGAAGAAGAGTGCAGGAAGCTTATAGGGGATGAAATTTTCGAAAACTTCCGCTGCATCCAGCACGACAGGGAGCGCTGCAGGAATATAGGGAAAACCAGCTTTGGCACCCCGGTCGAAATTTTTGAAGAGGTCCTGAACTCTGACCTGATTGTCGGGACCGGCACCATTGAGTTCCATTACTATGCGGGCTACGGCGGGGGAGGAAAGTGCATCCTGCCCGGGGTCAGTTCAGAAAGGGCTGTGCTTTCGTTCCACAGTTTTTACAGCCGGCTCTTTGAAGGCGACCCTCTCTCCGGAAGGGTTAACAGCCCGGCAAGGCAGAACATCGAAGAAGCCGCAAAAATAGCGGGACTCAGCTTTATCCTGAACGCGGTAATCGACAGCAAGAAAAGAATCGTGACGGCGGTTTCAGGGGACTTCATCAAAGCCCACCGGAAAGGAGCAGAGTACGTGGATGCCATGTACAAGGTGCCAGTTGAACCTGCAGACGCTGTCATTGCCTCCTGCGGCGGCTTTCCCAAGGACATAAACCTCTACCAGGCGACCAAAGCCCTGGAAAACGCCGTAGCTGCAGTAAAAACGGGAGGCTCAATAGTGCTTGCAGCCGAATGTCCGGAAGGGCTGGGGAATAAGGTTTACGAATGCTGGAGCAGGGAGTGCAAAAGCCCGGATGAGGCCGTTGAAAGGTTCAGGGAAAATTTTGAATTCGGAGGGCATAAGAGCGCAATAATCGGAAAGGCGGCAAAGCAGTTCAAGCTCTATATGGTCTCGAAACTTTCCGAAAAAGAGTGCAGGAACACTTTCTTTACCCCTGTAAAAAGCGTGCAGGAAGCCCTGGAAATAATCCTCATTGAAAATCCGGAGGCAAGGGTTCATGTAATGCCCGACGGGGGGAGGACGCTTCCGGTCAGAAAGGAATCATGAGGTCAGAAAGGTTCTAAAGTCCGAAAGGAATCATGGGTATTATTTACTTCAGAAGTATTGTACACTTCATAAAGTATTGTATACTTCATAAGTACTGTTTACCGCATAAGTATTGTTTACTTCACATGTATTGCTTATCTCCGGCGTATGTTTACCTATATCATTTTATATTATCAGGATATTCCTTCCGAACATGAACATGAAGACAAATGTAAAAAAGATTAAACTCGCTTTCGGCAGCGAGAAACTTGAGCTGGAGGTTCCGGAAAAGAACCTCTCTAGCGTCATAATGCCCTCGGAACCTGAAAAACGGGAAGAGGGAGCTTTTTTAATTAAACAAGCGCTTGAAAACCCCATAAAGAGCAGGCGCCTTTCCGAGATTGTAAACCCGGAATCAAAGGTTGCGGTCATTGTAAGCGATGTTACCCGCCCGACTCCCACTGCAAAACTGCTGCCTCCCCTCCTCGAAGAGCTTTATCTCGGAGGAGCAAAAGCCGAAAACATCACAATCATATTTGCCCTTGGCCTGCACAGGCAGCAGACCGAAGAGGAATCCCGGAAACTGGTAGGAGACGAAATTTACGAGAAAATCCGCTGCATCCAGCACGATACGGGCAGGTGCAGGCGTGTCGGAGTTACGAGTCGTGGGACACCTATAGAGATCTTTGAAGAAGTACTAGATTCCGATGTGGTCATCGGGACCGGAGGAATTGAGTTCCACTATTATGCGGGGTACAGCGGTGGCGCCAAGTCCGTTCTACCGGGTGTGAGTTCGGAAGTCTCCGTGCTTACGAACCACAAGCTAATGATGGAAGAAAAGGCGGTTTCCGGAAGAGTCGACAGCCCTGTCAGGCAGGATATGGAGGAAGCCGTAAAAATTGGCGGAATCGACTTCATCCTGAACGTGGTACTCGACAGCAAGAAAGGAATCGTTGCTGCCGTTGCAGGGGACTTTATCGAAGCCCACCGCAAAGGGGTTGAGGCTGTGGACACCATGTACAAGGTCCAGGTCGAGCCCGCAGACGCCGTCATCGTCTCCTGCGGAGGCTACCCTAAGGACATCAACCTCTACCAGGCCAACAAATCTCTTGACAACGCCACCCAGGCAGTAAAAGACGGCGGCTCCATCATCCTCGTGGCCGAGTGTGCCGAAGGGATCGGGAACCAGATATACGAGTGCTGGAACAGGGAATGTAAAAGCCCGGATGAGGCTGTCGAGCGTTTCAAGCGTTGTTTCGAGTTCGGGGGGCACAAGAGTGCAATTGTGGCAAAAGCCGCAAAAAAGTTCAAACTTTACCTGGTCTCAAAACTCCCGGAAGAAGATACCAGGGATGCCTTCTTCACCCCGATGGGAAGTGTCCGGGAAGCCCTTGAAGAAGTCATTTCCCAGAACCCGGACGCAAAAATCCACCTGATGCCCCACGGAGGACAGACGCTCCCGGTGAGAAAGGAAGAATAAAAAGAAAGAAGCTCGAAAGGGGAAGCTCGGAATTCTTTACCTCTTCTTTCCTTTCTTTACCTCTTATGCTTTCTTTTCGGTTTTCTTTCCGTTTTCCATTTCTGTTTTCTGTTCGGTTTTTATTCCTTTTTCTTTTTCCTTTTCTGTTCGGTTTTATTCCTTTTTCCCCTTCTGTTTTCTTTTGAGAAAAGGATGTTTTGAAATTCCGAACTTAAGGTAAATTTGGGTCTAGCTTCTGGAACAGGAAACCGGGCTACCTGGATACTGATATTTTCTTCTTTGTGTTTTCACAGAGAAAGGCCGGCTGACTTCGCTGCCGGTGAGACCCTGGGGTTCTGCGAAGTGGTGAATGCCCGAGGGCATGGTTTCTGAGGGGTATATGATATACAGGATGCTAAAAATGAAGGCGTATTGAATCGATCAACAATAATTGAACCGATCAAAATCGAAAAAAGAGAGGAGCAGGGGGAAGGAAATAGAAGAATTAAAAAGAAAAAAAGAAAGGATGATTTGCCCTGAAAACTATCCTGTTTAAACGCTTGCCGTATCGGCATTTGTGTGTGCGTGGGGCTCAAAGTCGTCTTCATCCTCATCCTGGGGCATGAGGCTGTAGCACTTATCCAGGAATTTTTCCGGCATCGGTTTTGTTGCCAGGCTTACCACGATTGCCACAAGGAATGCGAGTGGAGTTGCAATCAGGATCGGGTCCACAAGGGGCCAGGTGCCTGAAAGCAGGGTAGCTTTCCCGAAGATTGCCTGGCAGATCCCGAGGGGGATTGCTTCTTTTGCGTGGACGAAGGTCAGCCAGAAGAGGCTGCCCACGGACCCGACAACCAGGCTTGCCACGGCTCCTTCCCTTGTTATGCGCTTCCAGAAGAGTGCCCCCATGTATATGGGCAGGAAGGCCGAGGTACAGAGGCCCATGAACATGGCTGTTGCCCGGGCGATGATGCTTATCGGAAGGATGTAGGCCAGACTGACCGAAAAAAGGATGGAAAAGGCCATTCCGATCCTGGTGGCATGGATGGTGGTATCTTTGGATTTTCCTTTTTTGATTCCCTCCTGGTAGAAGTCGTGCCCGATGGCTGTACCCATGGCATGGAACTGGGCTCCCGAAGTGGACATGGCAGCCGAGAGCAGGCTCAACATGAAGAACATCACGAATAGTTCAGGCATGGCACTGTTAAGGTACGCCGGCATGATAAGATCCGTGTTGCCTCCTGCAACCTCAAGGGCGATCTGGCCCGTGGTCCTGTAGAAGTATACGTTGGAAAGGGCTCCCACCACATAGGCCACACCTGCCATCATAAGGATGAAGGGTCCGCCAACGAGGACTGCCCTTTTCAGGGAACGGTCGTCTTTTACCGTCATGAACCTGACTGCGAGCTGGGGCTGGGCAAGAACCCCTATACCGACTCCCAGGAAAAGGGTCGAGAACATCGTCCACCAGAGCGGGGATCCGAGGGAAGGCATGGCAGTCCAGCCCTGATGCCCGATGTCAACAAGGGACTGCGGGACAAGAGGGGCCATATCGGTTAGGGTCTGATGGGCTCCCACAACACCTCCCAGTTTTACGTAGGTAAAGATAAGCAAAAAGGCCATTCCGATAAACATGAGGGTGCCCTGGAAGGCATCCACGTACATGACGGAAAGCAGTCCGCCTTTGATAACGTAGGAAGCAATGATAATCGTGAAGATCAGAAGGGCAAAATTATAATTAATTCCCAGGGTCGTTTCAAGAAACCGAGCAGCTCCGATGAGCACGCTTCCTGCGTACAGAGGCATGAATAACCCAATCAGGAGCCCGGAAAAGCCCTGAATGAAGCGAGACTGGAAACGCCTTCCCAGGAATTCGGGAAAAGTTACCGCGCCGAGGTTAAGCCCTATACGCCGGGTTTTCGGCCCGAAGATCACGAAAGCTATGAAGATCCCGAAAAAGATGTTCATGAAGACAAGCCACAAGAGACCCATCCCCAGGGATGCGGCTACTCCTCCGAACCCGATGATCGCCGAGGTGCTGATAAAGGCCGCCCCGTAGGATAAAGCCATGATGGCCGGGTGCACCTTCCGACCTGCAAGCATATATCCATCGGTCTGGGAACTCTGCCTGTAGCCCATGCGGGCGAGGTAGAAGATGGACGCAAGGTACACGAGAACGAGGATGATGAGAGTTGAAGTATCGACTGCCATAAAAACTGCTCCTTAAAAAACGTTCTTTAAAAAAAGCTTATTAGCTGGATAAAGGGTTGTTTTTTCTGCGGTTTTTCCCGGAACTCCTGCTGGAATTCACGTCCCGAAAGTAGAACTGCCTTGAATTTCCGGCCGGTTCCTTTCAGCTTCAGCCAGCTGCGGCAAGTTCATTCCTGGACTGCTGGTCTTGGAGTGCTGCTCTTCACTACCTGCTCTTCTTCCCCGTCTTTCCAGTTCAATGCCCCGTATACAACGCAGCCGAGCGCACTTACTACACATGAAACGTATGCAAGCCAGATTTGTGGATCATCAATTCCTAACATCGTTTACCCTTCGAATTATGTTAATCTGTCACTGGTTAACATGACACTTGTTAGCATAGTCCATATCGTGCTTTTTGTTATTTAAAAGTATTGTTTCCCGGTACTTGAGGCTGGAAGTCTGCTTCCCTGGTTATATGCAAAAAAGAATTGATAGAAAGGTTTGCCAGGATTTCAAAAATAAAAGTAAAAAAAGTAATTGATAAAAATTAAAAAAATAGTTAAAAAGGCCTGTTTTAAAGAAGGAAGCCTGTTTTAAGATCCTTTTACGACGTTTTACCCGAGCGTACAGGCCGTAATTTCCCCGCTTAGATTGCGTTTCAGCATCTCGACAGCTGTTTCGAAGTCGTCGGTCTGCCCGAGCACCCACATCATTTTCACCAGGGAAGTTTCGGGAAGGGCGTCTTCACCTTCGATTGCGCCTGCTTTCAGGATGTCTCGGCCCGTATCATAGACGCGGTCGCATATCCGGCCACTCAGGCACTGGGTAGTGATTATTACTGGCATTTTTGCGGCCACTGCTTTCTGGACATAGGGAATCCACTTTGTGGAGACATGCCCGAGCCCTGTCCCTTCGATTACCAGACCTTTGTAGCCTGCGTTTACGTAATAGTCGAGAACCGCCGGGTCAGCGCCGGGAGTGAACTTTACAAGGGCACATCTCGCTTCCATACCGGGCTTGAACTGCAGGTTTTTTTCTCCGCGCTTCGTATAGTCAATAAGGGTTTTGATTTCCCGGGTCTCGTAGTCGACTGTCCCTATAGGTAAGGAGTTTACAGACTTGAAGGCGTCCCTGCGGGAGCTGTGCATTTTCCTTACTTTTGTGCCGCGGTGAATCTCGCAGTAGTCTTCTGAAGTAGTGCCATGCATGACCACCGAGACTTCGGCAATGTCGCTTACCGCAACGCAGGCTGCGCAGATGGCGTTCATGGCGTTGTCGCTGCTGGGGCGGTCGGCACTTCTCTGGGAACCCACGAAAACGATTGGAACCGGGGTATCGATCATGAAGGAAAGGGCGGCTGCAGAGTACATCATGGTGTCCGTTCCATGGGTCACAATGATCCCTTCGGCACCAGCTTTAATTTCTTCCACAACGGCCTTTGCAAGGTTTTCCCAGGACGCCTGGTCCATGTTCTCGGAAAGAATGCTTGAGATTACCCTGCCCTTGAAATCGGCAATTTCCGTAAGTTCGGGAATCGCGGAAAGGATGTCATCAGCGGTAAACTGGGAGGTAACGGCCCCTGTCCGGTAGTCAATCTTGCTCGCAATTGTCCCGCCCGTGGAGAGAATCGCAACTTTCGGAAGCTTTTCCTTCCCGCGTGCCGCGGCCTCTGGCTCGGGTTTTGCTTCTTTTATTCCGGTCCCGGCCTCTTTTTCCTTTTCGCTTTCAAGAAGGGTAACCCGGACTTCATCCCTGCAAAAGCCCGCATTATAGCCGCTTTTCATCTTAATTGTAATGTACCCTTCCATGGAAGGCATAACCTTGCCTTCGTACACGCTGCCGTTCTTCTCTATGCGTACCCAGTCGCCCTGTTTGAATTCCATGATCAGTCCCTTTTTCTGAGTTTTGAAGTATTGAGTGATCGTGATTTTTTTGCGTGATATAGTGAAGTTTAATTTCGGAATATTCTATACCCGAATTATTCATCCCTTAATTTTCCATACTTAAGAGGTAAATGTACTATTAAAAAGTTAATTGAAGGGAAAAGTTAATTGAAAGCTGATTTGAAATCAACTTTTTCTGTACAATCAGTCTTTCCCGTGCATTCAACCTTTCCTGTACTCTTCCACCACCCCTAGCAGGGCTTCAAAGGCTGAGTCTATGGAGTCCTTCAGGGTTATGATTTCCTGGGAATTGAACTCGGTTTCGGAACTTCTTTTTGAGAGGTAGCGTTCCATTTCTTCGGGGGCCGGGCCTCCGGTTACTTTCCGCCTCTCGATATTCGATACCGGGTCAAGGGCTTCCAGCACCATTTTTTCTGTCAATCCCCTGCCTGAGAGGGATTCCCCTAGCACGACTTCGGCCACGGAGTCTATTTTTTCCAGGGTGGGAGATTCCTTTTCCCTTGCCAGCACCCCGACGAGCTGGTGGGCGGTCCTGAAAGGAATTCCGGTTTCCCGGACAAAGGTGTCCGCAAGTTCGGTGGCGGTAGTAAACCCTGTGACCGCCTGGGCTTCAAGCACTCCGGGGCGGACATTCATGGTCCTGATCATACCTTCCATTACCCTGACTGACGCCCTTACGGTTTCCACTGAGCGCCAGATGTTCGGGGTAGCTTCCTGCAGGTCCCGGTTGTAGCTCAGGGGAAGGGCCTTGCAGATTGAGAGCAGGGTCATGAGAGCCCCGACCGCCACGCCTGTTTTCCCGCGCAGAAGTTCGGCAGTGTCCGGGTTTTTCTTCTGGGGCATGATAGAGGAGGTGGAAGCGTAAGTGTCGTCCAGTTCGATAAAGTTGAATTCGGAAGAGGACCAGACAACCAGTTCCTCGGCCATCCTGCTCAGGTTAATCATGAGGTTTGCAAATACGGAGGCGCACTCGATGAGGAAATCCCTGCTGCTAACAGCGTCCATGGAATTTTCCAGCATGCCTGCAAAGCCCAGGAGTTCCTGGGTCCGCTTCCGGTTGAGGTCAAAGCCCGTGGACGCGAAAGCCGCAGCCCCCAGGGGACAGAGGTTGACCCTGGAAAAGGCGTCAAGCACCCGGTCAAAGTCCCTTCCAAGCGCTGCTTCATGGGCGCATAAGTGGTGAGCCAGGGTCGTTGGCTGGGCGTGCTGAAGATGGGTAAAGCCAGGCATGAGGGTGTTTGCGTGCTCTTCGGCAAGAGCAAGGAAAGTCTTCCTGAGGACGAGAAGTTCCTCGAGCAGCCCCAGCAGTTCTTCTCTGAGAGTCAGTCTGATACAGGTCGCAACCTCATCGTTCCTGGAGCGCCCCGAGTGCATCCTGCCGCCCACATCTTCCCCCACCATATCGATCAGCCTGGATTCAAGGGAAATGTGGATGTCCTCATAGCTGAAATCGAGCTTTTCCATACCATCTTCCCTGATCTTCAAAAGCCCGTCCAGGATTTTGCCGCAGTCCTCGGCCTCAATGATCCCCTGCTCCTTCAGCATCACGGTATGGGCAAGGTCCACCGCGATATCTGCATCAAAAATCCACCTGTCAGCTTCCATGGAGGAGGTATAGCGCAAAATTTCCTCGTCCGGGGCTGCTTCTAACCTGCCTCTGCGTAAAATATTACTCATCTGGGTCCCTCTGTATGATCTTTATGAAATGAATTTATGCGATATATTTGTGCGATATATTTGTGCGATATATATGTATGAATGGTTTGTGGATATGAGTTTGTATTAATTTTCGGTATGGTCTGATTTGAGATGATATTAATTTGGTATTGAAATTTTGCTGCCTGTCCAGCAAGCAGGAAGAATACTCAAAGTCTGTCGCGTGGTATTGTTCCAAACAGATAAATATGAATCGCTTTCCCTGATCTACCGTATTTTTGGGACTTTTGTGTTTGGAGCTTTTTGTGTTTGGAGAATCCCAAACAACCGGAACTTGTCATCTCACGTCGTTCTTGTTTGTTCCCGTTCACTGAAGGTGAACGGCTTTTCCAGAAGAAAAGAGAAGAAAATTG
This sequence comes from Methanobacteriota archaeon, assembly GCA_016841265.1. Taxonomy (GTDB): domain Archaea; phylum Halobacteriota; class Methanosarcinia; order Methanosarcinales; family Methanosarcinaceae; genus MTP4. The sequence continues at coordinate 61,517 of JAENZL010000003.1, read as the reverse complement.
AAAGTAGTCTGATAAACCGGTAGTAGTGGATGCAAAAAAGAAGTAGATACAACCTGTAAATAGTTTTTCAAATACTATTTACTTATTTAATTTATTTTAGTTTATTCTATTTTTCATTTACTTTTTGTGAGGGCCGCCAGTTCGGACTAAGGCACCATACTTAGAGTTATTTATTCAAAAGATACTCTATTAAACAATAATAACTAATTCTTAAATGGATGCTGGGGAAAACAAAGCGCTACCTTCAGGTTACACGGGTCATTTTGAAGTACAACCTGCTGCTCGGGCTTTACAGGGACCTTCGCACTGATTATATTTCAACCCCTCAATGCACCTGTACCTATGACCTGGAGAACCGGGACACGGCTGTCAAGCTCAGGAAGGCGTTTGAGGAGCTGGGCCCTACTTTTATCAAGATGGGGCAGACCATGAGCAAGCGTCCGGACCTTGTGCCCCAGACCTATGTCGTGGAGATGATGAACCTTCAGGATAAGGTTAAACTCCTTTCTTTTGAGGAGATGACGGATTCCCTGGACCTTGCCTGCGTCTGCGAGTACGACCCTCCTGCGCTGCGGAAAAAGAAAAAGAGCCGGGAAGAAATGGAGGCTTCCGGAAAGAGGAAGAGCCAGGCTTTCATTGAAATATTTGATGAGTTTGATACCACGCCCATTGCAAGCGGCTCGATTGCCCAGGTCTATAAGGGGGTCCTGGACGGGGAGCCCGTGGCTGTTAAAATTCTTCGCCCTAACCTTATTGACATCATAAATACGGACCTTTCCATTATTGATGATTTCAAGCCCATCGTAAAGAGAGTGCTAGGGATCGGGAAGAACTTTGACATAGACGCATTTCTTGAAGAAATCCGGGATATGCTTACGCGGGAAGTTGACCTCAGGATCGAAGCCATGAACATGCGGCGTTTCGAGGACAATTTCAAAAATGAGAAAAAAGTATCGGTACCGAAAATTTATCCTGATTACTGCTCAGCAAATGTCCTTACCATGGAGTTCATCGAGGGGGTCCAGATAAAAGACGTCTTTGACATGGACGTGCCCGGGTCGAAAAAATCCGAGTATACAAGAATAATAACACGGAGCTACCTCAAACAGGTCTACATCGACGGCTTCTACCACGCAGACCCCCATGGGGGAAACATGCTTGTCCGGGAAGATGACACTATTGCAGTTATCGATTTCGGGGCAGTCGGGAGCATTGATGACGAACTCAAGCGGAACATGCTGGAGTTTTACTACGCGGTCAACAACCGGGACGTTGAAGGGGCCACGGAAGGCTTCCTGAAGATCGGGAAGGCAAAGCCCGGGGATGTGGACCTGCGCAGGCTCAAGAAGGACATGGATGACCTTATCGCAAGCCAGAACTACGGACTTGAAGGAAGACAGAGCGACAACTACGCAAAACTCGGGATGAAATATGACATCAAACTCCCCGGGGAGTTTTCAACCCTCCAGCGAGCAATCCTCCTGATTGAAGGGGTCTGCCTGGAACTCGACCCGCGCTATAAAATCCAGACCATCGCGATTCCCGTTTTGATGGACGCCTACAAGAAACTCAGCACCCCGAAAGGGGCTGGCCTCCATATCGAACTTTCCACCGAACCCCGGGATGAGAAGGCCGAGATCAGGGCTGCTGTCCGGGAACTGGCTGACAGGATGGGGGAAATGGGAGGTAGCTTTCATGAGGGACAACAAAAAGAAGGAGGAGCCCGGGGCTTTTCAAAGGAATTTTATCTTACCGTCCTGCTTATCCTCTCCACATATATCCTGCTGAGTGGGGGGGCTTTTGCCTGGATAGGGGCAGTCGGGTTTGCGGGGACGCTTCTTATCTGGGTAATTGCGCTTCTCCGGGCCTCCTGAAGTGGTTGATGATTGGCTGTCAACGGCTATCTGCGAGTGGCTGTCAACGGCTATCTATGATTTTTGATAAAAAAGCTCTAATAAAAGAGAGTATAAAATAAATGGAAACTTAAAAATTAAGATCCATTAATTTGGGGGTGACTGCCCTGGTGCAGGAAACTATAAAAATCGAAAATATAGAGTGCGATCACTGCGTCATGCGGGTCGGGAGAGCTATTGCTGCCGTTAAAGGGGTAACGGAAGTCGATGTAAACCTTGAGAAAAAAGAAGCGGTTATAGATTTTGAAGAGGATGAAACCAATCTGGAAGAGATCAAGGCTGCCATAAGGGATGCAGGGTATGAGCCCAGGTGAAACAGGGGCATTGATGGTTTATTACTGATTATTTTGTTTATTATTAACTTTTTAAATGGGGGGTTTGAACATTACTCAGGAAACCATAAGAGTTGAAGGCATGTCCTGCGGACACTGCGTCATGACTGTCAAAAAAGCAATTGAATCCCTGGAAGGCGTAAAGGGAGCAGATGTGAGTCTGGAAGATAAAATGGCAGTTGTTGAATATGACGAAAAAAAGGTCAAGCTTGAGGATATCAGGGCTGCAGTAAAGGAAGCAGGGTATGAACCTGTATGATTTATCCTGTTCTTGAAGCCAGGACCGGTTTTTACAACAGTGGGGGCAGCTGTACAGAATCATTATATACGAATAAGTGCAGATTTTTATATACAGGGAAACGCAAGCGTGTGTTTAACTGCTGATGCTTTGGGGGTGAAAACATCAGGGAGACATCAATGATCGTGGATGACATGGTCTGCAGGTACTGCAAGAACATGGTCACCAGACTTGTTAGCTCTATCAACGGAGTTTCTCGTGTAAACGTAAATGTTCCGGACAGGACTGTAAATGTGACCTATGACAGCCAGAAAACCGATGAATACGTCATAAAAATTACCCTGCTCGAAGCCGGGTACAGGCTTTAAGCTATTCAGGGCTTGGGTACAGGCTGTAACCAATTCAGGACCCGGATACAGGGCTGGAGGTCCTTCCAGAAATTACAGGTTCCGGAGCAGGCGACATTTCAATGGATTTCAGGATAAATGTCTACGGCATGACCTGCGGTCATTGCCAGAAAAGGGTAGCTGATGCTATATCCTCGCTGGAGGGGATAGAATTCGTAGAGGTAGATCTCGAAGCAGGAGAGGCTAGAGGTAGCTTCGACCCCGAAAAAGTAAGCCTGGAAGACATAAAAGAGGCTGTAAGTAAAACAGGGTACGCTACCGAAAAAGAAGAAACTGGAGGTTTGGAAGTCCCCCCTGAAAATGCAGCTGATAGGAAAGAAGCGGAAAAGGTCCCGGAAGAAGGGGAAGAGACTCCGAAAGAAGAGGAGGTTCCGGAAGCTGGTGGAATGGCAGGGGCCATTAAAGCTGTGGAAGCCGGTGAAAAAATAGAGAAAAAGGCTGTGCAAAAAGCCTCCCCTAAAGAAATCACTCTCCGGGTTTCGGGCATGACCTGCGCCGCCTGTGCGGCAAATATCGAGAGGGTCCTGAAAAAGAAGGAAGGCGTGGAATCAGCAGCCGTAAATCTTCCGCTCGAAAAAGCCAGTGTGAGTTTTGAGCCGTCCCGGATTTCTCCGAAAGAAATAGAGGAAGCCATCGAGTCAATCGGATACGGGGTGGAAAAGGATACTGTTACCCTGGACCTGCAGGGTATGACTTGTTCAGCCTGCTCTGCAAACATTGAAAAGGTCCTGAACAAAACCGAAGGAGTCATTTCGGCTTCCGCAAATTTCCCTCTGGAAAAAGCTGTTGTGGAATTCGATTCTTCCCGGGTCTCGGTCCGGGAAATGATTGTAGCTGTCGAGAGCATCGGTTATAGGGCTTCCGTAAAGGTCGAAACGGCGGAATATGAGGATAGGGAACGGGAGTTTCGGGAAGCTGAGATCCGTAAGCAAAGGAATAACCTGATCATCGCCATTGCCCTGGGGATCCCCATTTTTTTCGGGAACATGAGGATGATGTTTCCTTTTTTTTCCTTCGTGCCCGTCTTTCTTTCTGACCCGATTGTGTTATTCGTGCTGGCAACCCTGGTCCTCCTCTTTCCGGGGAGGCAGTTTTTCGTGGGGACTTTCAAGGGTTTCAAACACGGCGTAACCGACATGAACCTCCTGATTGCCGCCGGGACAGGGTCAGCTTACCTGATAAGCGTGGCCTCGACTTTCCTGGACCTGGGGCCCGGATATGACAGTACATACTACGACACGGTTTCTTTCCTGATTATTTTCATTATCCTCGGCCGCTACCTGGAAGCCAGGGCAAGGGGAAGAACTTCGGAAGCAATCCGGAAACTGATGGGTCTCAGAGCAAAGACTTCCCGAATCCTGGTTGACGGGGAGGAAAAGGAAGTCCCTGTGGAAGAAGTCGGCGTAGGGGACATAGTGGTTGTCCGCCCCGGAGAAAAGATCCCTGTCGACGGGGTTGTGGTGGAAGGAAACTCGGCTGTGGACGAGTCCATGCTGACCGGGGAGAGCATTCCCGTGGAGAAGGGGAAAGGCGATACGGTTATAGGGGCTACCCTGAACAAGACAGGGGCTTTTAAGTTCAGGGCCACAAAAGTCGGGGCAGACACTGCCCTTGCCCAGATCATCAAGCTCGTTGAAAGCGCCCAGACCATGAAAGCACCCATCCAGCGGGTTGCCGATGTCTTTGCCGGAAATTTTATCGTAGCCGTGCACATAATCGCCCTGCTTGCATTTTTCTTCTGGTTCTTTATAGGATACTGGCGCTACGGCGTAGGAGAGTCCGAAGCCCTCCTGGGAATTAGCCCCTTCCTCTTTTCCCTGCTCATAGCAATCACCGTCCTTGTGATCTCCTGTCCCTGCGCCGTGGGCCTGGCAACCCCGGCAGCAATCATGGTAGGCACGGGCAAAGGCGCAGAAAACGGGATCCTTATAAAAGGGGGGGAAGCTCTTGAGAGGGCACACAAACTTGACGCGATCGTTTTTGACAAGACCGGGACCCTTACCGAAGGTACCCCGAAACTTACGGACGTGCTGGCAGCTCCCGGCAGGGAAAAAAATGAGGTGCTTTTCATTGCAGCCACGACTGAAAAAGGTTCGGAACACCCTCTGGGAGAAGCGGTGGTCAAAGGAGCTGAGGAACAGGGTATAAAGCCCGGAAATGCAGCGGATTTCAGATCAATTCCCGGTAAAGGGGTGGAAGCCTACTTCGAAGGAAAAAGGGTTCTCCTGGGCACCCGGAAGCTGATGGAAGAAAACGGGATTTTATTCAGGGAACTTGAAGCCGATATGCGTAACCTTGAGGAAAACGGAAAGACGGCAATGCTCATAGCCCTTGAAGCCGAAGCCCTGGGACTGGTTGCCGTAGCCGATACCCTAAAAGGAAGTTCAAAAGACGCGGTTCAGACCCTCCGGAAAATGGGAATCGAAGTTGTGATGATAACCGGAGACAATGCCTCAACCGCAAATGCCATTGCAGCTCAGGTCGGGATTGAAAGGGTGTTTGCCGAAGTGCTGCCTGAAGACAAGGCGGGAGAAGTCAAGAAACTTCAGAAAGAAGGAAAACTCGTAGGAATGGTGGGCGACGGGATCAATGATGCCCCTGCCCTGATCCAGGCCGACGTGGGGATCGCCATGGGCGCGGGAACTGATGTGGCTATGGAATCTGCTGAAATCGTGCTGATCAAAAACGATATCATGGACGTGGTCGCTGCTCTTCGCCTGAGCCGGCTGACCATCCGCAAGATCAAGCAGAACCTGCTCTGGGCTTTCGGATACAATGCCCTTGGTATCCCCATAGCTGCAGGAATTCTCTATCCTTTTGTGGAGCGTATCCTGATCTCCCCGGAACTTGCAGCAGCGTTCATGGCCCTTAGTTCGGTTTCAGTGACAACCAATTCGTTGCTCATGAAAAGAAGTAAGATTAAATAATTTCAGGGTGGATACTTCTATGGTTCAATAATTTAAGGAAGAAATGATTTAAGGAAGAAATGATTTAAGGAAGATGTCCGGAACGATTATATCTTTAACAATTTTTAGATAACCAATCTTTAAAGCGAAAATGTGATCCCCATGGTGAAATTCGGACCGAAGGACAAAAGGACAAGACTTGTACTCCTTGCAAGCTTTGCAACCTCGATAGTGCTCTTAAACCTTTTTTTATTAGGGGCGATCCTGACCAATATAATTCGGGGGGACATGTCCTTCACCCAGGTGGATATGGCGGCAGGTGCCATTTTTGTCTTTGTGATAACCATGATCATTTCAATGTCCCTCTGGCCGAAAATAATAGACAGGCTTGAGAGCAGGGAAGAAGGCAAAAAAGCCTCCTGATCTTTGGGAATTACCCATTATCATGCAAATAATTAGATCAAGATTAATAATTCCAATCCAGGTGTTAATATGAAAAACTCCATCAAAAAACTGGGGCTCATAGGGGCCGGCCTCTGTGCAATGACCGAAGAAAAGATCGATGTGCTCGTAAAGGATCTGGTCGATAAAGGGGACATAAATAAGGAAGAAGGCAAAAAACTGGTTATGGATATGCTCGAAGAGAGCAAAAAACAGAAAAACGATCTTGAGAAGAAAATTTCCGAGAAAATTCAGGAAACTATCTCAAAAGCCGATTTTATTTCCAGAAAAGATGTACAGGAACTTGAAGCCAGAATCGCAACCCTGGAAGAAGAAGTCCGGAAAATGAAAAACAAAGAAAAGATGTTTTTCAAGTGAGAAGGGTCTTTTGGTTGGGTTTTATCCCTTACTGCCCCTTTTGTCCTTTTTTTCTATTTTTGTTTTTGAGTTTCTGTGATTTCATGTTATGTGATTTAAGGAAGAATATATTTGTTACAGTTCTTCAATCACTATGTCTTCCTCAAGACTCGCATTTTCAAGAAGAGCCTTGAGTTCTGCGATTTCTGCTCCAAGTTCCTGAATTTCAGTTTCATTAATCTCCAGTTCCCCGGAAGAATTTCCGGCTTCTTCCCCTGCTTCAGCAGCTTTTGAGTCTTGTTCGAATCCCTCCACTTAAGAGGCATCATCCCCAACGCAGCCGGATCCCACAATACAGGTCATTAACGCAGAGAGGATAAGCAGATGAGTTAACTTGACCATTAAATGCCTCCTTAATTCTCGAATTCCTCATTTTCGTTATTAATCATTTCTTGATCTTTCAGCTGGTCTTGATCTTTCATCTAGGCCTGACTCTGGATTTGATCCTGGTCCAGGTCCTGTGTTTGGTCCTGATCTTGTTGCTTCACCGGGTACGGCCCTGTATTTGGTCCTGATCTTGTTGCTTCACCTGATCTTGGTCTCCAATCCCATACTGCTTCAGTTCGTTGAAGATATCTTTAAGAACCTGATTCGCTTCGTTGACATTGTCCAGGGAGTCACGCAGGAGGTCATTTGCATTCTCCAGGTCTTCTCCGGTTGCCTTTTCGTTCTGGTATATGACATTGGCCTCTGTATGTTTTTCCCGGGCATATCCTGTCAGTTCATTATACAGGATTAGTTTGTCCTCAAGTTCTGTGGTGTCCACACCGTTTTCGTTCAATTGCTGGACTCTGTCATCAAGCCTGTCTGAAAGAGCTTCGGATTTGTCGAGGGATTTGTCTAACCTTTCACTTACTGCCTGTCCTGCGCCGAAAGCTGCGTCTTTCCGGGCATTATTCCAGGTGCCGTTTACGGATTTGGACACGATGGCGAAATCTTCAATTTCTTCGGCATTTTCAATGTTTTCCTGTTCCGCCTTCAGCTGGATTATCCGGTTTTCAATCCCGGAAATTCTTGCATCCTTGCCGGAGCCATTGGAGTTATTCAGGTTATACTGCACATTTTCAAGCTGGGCGATCATATAGCAGACGCTTGCGTTAAGATATAGTCTGGTAGTTTCCCTCTCAGGGTCCCCAAATTGTTCGGTCCGGATCCGGTCCCTTATCCTGAGGAAGTCTCCCTTTGCATCCTGGTAATCGCTTTTGCAAATCTGAAGCTGTTCCCTCATCAGCTCTCTTTGCTGCTCCATTTCCTGGGTTCTTTCCCTGAGTTGTTCCATTTCCTGGATTCTGGTTCTTTCCTGCTCCCCGGACTGTATGGTGGCTCCGTTTCCGGTTCCATTTCCACCATCACTGCCCCCTGACTGTGCGTTGTCACTTCCCTGCTGGGCGTTATCGGTTCCGCCACCCTGCTGGGCGTTATCGGTTCCGCCTCCCTGCTGGGAGTTATCAGTTCCACCACCCTGCTGGGCGTTATCGGTTCCGCCTCCCTGCTGGGAGTTATCAGTTCCACCACCCTGCTGGCCATTTTCACTACCTCCACTTACGGCTCCATTCCCTGCAAAGGCAGTTACTGGCAGGGTGCTAAAAATGAGAAGTACGACAGTTAAATAAGATAAATATCGTATTGCTTTTCTTGATTTCGTCTAACTCCCCCACTTAATGTTTTGTGAATGCTGTTTTATTGGGGAGAGGAAAATATAAGCATACTTTCCTGATAACGCTTGATAAACCGAATCAGGCAGATTTTAAAGCTTGATAGTTTTTTTATTTCCCTGACAAAACTTGAATATACATTGAATTTTATATCTCCCCTGTAGTTTCCTCAATTTTTTCATAAAAATTTATTCCATACCTTTAACTCTCGTCTCCAGGCCCCTCTACCCCGGGCGACGCCCGAGGGAAATGTCAGTAGAGATAAAGTACCCGGTAGAGTGAGTCCCCAGAAAAGAAGTTATAAAGCCTGAAAACAGAAAGAAGCTCAGGAAAAAATATGTCCAAAAAATTAAAAATAAAGAAAAGACCGTTTTCACTTGAAAAACATCTTTTCTTTTTTGGTAAAGGTCTTGTCACTATATATATCTGTTTTTAAGATTATATTTTTGAGGTTCTGTTTTTGCAGGTGGGATATACCTTTTTACAGATCTTCAATCACGATGTCTTCCTCAAGGCTCACATTTTCGAGCAGAGCCTCGAGTTCTGCCATATCTGCATCAAGTTCCAGAATTTCTGCTTCATTAAGTTCCAGATCTCTCGCATCCTGGGCTTCTTCTCCTGCTTTAACAGCATCGGAGTTAATTTCCGATTCTTCGACTTCAGCAGCATCGTTCCCGACGCATCCGGAACCTACAATCCAGACCATAAGGGCAGAAAGGATCAGCAGGTGAGCAAATTTAACCATTGAATTCCTCCTTAGATCCCGGTTTCATTGTTTGCATCGTCGGTTGAATTGCCGGTTGAATTGCCGGTTGAATTGCCGGTTGAATTGCCATCTGTTTCATTTGAACTTAGGTTGTCAGAACCAGTTTCTTCGTTGTTATCTTCGGTTTCGTATTCTTTCAGTTCGTTAAAGATTTCTTTCAATAGATCGTTTGCTTCGTTTATGATGCCAAGAGCTTCACGCAACTGGTTGTTTGCTTCTTCCATTTCCTCTTCATCTGGATTTTCCGTCCGGTAGGTTTCTTTGGCTTCTTCCTGCTTTTTCCGGGCTTCTTCCATTAAATCGTCGTACTGGTCAAGTTTGTCTTCCATTTCCTCCAGCTCATCGAGTTCCTCGGTATCCTCGGTGTTTCCTTTCAGAATCTGGATTCTATCGCGGAGCACCTCTGAGAGGGATTCGGACTTGTCCAGGGATTCCTCCATTTTCTCACTGACAGTCTGGCCTGCTTCGAGAGATGCGTTTTTCCTGGCGTTGTTCCAGACTCCCCTTACGGATGTGGCAGAATTTGCGAATTCTTCGAGGTCATCTGCATTTTCAATATCTTCTTTTTCTTCCTCAAGCTGGTCTATCTGTTCTTCAATAGCGTCAATTCTTTCTTCTGTACTGTTGCTGTTTGACTGCTCAAGGTTGTATATTATGTTCTCGAGGTGGGCTATCATGTAGTCGATGCTTGAGGTAAGATATGCCCTGGTAACTTCCCTTTCCGACTCCCCAAATTCTCCAGCCCGGATCTGGCTCCGAATCCTGAGAAAAGCCCCTTTTGCATCCTGATATTCTCTTTTCTGGATCTGGATTTGTTCTTTAAACTGTTTCTTTTCCAGGACCCTTTGCTGTATCAATTCCTTTTTATTGAGAGGTTCGGAAGCTGAATCTTCATCGTCTACTTCCTCTTCAGTATCTGCATCCTCTTCAGTGTTTGAACCTTCGGAATCTGCTACTTTCCATGACTTCCCGTTCTCAGCTCCATTCACTGCCTTGTCGTTCCCGGCAAAGGCGGTAGCCGGCAGGATACTGAGGAGAATAAGTAAGACGGTGAAACATGATACATACCGTATTACTTTATTTGATTTTTCCATCTGACTGCCTCCATTTAATCTTTCATAATTTTGTAACTGATGCTCTATTGGAAAGGAGAAAATATAAGCATACTTTCTGAAAAACACTTGATGAGTTAAAACACAGTAGTTTTAAAGCTTGATTATGCCCGTATTTGAAATATAAAACTTTATTATGCCTTTATATTGTGGACATCACGTGAGGAAAGCAAAAGATTTATGTTAAAAACCCATTTAACACTGCGTGAATTTTAAAAAGTTCTGCACAATCGGTTGTATGTTTTTTTTCCTCCTGCTCATCCCAGGAGACGCTCTTGCTGCCACAGTGCATGGGACTGTTTACGAGTGGTACAGTTTCGAGCCGCTCGAAAACGCAGTTGTTGAAGTAAATTCCACCCCCGAACAGTATTTTGTTGCGTCTGATGCGGTATATTCCTTCAACCTGACGCCGGGAAGCTACCTTATAGCGGCAAGCTATTTTGAAGGGGGGACTGTAGTGTATGCGGCAGAGGAGACGGTAACTATTACCGAGAACGGGGATTATGTGCTTGACCTTCTCCTGTTTCCCACCTACGAGGAAGAACTTCTGGACCAGAGCGAATTTGCAGACTTTGATCAGGATTTTGAAGAAACGGAGCTTGTAACCGAAGAAAGCTCCAGGAACAGCATCTACGCATTCATACTACTCACTCTCTGCGCTCTGTTAATTGCCGGTTATTTCTGGAAAAAAGGTCCCAGGAAACCTCTGGATATGTCAAATAATTTACAAAAATCTCCGGGTGGCAAAAGCAGAGTACAACCAGGGGCTCTCGGGAAGGAATATGAATCCGGGACCGAATCCGGGACCGAATCCGAAAACTTAGAAGAGTCAGGAAAAAATGGCGGAACTTTTGAAGAATTCCCAAAACAGGGTTCTGACTCTCCTGTTTTACAGGCTGTTGAAGAAGAGGCTCGGGGGCCCGGGACAAATGTTCAGGGACCCGGAGTGGAGACCTTGAAAGAAGATATACCGGAAGAGGAAGGGCTGAAAGGGGTAGTTTTTGAAGAAAAAAGTCCGGAAAAGGAAATATCTGAAGACGGAGCAGGGGAAGTCCTGAGGGAACCTGGAGTCGCTGTACCTCCTTCAATTTCACAGGAGTCTGTAGAGCCTGATCCGGAAGTTATGGGGGATCCCGAAACTTACCTTCCGGAAGATCTTAAGGAGGTTCTGGAACTCATCCGTGTGAGCGGGAACCGGATCACCCAGCTGGAACTCAGAAAGAAATCCCGCTATTCCGAGTCCAAGGTAAGCCTGATGCTCTCGGACCTCGAAGAGCGGGGGATGATTGAAAAATTCAAGAAAGGAAGGGGAAATATTATAAGGATTCCGGATGAGCAGGTCTTAAAAAGGGATAATGGAAATAAAAAGGATAGGAAAGGGAAAAGTCCCTAAAATAGTAGAAATTCGCTTGAATGATTGAAGATCCCTTAATTTAATACTTCCTCTCCAGGAAAGAGATTTCTTCAGAAAAACCGAAAATAGCAAATTATATAACTGAATTCACCTACTAACAGCAGGAAGTATGGGAATACATTTGAAATAGAATACATTTGAGATGAGATGAAGTTGAAATATTTTTAGATGTTATGATTTTAGTTAATACCCTTTTTGCTTCTCATATCTTGAAGATACTTCATAAATGAAATTACACCGAGGGATAATATGCGAGTTTCCATGGACATTGAATTAAAGGACGTGCCCGGTCAGATGCTTTTAGCCCTTCAACCTCTGTCGGAATGCAGGGCTAACCTGATAACTGTTCTGCACCACCACCAGAAGCTTACCCCCCGAAAAACGGTTCCTGTGCAGCTCGTACTCGAAACCAGACCCGAAAATATCCCGGACATCAAGGCAAGGCTCGAAGAGAACGGAATCAAAGTTGTAAGGGTCGGTGAGCACCGTTTCAGGGAAAGTATTAACGTGGTCCTGATAGGGCATGTGGTTCATACCGGGATTCAGGATACAATTGATGAAATAGACAAGACCGGGTTTGCCGAGGTTGCGGACCTTACCCTTTCCATGCCAGGTATTGATATACTTTCTTCGGCTCTCATAAAAATCAATGCCGTGGGGAAAGAGGAAATCCAGAAGTCGCTCAACATTCTGAAAGAAGTGTCAGCGAAGAAAGACCTGCTGATGGTCCTGCCAATAGACGTCCAGGCTTGAAAGAAAAATTTTAGGAGAATTTTAAAATGAAAACAGTACGCTGTTCCATAATCGGATTCGGTGCGATCGGACAGGGTGTAGCCGAAGTGCTCCTGATGAAGAAAGAGTACCTGGAAAATATGGGCCTTGACGTCCGCGTGATTGCGGTAGTGGACTCTAGAGGTGCGACCCTCTCTCCCGAAGGGGTGGACCTTGCTGACTGCCTTGCCCGCAAAAAAGAAAAGGGAACAGTTGCCCAGGAAAAAATCACGGGCCTTGAAGTCATCAAGTCCATCGACCATGAACTGGTAATCGAAACCACTCCTACTAATATTGAAACCGGGGGAGCCGGGCTCCAGAACATGCTTGCAGCCTTCGAAAAAGGACTGGATGTGGTTACTTCTAACAAGGGTCCTCTTACCCTAAAATACCGGGAACTGGTGGAAACCGCAAAGGCAGCAGGTTCGAAGTTCAGGTTTGAGGCAACTGTTGGCGGTTCGATGCCTGTCATCAACTTTGCAAAAGAAGTCCTGGCCGGGAACAATATCAGAAGCATTAAAGGCATCCTGAACGGGACCTGTAACTATATCCTGACAAGGATGCTGGAAGAAAGAGCAAGTTACACCGACATCCTTGCCGAGTCCATGGAACTCGGGATTGCGGAGACAGATCCGACTTACGATGTGGAAGGAATCGATACCGCCTGTAAACTCGTAATCCTTGCAAACGCTATCTTCGGGCTGGACACCACCTATGGGGATGTCGACGTTACGGGAATCACGAAAATCACTCCCGAAGCCCTGGAAATGGCTTACGAAAACGGACACGTGATCAAACTCATAGGGGAGGTCAGCAGGGACCGGATCCATGTGGCTCCCAGGCTTGTTCCCATTAACCACCCCCTGGCTGTTGGAGGGACCCTCAATGTGGCTTCCCTGGATACCGAACTTGCAGGAGAAATCACTGTAACAGGCAAGGGTGCCGGCTCTGTGGAGACTGCAAGTGCAATTCTCAGTGACCTTGTCTCGATTTACAGGGAGCAGTGAACGAAAACGGGAAGGCTGCGGATCAAAATCCGGATGCCTGAAGAGCTAAAATAGCTAACACATCGCTAAACCAAAAAAATAAAAGCTGCTGGGACCATGACGAGCTTCAGGGAATTTGCAGAAACATGCCAGGCCATCGAGAAGATATCGAGTACCATAGAAACCACAAATAAGGTTGCGGAATTTCTACAGAAAGTGGAAGTTGAAGAATTGCCCCTGGCAACCCACTTCATCATGAGTGAAGTTTTCCCTGCCTGGACAGGAAAACAGCTGGGGATCGGGACCAGCCTCCTTTATATGGCACTCTCGAAAGCGTCGGGGATGTCGGTAAAGAGTATTGAAGCCCTAATCCGGACCACAGGGGACATAGGAGAGACAGCCCTCCTGATCCTGAAGGAAAAGAAGAAAAACCAGGTCACTTTTACTTCTTTCCTGGAAGAAGAGTCCGAATTTTCCATCTCCGAAGTCTACCAGCGTTTCATTACCGCTTCCGAAGCCACGGGAAAAGGGTCCCAGAACTTGAAAATCAAAAACCTCCAGTTTCTTTTCAACTCTTCCAACCCCAGGGAAGCAAAGTACATCGCCCGCCTCGCCCTTGAAGAACTGCGCATCGGAGTTGGGGAAGGCGTCGTCAGGGATGCTATTGCAAAGGCTTTCAATGTGCCTGCAGATGTTGTGGAACAAGCTTTTATGGTCACGAACGACCTCGGGGATGTGGCTGCCGCAGCCAAAACCAAAGGCGTTGAGGGCCTGAAAATGCTCGGGATCGAAATAAACCGCCCCATCAAGATGATGCTCTCCCAGATAAGCCCGAACATCGAGACTGATATAAGGGACATGAAGGAAGCTGCAATCGAATGGAAGTTTGACGGGGCCAGGGTCCAGATCCACAAGGACAGAGATTCGGTAACCATTTTCTCAAGGAAACTCGAAAATGTAACAAACTCCCTCCCCGACCTTGTGGACATCGTCCGGAAGCATGTAAAAGCTGACTCCGCAATCCTGGACGGGGAAGCCGTAGCTGTGGCAGAAGACGGCAAACCGAGGGCTTTTCAGGAGATCCTGAAGCGTTTCCGGCGCAAGTATGACGTGGCTGAGAAAGCCGCCTCTATTCCGATTCAACTCAATCTCTTTGACATCATGTACCTGAACGGGGAGACCCTTATCTACCTCCCCCTCCGCGAACGGCGAAAAGCCCTCAGGTCCTGCGTGGAAAGTTCGGTTGAAAACTCGAAGTCCATTTCCGTAGACGAGCAGGTCATCACAGGCGATCTAGAACTTGTGGAAAAGATCTATCAGGAAGCCCTGGATTCCGGGCACGAAGGCATAATGGTCAAAAATCCGGATTCCATTTATTCCCCGGGAAAACGCGGTAAGAACTGGCTCAAGAAAAAGCCCCTCATGGAGACCCTTGACCTTGTGGTTATCGGTGCCGAATGGGGTTTCGGGAGACGGGCAAACCTTATAGGCTCATACACAGTCGGCTGCTACGACCCCGATACAACCCGCTTCCTGCAAATCGGCAAGGTAGGCACCGGCCTGAGTGACGAACAGCTAAAAGAGCTCACAGAAATGCTCTCCGGGCTCATGGGCGGGGAAGCCGGAGGAGTCTTTGCCGTCCGGCCAAAAGTAGTGGTTGAAATTGCTTTCGAAGAAATACAGAAGAGCCCTAACTACGATTCGGGTTTCGCCATGCGCTTCCCCCGTTTCATCCGCATCCGAGACGATAAAGCCCCTGATGAAGCCGACAGCATCCAGCGGATCGAAAGGGTCTATTCCCAGCAGCGGAAAAAGCTTTGAACATTGGCTGGGAATACTTTTTAAATTTATTGGTATCTTTTAATTTTGTAATTAGTTCCGAACTGAGTTTAATCCCGGTTTTAATTCCTGAGTTTCAAATCCTTAATCTCAAATATACTTGAACAGGTCATCCCGCTTCATTTCGTGCAGCCTGTCCTTCAGGAGGCTTTTGAGGGGTTTTAAGTCCCCTTTCTTGACACTGATCGGGGCGATCAGGTGTTTCCAGTTTTCCCATGGGGGCTCAAGCCCAAGGCGGCCTGCGATTTCATCCAGGAGAGGGTCGTACTCGTTTTCTTTGATTTTGTCCATCTTGTTTGCAGCTATCAGGGTATCAATTCCGACTTCCCTAAGGAAATCAAACATTTCAATGTCAATGGGGATCTGGTCCCTGGCATCCCAGCGGTCGACGACATCCGGGAAGAAGGGGCCGTCTATCACCAGGACTCCAAGCTTGATCCTTTCGGCATTGTTTTCGATGTAGTGTACAATCTTATCTTTCACGATATCCTGTTTCCGGTCCTTGACCCCACTCATGAAACCAAAGCCCGGCATGTCGGTGACGAGCAGGTCAGAGAGCTGGACGTGAAAGGGACGCAGGGTAACTCCGGGGCGTTTTCCGACCCTTAATTTTGCTCCGAAAAGTTCCTTTATGAGAGAGGATTTGCCCACGTTGGAGCGCCCGACGAAAAGGATTTCAAGGTTTGTACCGTTTTGTTCCACGGTTTTGCTTGCTTTCATTTTTTCTTTACCTCATTTCTGCTTCTCCAAGCTCGGCATCGAAGGCATGGAGAAAGGCCTCAAAGGAATCTTCGGGGATGCGTGCCCCTCCCGCGTGAGGATGCCCTCCACCGCTTCCTCCGAACCGGGGAGCAATGCTGCGCAGGAGCCGGTTCACGTCTGCCTGTCCCCTGGAACGGATACTCAGATCGTATATCCCTTTTTTCGGACGGCGTTCGGCTGCAATGCCAATTTCCTTCCGTCCGTATGAGGCTGCGTAGATAGCTGCTTTTGAAATGGAGTTATTCGTATTTACAATATACGCGCTGTTTTTCAAGACTTTCACGTTTTGTTTGACAAAGATCCGGATCTTTTCTTCGTTCAGAGCCGCATCCCGGGCAAGTTCCAGAAGGTCCGGTATCCTTGAAGGAATCCTGTCCCTTGAGAGAGGGGTCAGGAGAGTCCTCTTGAATTCGTAGTCCTTGCCTTTCTGGAGCACCGCCTGGATCAGGGTCCCTGCCTGGAAGTAAAGGCTTCGTTTGTCCCAGTCCTTCACCCAATTCTTTACATGGGGCGTGTTGTCGCAAAAGTCTCCTATAGCCCCGTAAATGGCAACCCTCCTCATATCCCGGCTCAGGAGGTCTTCAAAGACGCGGAAGGTTAGTTCTGAGCTGCAGGGCCCTGTGCAGTCATTGTAAAACCATTCTTCTCCCCCGTTTTCATATTCCATGCAGCTTTCCGGGAGAGGGTGGTGGTCGATGTAGCAGAGGTTACACTTTTTGGCAAGTTCCTGGAGCCTGGAGTAAAGTTCGAAGCAGTGCCTTTCATTAATTGCGATGTCACAGATTATGAGGTTTTTAACAGATCTGATCTCGTTCAGCTTATCCAGAAGGCTAACCGGATTTGTGAAGTAGACTGATGCGTCGGGGTAGGCACTTTGTGCAATGGCACCCGAGCATATCCCATCCGAATCTCCATGGGTAAGGATCAGGGTTTTTGCTAATAGCAGGTTTTGGGGTTCTTTCATTCTGGGCTTCCTTTTTTCTTTGAATAGAGAGTAAAGAAGTTTCCTTTCTTATTTTTAAGCTTTTACTTATTTTCCGACAAATGTGTTATTCTCCAGAAAGAGAACTTGAAAAATCAGTTTATTCCGGTAAATAGAAGAACTGGTTGAAAAATATATGAACAAATGAAAAGAGTGGAGGGAATTTGCAGATAGAAGGGTTCAAAATGGAGTGTGCAAAAAAAAGGAATGAAAAAATCGAGAATTTAAAAGAAGAAAATTTTGAGAAATAAATAAGAGAAAAGTTAATTCTCCCTGGAAATCAGGGAGAAAACTTCAAAAAAGGGTCTGAAAAAAGAATTCTCAAAAAGAGCGCTTAAAAATGCTCTCCGGAGAATATTCAGACGAGCCCTTTTTTCCTGAGCCCTGCAACTCCCAGCAGCCCGAAGGCTGCAACCAGGGAATCGAAGCCCGGGGTGTCCCCGTAATCCTCTTCGGCACCGCCGGTTTTCACATGGGTATCATCAGGTTCTTCTTTCTTTTCCTGGCTGGATTCCGTTGACCCTGCCGGTTGCTTCTGTTCGCTGCTTGCTTCCAGGGTCAGGGTCCCCACATTCACGACAGCAGGGGTATTGGAATCGACTTCTCCCTTGTAGCTTTCAAGGTCAAGGAAAGTTGCCTTGCAGGGGGACAGCTGGACTTCCCCTTCGCTGTGCATCTGCAGGACGTATTTGATGGTCTTTGTCCCACCGCCGCTCTGGAGGACTCCTTTGTAGCTTGTTTCCCCACTTATGAATTTTGCTTCGGGGGGAACGGCATCGGTTACCGTCACGCTGGAGTCAACGTTGCCTGAGTTCTTTACGGTGACCGTGACCGTAAGTTCGTCCCCTTCTTCAAGTTGCTGGGTGCTGAGCGATTTGGTAAGTATTATGTTCGGACCGTAGATTTTGGTCTTATCGGAATTGTCGGATTCGATTTTCTTGCTCGCCCCGTTGGGCAGGGTGAAAGTGGCAACTGCTTTGGGGAATGTGAAATCACCTGGTTTTTCCGGGATAAGGGTGTACTTGAAGACGTCCGCAGCAACTTCCCCCGCTTCAAGGGAAAGGGTTGTACCAAGCTCTAGATCTTCTTCAAGCCGCATGCCCGAGACCAGCGTATCCGTAAGTTCGATATCGTTGATGTCGCAGAGACCGCCGTTCCGGACTGTTATCGAAACGTATACAGGCTCACCCATATGGCGCTCTTTTGTGGTGCTCTTCGAGACTATAAGGTCCCATTTCCGCTTGATCTTTACGGTCTTTGACCCTTCGTCTTCGTACTCCTCATCCTTGAAATCCTCGAACTCGGTCTTTGCGATAATTTTGTAATCGGTATCGTCCCAGGGTGCAGGGGTCTTCAATGTGAAAGTGATCGGCTCCAATGCTTCACCTTTCAGGACCTTTGTGTAAGTGTACTTTGTTTTTCCGCTTATTACCTCAAGCCCTGCAGTGTCAATTGTCAGCACAACGTTTTCTGCTTTTGCGTCTCCGTCGTTCTTAACGTTTATCGTCACCTCGATCCTGCTGTCGGAAGCAGATTTCGGGTCGTAGCTGCCCTGGTCCGTGTCAACATCGATATCGAAACCGGGTTTTCCCCTCAGGAGAATATCCAGCTGGGCGTAAGGGTTCCAGTTGTCGGTTTTGAACTCTACACCATTCTTTTTAATGATTTCATAATTAGGGTCCACTTTCTGGGCATAGACCTTTATTTCATCGTCATATTCGAGTTCCAGGCCCGCGGTAAGAGGGCCGCTTTTCAGTTCTTCCCCATCTTTTGAAATAGTGACAAACACCGTCCCTTCATCATGAAAGTCTTCTGCTTTAACCACATAGCCTCCGACTGTGACGGAATCTCCCCAGTAAAGTTTTTTATCGTTAAGCTTCTCCACCCACTCCACATCATCTGCAGCAAAAGCAGCAGTAGAAAGGCAGGAGAGGATAAAAACGATGAGTAATGCCAGAAGTAAGGTTTTTTTAACCATAGTTATCCCTCCCTGAATTGACACTGGTGATACAGTGCCTTCATGCTCTGGAAATATTCACACATTCCCATATTTTTTATTGAATTTTTTTATTGAATTTTTTTATTGAGTTTTTTTATTGAATTTTTTTAAGTGATAATCGTTATAGCTTGGAACGTTGATTATATAACATGACTAAAATTTATCATCAGGCAATTTAATTTTGCAGCTTTCGTCTCATTTTTATTGTATTATTTTTGCCTTTGTGCCTGTAATTTGACATATGTCTTTGTAAATATCTTTGTTTAACATATTTTAAGTTTTGTAGATATTTATAATAAATTTTTTGAGATTGTTGTTTGGTGAAGTTTTATGAACCATTCCCTTTTACCTCTGAACCTGCTGTGCGGAATTAAAGAAAAGTATAAATAGGGGTCAACCTCCCCGAAAATTAGGCTTTAAAAAAGTTCATTGTTTAACTTCGAGGGAAGCCCCGTTCTCGATTCCGAAAGAGGCAGGGAGGGGTAGTTCACGTGCAAAGGATGTTTAAGCTAACGACCCCCTAAACTAAAAAAGGGGGGATTTCCTGCTGAGGCACTATGAAAGAGATGCAATCGGGAAGAGGACATGATCACATGAAGGAGATATTTAAATATCCAGGGCAACTTAGTACGTGAAATATCCTGAAGAAATGAAATTTACATCATTAGAGGGGCTTTTCCATGGAACTTGAAAAAATAGTAGAAACTCTTAAAGAAATTGCACCTCCTGAACTTGCGGAGGACTTCGACGAAGGCAGGATAGGGCTAGTCCTGGACCTGGAAAATGATGTTCAAAAAATTGCAGTTGCCCTGGACGCGAACGCTTATGTCCTTGAAAAAGCTGCTGAAATCAGGGCAGACTTGCTAATTACCCATCATACCCTGATCTTCAAACCGGTAAGCATAATTTCAAAGCCTCTTGCAACGTCTCTCAGATTTGCCCTTGAGAACAAGATATCCCTCTACAGCATGCATACCAATTATGACCGGGCTAAAGGAGGGGTAAATGACGTGCTTGCGGAACGTCTGGGGCTCCGGGATGTTGAGGAAGCAGGAATGGGAAGGATCGGAGAAATTGATCCCTGCTCTTCCGCAGAACTGGCTGCACGCATCTCAAAGTGCCTGAGAACCCCTGTCATGTATGCCGGAGAAAAAGAGGAAGTCAGGCGTGTAATGGTTTACGGAGGCAGTGGTTTTCGGAACGAGTATATTCAGATTGCCCGGGAAATGGGTGCTGAAGCCTTTGTATCCTCCGAACTGAAGCACGACGTCCTCAGGTCGAACGGAGACCTCTGCCTGATAGATGCCACCCACTACGCAACAGAAAATCCAGGGATGGAAGCCCTCTGCCCCAGGCTCCGGGAACTACTCGGCCTCGATGTTGAATTTATAGAACAGCCTTCAGGGCTCAAAACAATAGAATGGGGCTGAATTACTTATTATCCGAATTACTTATTATCCGAATTACTTATTATCCGAATTACTATTTACCTGAACTTCGAGGTGCCGGAATATGGAAATTAGAAAAGACATCAAGGAAAAAGAAAGGGAAAATGAAGAAAAACTGAATGATAAAAACCTGGAAGCTCTGCTTTGCGAACAGTGCAAAAAACAGATCCGCTCCGATTACAGGCGAAGCCTCGGAAATGAATCTGGCAGGCGATATAAGGAGTGAGACGTAAAGAGTGAAACTGTACTTCAGGTCATGCTTTTTACGACTCTTACATATTATAAACACTTACTTCTGAGGAACTCTTACATTTTACAAATTCTTACTTATTATGAGATCTTATTTCATCATTTCTAAAAGTTTAAAGTGTCCACTCTTATCTCTCTGGAACTTGGATTGACGGCTTTATTTTCTTGTAGGAAGGCTGTCGCCTGCTTATCGATTATTTTCTATTTGCCGGTTTTCTATTGTCTTTGTAGCTGGAATGTCAATTCCCAATATCTTTTTTGCCGTTTCTGATTGCAGCATTGCGCCTGAAATTAAAATAACCCATCCGAAAGGAAACAGGGCCAATAAGAGGCAATATGCTGAAATCGCAAATATAACTGACTTTCCTGCGAACCCTCTTGTGCTCACCTTAGCCACCCCCGTGTGCTTTTGAAAGGCTTTATGCTTTAGAAGGCTTTATGCTTTAGAAGGCTTTATACAGTATATGTACAGGATGTTATATTAACACTTTCTTTAGCTTATATTATAGACAGCTCACACTAACAGCTTACACCCGATATGCCGATTAAATCATAGGCAACTTTTAACAAGGCTACTTCTTCGCGAGCTGTTTTTCGAGATAGGCATCAAGGTGCCTTATGACCTTTTGGATTTCGTCGGTTTTTGGAAGTGAAGACATGATTATTTTAAGGTAGCGTTTTTCTTTAAGGAGGACAAAAGTTTTGGGAAAATTGATGTCAAAGACCCAGCTCAGGCGAAGGAGTTTTACGTCGTTACGGTTGCGGACGTCCCTTATTTTTGCCATCCTGTTGTTCATTATATCTTCTATTACGGCTTCCGAGCATTCCGGGGTGTCGGGCAAATAAAGTTCAAGGGCCGGATTCTGACATTCTTTTCCTTCTTCATAGTCCTCGCATATGATCCGGAGGATGTCAAGTTTGTCGGCATCCCTGATCAGCTTTGAGTAAAAAAGCATTTCCGGGAAGTTTGAGGCGGATTCAGGGATCTCCATGAGGTTGTGGTATTCCACAGCTTTTAGAATGATGTCGCTCTCCTCCGGGGACAGGTGAGAAAGTATCCCGGCTTTTTTCAGGATTTTCACCCCCAGAACAGCATGGTTTTCGGACTCGGAATCTTTGAAAGTTTTGTATTTGAGGAACTGTTCAAAACGTCCCAGGTCATGGAAAAGAGCTACAGTCTCGGCAAGAAGGGATTCCTTTTCCCCAAGTTTTTCAGCTTTTGCAAGCAAAAGGATATTTTCGCAGACTTTATTTGTATGTTTGACTTTGAGTTCTATGTTTTCCCGGACAAAAGGATCAGATGAATAGAAATTTTTCGTATAGTCCATGAACCATTTTCGGAAAAAAGTCAGGTCCTCTTTTTGCATGTTTGGATAGGAAATTTCATTGTATATATTTTGTGCGGATATCCCCGAAAATTATGATACAGGATAATTCCGGGACTTTGTTACCGCAGGAACATATTTTCCCCGGATTAAGGTGCTCTAGATCGAAACATTCAAGCTCGGAAGATAATGACAGTGGACATTCATTTGAGGGGATCTGCCCTTAAGATATTTTTTCTGCTCTCAAGTTTATTTCTGCTCAAGCTTCTTGTTTGCTCGAGTTTTTTTGCATTTTAAACACTTTTAAAAATCTGCATACTTTGATATTGTTTAATCCGTAATATAGGAAAAAAACTTGAATGATAAGTAATGAATAATTGGACACTTAATATATATTAAGAATGTTAGTTTAGATTACAAATATTAAGGATGTTTGTGTATAAGTACAGATATTAAGGACATTAGTGTATAAGTACAGATATTAAGGACATTAGTGTATAAGTACAGATAAAAAATGTATTTGTTGGATTGTATAAAGTGCTGGATAGTCATATCATTCTGAATCCTATGCTAAGTGTCTAACTTATTCGAAGGGAACTCATCGGGAAAAAACCGGGGTATTTAATGAGCTCAGTTAAAAAAGTGCGGTCGGTTATTAATTCATTAGTTATCTTGAGTGCTTGTTTGCTCTTCATTTCAGCGGGAACTTTCTTCCCTACTGCTGAAGCTATTACATTTAAAGGACTGGTTGCAAGTGCCGGAGGACCTGAAAATACTTCTCCTCTCGAGGAGATAATCGCCCAGAACCCTTCTTCTGTGGAAGGGTTACTTGACAAAGGTAATGCACTTTATTCTTTTGGGGAATACGAGCTTTCGATAGAGTGCTATGATAAAGCTCTTGAACTGGACCCTGATTCCTCGATGGCCTTGTATGGTAAAGCCTGTTCCCTTGACGAACTCAGTATGTATGAAGACGCAATCGAAATTTATAGCAAGGCTTTTGAAACTTCTCCTGACTCCTTTGAAAGCTGGTATGAAAGGGGGGATGAGTTTTACGGGATTAAAAGCTATGCTAAGGCCGCCGATTGTTATGAGAACGCTCTGTTTTTTGATTCTTACCGTGCCAGGATCCTTTATCGTGAGGGGATGGCATTTGAGAAACTGGGACTGGACCAGCATGCTTTTGTTTCTTATGATAAATCGATTGGGTACAATGCAAACTGTTCCAGAGCCCTTTACATGCAGGGGATGGCTTATGCAGGTTTTGAAAAGTATGAAGAGGCAACAGGATGTTTTAATGAAGCCCTGAATATCACCCCTGACAATTCCGAACTCTGGTACCAGAAGGGGGTAGTTTTCGACAGTCTTGAGGATTACGAGGCTGCCGTGGGATGTTATGATGTGGCTCTTTCTCTTGATCCTGTCTCGGTTGAAGCCTGGTACAACAGGGGAATGGACTTTGACATAATGGGGACAGAACTTGAAAACCTGAGTAAGGACTTTGAAAACCAGGGAGAGACACAAGAAGCGTTAAAGTATAATCAGGAAGCGAGAACACGTTACCAGGAAGCTTTAACCTGTTACAACTCTGTCCTCATTTCGGACCCCGATAATCTCGATGCTCTTCAGAGAAAAGGTGCGGATCTTGAAAAGCTTGAAAAATATTCCGAAGCTATTCAGTGCTACGATAAAATCCTTACATACGACCCTGACAACTCCGATGCCTGGTACGGCAAGGGTGCCGCACTTTATGCAATGGGACAGTACGATGCCGCAATAACATGTTATGAAATGGCCCTCAACCCGGATACAGGAGTTGAGGTTGAAGAAGCCGGAGACACACTTCTTCAGAAACTGAAAGCTTACGATTCTTCCCAGGTATGTTACCCGGCTGCCCCGGACTTCGATTCGGAAGCTGTCAGGATCCTGTACGATAAGGGTCTGGCTTTCGATAAACTTGAGAATTACGAAGCTGCAATAGATTGCTATACCCAGGCCCTTGAAGAAGAGCCCGGACATCCTGTAGTCTGGTATCGAAAGGCCCGGAACCTTGACCGTCTTGACAGGTACGGAGAAGCTGTGGAATGTTACGGCAAAGCCCTGAAACTGGACCCTGACTGTCCTAAAGCCTGGTACGAGAGAGGGTTCGATTACTCAAGGCTCGGGAAGCATAAAGATGCCGTGAAATCCTATGATAAGGCTCTTGCCCAGGATGAAAATTATACCCTTGCCTGGTACAGCAAAGCTTCTGCTCAGACCCAACTTGGGGAATATAAAGGGGCACTCGAATGTTATGACAGAGTTCTCGCTTTTGCTCCGGAAAGCGTCGAGATCTGGTATAACAAGGGCCTTGCCTTTGACCAGCTTGGCATGTACGGGGAAGCCATAGAATGCTACAATGAAGCACTCAGACTCAACCCAGCGTATGCCCCTGCCCGTTTCAAACTAAATGAGAACCTCGAGTTACTTTCGAATACCGAGACCTTCGAACCGTCTTCAGGAAATACCACAGGTGCCAGCGCCCTTGACGGACTTCTTGCAAGCGGATTCTGGTCCTATCTCCTGGGCTACCAGAACCTGGATTCAGGAGAGTATTCTCAGAACTTTGATCCCAGGAGTGTTGAGTTTCTGGATTCAGGTTTCGGCTATGATGCATCCTGGTACGGGAAAGCTTCAGCCAGCAGAAAACTGGAGATGTACGAGGATGCCCTTACCTGTTATGACATGGCTTTGATGATCAACCCCGAACATGTTGACGCCTGGTACGAGCAAGCCCTGGTCCTGGGAAAGCTAGGAAGGTATGTGAATGCTTTTGAAGCCTACAAAAAAGCCGCCACTCTGGACCCGCAGTCCGGGAAAGCCTGGTACGGTATGGCTTCGGCTGTCAACAAACTAGGGAGATACGATGAAGCACTAACGTACTACGACAGGGTACTCGTGCTTGAACCCGGGAATACCGGAGCCCTGGCTGAGAAAGCTTCGGTCCTTGTTGGCTTAGGGAGGTACGAGGAATCCGTTCCGTGCTACAACACGCTCCTTGAGCTTGAGTCTGATAACCTCGAGGCCATTAGCGGCAGGGCTTCGGCTCTGGTAAAGCTCGGGAGGCATGAGGAAGCAGTATCCGATTATGACCGGATCCTGAAGCTTGAACCTGTAAATATTCAAGCAGAAATTGGGAAAGCTTCGGTTCTTGAAGAAATTGGGAAGTACGAAGAGGCGGTTGCAAGTTATGACCGGATCCTTGAACTCCAGCCTGGCAGTACGGACGTGCTATTCAGGAAGGCTGCTGCCCTGGAAATGCTCGGAAATTTCGAGGCAGCAATTGGCTGTTATGACAAAGTCCTTGAGCTGAACTCTGTAAGCATCGAGGCGTACAACAGAAAAGGCTTTGCCCTTCATCGGATGGAAAGGTACCAGGAAGCTATCGCTTGCTATAATAAGGCCCTGGAGTACGCCCCCAATAACGCCGCAGCCTGGTATTTCAAAGGGCTTGCCCAGTATTCGGCAAGCAGCCATACCGCAGCCCTGGCAAGTTTCGATAAAACTGTCCAGTTGAAACCGAACTGCATCACGGCCTGGTACAACAAGGGTTACATCTACAACTTGCTGGGAGATGTTGAAGAAGCCATCATTAACTATGACAGGGCTCTTGCAATCGACCCCAACTCGCCTTCAGCCCTTTATAATAAGCGTTTTGCCCTCTACCGCATAAAGAGATACACCGAAGCTTCGGATTGCAAGACCAAACTCGATGCTCTTGACCCGGGCTTTGTGGGAGCCCTGCAGGACAGGGGAACAAAGTTTTTCTTCCCTGATACCTACAGTGGGACCCTGGACTACACCCTACCAACAAGGTGGCATGTGGATTCTGGAAACGTCACGGGGAGTGTGAGCAAAAATGAGTCTGCAGGTTCCCAGCCTGCCGACCCTGCCCCCACCTGATGATCTCTGAATGAGCCGATATGCGGGGCCTATACCCGAGTAGATAACTGAGATAATTGAGCCATATACGATCAAACCTGAGTAAAACTGATGTGGCAACAAAAGAGTTCATAGTTACTGCTCAGTTGACTTTTCCGGTCCCCTGTTTTAATGATTCTGACTTTTTGTGTGCCTAATTATTTACAATGCCAGACTCCTTTCTGCTTCTGACTTTTTTATTTGTTTGAGTTTTTTTGTGTATTCGGTTTGAATTATACGTATTCCTTACTAAAAAGCAAGGATAAAAATACTCATTTGTATATGAACTGCGCAAACTATTTGAGTATCAGGCAATAAGAATTTATGTAGTCATGATTTATCTCTTGATATCTCAATTTACATGGTTCAGTACATTACATTTGAAGAACTTGATTAATCTGATACTTACATGCTGTCGAAACCTATTCGGATACTGCATTATGATACCGTTCCCGAATGCATTATGATGCAGGTCCCAAATGCATTATGATGCCGATACTGATTACATTATGATCCAGATCCCAAATGAGTTGTGAGCCCAATGCTGAATCACGGCAAGGGATGTGTTCCGGCAGAGATGCTGGAAGATTTTCACAAGGAACTCATTATAAAAAATAGGGGTATTTAATGAGCCCAATTAAAAAAGTTAATTCGATTGTTAATTTCTTTGTTCTCCTGGTTTTCACTTTATTCATCGTCTCTTCCGCAGGTCCTTTACCTGTTGAAGGAGCTGTTTCAACCCAGGGATTGGTTGCAGAAGACGCCCGTGGGGCCGGAGATTTTCCCTCCCTTGAAGAAGTACTTGCGCAGAACCCGACTTCCGTTGAAGGCCTAATTGCTAAAGGCAATGCTCTGTATTCTCTGGGAGAATACGAAATTTCCGTTGACTTCTATAAGAAAGCACTTTCTTTAGACCCTGCTTCTTCGGCAGCGTGGTATGCCATGGGGCTTTCCCTGGAAGAGTCCGGGTTGTATGAGGATTCGCTTGATTGTTACGATAAAGCCCTTGAAACGTCCCCTGATTCATCTCAGGACTGGTACAAGATGGGGAATGAACTTATCGGCGTTATGAATTACCAGGAGTCCATAAATTGTTACGAGAAAGGTCTCGCTGCAGACTCTTATCTTGCCGGAGTCTGGTTCCGAAAAGGCCTGGCATTTGAAAAGCTGGGAGATAACGAGCAAGCCCTAATCTCTTATGAAAAGTCCCTTGAGTACGGTTCCAGCTCTTCCAGGGCCCTATATATGCAGGGACTGGCTTACGCCGGACTCGACAGACATGAAAAAGCAATGAGCTGTTTCGACAGAGCCGTGAAGATTACCCCGGATGACCCCGAAATCTGGTACCAGAAGGGAATGCTTTTTGACAAAATTGGAAACTACGAGGCTGCTGTGGGGTGCTATGAGCAGGGCCTTTCCCTTAATCCCGACTCGGCTGAAGCCTGGTACCGTAAAGGTCTGGGGCTTGAAAAGCTGGGCAGGGAACTTGACAATGAAGAGACGCATCAGGAAGCTTTAAGCTATTATCAGGAAGCCTTAACTTGCTATGAATATGTCCTTCGCTCTGAGCCCGATTCTATCGAGGCTCTGCAGGGAAAAGGTTTCTGCCTCGAACAGCTTGGCAGACCTGCCGAAGCGATCCAGTCCTACAGCGAAATCATTTCTTACGAGCCTTACAACTACGAAGCCTGGCACAGCAAAGGTTCCCTGCTTGACGCGATGGGACAGTATGATGAAGCTGTAGCCTGCTACTCCATGGCTCAAATGGCCCTTGACCCGGGTTCCGGGATCCAGACAGAAGAAGTCGAGACTGCTCTGCTTGAAAAAATGAACGCTTACGATGCTTCACTTGCAAGTTATCCCGACACCCCGAAGTTCAGGTCCGAACCTGTTAAGATCCTGTACGACAAGGGCCTGGCTCTGGATAAACTTGGAAACTACGAGAGTGCTGCGGAATGTTACGGGCAAGTCCTGGAAAAGGAACCCGGACACGCTGTGGTCTGGTACAGGAAAGCCCTGGATCTTGACAGACTTGGAAGGTACGAAGAAGCAGTCGTAGCTTACGAAAAAGCCTTAAAGCTGGATCCAGACTATGCCAAAGTATGGTATCGGAAGGGCTTCGACTCCGCAAGGCTTGGAGAGCATAGGCAAGCCCTAAAAAGCTACGACAAAGCCCTGGAACTGGACGAAAACTATTACCTTGCCTGGTATGGCAAAGCGTCTTCCCTTGTACGGCTTGAGGAATACGATGCTTCTATCGAGTGTTATAACCGTCTCCTGGCCTTTGCCCCGGAAAGTACTGAAATCCGGTATAACAAAGGCCTGACCCTGGACCAGCTTGGCAAACACGAGGAGGCTGAAGACTATTACAACCAGACTCTCCAGCTCGACCCGGAGTATGCCCCTGCCCTTTTCAAACTTAAAGAGGGTGTGGAACTTTCAGGAACCGAAGTTTCCCGTTCCCTGACGGAAGAGAGCAGGGATGTCAACCTTGAAGGAGCCCTTGCGGGAGGGTTCTGGGCTTATTTCCCGAGCTCTGAAAAACCGGATTCAAGAAAGTACGGAACAGGGTCTGATCCCAAAAATGTCGAGCTCCTGGACCCTCTCTTCAGTTTCGACTCTGTCTGGTACGGCAAAGCTTCCGTCTGCAAGGAAATGGGGCAGTATGAAGATGCCCTGAGTTCTTATGAGTTAGTTCTTATGATCAACCCGGAGCGCACCGAGGCCTGGTATGAAGAAGGTTCGGTCCTTGACCTGCTTGGCAGGAACGAGGAAGCCATGGAATGTTATAAGAGAGCCGTAGATCTGGACCCTCAATCCGGCGTTGCCTGGTACGGGATGGCATCGACTGTTAACAGCCTGGGAAGGTCCGAAGAGGCAATAACTTACTTTGACCGGGTGCTTGAAATTGATCCCCAAAATGCCATGGCCCTCCAGGAGAAAGGTCGGGTCCTTGCCAGCCTTGGAAAATATGAGGAAGCAGTTTCCTGTTACAATACACTTCTTGAGTCTGAGCCAAATAATGTTGGGGCTCTGGAAGGCAGGGCTTCAGTACTCGTGAAGCTGGAAAGATCTGAAGAAGCACTGGATGATTACGATAAAATCCTGGAGTTCGAACCTACTAATTCCGGAGCCCTGGCCGAGAAAGCTTCGGCTTTCGAAGGGCTTGGCAGGTATGAGGAAGCCGTTGAGTGTTATGGGAAGATCCTTGATGCCTCCCCGGGTAACAGGGAGGTAATGTACAGGCAGGCTAAAGCCCTGGAAGAACTCGGGGACTTCGAGAAAGCAATCGGCTCTTATGACAGGATCCTCGAACTTGACCCGGCAAATGCCGATGCTCATAACAGCAAGGGCTTTGCATTCTACAAGCTCGAGAGGTATCAGGAAGCCATCGATTGTTATGACAAAACTCTGGAATATGACCCCAACAATGCTGCTGCCTGGTATTACAAAGGATGCGCTTATTATGCAAGAAGCAGCCATACCGCTGCCCTGGGGTCCTTCGATAAAGCAGCTCAGTTAAAGCCCGACTGCATTACGGCCTGGTACAATAAAGGTTACATTTACAACGTGCAGGGAGAAGTCGAAGAAGCAATTGAGTCCTACGACAGGGCTCTTGCAATCAACCCAAACTCGGCTCCGGCTCTTTACAATAAGCGCTTTGCCCTTTACCGTATAAAAAAATATGATGAAGCTTCAGCATCCAAGAGTAAGCTGGATAGCCTTGACCCTGGCTTTGTGGGAGCCCTTGAAGACAGGGGAACAAAGCTCTTCCTTCCTGATACGTACAGAGGAGACCTTGACTTTACCCTGCCAAACAGGTGGTATGGAGACTCAGAAAACTTCTCGGAATATACGGCAGAAAACATGACCGCAAATCCCCTGCCTGCAGACTATGTCCCCGAACCGGATGAATACGAAAATTTCTACATCCCCGAAGCCGGTGAACTAATTGACGAAGAACAGGATGAAGTGACTGATGAAAAACCGGATGAAGTGACTGATGAAAATGGCAGTTTCTACATCCCGGAAGCTGGTGAAGTGATTGACGAAGAACAGGATGAAGTGATTGACGAAGAACAGGATGAAGTGACTGATGAAGAACAGGATAATGAGTCGGATAAAGATTCTGATGAATCTAACCGGACCGGTTACTACATCCCCGAAGCCGGTGAATAAACCCGAAAGTAAGGGTATAGTCTTGAGGAACCAGAGCGAATAATTGGCAAAGAAAAAATGTTTTTGTCGGTCAGTCCTTTTCCGAATGCAACTCCCTGTATGTACGTTATAATTTAGTGCATGCTGGGAGTAAATTCCCAGGTTTCCGGGCTAATTTTTTGGTTCTTCATCATTTCACGTGGTAAGACAAGTTTCAATTCAAGACCACATCTGTTTTTGTGAGGGTTACACACAAAAAAAAGAGGAAATGTTTTTTAGTTGATCCGGAGATCCTTGTCCGGGGCAGAGGAACTCCATTGTGACGCCAGGGAGTTAAAGTTTTACACAATAAGGGTAAAATGAAAAATTGAAACCGATGGGATAAAACTCAAAAATATAATAAAAAAAGTGGGTTGCCCGAATGTTTCCTGGAAACTGCGGCCCTTCGTTGATTTCGGTATTCCTCCGAAACGGTCTCTAATTCCGTGAGTTGCCGAATATAACTTGAAGCTGCTATTTCCTTGTTTACTTCTGACACCCGCTTGAAACCAATTTGCAGATTACAAGAGGGTGGTGCGAATGTTTACCAGAGAACCCTTATGGGTTTCCTTGTTTGTTTCGACACCGGTGCTGAGCGACGAGAATGTTGTCTAGATTCCCTTTCGGGCTTCCTTGTTATGTTTCTGACACCCATGCCCTTATCTCGGGTTTCAGACATCAATGTCTGCCCCAAGGATTCTCGCTTCTACAGATCTTTTATCGGTGCTCGGCCTCCGAACGGCAGTCCCGAGCAAAACGATCCAGCCAACAGGGAACAGAACAAGCAACAGACTGTAAAATACAACAACTGTTACTATCGATTTCCCTGCAAGCTCTTTCAGAGTATCCATTGGTACTCCACCCCTGGCGTGGTTATTTTCTCTTTGCTTGCGTCGTTCCGATAGTGGGCAATTTTCCCAGTCTTATCCAATGTCCATGATATTGTGCATGTTACACAATACCATACATTATTATGCACTTACTAACTTATATAGATTTTCCAAAAATAATATTGCAGTTTGTATAATTAGTAATGCGGAATAATTGTACCCATCTCATGCCCCCGTTTATTATAACTTTCCCGCTTTGAATAAATAGAAAAACTGCAGTGTATTTAAGTATTCAGGTTCCCGAAGTTTTACATTTTTGAGAGTCCACGGGTTCGTTTTAGAGGATGTTTCCACAGTATTATCTCTCGTTTTTCTAATTTTCTCCCTGCCCCATCTAAGTCCTCAAATTCTCGTTCAGTCTCCCTCTAATTCCCCAAATTTTCGTTCTATTTTCTTTTTGGGTTTCCATCTCTACCAGAAAAAATTCTTTTTTCCTGAAAGCTTTAAACCCCATGTCGTCCTTACTCGTAGGTATCTATGAAAGACCGTTCTACTGACACCGAAAATTTTCTTGGAACCGGTTCTGCCAGCGGGCCCGGAAACAAGAGCAAAAGTAAGGTTATTGCTTCCGGAGGAACCTTTGGTGATTCCGGTTCCATCTCAGGTCCCCAAAACATAGAGGTTCCTGTTGATGTCATCATTGTCCGGTATGGAGAACTTGCTCTGAAAAGCACGGGAGTCCGGAACTGGTATGAGAAAGTCCTTGTGAAGAACATAGCAGCAATGCTGGCTTCCAGAGACATTGAGTTTACTCAGATCAGACGGGAATGGGGCAGGATCTTCATTGAAACTACTGATCACCGTGCAGCAAAGGCAGCAGCGGATGTTTTTGGGGTTGTCTCCGCATCCCCTGCAGTGACATCAGAACCTGGCCTTGAGAGTGCCGCCGGGGTCTGTGCTGCCCTTGGGTCGGGGCTTATTCTGGAAGGGGAGTCCTTTGCCATCCGGGCCAGGAGAAGTGGGAATCATCCTTTTTCCTCAGCCGATGTTGGGAAAACATGTGGGGACGCTGTATGGGAAGCTCTGGAAATGGATGGAAAAACTCCAAGAGTGGATCTGACATCTCCAACCAAGGAGATCTTTGTAGAGGTCCGGCAGAAACTTGCTTATATCTACCTGGAAACATTCCCTGGCGTAGGTGGCCTTCCTCTTGGGACTCAGGGAAGCATGGTGGTGCTCATGTCCGGAGGTATCGATTCCCCTGTTGCGGCATGGCTCCTGATGAAACGCGGGGTCATGGTCATTCCCGTCTACTGCAACGGTTCCCCCTACGCCGAGGATGCCGCAAGGGAGCGTGCCTTTGAATGTATCCGCCAGCTTCAAGCCTGGGCGCCGGGACACCAGTTCACGACTTATGAACTTCCTCACGGCTCTAACCTCCGTGCCTTCATTGATACCTGCGGCCGGAAAAATACCTGCCTCATCTGCAAGCGCATGATGTACCGGGTGGCTTATGAAGTAATGAAAAAAGAAGGCTCAAGCGGCGTTATTACAGGTTCGTCCCTGGGGCAGGTTGCGTCCCAGACAGCTGCTAACATGTACGCTGAAATCTACCAGCTTGCGGTTCCTGTCTACCATCCCCTGATCGCCTTTGACAAAAGTGAAATAGTGGATATTGCCCGCAAGATAGGGACTTATGATATCTCCACCCGGCCCTCGGGGGGTTGCACCGCCGTTCCAGAACACCCGGAGGTTAAGGCGGAATATGACCTTATTGTTCTTGAGGAAAAAAAACTGGATATTGAAGCAATGGTTCAGAAAGCTCTCAGCGAAGCAAAAATCTATAAACTTTGAGAGTTAAGGAGAATTCCCGTGTTCTCCGAGGCATACGGAAATACGGGTTTCCGTCCATTATTTCAATAATAATTAAGGGAAAAAATATGGACCAGGGCCTGTACAATGAACTGGGGAAAAAATATTAACAAATGTGATATATATGTACGTAATATAATTTTAATTTATAAATATGTAACATATATTCTTTTATAAATATAAATAACTGAGATACTTTATATAACATATCTCCGGTGTAAATAATTAGGGCGTTATCTTTTGGAGATTCTCAACCAACCTCCAGTTCAATCCACAAGTTCAATCCACAGGTTCAATCCACAATCTCATCTTATGAACAGTTAACGCCCGCTTTTTCAGGTGTATTTTAGCTTTTCGTTTTATACTTTTGCATTTTTAGTTACATGTAAGCCTTCACGCTGTTGACCGTCGGAAAATTTAAAAAATTATTTATTTTCTCATGTTAATGTTAACTTATGAATGGATTTTCCCGCCCCGATCCAAAGACATCCAGAGCAAGGTTTGTATTCCTTTTTTTTACCATAGGAAGCTTTCTGCTTATGACTGCCGGGTCCCTGTATATTGAAATGAATCCAGAAAATCCCGCTGCTGGTGAGTTCTTGATAAATGCTGCCGGTCCTATATTCTGGGTCTGCTGCGGGGCGTGGATTTTATTCAACGTATTTTCTTATGCAAACTCAAAACGTTGAATATTTCACCGCCAAGTATTTCCGGAATTTCCCCCAGAGTTTTTTTATCTGGAGAGATAAGCTGAAAAACAGAATTTATTTTTGAATTATATTAAATTTGTATTAAATATTGAAAACATTTGATGAAAAAATAAAAATTTTAGTTAATTGTTGAATTTACTGTAAATTAAACTTTGGTATTATAAAAAGTGCACGAGGAGCGAGTTTTACAAAGACTCTTGTCCCCTTATTTTTTAGAGACGAATCTTAAGTATCAGGATTTTCTACCGAATCACATGCGCTGTTAAGCGCAAGCAAAATCAGCCTAATGAGATTGATTTTGAGGATTCAAATTTAAGCACATAATTACACAATCCAGAGAAAAAAACAAACATATTCGACATAATTAAAGCAAACAAACCTATGGATGTTTGCGTCCCAGATTATTGGAAAAGAAGATCACTTACATTGTTTTATCCAAAATGAAAAGTTACCTCCTCTTTTTAATATATATAGTTTTAGACAACACTTTTCAGAAACATTGTTTCCAAAATTATTTATTTTTACAAATAGTATTTTGCAATTAGTTGTATAACTTTGAGAACAAGATAAGTAAGCAGACATATTTTTAACCGAAATTTGCAGAACAAATGGGGGATTTATTGCCTGCAAATTTAAGGTTATGTCCAGACTTATCTTTCGAAAAATAAATTTTTTTCAGAATTTAATAGAGCCAGAAATTAAGACCTTGGCGCCGGGGAGGGGTATGAATTTAACTTAGACACCTAAAGGAAATTACGGAGAGACTCTTACCTCTTTTAATGGGAGATCGCCATAGGGACAGTTGCAAAACTCTCAAAGCAGTACGTAGTCACATGATCGTCGTAGATTTACCTCTAAAAAAGATGATTCGAAGAACTCAAGCCATGTGAACAGCAGGTTGCAATCACAAAATAGCGCTCAATATTGTCAATGGGCCTGTCGAGAAGGTTCAGAAGTAACGGTGCACCCATAACAAGCGCCAACAATCAAAATAATGCCTGCCAGATGGAACCTTAAGACCTTCAAGAAAAAAGATGGCAAGTGTGAGAGAGATGACCAGGAATGAACATTGCAAACATCATGTACTGGGTTGAGTTAAATAGCTTCAAACATCCAAACAAAATGATTGTGGTGATCTTTAATGTTGACCATTAAAGAACATGATTTCACGGTCCATAGGTTCCGCCAACTCTGTGAGACAATATCCAGTACCTACCCCACAGTAACAATAACCGAATACCTGAATAACAAACATCCGGAACGTTTCATATTGATGCGCCACGATGTTGACAGAATGCCGGGACATTCTCTCACGACGGCAAAGATTGAACAAGAACTTGGCATAAGAGCAACATACTATTTCAGGTCAATTAAAAGTGTATTCAAACCCAACATCATACGCAAGATCAGAGATATGGGGCATGAAATCGGCTATCACTACGAGACCTTAAGTGAGACAGATGGAAATCCCAAAGAAGCCATCGACCTGTTCCGATCCCGTCTGGACGATTTCAGAAAGATCTGTGAAGTCAGAACAGTCTCCATGCACGGGAAACCTCTATCAAAATACAATAACCTCGACCTCTGGAATACCCATGATTTCAGGGACTTCGAAATAATAGGGGAAGCCTACCTCTCCGCAGGAGATGACCTCAACTACTTATCTGATACCGGAAGAACGTGGAGCTTTGAAAACAATATAAGAGATTATATTCCCGGCAAAAATGAACAGGTCTTTGCAAATACAACAGAGGATCTTATAGAGTTGATAAAGAAGGGCGAATATAATAATTTTTATATTTTAACCCATCCGGAGAGATGGTCTTCAAGTATTGCTGGATGGGGCTTATATTATTCAGCGGATCTGGCAGTCAATATCGGAAAAAAGATTTTGATGAAACGTAACAGTGAGAGCCAGCGTATGAGGGGGATAAGAAATAATAAGTTCTCGGCTACAGTCGAAATTGAAGACTGGCACTATATCCCATCGGTTTCCGGTTATGCCTTTTCGAGTTACAAAAATGTAAATGAACTTTTTGAAAATTCCATCTCTTGAAAACTCACTTCCACACCTGCTCTATGAAAAATCTCCAGATTTCCCAGTAGCTGAAAAGATGACAACTAAAAACTTGACTGTCCCTACTCATCCAGGCATGAACAAAAAAATATCTGGATGAGAGAATCGATTTAGTAAATAACCGGGTAAATTTATGAAATTCAAAGAATGGACGTAATTAGTGGACAAATTTAGAAAAGTAATAATGGGGATTGAATTATGCAAATTCTGGTTGATATTGGCCATCCTGCGCATGTGCATTTTTTTAAAAATTTTATTTGGGAGATGCAAAAACGTGATCATAAAGTGGTTATAAACACGGTTGATAAGGAGGTTTCCTTAGACCTTTTGAATAAATATAATTTTAAGTATGAAGTTTATGGAAAAAGCGCCAATGGCTTATTAGGGTATGCAAAGCTTCTAAGCAAAGGGGATTTGAAAACTTACAAAACACAACAAAAGTACGATATAGATATTATTGTTGGTATTGGGAATATATTTGGCGCACACGTCTCAAAAATCACAAAAGCAAAATCAATTAGTTTTACGGATACAGAACATGCAAAACTTATCAATCATGCATCTTTTCCCTTTGTATCGTGTATTTGCACTCCCGAATGTTATACTAAAGATCTGGGCAAAAAACATGTTCAATACAATGGTTACCATGAACTTGCATACTTGCATCCGAGTTATTTCACCCCAAACCCGGAAGTTCTCAAAGAACTTGGACTAACTGAGGATGACACATTCATAATTTTGAGATTTGTATCCTGGGGTGCAAGCCATGATATTGGTCAGCATGGAATACAGAACAAGATGGAATTCGTAAAAGAGCTCGAAAAATATGGGCGTGTATTGATCACTTCGGAGGCAAAACTTGACCCTGAGTTAGAAAAATATAAAATGAAAATTTCTCCGGAAAAATTGCATGACCTGTTGTATTATGCCACATTGTACATAGGGGAAGGGGCAACGACAGCTTCTGAATGTGCTATTCTGGGTACTCATGCGATTTATGTTAATACTCTAAGGCTGGGGTACATGGATGAGGAAGAGGAAAAATATGACCTGGTATATAATTGCACAAATCCAGAATCAATGGAAAGAGAGGCATTTGGTAAGGCAATCGAACTATTGAAAGATCCTAATTTGAGACAAGACGGAAAAACTAAACGGGAGAAGTTGCTGGCAGATAAGATCGATGTTACAAAGTTTATGGTTGATCTCGTGTTTGATCTTGTAGGACAACATAATTAAGAATTGAAGTATTTTTTTCATGAGTGGGGGGAATGCCATGAAAGAACTAATTACAAAAATCGAAGATGGAACAGCAAATATCGGTGTAATAGGCCTCGGTTATGTAGGTCTTCCACTTGCGATCTCGTTTTCAGAAAAGTTCAATGTAGTAGGGTATGAAGTAAATGACTCATTGGTTAACCATTTACTGAAGGGAACCTCCCATATACAGGACATATCTGATGAAGATTTAAACGTTCATTTGAATAAGTCATTTTATCCAACAAATAAATGTGAAGATCTCAAAAAATGTGATTTTATAATAATATGTGTCCCGACACCTCTAGCAAATGAGAACGAACCTGATTTGAGTTACATAAAGAGTTCATGCAGCACAATTGCTAATATTCTGAGGAAAGGGCAATTTGTGATATTAGAGAGTACAACCTATCCCGGAACTACCGAAGAAGTTGTTCTTCCAATATTAGAAAATTCCGGACTTAAAGCCATAGTTGATTTTGGTCTTGCTTATTCACCGGAACGGATCGACCCTGGAAATAAGGAATATACTGTTATCAACACTCCAAAAGTAGTTGGGGGTATTAATGAAGAATGTACAAAAATTGCATCTTTGCTTTATGGAAGCATTATCAACAAGGTTGTGAATGTAAAAGATGCTCGAACAGCTGAATCAGTAAAAATTGTAGAGAACATCTTCAGAAATGTCAATATTGCTCTCGTGAATGAATTAGCCTTAATCTTTGAAAAAATGGGTGTCGACACATGGGAGGTCGTTGATGCTGCATCGACAAAACCGTATGGGTTTATGCCATTTTATCCGGGCCCCGGGATTGGAGGTCATTGCATCCCCCTGGACCCCTTCTATATGTCATATAAGGCGAAAAAATATGGTTTTATACCGAGATTTATTGAAACGTCCGGCGAGATCAATAATTACATGAAAATACACGCTGTGAATTTGGTCGAAAATGGTCTGAAAAAGGTAGGTAAGAGAATATACGGATCAACAGTTGCAGTGATGGGAATAGCATATAAGAAAAATATTGCTGACACAAGAGAATCACCAGCTAAAAAAATACTAGAAGAACTTGTGAATCTTGGTTCCCGCGTTAAGGTTTATGACCCTTATGCAAAATTGATAAAGACTGATGTCGGAGAGTTCTGTTCTGAAAAGAACATGGAAGATGCATTAAAAGGTGTAGATTGTGTAATATTTGTCGTTGATCATGATCAATTCAAACAAATAAATACCAGTGATTTCACCAAACTAATGGAATCTCCTGTGGTAGTTGATTGTAAAAATATTTTTCCAAGTATTGCCAACATTGAATATTTAGGCCTTGGGAAGGGGTACTGACAGTTTTCGAGAGCATATTAATCCCTGCACATCAAAAATGGAGATGAAAAAATTATCCCACATACAAAAAACTACTCAGTCATAATGGAAACTTACTCTGACAAAAAAGGTCGAGAAAACCAACTTTTGTAGTTTAAATATTACATGTGATCAATTTAGTCTGCAACATTTAAACTACAAACACCCCACTACAATCAACTGGGAGTGTGCTTTCCACCACGTAAGATTCCGTAATAAAGGCAAAAGAGGCCTTTATAATATAGATATCAAAACTTAATGTCGATGTGTGATCATGAACACCGGAGTTTCCATCGTGCATTGCTCTGATTATTCAGATGTAAAAAATGCCATTAGAGAAGCTCTTGACCTTATCGGCGGCCTTGAGAATTTAATAGTTCCTGGTTCCCGTGTGTTGCTTAAACCCAATGTACTTGCCATTCGACCCCCGGAAGATGCAGTCACCACTCACCCTGCAGTGGTATCGGCGATGTGTGAACTGGTTTCAGAGGCAGGGGGTATTCCTCTTATAGGGGATGGGGCCGGAGTTACAAGGCCTGATTCCACTGCCACTGCGGAAGCGTTCAGGGTATCAAGAATTGAAGCTGCTGCATCGGGTTTCGGTGCGGAACTCATCAATTTTGAGACTTGGGGTTTTGTCGAGGTTGATGTACCCGCTGCGAGGCAGTTTCCGCGTCTGTACATATCAAAGGCCGTGCTTGAGGCGGATGTGATAATTTCTCTTCCGAAGCTCAAGACCCATGAGCTTACATTCTACACCGGAGCAGTCAAAAACTTTTTTGGCACGGTGCCCCGGAAAATCAGAAAACAGGCGCATTTCCTGGAAGACCGTGAACTTTTTGGGGAAGCGGTTGTAGATATCTACTCTGTTGTCAAACCTCATCTTGCAGTTATGGACGGGGTGGTAGGAATGGAGGGGAATGGCCCGGCGAGAGGTACTCCTGCATATGTGGGAGTGGTCATGGCAAGTTATGACTGTGTGGCCCTGGATATGGTGGCTTCGGAACTAATCGGTTTTGACCCAATGCAAGTCCCGACAAACAAAGCCTCACTTGAAAGGGGATTTGGTACCAGGCATCCGGAGCTTTTAGGAACTCCACTGGAGGAGGTAAAGGTCAGTTTCAAAAAGCCAATTGGTGGAATCACCACCCTAATACCGCCGTTTCTCCGAAAGACTCTCAGGAGGTATTTAACAGTAAAGCCCTTCATCAACACTTCAAAATGCACGCTTTGCAAAGCATGCGTTTTGAACTGTTCGGCAAATGCCATTGAGGAAATGGAAGATACACTCAGGATCAACGATGAAAAATGTATTCAGTGTTATTGTTGCCGCGAACTATGTCCTAACGATGCGGTAGAAATCAAAAAAACAATGCTCGTAAAAATTGTAAACAGGGGATAAAAACCAGTAGAGAGTATGTCACAAAATAAATGGCACTGTTACTTTGATAGACATAATAGAGAAGGGTACGGAAATATGTATTTATTGGTGGAAGAGTAATTGTAAGTGTGGCATGTGATTTTCACCGTAAGATGGGGGGACTACCGTGATATCTGACAGGGATAAAATAACTTATAGTGAAGTGGCTGATTATTATCAGAGTAATAAAATCCTGTTTGGAATGAAATATTTCAAAAATTGGGTTTTGGAAAGACTTGCCTCATGTCTTCCAGTCCCTTCCTGGAGAGCGAAATTTCATAAAATGAGAGGCGTAAATATAGGTAAAAATGTATACATCGGTTATGATGTGATTTTTGATAGGATTCACCCTGATTTAATCACTATAGGAGATTATGCCGAAATTGGGGACCGCTGTATACTGTCTGCCCACACAAGAGGCAGTTTAACCACCAGAGATGCTTATCCAAGAACCACGGCCCCCATAAAAATCGGCCGCGGTGTTGGTGTAAATCCGGGATGTATAATCACACAAGGGGTTGAAATCGGAGAAAATTCTATAATCGGAATTGGGTCCGTGGTTAGCCGTGATATCTCTCCGAATAGCCTTGCTCTGGGATTCCCGGCTCGAGTTGTAAAAAAACTGGATGTTGAGTCCTGGGGAGGAATTCATGAAAACCGTCAGCAAAATGAAGAGTCCCAAATTAATCAGAATAAATCTAATGAATCTGTTTCTCAAGACACGGACAGTAACTCGCCCTCACGACCGGATGTTACTGGTAGAATTAAGACCCGGCTTTGACAGTTGTCACCCTTTTTATCCGCGAGTGTAGCGGCAGATTATCAATTATTTCTTTCGGCAGGTCGACATTTAATTTTTCATAATTTTTGTTGATGGCGATATTGAAAAGATGCCCTCTAATTGAATGTAGTTTTTAGGTTTACATATGACCAATTAATATCTCATACTAAACTTTAATGAAAAAATGATTCAGTATTTATATACGTCATTGGATTTGAGCCACAGTTAACCAACTTTTAACCAAATATGTAGTTTGATTATATTCAAAGTTTGATTATATTCAAAAATGGCATCAGTAAAAATATTTTAATTCCTAATGTCGACCTGCCGAAAGTAGGTCAATTGATTAACAGTGACTTTAGATTAATATCCCTAACTTTTTCATGAATTTGGTTATTCTCTTTTGATGTAATATTCTCCGGCTTTTGCCAGGCAACCCAGTTTGCAGTTTTCAAAAAAATATTTGGAATTTCATACAATGATTCCAATCCGGATTTGCAAAAGGAATGAATATTATTTAATGACGGAATTCTTCTTCTTTTTCTGCTAATGATTTTATCCACCAGAGTTATTTGGCCACATTTTGTGCCCGACGGAAAAAATACAAAGTTTCAAATTCTGCGAAACTTGGGATACGGTCACTTTTCGGATCTGAATCTGAACTCAAAACCAAAACGATTCAATGCAAACAATGCAATCATAATTATTATGAAAATAAAGAAAACTGATACAAAAGATGCTATCAGGTAATGGAAGAAATTAACTTTAAAAAAACCCACGCCCATATACGAGAACACACTGATTGGTTGATTGTATATCGGATAAAAATAAACCACGCCCCCTTCATCAATATCGTCAAGTAAGAGATGTGAAAGGAACGCAGCCTCGGCAAAAAGGCTCATATATAGGGCTTTCCCAAAATTCCGATATACTACATATCCGATAAACGCTCCAAATAGGATTGCAGAAAAACTGAATAATAATGAATGTGTCGGGATCGGGCCGATCCAGCAGTGTTCAAGAGTTCCATTCATTAGGAAGTTATAAACAACTATGCTGTCCGGGAACAGTGAACATAAACCACCCACAAATAGTAGTAATAAGATATGTTTGATGCCCCTTGGTGAAAGTTCCTTGCGAAAGAGTTCCCCTGCAGTAGCATAGACTGCTACTGCACAGATACAGAACACAAAGAATAGAACATGTGCAACTGGATAGGGCATAATTAGAATATTTTATTAAAGGTATATAGGGATGTCTGGTCCTCTTAAAGAATATTACATTAGAATATCAGATGAAATTTGAAAGCTATCGAAAACCTGGAACAGCATTAATTCCTTCTTGACGCTACATCTTTGAGGCGCATTAGATATCTTAAGTTTAGTCCTATCAATTTTTTTACAATTACATAGGAATTAAGAAGAGTTATTAATACTCTATGACTCAATAAATAACGTTTCTGTTTATGATGAGCTTGATTATCGTAAAGTTTCAAGAAGCGTTTATGATCATAGGAAGCCATACGAGTTATTAAACTTTTAAGTTAAAATTCTGATTTTAGATCCTCAAACTTTTATATGGTAGAATGTGAATGTATCACTACTTATCTTTTAGATTTCAAAGGTAAATTCAATGTTCAATCTAAAATTCAGCAAAACGATGAAAGATATCCAGTGGTCGTTCATCAGTCTTGCGACAGCCTCTTTTGCACATCTGCTGCTCAGGATAGTACTGGGGAAGGAACTGGGCCCCTCAGGACTCGGCTTATACACCCTGGTCTTTACCATCTACATGCTCGGCATGCAGTATGCAGCATTCGGAATTAGTTCAGCTTTGATTAAATACGTTGCCGAATATAATGATGACCTGCCTCAGATCAAGGGTTTTGTTTCCTCTGGAATCGTTGGGTCTATTGTAACCGGATCTTTTATGAGTGTGTTGATGTACCTGCTATCAGGATTTATTTCGATTCAGTTCTTCCATAACCCCGAAATGGTTGATCTTCTGAAGATCACGGCATTATGTTTTCCCTTCATAGCTATGCAGAAAGCAGTCCTTGGCACTCTGAATGGTTTACGTAAGATGAAATGGTATGCCATTGTGAACATCGCCCAGCATGGATCGGTGATGGCTGTGTCAATCGCTCTGGTGATGCTTCTGAACATGGGTGTAAAAGGTGCTGTAATTGGTTTGGTTGCACCGACAATTGTAGTAGGACCATTATCATTGATCCTTATCAGAGAGTACTTTGCTTCCGAACAGGCGATCCTGCACACAGTCTTAAAAAAGGTCTTATGGTTCGGCTTCTACATCGTCCTCGCAGATTCCATAGGGATGCTCAATGTACAGATTGACAGCCTTATGGTAGGTCATTACATGAATGAAATTGAGGTTGGGTACTATGCGGTTGCGATACTTTTTGTAGAAGGATTAAGGTTAATTCCCGACTCTGTTCAAAAAATAATAACACCTGCTATAGCAAATTACCATGGGAAAAATGATTATAGAAATATAACCA
Source organism: Methanobacteriota archaeon (assembly GCA_016841265.1). Classification (GTDB taxonomy): domain Archaea; phylum Halobacteriota; class Methanosarcinia; order Methanosarcinales; family Methanosarcinaceae; genus MTP4. The sequence goes on along the minus strand of JAENZL010000003.1, from coordinate 18,576 downwards.
AACTAATAAAAATTAGTGTACTAAGAGTTTTCATTATCACCTTATTTGCTTCGCTTTCAATATTACTACTGGGTCAATTTTTGATAGAGATGTTATTTAGAGAAGATTTTCTATCGGCATACGAACCTCTATTAATTCTATTAGTTGGTAGCTTGATATATGGCCCCATTTCTTCTATTAATGGCACCCTGCCAGGTATAGGAAAAGTGAATGTCATGTTTAAAATATCATTAATATGTGCACTGATGAACGTGGTACTTAATATCTTTATGATACCTAAATACGGAATAACGGGAGCGGCAATTGCCACATCCACCTCTTTAATATTCACAGCGTTAGTAAGAGTATACTTCATAAAACTATATATACCAAAACTTCCATACATTGCATAAAGTAATAGTCCGAAACGGGACATGTTACACCAGACATATTATGTTTCCTTTATTGGGGGAAGGGAAAAATTATCATTGAGTGGTTAAGCGTTCTTGAGAGTAATTACACGAAGTGATGGCTTTCGAATGTGGAAATAATTGGACTTCGGACACGTTGCAAAAAAACCTCTGCATATTTCCGATTAAACATCTTGATTTTCAATATCAAAGCATCCAATTGAACTTACAATGAATAATATAAGTTGCATAGGTTATTTCGTTGCGGGCTCTTAATATCTCATATTTCCTTTGTGGGGGAGGAAAAATACCATAGAGAGATCAAACATTCTCGAGAGTAATTATGATTGCCTAACTAATTTGGAAGCAATTACACCTAAATCTCATATTTCCTTTTTGGGGGAGGAAAAACACCATAGAGATTAGAAATTCTCGAAGGTCTCAGCTCTTTTATTAAAAATAATGAGTTAGAGCTAGATGCTTTATTTCATCAAATTCCATTCGTTGGGCGATTCCGGCATTGAAGCTACCTGGAAAGTAAGTGTTACCTAGAAAACTGGTTATAACTCACCGGGTTTTGAAACTGAGTTGGTCAATTAACTAAAATTGAAATTGTGACTATGATTCAGATGTGAACTGTATGGCCAGATTGAATAACTTCACACTAATCAGTAAAACTTTTCTCTACCTGCTACCTATTTTAGGAGTTGCAGGAGTAACGATTCCACTAATTATTGGACAGAGTAATCTTTCTCTATTGGGAACCTATCTTGCAGTCCCTATGATTCTGGCACCAATAATCCACATTAAACTAAGAGGAAACGAAACCAGCTTTGAGACATTTAATCCTAAATTATTTTCATCTTTTGTCAGTATTTATTTTATTTTCTTTTTTATTTCAATAAGCCTGCTCCAGGTATTTGATGTTAGACCATTTGCCTATTATCTGGTCATTGCAGTCATGTATGGTTTAGTATTGCTTGAAATACTAATGTTTGAAGTGTCAGAAAAAAAAGTGCCCATTATCCTGCTTCAAATGGTAATCTTAACTGTAAATATAATTTGGGGAGTGACTCTAAATTATGATTTCTTCATTGGAAGAACAGATCCGATTGGCCATTTGAGACTTGTTGAAAGTGTAATAAATGTCGCATTTGTAACTGAAATATTTGATGTATACAAACCGTTTCCTTTGTGGCATATTTTATGCGCATTTATGCAAAATGTCCTTGGAATCTCATTATCTGCTCAAAAAATAATGTTCTTAACAAATGGAGTAATCTATTCTTTTGTACCTGTAGTTTCATATCTTGTTTCAATAAAAATATTTAAAGATAGCAAAATCGCATTGTTATCAGCACTATTTGTTTCTATTTACCCTGAAGTTATACTTTATGGGATGCAATCGATTCCAAGGAGCGTTGTGTCATTTTTAGAGATTATGCTAATATTAGTCTTACTGGACCCTCACAATCCGGCAAAAGTATTCGCAGCTATCATCCTTGTCTTTTCATTGATCGCATTCCACACGGCTTCGATGCCATTTGTATTATCGATCCTGTTTGCGATTTATGTTCTGGAAAAAATTTATAATAAAGAGAATGATGAATCTCTTCTATCATTCAAGTTTATAATTTTAGCAATATGCATGACATTAGTTTACTGGTTATATTACGGGATAATATTGTTTGAGACTTTAGTGTACAACATCATGAGGTCTGCACCTTCCGGAGTATTAACAGAATCTGTATTTTATACACCATTAAGTGAGTTGTTTAATTATTTACAATATACTCCACTGTTACTTTTTGTAATAATTGGGTTCTTTTCAACGTTACAATCCAAGAGAACACCCACTTTTGGAAAAATATTCTGCATGATCGGACTCTTTACAGTGGCTATCACCTTCCCTGGCCCGACTTTGCTTTTTAATAAGCTTGCCAGTAATTTTAATCTTGCGAGGTTTGGAGAATATACTTTTTTGTTTATCGGATTAACCGGTTCAATTGGATTTTATGAAATGTACTCAAAATCTAAAAAATATTTAAAAATTTTTGCAGTAATACTCTTTATATCAATGACATTCCTAACAGTATCAAATGACTTTACTGCTTCAGATAATCCTTTAGTTAAAAGACCATTTTATACGTATTATTTAACCAATGAAGAAGAGACAAGTTTTAACCATATTGCTTCCGTCACTGAAGGATATATAATGGCTGATTATGTGACTTCTCGTTATTTTTCCTTTTCCGAATACAAAGATAAAAGCCATATTATAGAGGTAGGCAGTACAAACAATAAAATTTTAAGGGATGAACCGGATGATGTCTTTTTGATTAGAGAATCCGAGTTAGAAAAGAGACCTTTGAAATTATATTCAGCACATGGCAAAGAATTTGTATCTGAATCTACATGGGAAGGTAATTTAGTTTATCATTACCAGGAAGGTACATTATGGGACGATTTAATAATGTATAACAAAATTTACGATTCAAAAAGTGTTACAGGATTTAACCATGACTGAGTAATAGGATTTTCCGGAACCTGCAGGACATACCATCCTATCTCTGGATTGTAACTTGCGTATCCCATCCTCTGCAGAGCATTGCATCATAAGGAATCGATAAGATTCAAAAGTGTACTTATTGGATGAAAGTTTCTGGGATCGAGCGAATTCACCTGGTATTTTGCTTCAGCCAATAGCCGAAACTTTCTGCGGAGATGGGTAATTACTCTAAAATCATTAAATCCCACTTGCTTTCGGCAGGTCTCTGTGATCAGAGATAGATATTTTCATACTTCTCTCCCATAAGACTCAATACTTTCCAATGTATCTCTTCCATATTCAAAATTTCAAACTCAATTTCCTCTTCTTTTTGTGTAATAAGCTCTGTAATTCCCTGAAATATGAAAAATATCCATCTCATAGTGGGAGTTTTTGTAGGCTTTCCTTTCTGATCTGGAACCGTTTCATTCTCTTCTTCCAATCTTGTCCTTAACTTCCATTCTGCAATGGAATAAATCATAAGGCAGAGAACCATTATCATTACAAGTGCTTCTATCCTTGTTTTCTTTTTGAGGTAAACTTTCGATACACTGAAGGTGTTACTTTTCAAGAATCTGACTGTAGTTTCAAAGATATTGGCTGAATGACCCTCTTGCTATTGAAAATACGTAGTGCCTAAGGTGCAAAAATCACAAAACTGGTCCTACTGATTATGAAAAAAATATTAGCACTGTTTAGAGTTGGTCAATTCAGAAAGTTTTGCCTATTTAGGACAATTATCTTGATTTGTGAGATGTATTAACAGAAATAACTCTGCTAAAGTTGCCAAATTGTATAATATATTAATACAAAAATGCCAGTGATCAAAACATCAAATGTAGTACCAAATCAAAAATAGTCTTAAGTGAACAGGGTCTACTCTTATCGATTTCAAAAAACAAAAAAATGCAAAAGTAATGGAAAATCGCCATCAGTAGGATCAGTTTTCTACAAAATTTGGGCTTGCGCCGTCGGTTGTTAGTGTTTTTTCCATCTCTTTGAAAGATGGGTCTGAACCCTTTTTCCACCTTATCTTGTCCTTTGTAATACTCCAGCATATCTTCAGGAGAAAGACTGATGTTATTGCTTGCAATAATGAAAAGACCCATTTTTTCCATTTCTTCCAAAACAAAGGCATCATTAATCTTTATGTCAGCTTCAATCCCATAATAAGTCTTCAAAATCTCATCTTTTGAAGGTCTACCTCTCTTTCCAGATTCACGTTTTTTAATAGACTTCAACTCTATTTTATCAAATACAACAGAAGGGAAATCTTTAATCCAGTCCTCAGCAGCCTTTAAAGCATCTTCTTCGCAGAAGAAGTCTTTTCCTTTCAGCTTTTTCAAAGACTTCCTTGCTTTCTCAACTTCTTTATCAAATCTGTTACTCAGAGTTTTCTCTTTCTTCTCCTTCAGCTTATGAGAAAGCAGCAAAACCCACTTTTGCTTGACCCCACCATAATCCACAAAAGTTTGATAAAATGAGTATCTATCGTCGCTTTTTAGAGTTTTCAGGCTCAAATTTGCATTGAGTAAATCCTTTGCCTCAGTAATCGTTGCAGGAACTCGACTGACCCAGAATGTCTTTCCCATATTTTTGATATTATCTTCGGTGTAGAAGGAACTGTCAGCAACATAGTACACTTTGTTATCGGGAATCAAGCTTGATTTCAGGGATTTGATAGCTCCCAGGATAGTGATTTTGTCCGAAGCGTTTCCCGAGTGAGTACTCATGAATAGAGGTATACCTTGCTGGTTCACAATCAAACTCAACACGAATTGCTTGAGATCCCATCTACCATTCTTAGGTACTCCAAAAGTAATGTCTATTGCCTCTTCTTCATCATTTTCGTAGTCACCGTATACACTGACACTTGTAGTGTCAGCGTGTAAGAGGTGACAAGAAATCGGTAAACGGCTCATGACATGAAGAACAATTTCCGTAAAGAGTTTTGTTGGACCATACTCAGCAATCCTATCAAGAGTCTCTCCGATAGCGTATTGATTCAGGTCTTCCCTGGTTATGCCTTCTCCAAAGAGCCGTTCTGTAGAAATGTTTTTGAAAAAGTCAGGAAACAGGTACAAACGTTGCCCTACAAAACCAAGGCCATTGATCACCATAGCAAGGATACAGATCGAATGGGGTACTTTATGGTCTCTTTTCTTCGGGAGCTTCTCATCAATCACTTTGTCAACTTCAAGTTCCTGAAAAACTCCAGCTACGAGACCAAGGTGACCTAAAAAACTTGTACGTTTTACAGTAGAATCAACGTTTATACTACCGTTTTTTGGATTGCCAAGTTTCACTAAAATGGAAATACAAAATAATGTGTATTAAATTATACGTTTACCTGCCGAATGAAAGATCCCACTTTCAACAGCTATCTTTTTCAATTTCCACAATTTTTTCTGCGATCGTTTTTCTGGAAACTTCCCCGGCCATTCAAACACGTGTTTTCAAAATTAAGATGAACAAAATACTATTCAAAGATCAGGTCATAGGCATAGGTTAAGGAATTTAAGCTAATTAATTGGCCAATTTTTAGCACGATTTATGAACCCATAAATGATGGTGAATTCGAAAAAGAGCGCACACCATCAATAAAGACCTTAAAAAAACCGTTAAACTTTACTTACTCTAAGTCCTGACACAAAAGCCATGACAGAACTATAAACACTGTTATGGCCCACAATCACATCATCTGGCAGCCGTCGACCACAACGACCTCGCCACTGACATACCCCCCGAGATCCGAGCTCAAAAACAATACAACCTTTGCAACATCTTCGGGTTTACCGATCCTTCCGAGAGCGATATTGGAAATAATTTTTTCCCTGATGTCAGGTTTAAGATCCTTGATAAGGTCGGTTTCAATGAAACCGGGGGCAATAGCATTAACAGTTATGCCATACCTGCCCAGTTCCATGGCCGCGGATTTTGTGAATCCGACAACAGCCGCCTTGCTTGCAGAATATACTGTCTGCCCGGCATTCCCGTGGAGTCCTATGGTGGAAGATAGATTGATGATCCTGCCGGACCCCTGCTTCTTCATCATGTTTGATGCGTATCTGGAACACAGGAACGTCCCCTTCAGGTTAGTCGCAATGGTACGGTCAAAGAGTTCCGTATTGCTCAGCATCAGAAAGTTATTTTGCATGATTCCCGCATTGTTTACCAGCACATCGAGCCTGGAATGTTTCTCCCGGATAGACCGGAACATGGCCCTGACCTCGTCTTCGGATGAAACATCGGCCCTGATCATCGAAGCCTGAAACCCTTTCCCGTGGATCAGGTACGCAAGTTCGACTGCCTTTTCCTCACTCCGGTTGTAGTTTATGATCACATGTGCGTGGTTCTCTGCTGCCAGCAAGGCTGTAGCTCTTCCAATCCCCCGACTTGCGCCTGTTACCAGCACCACTTTGCCTGTGAGCATTTCTCCTCCTATACGTACCTCATGTACTCAACTATCCAGAGGCGGCCCATGAGAAAACAACCATCCGGAGAAAAACTGTGGCTTAAAGGTCCAGAGAGTAGATAGGTGCTGTTGCCCGCACATATTCGGTAGTATCTTTAATTCTAGAAATGTGCCTTTGAGCTTTGAGTATGGTCTCTCCGGACAGTCCGGTGTTCTTCTCAATTACTTCTACGGGCATTTGATGTTCCTGGCCATACAGTAATTGATCCATGACATGAATGGGCATGCGCCAGTAGAAGTCTTCATCAGAGGTGTAATGGCTCCAGGTGTCAGCACTTGGAGGCCTTCGTATAATTTCTTCGTTGACATTAAGATATTTTGCCAGAGCATAGACCTGAGTCTTATAGCAATCCGCCAGGGGTTCAATATCCACACCTCCATCCCCGTATTTCACGAACTGGCCAAGAACCATTTCTGTCTTGTTGGTCGTGCCGCAAACTACATAGTTCATCTTCTCAGCATACATATACTGGACTATCATCCTGGACCTCTGTTTGACGTTCTGCAGTCCGATAAGTTCCAGATAATCGCTTGCCTTCAACCTGTATTTTCCAACTGATTCCCCGTCTTTTATCAACTGTATATAAGGAACGTTCAACAATCCCTGGTTCAGGAAATCAGGCAATATAAGGGACGTTTTATGGATCCCAGGATCATATTCAGGGCAGGTCCTCTTTATGATCCGGTCCTTCTTCTCATAGATATCAAGGGATTCCAGTATAGGAGAGATAGTGACCTCTTCATAAGCCACACCCAAGCTTTTACAGATTTCTGCCCCAAGAGTTTTACTCGAAGGAGCCGATTCTATTTCAGGAAGGAGCAGACCGTAAACCTTTTCCTTCCCAAGTTCCTGTACGCAAAGCGTAAGAGCTACAGCCGAATCCACTCCTCCCGAGACTCCTATTACTACCCCCTTTTTCTTAAAACCGACAACCTGGTCTTTGATAAAGCCCCTGAGCTTCATTGCAAGATTTTCAATGTCTCCGTTAAGTTTGTCCATTATTTGTATGTTATTTAATTGAATATCCATTACTTGCATGATATTACCCCCACAATGGATAGAAGATTCACATTAAATTACAAAGTAAGTAATTTAACCCGTTGATTTTGAGGGGATAGCCCCCGTAATTTAAAGGGAATAGCCACCCTCGACTTTGAGGAAATAGCTCAAATCAATTTTAAGGAAATGGCTACCAATGATCCTGGAATTCTCTTTACTCACCCAACAAGAGCCATATTTTTAGTCACCTGTGTCCAGATCTTGAATGGCAATGGATCAGATACTAGATCTCTGGTAACAGATTTTGAGAGCTACTCACCTGCAATTTAGTTTCTTTGCAGCTTCCTCAATCAATGGCTGTGATAGCGCCTGGTGGAGTTTTTCCAGGCCTTCCTCCCTGGACATATCTCCACTTCGCACAATTCCTGCTATATCAAAGGCATACGGGTGGATCCCGTATTTTTCCAGATGGTTTTGACAGGCAAAAGAATTCAATGTACAGTTAGTTGAATTGCTGTCATTGAGATCCGGAGGGTTCCACCCTATCTCCACCAGGGACTCTAGTATCTGACCTTCGTTATAATCCCACAGACACAGAGGATGGAGCATCCTCGGTCCCTCCTTGCCCATACTTTCAATAACCTCGTTTTTAATCAGGAACTTTTCATCCTTATCTTCAACACCAATTTTTTGAAGTTGTTTCTCAAAAATGCTCCTGGACCACCGTATAAAATTAGCCTTCAGGGGGATTATGGGATTAGGAGACTGTCCCGGGGTGAAGGCAAACATAATAAAAGGGGCATCCTGAACAATAGCCTCTTCTATCAACTTTTGCTTGATGATACTGATACAGGTGTTGCATATGTCGCTCGCCCTGTATTTGGCTAACCTGGGGAATGCATCACGGGATTCCGCAGCTTTCCGGAAAGTTTCGTACAGGACCTCATTTTCCATCGTCAGCTTAAAATAATCAGATCCCGTGAGCTCACACATTTTTTTCGCGTTTTCTACCGCGTTATCAGATATGAACCCATTATCGAACTGGACAGCCAGGACTTTAAGGAAAGGATATTCATTTTTGAGTTTGTGAAGCGTGTATGAAGAGTCCTTGCCCCCGGAAAGCGCAAAGACCACATCGTAGTTACCCCTACCCCCGTATTCCCTGAAGAGTTCTTCCATTTTCTCCAGATAGTCACTCTTTTCCTGAGCAGAAAAAGGGACATAAGTCTCACAAAAATGACAGAGCCCGCTTTCCTCATTAATATCTATGCCTGGCATATCCGAGTCCAGAACACACTTTTTACACACTATTCTTGACATTTTGGTACTCCCCTATAATTGACCTATTGGATATCTTCCCATTCTCGCTTAATGGAAGATGATCGATGAAAAGAATCTCCCTTGGACACAGGTATCCGGGCAAATTTTTCCGGCAGAATGAAAAAAGAGCATCAAGTTCTGTCCCTTCCTTCGGGATGATCATGAGGCTAATCGCAGTTCCCATAAGTTCGTGGAAAACCGGTACGACAAAAACCCTGGAAACTTCCGTGTTACTTTCTATATGTTTTTCAATTTCCCTCGGATTCACACGATGATCGCCTATTTTTATGAGGTCGTCCTTTCGGCCAAGTAGCCTGAAATAACCGTTGGGCAATTTCTGTGCCAAGTCCCCCGTGTGCATCCATCCATTTATGAGCTTCTTTTCAGTTGCGATCTCGTCGTCCAGATAACCTAGTAGAATATTCTCGCCCCTGGCAACCAGTTCACCCCTTGTGTTCAGCCCTACCGACCTGTTTTCATCGTCGAATACGTCAAGCATAACGCCGGGAATCGGCTTCCCTATCGAATCAACGAACTCGGCCACATCCTCCGGTGGCAGGTAGGCCAACCGTGCTGTAGCTTCAGTCTGGCCGTACATCGGCAGAATCACCGTACCGGGGCATAACTCATTTATCTCTTTCACGGTTAGTGCATCCATTCCCCCACCTGCGGATGCGGCAGTTCTGACATTTTTAAATGCCTTTTTGAACCTCTCTGGATAGCGGAGGAGGATCCGATAGGTACTTGGGACTCCGTAGAATACGGAGACTCCCGATTCAATAAGGCTGAATGTAGATTCCATAAAATTCATGCTTCCGATTCTGACAGCCCCCCCGGCCATCAGGTGGGAATCTATTATGGAATTACCAAAAGCGTGGTGTGGAGATATTACCAGTGCACCCTTATCACCGGAACTTATACCGAGAACCTCAATTATCGATTCTGCATTTGCTATCAAATTTCGATCACTTAACATGACCCCTTTTGGAGTACCTGTCGTGCCGGACGTGTAAAGCACCAGCCTCAGGTCCGGATTGTTGGTCTCATTTACTATATTTTTACGCAGGGTCGTTACTGAAGTGTCATTTGAAACAACAACAACCGTTCCAAAAAGCCCAAAAAAATCCTCACCATATCTAGAGTATTGTGACTCTGTTGCAATTATATTATTGACGTGGGCATTATCAAGAATCTGCTCCAGACTGAATTTCGGGAATTCTATCGGAAGAGGTATTGCAATGTTGGCTGACCGGTATACTGCCATGAGAATCTTTATATATTGTATGCCGGACTCTGCCAGGATTGCAAACCTACAATGCCCAAAGTCCCCCATGGAAGAAGCAATAGTATCTATATCTTCATCGAGACAGCTATAGGAGATGGAGTTTTTGCCTTCTTCCAGAGCGATTTGCTGAGGAGTTCTTCTGGCATATTCCGTGATATAAGCATCGATCCTCATATCTCTCACTTCACCAGTTTGACAATCAGGTTAGTGATCCCCTGCAGTGAGTCAAAATTTTCCGGTGTCAGCATATCTTCGGGAACTTCTATAGCATATTTTTCACAGATATAGTCCATCAATTCAAGCAACCCAATCGAATCCATGATGCCGTTCTGGGTGAGAGAATCATTATCTTCCAAGCCAATGTTCGTATCCATAAAAGAATTGTCTTTCAGATAATCAAGTATATCATTCTTTATAGGTTCCATTCGACCTTAGCCCCCCTAATTTCATATAGTGGATAAAACAACATGAGTAGTATACACTTTAGTATATCATTGTGTTAATATCCCTGTAAATATTTGAGTAATCCCCATTAGTATTTACGTATTATCAATTATTTATATTGTTTCTCATATAAATTATTTACATTGTTCTCATTATCATTTGTTACGTTGTTGCCCCTATCAATTATCCCACTTTATCCAGATGTCATTTCAATTTTCACAATTGTTCATAATATCGTTTTCTCTGAGTGTAGTGTTGGGAAGTTGACGGCTCCCATCTCCCACCTGTCGGCCTGCGGCCTCTGAGGAAGGAGTCTTCCCGCCTTCGGAGATAAAATTTCTTAAAAATATTGAGAAATAATGTTTCTTGAAATGTTTAAATGCAGCCCATTATAAAAGGTTCTGTACATAAGCCCCGCAAAACCCAGGGAATAACGAAGTAAAAATTGCTCCCGGCATCCAAAAAGCATCGTTTTCGTATTTTCATAGATAAGCTATTTTCTGAAGACGACTTATATTGATCGCATTCCGGTCGTCATCAGTGATGATAGAAAGTATGTATTCGTTGTCTATAATATAGCTTGAATAACTGACATTATTAAGATTCACTTCCCTGTAAAAAGTAGAAAAAATACTTTTATTCCAAAACTTGCAATACGCTTCTTTCAGGGTCCAGGTCGTTAAGAGATCGAGACAATTTACGGGTTTATCGGTTTGAAAAGTTTTTTTATCCAGATATTTGGAAATGTTCGTAAGAGCCCGCCTTTTTTTAACCTCAATATCAACCCCAAGCTCGAACTTTGAGACTGCAAGGGCAACAATATTTTCAGTATATGAGATGCAGACATGTAATTCTTCATGGTTGCGTACATGGACTTTTCCGTATTTGTCCTTATAAGTAGCTATATCGGAAACTGACCTTTCTTCAAGAATGCTGCACAAAATATATTTCAGGACCATTCGGGAAGTAATGTACCTTTTCCTGAAATACCCGGTTTTTAATCTCTCCAGGCCTCCCATTTCCATATCGTCAAAGCATTCCGTACTCAATGTGCCGTAATCTTCCAGGTCAACCAGAAAGATAAGAATATCATTCTGTTCCCATAAGCAGGGTATATTTTCCGAAAGATTATTTTCCAGAGTAATTGGAGATACTTCCAGAATAACCTGAGATGCTGCCTTTAAATTTTCAGTTTGCATGCCTGTTCACGAGATATCTGTTACAAAATATCTATTACAACCCCTATAAAAGCAAGTGCCTACAAATCAATGACTTAACCTGTGTCTCAGGTAAATTGCAGATATTATTACCGCTATGATTAAACCTATAAACTCGATAATGAAACAGGGGCAAAGAGAAGGGACATAACCGATCGTGCCCATTTTCAGGAAGTAATCGAGCACTCCCCCATAATAGCAGCCCACAGGAAATTCCCAGCCAAAAGCCGGCCAGAAAAGGGTATAAGGCGTCTTCCACATGCGATCTTCAAGCAGGTGGAAAAAACAGGCTCCTGATATAAGGAACACACCTGTGTCCCTGCTCTTCGCGTAGCGGTAATAACCCAGCAATGCAATAAAAAGACAGAACACAAGTGTATGCCCGATAATCCGCCCATTTGCAAGAGTCTCGGCAAAGATCACCCTACCGATCAGTTTATCGAGAATGTCCGGCAGCAGGGCTCCGAAAGCTATGTAACGGTAGTCAAGCCTGCCCTTCAGTGCCGGAAGAATACGCCCAAGTATGAAGAAAACCCCAACCGTAAAGACCAGATGCCCGAAAATTAACATTGCAAACCCACTTACCCCATATTTATAGCAAAATTTATCCCAAAAGCTTATACCCAGCCAATTTTTTTAATTTATGAGCAGCGCCTGCACCGTAAAAACGGCCAATAACACCCAACCGGGGGAATAATTCAGGGAACTGCTAAGAAAAGTCTGACTCATGAGGAACTGTTACCAAATTAAGACATTCATACTTTAATAAGAAGTAATGGTTAAAAATAACTAAATAGTTTTGGAAACCGAGTTCCTGAAAAATGTTTCTGAAGAAGTCGCAGCGACCGGGTATAATAACGACAGTTAGAGAGCTTATTTAAAAAAATAGAATTGACATGAAAAGGAACGGAAGAGAAAATGACTTGCTAAATTTTGATTTTGCAAGGAACCTGTTTGAAAAATTGAATAACATTTTTACCAATCATACTTCTGGGTGAGAGAAATAAGAACGGTATTAATGCTTTTTTAGATTTAAAATTACTTTATACTCTTATTGAGTTCTTGAGAGAAACATATCAAAATTAACCTGTACCCCGGATGCCCTATAACCTGCTAAAATCTGGAACTTCCTTATTTTTAATTTTGACAACATAGACCGATTTTATACTTTAATGTAAACAATCCTCAAAAAGTAATCCTAAAATATATAAACGATAAGGATATAGGGTATTCGATTCTCAGTGCCCTGAAAAGCAGGTCGCATACCTTTATAGCTAAGAATCAAATAGTAACATATAATATAATCCAGTACCCATAATAATTCTAATTTATCATTAACTGAGGTGTCAGAAACTGCAGACTACGGAAGAAAGGGTAAGAGCGAGATTGATTAAGTATCTCGGCAGGGACGAGAGCGGGATACGCAAGGTTGTGCTCAATCTCTTCCTGACCGGAGACAAGTTCACCACCGGTGAAGTTTATGAGTTCCTTGACAATGGGGAATTCGAGGTAAGCTACCGGGGGGTGTCGGCCATGGTCGGGCTAATGAACACTAGATTAGGAATCCTGAGCATTAATGTTACAGGAGACCATAACGTTTACTCCCTGAAAAATACTTACAAAACTATCGTCGGCTCTGTGCTTGAAAACTACTGAGCCGCAACATATTACTTTTCCTTTTACCGGGGTTTATTGCCCCTTATTGACATTCTTTTTTGTATGAATTTCTTTGAGCTTCTGATTTTATTCTGCCAGAGCGCTGCTCGGCTTCAAAAAGTTCATAATTAGTTTGTCTTTCGAAAGAAGGAATTAAAAGAAGAAGTTTAAAAGAAATAGAAAAGGTATAGGAAAGAAAATAGGAAAGAAGTAGAAAAGGAAATAGAAAAAAATTAAAAAATTAGTTCAAATAAAGTGTTTCGAATTTCGATTCAGAATTTGGAATAATCGCACTGCTTATTTTTGCAGAGAACCCCCACCAAAAGAAATTATAAATACCTTGAATAAAAGAAGGTATCAGAGTACATAATGAGATAAAAAACTATACAGATTGTTCAGCTTTATATATTAGGGGGAAAACACATAAGAAACTTAAAAATGAAATCAATAAACTCCGGCTTCAAGGTGGGGCTCCGATTTTTGAAAAACCGGACTTTCAGTGTATTTTACCGGGAATACGAGCGGAGGCTCTCAAAAGAAATTCATCACTCGGAGATCCCCGCGCATATTGCGGTGATCATGGACGGGAACCGGAGGTTTGCGGGACAGCTAGGAAAAGCCCGCAGTTTCGGGCACTCCATGGGAGCGGAGACCACCGAGCAGGTGATTGAGTGGTGCCACGAGATTGGGGTCCGGCAGCTTACTCTCTATGCTTTTTCTACAGAAAATTTCCAGCGCTCCGAAGAGGAGGTAGACGGGCTCTTCAACCTGATTGAAGGGAAGTTTTTAAAACTTTATAAGGACCCCCGGACCCATGAAAAAGGGATGAGGGTCAGGGTTATAGGGGACAGGAGCAAACTGCCTGATTTCCTGAACAAGACAATTAACAGGATCGAAAAGGCAACCGAACACTACGACAGGTTTTACCTGAACGTAGCCATTGCCTACGGCGGGAGGCAGGACATTATCCAGGCCGTGAGGGAAATCGCATGCCGGGTTTCAAGGGGAGAGCTCTCCCTTGAGGACGTGAGCGAAAACCTGATCTCAAACCACCTTTATCCGTCTCCCGGGCTGGCAGTCCCGAATGTAGACCTTATCATCAGGACGGGGGGGGACGAGCGGGTTTCCAACTTCCTGCCCTGGCAGGCTAACGGAAGCGAATGTGCGGCCTATTTCTGCGCTCCGTACTGGCCCGAGTTCCGGAAAATTGACCTTCTTCGTTCTATCCGGGTCTACCAGGTGAGAAGAGCCGAAAAGAAGCGGGAAAATTCGGTCCGGGCTTTAAAAATAGTAAAGATGTTCGGAGCCGGAAAATACGACGAAAAATTAGAAGAGCTCGGACATCTCAGGCCGATTAAAAGACAGGGCTTTTCCTGAAGAATATCCGGAAGGACTTCCCGGAGAAAAAAGGAGCTGGAGAGCCATCATTTCAATCAATTGAAACTTTTTAATAAGTTCCACGAAGAGGTGGCTGAAAGCGAAGGTTCATATCTTTCCGGCACATAATTCCCCTTATATATATTATATTTATTTCGGGGGGTCGAAGGATATGAAATACAGGGATTTTATCCGTTTCCTCTTAGGGCCTTTTTCAAAAGTGCCGCCGCTTCCTTTTAAAGAGCACGCCGGGAAGGGGGTACTTGCAGCCGGGAAATTGAAAGAGGGGGTGGAGGCATACTGTTCAGGGAACATGGAACTTGTGGAACTTAAAAGTTCCGAGGCTGACCTGATAGAGACAGAAGCTGATGCCATAAAGCATGAGATCCGAAAAAGCCTTCCGTCTTCCCTGCTATTGCCTGTAGACGCAAAAGACCTTCTCTTTTTTTTAAACCAACAGGACGAAATCATGAACAGTGCTCAGAGTGCCGCTTACTGGCTGACTCTCCGGGCCGATTCCCTCCCTGAAGACATGAAAACGGGTTTCTTCAGGCTTTCAGGGGCTACTCTTGAGACTGTCAGGGTCTACGAAGAGCTTGTTTCCAGTTTTTACGAAATCTTCAACAATCCGGATAAAGATAAAATCAGGCAAACCCTGGCTCTTGTCCCCCAAGTGGAAAAACTGGAACATGAGGTGGACCTTATAGAGAGCGAACTTTTAAAAAAGATATTCGCAAACGAAAAGATCTTTGGAGGAGCCGGAATCTGCCACCTGACTTTTCTCGTAGAGAAAATAGGTGATGTTGCGGACAGAGCCGCAATAGCCGCTGACAGCCTGAGAACAATGCTTTTCAGGCGGTAAAATTTCAAAAGCCAGGAATAAGAAGTCTGAACCCTAAAAATACCTGAAAACCCATTGAAATATCGCAAAACCTCCTGAAATACCGATATATTGATATTCAGGGGACTACTATCTAAAATGGGGATTTTATAATCGAATTTTTTCAGGCATTAATTGAGATCTTAGGCTTTGGACAGAGAGCAATCGGGGTAGAGATCAACATAATTAACAAAATAATTTCATTTAAGACGTGATCTCATTTAACAACAGAATTTCATTAAATATATGAGTTCAGCTGACAACAGAATTTCATTAAATATATGTTCAGTTGACAACAGAATTTCATTAAATATATGAGCTCAATTGACAACAGAATTTCATTAGCGTTCAGTATTTATGAAACTATTCGGGGTCAGTACTCATAATCATTCATAACCATTATCCAAAAACCTAATAGTATAAACCTTGAGCATCCGGAAATAAAAAACTGGATCGAATAATCTGTGTGAAATTGGGGGAGTTGGAACGGATATTATCTTTAAACAATTGAATCCACATTCCTGCAAGATCCACCTGCAGGGGATCAGGGAATCGGGGGATGAAGCGCTTTTGGATCCGGGGAGGGAGTACTTTCAAGATTATATGGAACTGCCAGGAAAAGGAGAGCTAAGAAAGGCTCCCCTGATCCTTACCCGGGGAGGTATTGGGAAATTAAAAATCCTGAAAGGCAGGATACTTGCCCGAAGAGGAACAGGAGCCTGATAAAAGGGGAAATTGCAATGGGAGAAGAAAAGAAAGAACATCCAAACCGCCTTATCCATGAAAAGAGCCCTTACCTCCTTCAGCATGCCTATAACCCTGTGGACTGGTATCCCTGGGGGGAAGAGGCGTTTGAAAAGGCAAGGAAGGAAAACAAACCTATCTTCCTTTCTATCGGCTACTCCACCTGCCACTGGTGCCACGTGATGGCGCACGAGTCTTTCGAGGACGAGGAAATTGCAAAGCTCATGAACGAGGCCTTTGTCTCCATAAAAGTAGACAGGGAAGAGCGGCCTGACATTGATAACACCTATATGACAGTCTGCCAGATCATTCTCGGGAGAGGCGGTTGGCCCCTGAATATCATCATGACCCCGGACAAAAAGCCTTTTTTCGCAGGCACTTATATCCCGAATAAAACCCGCTTCAACCAGACAGGGATGCTGGAACTGATGCCACGGATCAGGGAAATCTGGGAACGCCAGCACGAAGAAGTACTGGACTCGGCAGAAAAAATAACCTCGACAATTCAGGAAATGATAACAGACTCGGCAGGGGAAGGCCTGGGGGAAATGATACTGCAGGAAGCCTACGAAGAACTCCTGGGATCTTTTGACAGGGATTTTGGGGGATTTGAAAAGGCACCGAAATTCCCCGCCCCTCACAAGATTTACTTCCTGCTTCGCCACTGGAGGCGCAACGGGGATCCGGAAGCTCTCCACATGGTGGAACACACCCTCCACTACATGCAGAAGGGAGGGATTCACGACCATCTTGGCTCGGGCTTTCACCGCTACTCCACGGATAACATGTGGATGGTGCCGCATTTTGAAAAGATGCTCTACGACCAGGCCCTCCTGGCGGCTGCTTATACGGAAACCTACCAGGTTACCGGAAAAGAGCTGTACAGGGAAACGGCTGAAGGAATCCTTGACTACGTACTCAGGGACCTGACCTCTCCCGAAGGTGGCTTTTACTGCGGGGAAGATGCAGACGTGGACGGGGAGGAAGGGAAATACTACCTCTGGACCCTGGAAGAAATCCGGGAAGTCCTTGACCCTGAGGAAGCCGACCTGATCATAAAGATGTTTAACCTGAAAGAAGAAGGAAACTTTGAAGAAGAAATCCGGAGCAGGAAAACAGGGACCAATATCTTTTACCTTGTCCAGTCCACTGACACCCTGGCAAGCAGACTCGAGATCCCGAAGCAAGACATCGAAGCCCGGGTAAAAAAGGCTAAAGAAAAGCTCTATGTCGCCCGCAGCAAACGAAAGAGTCCAGGCCTGGACGACAAGATCCTGACCGACTGGAACGGGCTGATGATCGCGGCCCTTGCAAAAAGTTTCCAGACATTCGGAGAAAAAAAATACCTGGACGCTGCCGAAAAAGCCGCGGACTTCATCCTGAATACCTTCTACAGTCCCAGCCAGAGGCTGCTTCACAGGTACAGGGAGGGAGTTGCCGGAATTTCCGGGACAGCCGACGATTATGCATTCTTCATCCATGGTCTTCTGGAACTCTACGAAGCCGGGTTTGAAATCAGGTACCTGAAAGCCGCAATCTCTCTGAACAAAGAACTTCTGGAGCACTTCTGGGACCCTACCCAGGGAGGTCTTTTCTTCACAGCAGACGACAGCGAAGCCCTGATCTTCAGAAAAAAAGAGTTCATGGATGCTGCGATCCCGTCCGGGAATTCCGTGGAAATGCTAAACCTCCTGCGCCTTGCCCGCATTACTGCAGACTCTGAACTTGAGGACATGGCAGATAGCCTGGAGCGAGCCTTTTCAAACCAGATCCGGAAGATCCCTTCAGGTTATACCCAGTTCCTTTCCGCCCTTGAATTTGAAGCCGGCCCCACATACGAGGTAATAATCGCCGGAAAACCTGAAGCATCAGACACAAAAAACATGCTTGAGGAAGTCCGGACCTACTTTATCCCGAACAAAGTGCTGGTCTTCAGGCCCGAAGAAGAAGGAAAAGAACCTGAGATAATAAAACTGGCTGCATATACTAAAGTCCAGGCCCCGATCCAGGGAAAAGCCACGGCATACGTCTGCAAGAACCACGAATGCCAGCTCCCAACAACAGAGATCAATGAGATTCTGAAACTGCTGAATGTATAATAGTGTCGCGTCAATCATCAAAGATTGAACGATTCTGAATAGTAGTAACCGATTTTATACGACATTATACCTTTGACGCAATAATAGTACAATTAAAACTACAATTAAAACTACAATTAAAACTACAATTAAAACTACAATT
>JAENZL010000031.1 GCA_016841265.1 Methanobacteriota archaeon | reverse complement strand
GAAGCAGGAAGCCCCTTCCTCGCTTTCATCAGAAAGCAGGTGGGGGTAGTTCACTGACGGTAAAAGTAGTTGCAAAAAATCGGGTCAAACCTGAGAAAATTGAAGAATTCACAGATTTATGCAAAACCCTTGTTGAAGAATCGTTGAAAGAAGAAGGCTGCATAGAATACGGGCTGTATCAGGAATTAAAATATCCTGGAATCCTGACCATTATAGAGGAGTGGAAGGACGAAAAAAGCCTGGAAGAGCACTTTAACTCCGCGCATTTTAAGGAAACAGTTCCATTAATTTCAAAATGTCTTGAAAAGGAAGCAGAAGTTAATGTGTACAGGAAAAAGCTGTGATTTTATATTTTAATTCATAAAAAGCACCTGACAGGCACAATCAAATTTGATATCAGACATGGACCCATAAAATAGACAGGGGAAATAAACACTGGTAGAGAAAATCAAAATCAACAACAATACATTTGTCTATCCGATGCCCGTAACCCTGCTGGGAGCGAACGTGAACGGAAAAGCCAATTTCATGGCTCGGATGTGGCAGGCAGTACAGAATATCGATGTCAATATCTGTGAAGGCAAAACTGAACGAAATTTGACATTATAAAACAAATTTTTAGATTTTGAAAGTACTCATTTATTCCAAAAAAGCGATTGGAGGAGAAATAAAATGAAAGTCGTAGCATTCAACGGAAGCCCGCGAAAAGAGGGGAACACAGCAAAGCTCATAGGACACTTATTTTCAGAACTTGAAAAAGAAGGCATTGAAACCGAAATGGTGCAGCTTGGAGGAAAAAGCGTTCACGGCTGCATAGCCTGCATGAAATGCTTCGAAAGTAAAGACAAAAAATGCGCCATCGACAAGGATATTGTAAACGACTGCATCGCAAAGATGGCTGAAGCCGACGGCATAATCCTGGCCACACCCACATATTTTGCAGACCTGACCCCGGAAATTAAAGCCCTAATAGACCGTGCGGGAATGGTCGCAATAGCAAATGACAACCTTTTCAAACGGAAAGGGGGAGCAGCTGTCGTTGCCGTAAGAAGGGCGGGCTCGATACATGCCTTTGACTCTATCAACCATTTCTTCACCATCTCCCAGATGATCATCCCGGGGTCCAGCTACTGGAACATGGGAATAGGGCTCGCAGAAGGGGAAGTGGAAAATGATGAAGAAGGCATCCGAACGATGGAGACCCTTGGCCAGAACATGGCCTGGCTGCTGAAGAAAATAAATGCATGAAAATTAAAGGGATTCACTCGAAGATAGAATTAAAACCGACCCCGGAAGGATTTAAGGTATTTCAGATTCCCGGGGACTGTTTTTTATTTGCTTTTTCGAGCACTTAATTCATTCCTGCAATAATCATTCCTGCAATACCCCCCTTCATCAATCTCTTCTACAATTTCTTTCCTGCAATGCTCTTTTATACCCTCAGGAGAATTTGTATTGGGGGATATAATGAAAATTCTTTACATTTATGCACAACAGGAACCAACTTCCTTTAATGCTTCCCTGAAAGACACTGCCCTTGCCGCTCTGAAGGAAAAAGGGCACGAAGTTGAGCTTTCGGACCTCTATGCAATGAACTTCAATCCCGTACTCACCGGGGAAGACTTCACGAAACGGAAAAAGCCGGACGTTTTCAAGCCTTTCCTCGAGGCAATAAATGCTGTCAAGACCGGGGCTTTTTCACCCGACATCCTGGCCGAGATGGAGAAAGTAAAATGGGCAGACCTCCTGATTTTCCAGTTCCCGATCTACTTTACGTCCATGCCTGCCATCATGAAGGGCTGGATCGACCGGGTCCTGGCGCCGGGTTTCGGCTTCAATCCGATTACGAACAGCGCTTACGAAACGGGGCTCCTGAAAGGAAAATCAGCAATGATTGTCACCACGTCCGGAGCTTCGCAGGAATGGTATTCGGAAGGAGGAGAACACGGGGACCTGAACAAACACCTGGAATCCGTCACCCACTGCGTCTTTGAGTACATGGGAATGCAGGTACTGCCGTCCCACATTATCTATGAGGTGAGCGGCTTTTCCAAAGAGAAAGGAGCCGAAGAGCTGGAAAAGTACAGGCAGAAGCTACGTCAACTCTAAAAAACCGGGATCCGAAAGATCCGATTCTGAAGTATTGAACTCTGATGCAGTCAAACTGATGCAGTCAAACTGATGCAGTCAAACTGATGCAATCAAACTGATGCAGTCAAACTTATGTCATCGACCTTATCAAAAATAAGCAGGAAGGGACTCAAAGGGGTTTTAAAGAGGGGGGAGCTGATGCCCTGCACCCGGCAAACTACTTCACCCTCTTGAAACCGTTTTTTTCAGGAAAACGGTTTTGAAAGCAAGCTCTTTTTTTTCGAAATACTTTTAAAATCACAATTTTCAAAAATCTCAATTTTGTTATGACTGCTGCAGCTGACAGGAGTTATTTTGACATTTCCCATAAAAAATAGCGTCGCTGCAAATTTTTATAAAAATTGAAAGAAAGATTTTAGAATCTCATATTTTAATAAAAAACTTTATTAACCGTTATGTATGTTTGAACATATCCCTTGAACTCTAAACTGAAAACCCCCATAAGAAATACTACAATAAAATATACACTGAGATGAGGTTCCCGGATGAAAAAAGTTTGTACATTTGTTTTAATTCTGGTTCTGGTCCTTGCAGCATTGGTATCCGGCTGTAGCGAGAAGAATTCAGCAGATACATCAGCAGAAGGTGCTATTACGGAAAATCCGGACATGCCGTTTGAAGGAAAAAGCCTCACTGTCTGCTCAGGGGCCGGACTTATCAAACCCATGAACGAACTGGTCAGGAACTTTGAAAACGAAACCGGAGCCGACATCCAGGTCCGGTACGGTGGAAGTGCCGAAATCTTCGGGATCCTGGCCGCACAGGAATGCGACGTTTTTATCCCGGGGGCTTACTACTACACTGAACAGGCTATGGGCAAGCATTATGTCCTGAATGAAAGCGTCCGGAACGTAACCCTGCACGTCCCTGTGATTGCGGTTCCTTACGGGAACCCCGGAAACATAGGGAAACTTGAAGACTTTGCAAATCCGGGAGTGGAACTGGCTCTGGGAGATCCGAGCGGGCCAGCCATCGGGAAGGTTTCGGAGAAGATATGTTCACAGGAAGGTATTCTCCCGGAAGTGGAGAATAACACGATTGTCCGGACCACAACGGTAAACCAGCTCTTGATCTATGTCGTGACCGGGGAAGTCGACGCGACCATAATCTGGGAGGATATGGGAAGCTGGGGAGAAGCAAACGGGAAACTGGAACTGGTCCCGATCCCCGAAGAACAGAATGCTATAAAGACCATCCCCACGGCGGTATCCGTTTATACGAATGAACCTGACCTTGCAGAAGCTTTTAACAATTATATAGCAGGTGAAAAAGCTGAAGGGACCTGGGAAAAATGGGGCTTTGAGCCATGCAGTCCGTAAGAAAAATTTGGACAAAAGAAAGCTGCACAGGAAAAAACCACGAAAAGAATTGCGTAAGGGATTCCTGCATAAGTAATTCCTGCATAAGAAAAACCTGCGTAAGGAATTCCTGGTTCAGGAATGCCACCATCGGCATCTCCTTTTTCTTCACCTTTTTGCTTTTCCTGGCCGTGGGAACCCTGCTTCTCGTCCTGAAGCCTTCCGAACTCCTCTCGGCCCTAATGTCGGAAGAGATGCTTTATTCCATGGAACTTTCGGTGCTCACCGCCTCGCTTTCTACATTAACGGTTATGGGCTGTTCCATCCCGACAGCCTATGCCCTATCCCGTTTTTCCTTCCCGGGAAAAAGCCTTGTAAAAACAATACTCGGGCTTCCCATGGCATTTCCGGAACTCGTGCTTGGGCTTGCTCTTCTCCTCCTCTTCGGACAGGGCTTTCTGGGACCGTTCCTCGAGACCCTTGGAATAAAGGTTCCCTTCAGCAAACTCGGGATAGTGGTCGCCCAGTTTTTCATAGCTTTTCCCTATGCAGTCCGGGTTATCTACTCCACATTCGAGGACATAAACCCCAGGTACGAACAGGTTTCCAGGAGTTTCGGATACGGGGAATTCGAAACCTTCAGGAACGTAACCCTCCCGATGGCCCGGAGCGGGCTTTTTGCCTCGGCGGTGATCACCTTTGCCCGCTGCATAGGAGCTTTCGGAGCCGTACTTATCCTTGCAGGAGGCTCATACATGCACACCGAAGTCCTGCCTGTGACCCTTTACCTGAACATCTCCTACGGGAACCTTGAAATGGCAATCACAAGCGGAGTCCTGTTGATGTTGATCGCTTTCCTGGCAATCCTGACTTTTGAGCGTTTCGAAGGAGGCAGCCTGTGAACTTCCTGGAAGTAAACAGCCTTCACCTTGACGTGGGGGGTTTCGAACTGACCGGTGTGAACCTGGAGGCTGAAAAAGGAGATTATGTAGCGCTTACAGGCCCTTCGGGCAGCGGGAAATCCCTCCTCCTAGAAACCGTAATCGGGTTTTATGCACCCAAAAAAGGCAGTATATTCCTGGAAGGCAGGGATATTACGGCGCTTCCTCCCGACAAAAGGCAGATCAGCATCGTCTACCAGGACCACATGCTTTTCCCCCACATGGACGTTTTTGAAAATATCGCATACGCTCTCCGGAAAAAGCTCAGGGACAAAAAACAGATAGAAAGCGAAGTCCGGCAGATAGCCGGAATCCTAGGAATTGACGGCCTTCTCCACAGGAAACCCACCACCCTCAGCGGAGGGGAAAAGCAAAGAGCAGCCCTTGCAAGGAGCCTGGTTGTCCGGCCAAAACTCCTCCTCCTGGACGAGCCCTTCAGCGCCCTTGACATAAGGAACAGGGAAAAGATGAGGGAAGCCCTGAAAAAAGCCATCCGGGAATACCGGACCACCGTGCTCCACGTGACCCACGATTTTGACGATATCTGGAGCCTTGCAAACAGGGTGGTTATCATAAGAAATGGAGAAGTGATGCAGGAAGGAGATCCAGAATCCGTATTCAGGCGCCCGTCTCCTGATTTTGTAGCGGATTTCCTGGGCACCAACGTGCTGAAGGGAAAGGTCAGGGCTCTCGAAGGAAAACTCACAGTGCTTGAAATTCGGGGCCCGGGCCAGAATCAAATCCCGAATAAAATCCAGAAACAAAATCAAAACCAGAACCGGGACCAGAAAAAGAACCGGGACCAGAGCCAGAGCTTTGAGATCTATTCCGCCGACTCCGCCGAACCCGGAGAGGAAGTAAGTATTTCCATCCGTCCGGAAGAAATAATCCTTGCCAGGGGAGCCGTGGAAAGTTCTGCCCGCAACACGGTAAAGGGCATAGTTACTGGAATTTCCAAAAAGGAACACCTTGTCCTGGTCGAAATGGAAATCGGAAATTCTGCGGCAGGAAATTCGGGGCAGGGGAATTCCGAATCAGGAATTTCAGAGTTAAAAGCCGTGGTAACTCCAACATCATGTGAATTACTGGACCTCGGGATCGGAAAGGAAATTTATGCCGTATTCAAAGCTGCAAATGCCAGAATAATACGCTGAGTAAGCTAACCGGAATTAAGAAGCAAAAATAAAATGCCAAGAACAAAGGAGCAAGGAGCCAGACCATGATCGATCTTTTTGAACTGTACTTTTTTGAGGACTGCCCCTATCAGGATGAAAGCGCAGAACTGCTAAAGCTTGAAGGAAAAGGAACACTCAAGATTTTTACCCGGGAAGCCGGGGTTTGCGCCTGTGCTGAAGACCTGGCCGAATACTACGAAAAAAAAGGCCTGAAAGTCCTTAAATACATCAGGGACGGGAAAAAATTCGAGCCCCAGGACAGCATATTCGAAGCCGAAGGAGAGCTCAGGACCCTTTTCAAATTCTGGAGGGTTTCCCAGACCTTCCTCACCGTCATGTGTGCCATAGCCAGCAAATCCTCAACTTTTGTAAACGCAGCCAGAAAAGAAAACCCGGATGTAATAATCGCAGCAAGCAGGAAAACCCACCCCGGAACCCGCAGGTTCGAGACAAAAGCCATAAGGGCAGGAGGAGGGGACATCCACAGGAACTCCCTGAGCGATTCCATCCAGCTCAGCCAGAACCACCTGGAAGTGGCAGGAGAACTGGAAAAACTCCGCGCCCTGAAGAAGATAGAAATCGAGCCCAGGTCCCGGGAAGAAGCCTTCAAATTCGCCGAAATGTCCGACATCATGCTTCTGGACCACCTTTCCCCTGAAGAACTCCGGAAACTGGGACCCGAACTCAAGATACTCAACCCGAAGCTCGAACTCGCCGTGGGAGGCATAAAGGCAGAAAAGATTCCCGAATACGCGCCTTTCGTGGACATCATAGTTTCGAGTGCCCCGTATTATGCACAGCCCCTTGACTTTACGACGAAAATAGAAAGAACAGGAAATTAAAGTAAAAGGAAAAAGATGAAGGTGACCTCATGACAGGCAACGAAAAAAACTATGAAACCGGAGCCGTACCCGCCCTCGTAAACGAACTCAGGCAAAACTTCGGGCCTGCCCTTGAAGAAATAAAAGCCGAAGACGTCCGCATAGGCCTTGCCTACACCGGAGTCATGCTCTCGGACGGCTACGGAGGAGTGGCATGCACCCCAATTTTTGATTTTTCCGGCTGCCCTGCCATGGGTTTTGCAGGCAGGCTGAAAGGAAGCTCCGCAGGCACCCTGCTTGAACTGGCTCTCTCGAAAAACCACCTTGAAGCAGCCGTAGGAATTGCAGCCGCAAACGCCCTTTCCCACATGCTCCTGGACCAAAAACCAGAAAGCTTCCCGGCTTCGGGACCTGACACGGAACTTGACGTCCTTGACCTCATCAACCCCGAAGACAGGGTTGCAATGGTGGGATACTTCGCCCCCATGGTCCCGAGTATTTCGAAAAAAGCCGGGAGCCTGACAGTCCTTGAAAAGCGGGAAATCGAATCCCCGAAAGTAAAAACCCTACCCTCGGAAAAGGCAGATGAAGTCCTACCCGCCTCTGACGTAATCATCCTCAGCGCCAGCACCCTTGCCAACGGCACACTGGACGAGCTCCTGAAATTTGCAGCCTCCGGGGAGGCAAGAGAAGTTATACTGCTTGGCCCAAGTGCACCCCTGTACCCGAAGCCTTTCTTTGAACGCGGGGTTACGGCAGTAATGGGGACAAAAATTACCGATTCGAAGAATATGCTTACCGTGCTTAGCGAGGCAGGGGGAACAAAGAAGTTACACCGGTGCTGTGGCGAAAAAGTGGCTTTCAGGAAAAAATGACAGCTTAGCCGTTTATTGACAAAGGATTTCAGTCCCCGGGAAAGTTAAATCGTATAGATTTCTGATCCCCACGCTCTCACCGGTCGTCGAAGACGACCGGCTTTTCCATACGTAAATTGAAAAAGAAGTTGAAAAAAATAAAAAATAGCCGTATGTTCGAACATAGGCTATAAGGTAGAAGCAGTAATTGGAAAACTCTTCCCAGAAAAAATTACTTCCGCTTTATCTTCACCAGAAGCAAAAGCCCTAAAATGACCATTATTGAAGTAAAGCCAGGTGTTTGATTGGTTGTTTCATCATCCGCAGCTTCTTCTTTCTCATCTGACAAATCAGCATTATCAACTTCATCCAGTGCCGGCGCCTCAACCTCTTCTTCCTCAATTACCTCTTCTCCCCACATAAAAACGACTGGCACTTCACTTATTCCTTTCAGTTCACAATTGTCCTCGATTATTTGATATATTTCATCAATTAGAGATTCATTTACTTTTTCTGAACTGTATCCCTGAAAACCTACTTCTAAATATCCATTAATTGAGGTCCCAAAACTGCTCACAGGGCCATCGAATTCAACAAAATGCGCGCCAATTCCTGCATCAGGATGAGAAGGATTACAAAGTGTCCGACTACACTGAACAAGTGAATCTGTCCACTCCCTTTTTTCACTGGCATCTATAATTACAGGCATTGTTCCTCGAGCAGCTACGAATCCGGAACTGCTCTCGGCCTTTTCAAACATCTCTTGCCCGTAGTCCGGTAATGGGTCCCCCTCATCCTGATCCCACAAAAAGACAACAGGGATTTCGCTTATTCCTTCCTGCTCTTCGCAGTAATCCTCAATTTTCTGATAGATCTCGTCAATTTTGGAGTCATCTACTTCTCCTTGATATTCAGAACCCAATTCAATTATTAGTACATGACTGACAGCAATGTTTGTTATGGAGCTGTCAAATTCGGAATATGACGGCCCTATACGGTTAAGATTTAGCCAGCAATCTGAAATTGAATTTTTCCATTCCCGATCAATTGTTTCCGGCACGGTTCCCCTGTAGGCTATGAACGAGGGATCATTTGCAAATTCCGTTATAGAATCGGAGATTTCATTATATTCGGAATCGTTCAATTCATCATCATCGGCACCTGCAGAACCAGATGATAAAATTAAGACAAATATCATAAGCAGCAGCCATTTGCCAATATTGCTTCTTTTGAACATTTGGATCAAACCTTAGTAAATACTTTACAGTTATAATTATTAGCGATTGTATTTAATGGCAGGTTGTATAAAAGTACATTCAAAGATTATTACTATGTTAAAACTTCGACGATTATGTGTAGTTTCATAATATAGTTTCAGGAAAGGCCGGTTGCTTGCGCAACCGGTGAGTTCCCGGGGTTCGATCTCTATAAAGACAACTGCTTCACTGGGAAGTGAAAAGCCAGAAAGATTACATAGCGGCACAGGAAATTGAAAAACTAGAAAATTGTATAATGGCGCTGGAAACTGAAAAAAACAGAAAAGCAAATCGAAAGAAAACTAAAAACTAGAAAATCAAACCTCTGGAAACTGAAAAGCTAAAAAAGAAGTAGAGGGCTTTAATCGCCCTCATTTCATCATTTCATTATTTCATCACTTTGTTTCCCACCATTCTCAAATGAACCCACGGGAAAGAAAAGCTCCCTTAAACCCTTTCCTTGATCTTGGCAAAGAGCTGCTTCAGGGTGTCTTCGTTGCTCTGCGTGAACTCGAAGGGGGAAGTTGTGAAGGGTTCGAAGTGCACGGCAACGTCGTCGAGCCTGTAGAAGGTCCCGTCGCATTCCATGGCGTCGATGACTCCGGGGAGTACTACGTCGGATGCTACCGTGGTCGGGCAGGGAGCGATGTCCAGGCAGACCAGGGGGATTTCGGCAAGGTAGGAGGCACAGTCGGCGGGGATGTGGCAGACAAGGTCGGCACACATAACCAGGGCTGCGTCCACGTCTTTTTCCCTGAGGAGGTCTACGGTTGTGAATTCTCCGGGGTTGTAGCGGGGGTGGCCCCTCATGAAGTCAAGCCCGAAGGGGTAGCCGTAGAGGTAGGAAGCTATCTGGTTGAAGCCTGCGACGTTGCAGTGACCCCGGAGAGCGCCCAAAGTGAACTTTGAGTAATTGTTCAGCTCCTTGACCAGGTTCATGGCAATCTCGGCGTTCCTGTGCTTGCCTATGGAGGAGGACAGGCCAAGGCCTACGGAAATAGCCCCGAACTTGCAGTTCTTCATCATCTCGAGCATTTCTTTCATGGTGGAGATGGAGACCCCGGTAATTTCTTCTACCGAAGGATGGGGCTCTTTTCCGTGCAGGAGTGTCAGAAGGGCGCTTGCCAGTTCGTAATCGGAATTGGGTTTGAGCTGGATGTGCAGGTCGGAAGCTTCTGCGGTGGGAGTCTTTCTCGGGTCAATGGTGATGACAGTCCGGTCAAAGCGCCCGCGCTTTGTCCAGTAGCCCCGCGGGAAAACCCCGTACCTGGACATCTGCCGCGGCATGGACTCAAGCGGGTTGGTCCCCCAGTATACCACAAGGTCAGCCCTGTTTTTCTTCTGCCCTTCCGTGGCGCCGACTTTTCCAGCTTCCTGGATTCCCATGGCTGTCGGGCCGTGGCAGATCGTAGCATTGGAATCGACAACTGCCCCCAGGTATTCCCCGATATGGAGCCCTACTTCGTGGGCTTCACAGGAGGTCTCGCTCCCCATGAAGAGCAGGGGGCGCTTTGCGGAAACCAGGATATCAGCAGCCTTTTCAAGGGCAGCGTCCCAGGCTGCGGGTTGGGGCTTGCTGTCTCCTTCCACCTTTATGAGGGGCTCTCTGAGCCGGTGGGAACTTACAACTTCCCTGAACTTGGCACTTCCCATCCTGCATGCGTTCTTTACTTCAATTGATCCGTCCCCGAGTTCGACCTGGATATCATCACAGGCTGCTCCGCAGACAGGACATACTATGTTTTTGGAAACCATATTCACAGCCCTCCGACATAAACTTTCAAAACAACGTCTTCGGCGCTCAGGACCTCGTCCTCCGTAGGCTCGATGTTTACAGGAGCGCCCTTGTACAGGGGAGAGCCCGTGGAAAGAGTATCGGGGTCAATAACAACGTTTGACCAGATCGCCCTTGGCATAAACACATGCCCTTCCCGGACCGCATCCGTGCATTTCGTGTTGACTGCAACCGTATGTTTGCCGTTCCGGCTGGTCACTTTCACCTTTTCGGGAGAACCGAGCACTTCAAAATCTTCAGGGGAAATCCAGCAGACCGCACATTCCGCCTGGTATTCGGCGGTCAGCTTGTCTCCACCCTTGGCAAGCTTGCCTTCCTCAATCGTACTTCCGGTAATGAGTAATACTTCCATTCCTCTCACCTCAGAGCCCCGGGTTTGCGTCCGCAGCCACGTAGAGCACGCCTTTTGCCCGCTTGCTGATCGCAAAGTCCCCTGCAAATTTCTTGAACTCTCCTGCAAACTCAAAGTCTCCGAAAGCGGGGCCTGTTTCTGACCCGACGTATTCGAAGCCCGGAGAAAAGCGCTCGATCCGGCCTCCGATGAGCAGGGTTCCCCCACTCATTTCAACCCCAACAGTGCGAAGGGCTCCGCCGCGGACAGCAATAAGCCCGCCGGTCTGGCGAATCCCGCAGAAGCCTTCCACATTTCCTTCCACGAAAATTTCCCCGCCGTCCATGCCGCCGCCGAGCTGGTGCCTGGCAGAGCCTTCTATCACGATGCGCCCGCCTTTCATCCCATGCCAGGAACCCCGGTAAGCGCAGCCAACGTGGTCACCGACGTTGCCTTTGATATGCAAAAGCCCGCCTTCCATTTCCATACCTGCCCAGGAATCCACATCTCCCGAGACCAGGATTTCGCCTCCTTTCATCCCGGTACCTACATGCATGCCTGCAGAACCTTCAATCTCGATCCTGCCTGCGGTCATGCCTTCTCCGATCTTTTTGACCCGGAGCATGTCCCCTTTTATGCGGATCAGGGTATCTTCAGCAGTTTCCCCGGCAAAATCCTCTTCATTTCTTTCCACATCGAAAAACTCGGCAAGGGGATAGGTCTTTGGCCCCTGCCAGATTTCCAGTTTTCCGATTTCTTCGGCGCTCTTGCCGGCAAACGCGTCAGGGGTGATGGCCTCTGCCTCAAGTTTGATGTCAATTTCCTTTTTCGGTATAAGCACTACTTCTGCCATTGCCTCACCTCTCTTTGTTTATCTGTATCGGGGTCGGGTTTTCAAGGTACTTTTCAGGAGTCGGGTAGTTGGCAAAACCAAGGGTGTAGTACCTGAACCACTCCTTCACGTCAACAAGCATCTCCTTTTCCTTTTCGTCTTCCACGTGCACCTCGGAATAGTAAGTCCGCTTTTCGGGCACGGATACGATTTCCCCGTTCTTTGCCACAATTTCTCCCGCCTTGATTGTGTATTCAGCCCGTGCAAAGGCCCGGATGAGTTCCTCGTAGTTGTTCGAATCAAGCTTCTGCGGGTTGAGGTTGTAAACCGTAACGTCCCCGTCAGCCCCGATTCCCAGGGTCCCCTTCCTGTGCGCCATACCAATGGTCCGGGCAGGGTTGGCCCTGGTCAGGATTGCAATGTCGTAGAGGGAAAGTTCCCGGTCCACGCCGCCAAGCTCGCTCCTGTCGTTGGCCCATTTATGGCATTCGCCAAAGGTCTGTTTCCTGGAAGCCTCGGACATGAGCCAGGTCATGACTACAGGATACTTCGTAAACGGCCCACCGTTCGGGCTGTCTGTGGTCATGATGGTCTTCCAGGGGTCTTTGATAAGGAGAAGAGTCTCAAGCCCCATGGCCCACTGCAAACTGTGCACGGGGTTGGACTTAAGGTAGGTAAAAGGAATAACCCCTGATCCGCATTCCAGCTCAATGTCCGCGTTCGACCATTTGTTGCCTGTGAGGGTGTAGAGGTCGTGGATTGCAGGGCCGTCTCCGGTCATGACCGTGGCTTCCCCGAAAGGAGTGCAGCCACTGTCGATAACCACATGGTCCTTATTGTTAATGTAATCCGCAATGTCTTTCACACCGGACTCACAGTCCCCCCAGCTTGTGCCTGCAAAACTGTTGAACATGAGGTGGGTGAGGTAGACCGAACGTTCCCGGGAAGGGTCCATTTTTGTTTCAGCCCATTCCACGTCCATTTTCTGTTTAGCCTTTACCCCGTCAGGGATTTTCAGGGAGTCTTTTGTGATCTCATAGCAGCCCGGATGCCCGAGGTTGTTGGCGTGAAGGTGCAGGGGCATGGGCATTCCCAGCATTTCGTTAACTTCTGTCAGGCCTC
The DNA here is from genome assembly GCA_016841265.1 of Methanobacteriota archaeon. Classification (GTDB taxonomy): domain Archaea; phylum Halobacteriota; class Methanosarcinia; order Methanosarcinales; family Methanosarcinaceae; genus MTP4. The sequence continues at coordinate 34,609 of JAENZL010000031.1, read as the reverse complement.
TGATCATTTCCCTGGGAGTCATTTCGAAATGGATGTTGGCCTGGTCCAGGTTGTTTACGTTTTCACCCCAGCCCCAGTTCTCAACCCCCGCAGGGTTGACGCACTTGATCCCGTAGGTCTTGTGGGTTTTCATCATCCAGGCAACATAGGCTGCTGCTCTATCGATTTCTCCGTCCCTTAAGTAGCGCATCAAAAACCAGTTGTTCCCGAGCACCAGGTAGCTGCCCATATCAAGAAGGGGAGTGGCACGCATTTCCTCATGGGTATGCCGGGCTTCAAGCGGGGGAACTGCGGCTTCAAAGACCGTGGTGTAACCCATTGCTGCGTAATCGTAGCCCTGTTTGTAGACCGAAGGGACAGTGTATCCCGAACCCGAATGAGTTAACCCGGTCTTATTAATGTTGCATTTGTAGTGGTCTTCAGGACGCATCTGCCTTCCGGCATTGACTTTTGCCCCTGCTACGTGGGAGTGGGAGTCAACCCCGCCCGGCATGACCGTCATGCCTGTGGCATCGATTACTTTTGTGTCCTGCATTTCAGCAGCGGAAAGTTCCTTTACGACTTTTCCGTCCCTGATGAAGATGTCCATAACGTCCCCGTTGATCTCGTTCAGGGGATCTAAGACGTACCCGTTCTTAACGGCAATTGTTCCTGCCATATCATTCCACCTCCCTTTTCACAAGCCTGATCGCATCTACGGGACAGATAAGGGCACATGTGCCGTCTCCCCCGCAGAGTTCCTGATCCACGACTCCTACCTTTCCGTCTTTAACCTCAAGGATAGCTTTCTCATCCAGGTTATTCAGGTGCCCTGCAGCAAGTTCCCTGTCCCCAAAGGCATTTACGGGACAGACGATCACGCAGTTCCCGCAGCCCAGGCAGCTTGCATCGTCGGTTTCCAGGCGGGTGCGGAGCAGGGCTTCAGGGACCGGGGCCTCAAGCAGCTTTTTCTCAAGGGGACCTTTTTTCTCCAGTTCCGGCAGGATAGCGGTCTTTCGGACATCAATGGCGTCCACTGGACAGGACACGGCACAGGCCCCGCAGTAGATGCAGGCATCAGGCCTGTGCGTAAGCTTTTCTACCCTTTCCCCGGCATTCCATTCTTTGTTGAAAAGAGCATTTGCAGGGCAGACTTCCACACAGGTGTGGCAGGTCTGGCAGACGTTCTCGTCCCATTCCCAGCGGCCTTCAAAGGGCTTTTCCACGGAAATGGCATCTGCAGGACAGACCGCCGCACACCAGCCGCAGTGCACGCAGCTTTCCGTATCAATGCTGGTCTTTCCGACCAGCTTCAGGCTTCCGTCTCCGGCAAGTTCTTTTGTAACCGTAATGCAGTCCCTGGGACAGACTTCCGCACAAAGCCCGCAGTGGACACAGTTTTCGTTCACGGAAGTAGGCTTCAGGGCTCCTGAAAGGTAAGAAGCATCTTTCAGGGACTTTCCTTCCTGCCTCAGTTCCAGGGCACCTGTGGGGCAGACCCTGGCGCAGATCCCGCAGACAAGGCAGTCTTCACCTTTCGGTTCAAGAAAATCCGCATCAAACAGGCCTCTTGCCACGGCACCCACGGCCCCGATTGCAAGGCTCCCTTTCGGGCAGGCCTGCACACAGGTCCCGCAGCCTATGCATTTCTCAGGCAGGTAGACCAGTTGCTTGTCTTTTTTTTCGGAAAAGACCGACAATCTTCTGTCATCTTGCATTTTATTTACCTCTAAACCGTTATTCTGTGCATTCGCCGCACAGCAGCTCATCATTATACCGAATGAACATCTCACCGCAGTTTTCACAGCGCTGTATCCGTTTTTTCCCCTTAAGCGGGACTTCGAGGTCCACAAACTTCCAGGTGTACACCTTTTCCCCGGCAGCCAGCAGGTCTGGCAGGACTTCGGTATGGGGGAACTTTGCGGTATTCAGGTACCAGGCGTGAAGGGTCGGATACGCTTTTGTTTTATCAGGGTCGAGCATAATGCGGACCCCTCTAACAGTATCTTCACCATCAGGAACTCGCTTGTTCACGGTAACTGCCATTTTCCCCAGGTCCTTGATTTTCAGCCCGTTGTTCCCGCTGGTTGCCCCGCCCAGGATCTGGAAAGGGTCAGGCACGCAATTTCGGGTTTCACAGGTCACGTATATGCGCTCCCCGTCCCTGACATCGAGCACTTTCCTTGCAATATTGAGCATCTGGAGGCCGATGAAAGCCCCGGAAGTCAGGTAGCCATGAAAGGGAACGAGCTTATCGATCTGGGAAAGCAGTTCAGGGTCCTTTATTTGTTCTATAATCGTTTCCATGGGACGCCTCACAGGATCTAAATCCGGAATTTAAATCCGAGATATTCTTTAGCGGGCACCCCGGCATGTCACACCCATTATGTCACATTCATTATGCCACATTCATTATGTTAAGCCTAACATATCAGGAGTCCATGAGGATGCCCGGTTCGATTGAACAATCACACAAACCTGCCGCAGACAAAGGAAAGTCCGAAGCAGGGAATTAATTTACAAATAACCAATATGTTAATCTCGACATAACAGAAAAAAATATGCTATGTCATAGAGATAATTTTTGAAATAAACGGAGTGAGTTTTTACTTACAGCAATGGAGAATTGGAGATCAGGCATTCAAGCAGGATTTGCCACAAAGCGTCCAGAAGACCAGACAAACCCCGAACATCAAATTAGATGCACCTGGATATGTTTAATTAAACATATCTGTGGAGACGAAAATCCCCATTAGACTTTGAGAATAATATAAACGTATCAATTATAAAATTATCGATAGGAAATATCCAGGAAAAAACTGAAAAACAGAGGAATTCGAGACCAGCCGGTACCCCACAGGAATTTAAAAGGAAAAGTTCTTCACCTCTCCTCAGGCTCAGTTTTTTACACACTCAACAACAGCTATCCTATCCGCAATAACGTTCCTGCCCTCGGCATCAATAACCTTTAAGGTAATCTCAGATCCGGCCTTGAAACCGTAGTTATCAGACGTGTCCTCTACTTTCCCCACACTCACCTTGACACTGGAATCAGGAGTTCCCTCAGCACTGTCATCTCCGCAAAGCACCAACCTTTCCCCGACGTCCCAGAACCCATCTTTCAGAACGGCTAAGTTTCGGGTTTCGTAGTCGGTGTTTTTCTTTTCGGGACTAAGGTCATGGTAAAAGACCAGAGTATCCCCTTTCAAAGGTTTTCCGCTACCGTTCGCAATACCCTGGTATGCATTACCGTACCCGCTGATTCTAATAGATGTAGATTTCAGGGGTAGGGAGTCACCCCCATTATGTTCAAGCACAATAAAGTTTTCCTTGAACTTAGCCCTATCATCCTCAGGCGCCCAGGGAAGTCCCCCCTCATAGAATTCAATATTGATTTTTGCCACAGGTGACCGGAAACTTGCGCCCCCCCGAGAGCTGTCAAAGAAACTGGACGCAGCTAACCCCACAAGTATGAACAAAATCATCAAAAGAATCAGGGAGCCTATTACCTGAACGGCAGCACCTGATCCTGACTTTGACGAAAAGAAGGATTTTAACCGAACTTGAATACAGGCTTTCATTAAAAGAATTTATAGGCGAACTATGTTAAATAAGTAAGGATTCGTAAAAAAATAAATAGGAACTGATAAAAAGAGGAAAGAAGCTTATTTTCTTTTGCGCTTTCCTTTTTCCTCGTATTCCTTTTCAAGTTCAAAAATTTCCCTGACCTTCAGGAGTTCCTTCTTGCTTCTTAAGTAGTGCACGAAAACCATCATAACCCCGAAAAGAAGGGCAACTATTGCCGCAAAGAAGTACAGGGGAGAAGACTCACGGTAATACTTTACCTGGATAGTCTGCTCCCTTTCATCCATTTCCGAGGCAATCCAGAGGAAAGTCTGCCTGCCCAGGTCGTCCTCTTCCGCGGCATAAGGTTCGGGCCGGGGTATCCCGAAAACACGGTTTCCCGTGGCATAACCTTCCGGGATGACCACACGGATGAACTCCGAATCAGGCCTCATGATAGCGAGATTCTGGGTCCCCGGCATATTAAGGGTATAAGCAATAAAACCCGTTACATTTTCCTCGAAATCCAGGTTTATGACCTTCATATTGCGGCGGTTTTCCCTGGTAAGGGTATAATTGAGGTCCGAAAGCTCACTCCTTCCGGAAAGTTCCATGAAGGTTTCGGAGTCTGCCTCTGTTACATTCGAAGGCTCTACAAGCAGGACGAGGTTTTCGATGGGCACATCCTCGGGACTTCCGCCAAAGGATTCGGTGGGGAAAATCTCCAGCTTGCTGGCATCTATGACCATATGGACAACCCGGACTTCCGTAGTTTTCCCAATGGGATAGTAAGTGGTGGTATTTGCAGGAATTCCGGTCCCGCCTTCATCCACAAAAACTTCAAATTCATAGGAAGAAGCGTTCCCCGGCTCATCAAGGACAATTTCTTCCGTTTCTTCGATACAGCCCGATACGAAGACCGCCAGAAGGGCCAGGAGCACAAACAAAGCTTTAGTTTTCATTTTCACGGACAACTTCTCCCATACAGTTTAGAGTGTGTATATTTTCAACCTGCGGCAATCTCCGGTTCCCCCGGAAAAGAGGGCTTTGCAGGGCCAGGGTAAATGTCAGGTTTTATCCTATGCATCCACATCTTTATAAACAAAACGGATACCCGACCTGAATGCGGCAGCCTGAAATGAATGGTAAAACAACTATCCGAAACCTCCGAAGCAGAAAAAATAACGGAAAAACCCGGAAAACTCAGACTCCGGCATCCCCACCGGAATCCAGATATCGTTCCACCATGGGCCAGTCTATCTTTTTAATATATTTGGCCTGAAGCTTTGAGACATACAGAACATTGCCTCCGAGAAGGATTTTCAGGTCAGAAGGCTTCGCAGAGACAGATCCAAGCGGCATCAACACAGGCCCCTCAGGAGAAGTCGAAAGCCTGAAGTCCTGCCCGCTTTTCCGGACATACGCCCTGACTTTTTCATCAATTGCAAATCCCGGAATCATTTAAAACACCGGAGCAGAGATTGTCTGAGAAATATAAATAACTGAAGGTTGTGGGATTCCCGAAGAACCGGTTGAATTTATCCCATGCACAGGATTCAAAAGGATTGGCTGAATTCACACTTTCCAGGGGAGCAGGTCCGTCTGCCCTCAGGGTATTTCCGGGGCAGTTTTAAATTTCATGAAAACAATCTAGAAAATAGATAGCATATGATGATGAAAGACAAGGGAAAACTTGTAATCTGGCCCGCATATATAGACCAGACGAGGTCCAGAAGCAACGGAAGAATCATCTCCCGGAAAAGTTCGGTAAAAGAGCCTCATCTCAATGAAATAAAAGAGGCAGCCCTTGAACTGGGCCTTAACCCTGAAGTTGAACCTGAAAAAGCTTATCCAAAGGCCTGGTGGGAAGTGAGCGGCAGGGTGCTTGTAGACAACAAGGGCCCCAAATCCGTGATTGCTAAACAAATCTCAGCAGGCATAAAAAAGACTCGAACCAGGTAAAGCTCAAAAGTTTAGAGGCCCCGGCCCTTCCTCCGTTCCACATTACCTTTCAAAAAACGGTCAGGCCTTAAATGACCTTACAAAGTTTCCGGAAGGAAAAACAATGTTTATATCAGTTAGGAGTGAAAAAAACACTTATGTCCGAAACCAATAAAAAAATATTGCCTGTAATAAATCCAACATCCAGTTCAAACCAGCACTCTCCGTCCAGGAAAACACCCTCCAACCCTAACCATGAAATTCAGCTAGGGTGCGGATGTTGCTCTACGCCCTGCGAGGGTTGCGGTGGAGCCCTGGGAATAAAGATAGGGTCCGAAAAAGACGTCGTATACCGAAACGTTGCCATCTACCTCTCAATTGCAGTTGTGATAATTCTTGGGACTTTTGTGGCGCAGAGAATATTGACTGTGCTTTCAGCAGGGTTAACATAACCTTTCCCGGCGCCTTTCCCTCAGGTCACGTATTCTCCCTGTCCTTACTACTATTGCCTTTTTTCCGGGAAGGTTTCAACCCTTTATAGGGATACCGCATTTCCTTTCCGCAGCATTCACAGGAGATTACGAGATACCCTCCCTTCAACCGGTGGTGCGTATTGATTCCGGGAACGAGGAAAGCATAGCAGTGCTTGCAAATACGGTGCTTTATATCCCTTGGGATCCTCATCCGGTTTCGCATTGAGATGTTCCGGATAAGCTGAACGTAGCGTTCGCTTCGTTCGGGATGTTCCTCGAACTCCTTTTCCGCAAGCTCAAAGAGGCGCCACATGCGCTGGGTTGCAACGCTTCGGAGCATATTTTTCTGTTTTTTCCTGGGAATTCGCGACATGATGGGATAGATTCTGCAATTTATCTTATAACCCTTCTCTTTTGGCCGGAACCTCCCTTTAAGGTCCTGTGGCCTGTTGCAGGAAAAAGGAAAACTCAGGGATCGAAAATAATTACTTCGACATCGGGTTTCTTGCCTTTAACAAGGGTTTTAAACTTTTCCGGGTTTCCGGCCGGCCCCTCAAACTTTCCGTAGTGCATGGGGATTGCAAATTTCGGGGAGATAACCTCAACTGCCCTGGCAGCTTCCTCTTCATCCATGGTATAGGTTCCTCCTATGGGCAGCAGGACAACGTCAGCTCTTATATCCCCCATCTCCGGGAAAAAGTCACAGTCCCCAGAATGATAGATGCGCAGCCCTTCAAGTTCGACAATGTACCCTACCCCAAGTCCCCGCGGGTGGTAAGGTTTGTCAGGATTGTAAGCAGGTACGACTTCGATCCTTGTCCCCTTGATCTCAAGCCCCTCAGCCAGGACATCCCCTTCGGCAATCCTCCTGGCGTCCCCTTTGAAGTTAAGAGAACAGGCCTCAGGGACAAGGGTTGTGGAATCAGACCTCCTGACCTTCCGGATATCATCAGGGCTGCAGTGGTCGAAGTGTTCATGGGTGATAAGGAGAATGTCAGCCTTTTCGTCAAACTCGGGCTCTTCAGCAATCTCAAATGGATCGATGTAAATCCTTTTGCCTTCTCCTTCCAGCAAAAAGCCGGCATTCCCAAGCCAGCTTATCTTCACACCTCCGATTGTTGCACTTTTCATGTAATTAAACCTCCGAGGATCTTTTGTGTAATAGAAACGACATTTGGTGAAAATCCTGCAAACTACCAGGACTGATAAAAGTGGAACCTAATTAAGATCAAAACCCAATATATAAATTAGGGACAGGTGAACGACAGATTAGAATTATTAGTGTATATTCAAAAAGAAATGGATAAATTGAGAAAACACACCCAGATATTTAGAGTAGTTTACGGTGAAATAAACATTCAGAAGTAATCATATCCAGTAATCATATCCAGTAATCATATGTAGCATCCCTGCAGCACTTATTGATGGGTACCTATTGTAAAACCGCCTTCAACAAGCCAGTTATAAATCAACTTCTGCAGGTGGCAGACCATAGGCAGCCTGATTACCACCGCCTCTCTTTTGTCTCCGGCCATGTGGACGGCTATGGACTCCTTTCCGTCCGCAATAATGAAGCAGTCTTCAGTGTACTGGACTCCATCAATGAACAGGTTCCGGACAAAGTCCCCAAACTCTTTACCGACCTCTTTAAAGTCGAGGGGAATTCCTTTGAACTTCTTGAGATCATCTACAATGATAATTAGCCGACAGTTTTTTTCCAGCTTTTTCAGGTCGGATTCAAACTCACCCAAAAATTCCGGGTTGGTAGAGAAAACTATCAGTTCATCCCTGACATTATCGAGGATCTCACGGACCCTTTTCCGGATACCCCATTCGCTCTGGATGCACCAAACAGGAGAGGACCTGGGAATTTCGTAACTCAACTCGTTAAGCTGGTCCAGAGCCTCGATGGCACAGGTGAAAAACTCGTCCTTGATCCTGCCAATTACATGCTTCGGGTCGACCGCCCTGAAATAAACAGGAGACCCCTGCCGAACTTCCACAAAACCTTTCATGGACAGTGTTTTGAGGATATCATAAACCTTAGCCCTGGGAACTCCTGTCAGTTCATGGACTTCCCTTGCAGTGGCTTCTTTCAAACTTACAAGCCCTGCATAGGCCTTTCCCTCATTTTCGGTAAGCCCCAGCTTCTCAAGATTACTGACAAGCTCCGGATTTATCGCAGGATACATTTGTTACCCCTAAAGTAACAATAGATTTAAATCTTTTCTTTCAATATACCCTCAATGTAGAGAAAACAGTATCAAGTAATTATATAAATGAATAGAAAATAGATTCATTAGATACAAATGTTTACAGATTTAAGGTTAAAAACCAGGGTTTACAGTACTGGCCCCTGAGCCTCAAAAAGCGAGACCCGGCTTAAGAACCTGTTTATGCTCGAGACAATCGAAATGAGGGGAATTCGCCATTAAGAACATTTTTGAAAAACTAGGATTTTTTATCCAGAATAACCGCCTGACCATACTCCTTGTCTTTTTCCTTTTCATAATCATAGCAATGCAGGGCGCACAGAAAATAGAAATGGCATCAGGCACCGAAACCTTTGTCGGGAAAGACTCACGAATGTATCAGGATTTCGACCATCTTTTCCTGAACATTTTCCAGACAGAGTCCATTGTGGTTATGGTGGAGGGAAATGAGGTAAAAACGTCGGAACTTATGAAGGCTGTGGACCGACTCGAACACCAGCTCCAGTCCACGGAAGGCGTCATCGAGACCACGAGCCCTGCATCGATTATCAAAGGCATAAATTACCAGATGACCGGCAGATACGTGGTCCCGGACACAGATGAAGAAATTGAGGCCATAATCGACAGCAACCCGGACAGTTTTGAGATCATTACACCTGATGATACGCACATGTTCATCTCAGTGGTAATGGCAGGCTCAACCACGGAGACAAAGCAAAAAGAAATCCTGTACGCAACCGAAGAAGCAATCACATTTTCGGATTTTCCCCCCTCATACGGCATCATAGTAACAGGTGACCCGGCATTCCAGATCTCAATGAACGATGAAATGAATTCAAGTATGGGACCTCTTCTCGGGCTTTCCGCTTTTTTTATGCTCATTGTTCTAAACCTTGTTTTCCGGCACGTCCGCTGGAGACTCCTGCCCTTACCTATTGTCCTGATTGGAATAATATTCACTTTTGGAGCTATGGGATACATTGGAATTCCCCTCTCCATGGTTTCCATGGCCGCTTTCCCGGTGTTGATAGGGCTTGGCATCGATTATGCTATCCAGTTCCATAACAGAATAGAAGAAGAACTGCAGGAAAACAGCAACAAAACCAACGCAATCGTGGCCACCGTTAGAAATACAGGCCCTGCTGTCCTTGTCGCTCTCGGGATGACAGCTCTCGGTTTTGCATCCCTGTTCACCTCTTCCGTCCCCATGATAAGGGATTTTGGAAAACTCCTCATGATAGGGATAGTCATGTGTTATCTTGCGGCCATATTTGTGGGCGTCATCACGGTATCCCTCTTTGACGGGGTCTCGGAAAAGAACCTGTTCGGGAAAATGAAAAATAAAATAAAACCTGGCCGAACAAAAACCGGGGAAACCCCGGGTGGGCACGCGAAAACCCAGAAAATGGAACACTTCCTGACGAAGCTTACCGACTTTACAATAAAATACGACGTGATAGTGCTCGGGATTGCGGCACTTTTCTGTATCGGAGGCATTTATGCCGACCAGTCCGTGGGCATCCAGACTGACGTCACAACCTTTGTCCCCCAGGACATGCCCGCCCTTGTAGACCTGGAACACATGGGCGATATAATGGGCGGGGACGACCAGCTGAACATCATCATAAAGGTAAAAGATACTGCCGACCCCGATATCCTGAAGTGGATCGACGAGTTCAGCGAACATGAGGTAAGCGGAAGAGGACATATATACAGTGCATCAAGCATCGTACCCCTCGTAAAAGAGCAAAACGGCGGTACAATACCGGAAAGTTCCCAGGAAATAGAGGCAATCTACGAAGAAATTCCGGAATACCAGAAAACCCGCTACATGCACGGGAAAAACATGCTTCTCCTGAACTTAAACATCGGAAACGCCGTTTCTGACATAAAAGTAACAGGGATCAAAGAGCTGACCAACATCGTAAGAGAGGATATCCAGTGGATGCAGGCGCCCCCCGGCACATCTATCACGATTACGGGAAACAACGTGATCTTCATAGAGGTCATAACCGCACTTACCAGCGGCAGGGTGCAGATGACTTTCCTCGGGCTTATCCTGGTCCTTGCCGGGCTTTTCATAGTCTACAGAGACTGGCTAAAAGCTCTGGCTCCGGTCATTCCCATGTTTATCGTGATCGGATGGTCTGGCGGGGTTATGGACTACCTGAACCTTGACTACAACCCCATGACCGCAACCCTCGGAGCCCTGATCCTGGGGGTCGGGTCCGAGTACGCAATCCTCATGATGGAGCGCTACTTTGAAGAAAAAGAGGCAGGTGCAAGCCCAATGGAAGCCATCCATAAGGCAAGCACAAAAATAGGGACTGCAATTGTTGCCTCCGGGGCCACAACGATATTCGGGTTCTCAGCCCTTATCGCCTCCCCGTTTGGCATGATAAGTGACTTCGGGGTCGTAACGGTCATCGATGTCCTGCTTGCCCTGATTGCTACATTTGTAGTATTCCCGCCCCTGATTGTCGTCCTGGATACCTGGCGGGATAAAAGAAGAGGCGCACAAACAATACAAAACCAACCCAACAAACAAGTTCGAGGGGCTGATATCTAATGAAAGAGCCCAGAAATCAAGCTACACAGAAGATAATAAAAACATTCGCTATAATCGCAGTACTTTTTGCAGTTATCTCAATAACCGCAGCCCCGGCCCTTGGAAACGATGATGATGATGAAGTGAACTTCATTATTCCAGAGCACGGGTACACCATGGACTACTACCGGAGCTACGGAGAGCCTATCATACAGGCATCTATTGTCGGAGACCCCGAATTCAAGAGGGGGGAGATTGCAGGTCTTCAGGTAAAAATAGTGAACAAGGGATATATAGAAGGTTTCAAACGGCTGAATGCAGACCAGGGAGGAGACAACTCCACAGAGGAACTGCTGGCAGTGGCAGAGCTGGAAGAAGAAAAGGAATGCACAACTACAAAAGACCTCAAGGCCACCCTTGTCTCGGAAACGGAGTATATAGAAGTCGACCCCGTAACCAGCGTCCAGGATGTGGAAGAGATTGAAACCGGGCACACGCAAACCCTCCGGTTCACGATAAAAATCGATGGAGACACGCCTGCAGGAAACTACGAACTCCTCCTGCCAGTAAGCTACGAGTACCAGGCAAATGTAAGGACAGCAACTCCTGCAGTAATTAACCTTGGCCTTACGGATACGGAATTCACACGGGAATATACAACAAAAAATACAGTTCTCAGCTTGCCCGTCTCTATTGAGAGCGAACCGAAATTTGAGGTGACGGAAGTTTCCGGGAACCTTAAACAGGGAGAAACAAACGTTGTTGAGGTAACCTACACCAATACAAGGGAAATCACAGCAGAAGATGCTATGGCCCGTATCATAGTCATGAGCCCCCTGAGCACGGGGAAGTCCATAGTCAGACTAGGGGACATCGGGCCCGGAGAAAGCAAGACCGCCCTGTTTGAAATTTCAGCAGACCAGGATGCAGTTGTGAAAAAATACGGGATTGACAGTGAAATAAAGTACATTGACGAAGAAGGAGAAACCTCCTTTTCAAAAAACCTGAAAGTAAATGTGCCCCTTGAAGCATCCGAGAAAAAAATAAGCATAACGGGCATAGCAATCGTACTGATAATCCTTATCTCTCTATACCAGATCATAAACATGCACCGGAAAAGGAATCAAAATAATGAGAATTCATCAGGTGATGATAATGAATAAAAAAGGAATTTTTGCTGCAGTCACTACCCTTCTGATCCTGGGCTTTGCAGCCCTTCCAGCACAGGCAGCCTTACCCGAAAATTTTGACATCAGTAACAATTACTACACCGTCTACGGAGGTCCGGACCTCAGCGCGACCCTGCTCGGGGACAACGAGTTTTCCAGAGGGGACACGGTGACCCTCAGCATCGAGATGATGAACAAAGGTGCAATTTCCGGCTTCAAGTCCGAAGATGAAGCGGACATAGGGGACTACGAAGACCAGGTCCTCCAGCAGACGGAGATGCAGTACGAAGCTCAGGCCGTTACCGCGATTGGCATCCTTGCAAACCTCAAATCCGACGACCCGAATATCAAGGTGAAATCCGGGCCCCAGGAAGCAGGCACCCTCAAACAGGGAAAGGATAGCTCAAGCCCCACAAAGTTCACCATCGAAATCAGTAAGAATGCACCTGCCGGAACCTATCCCTTAACCCTCGAGCTTTCATACAAATACCAGAATAACGTGCAGGTAGGCGGGGACGATTATGACGCAAATACGGGCCTGGTAACAAACCACGAGGTTGGAATCTGGTATGAAAACACTACCCAGACCGAGACCCTGGAAGTAAAGGTCAAAAAAGAGCCCTACTTCGAAGTAACGGAAGTGAAAGGGGACCTCTACCCCGAAGAGGGCGGTATGCTCTACGTCACCTATAAAAACACAGGAGAAGAACCTGCAAAGGATGCCACCGTAAGAGTCAGCGCAGGCGACCCTTTCAGTACCACGGATGACCAGGCATACCTGGGCACCCTGAACCCGGGAGAAAGCTCAGTTGCCGTCTTTGACATGGACGTGGACGAAGACGCAACCCCCAAGCCTTACTCCCTTAACAGCGAGATACTCTACGAAGACGCCGACGGACATGATCAGACCTCGGACAGTGTAAAGATCAACACCGAAGTCCTGCCTGCAGAAAAAAGCCTTCCAGGATACCAGATTGGTACAGGAATTGGTTTCATGGCCCTTGCAGCCTGTTTCATCCTGTTCAGGAAAAGACAGCAGGAATAAAGTTGAGACCTGATGAAGGTAAGACCTGGAACAGAAAGGACTCAAAAAGAAGGCTCAAAAAGCCAGATCTAAAAAAACCCGACGTAACCATACCGCTTGAGGATTAAACTCAACCAGGAATGGTTACCCTTTTTTTGTAACATATCTTCTTCTGCTCCACCCGATCTGATTGATTTATCTAATGGAGTAAAACACTTGATCGATCTGATTGAATGGACAGATTAAAGAATATAAGGGATATGCAGGAGAAAAAAAAGGGGTAAAACTGTTTATTTACCGGATTGAAAAAAGGATTATTTTCTTAACTTTTTTTCAGGCTTATTTTCTTTCAATTTATTAACTTTCAATTTCTTATCTTCATGTTTATTTTCGTCAGGTGTACTTTTTTCAGGTTTATTTTCGTCAGGTGTACTTTTTTCAGGTTTATTTTCTTCAGGTTTATTTTCTTCAGGTTTATTTTCTTCAGGTGTACTTTTTTCAGGTTTATTTTCATCAGGACCTTCGGGCTCAGGTCTCTTTGCAACCATTACTTCCGTGGACTTGATGACCGCGTATATCCGGTCTCCGGGCTTTATGTCGAGTTGCTCCACGGCCTCTTCGGTGACAACGGAGGTCAGGATTGAGGGTTCCATTACAATCGTGATCTTCGAGACCAGGCCTCCTTTCTCGACTTCGAGGACCTTTCCCGGGAGCCTGTTCCGGGCTGAGATTTTAAAGCCAACATTTTCCCAGGCGGTTTCGTCTCCCACAGCCTCTTTGATAAGCTGCCTACTGGTTTCATATTCGGCCAACATTTTTCGACCCACTTCCGTAAGGAAGGTCCCCTGGTTTTTCCCCCCACGCACTGTGAGCACTGCGGGATCTTCGAGCCGTTCGTTCATTTTTTTCAACATGAGCCAGGCATGTTTATAGGAAATTTTCAGTTTTTCGCAGGCTTTCCGGAGGGACTTTTCCTCGTCAATAGCTTTGAGCAAACTGGCTTTTCCGGCCCCCATCACGGGCTTTCCGTCTTCCGTAAACCAGAGCTTTGTTTTCGCTTTCAAAAATTTCCACCTTATCGGAGCACATGGATAGAAGACGCTTTGAACTGGGCATAAACAGGCACCCCAGGAGCTAGCTCCATTTCTTCAGCAGACTGCCGGGTTACCAGCGCATTCAGGAGGGGACCGCAATCCATCCGCACCCTCACAAGTGCGCCCAGGCTCTGAACCTCTATCACCGTACCTTTCAGTGAGTTCCTGATGCTGGATTGTGTGAAGGTCTTACTTAAAACTATGTTTTCCGGCCTCAGCCCGACATGTACCATGTCCCCGACCTCCACCTCTCCGGCGGCTTCAAGCACCGTTCCTTCGGCATCGATCCGAAGAAGGCCCTTTTCACGAGAAAGCACCCTGCCTTTCAGAACATTCTCGAAACCTACGAAATCAGCGATCATGTCGTTTGCAGGTTTTTCAAAGACTTCTTCCGGCGTACCCACCTGTACGAGCTTCCCGTCCATCACCACCGCGATTTTATCTGCCATGATCCGGGCTTCGGTCTGGTCATGGGTAATATGGAGCACGGTCAGCTTACCCTTCCGGTGCACATTCAAAAGCATCTCCCGGGCACTGTCCTGCGTCCTGGGGTCAAGGGCACTCAGAGGTTCGTCCAGCATGAGAATTTCAGGGTCTGTCACAAGGGCCCTGGCAAGGGATACACGCTGCTGTTCCCCACCAGAAAGGTTTAGAGGATGCCGTTCCAGCAGGTGGGAAATATTGAGGTATTCCGAAATTTCCCTGAACTTTTCGGGAGCTTTAAGCTTTTTCATCTTCAGCCCGAATTCGATGTTCTTTTTAACAGTCATATGCGGGAACAGGGAATAGTCCTGGTACACAAAAGCCAGGTTGCGTTTTTCCGGCGATAAGTCCGTGACGTCCTTTCCGTTGATCAGGATTTTTCCCGAATCAGGACGGTGGAAACCTGCTAAAAGTTCAAGGAGCAGGGTTTTTCCGGAACCTGTGGGCCCGAGGATAACGAAATACTCCCCATCCCGGATAGTCAGGTCCAGGGAATCCAGGGCAAAAGACTTCCATTTTCGGGAGAGGGCTTTAATCTCTATCATATATGCTCCAGCCTGCGGAAAGTATTCTGATTACTATGAAGATGGTAAGGGTTATAAGGATCAGAAGGACTGCGACAGGTCTTGATGCCGAAAGCCCGTAGGAAAGAAACCTGTCATAGATAAGCGTGGGCCCGATCATAGGGTAGTAGGCTATCATCACAACAGCCCCAAACTCGCTGATAGCCCTGGCCCAGGTCATGACAGCCCCCACCAGAAGATGCCTTGCGGAAAGCGGAAGGGTTACAAAAAGAAAGGCTTTCCAGAGCGGAGCCCCCAGGGAACGAGCAGCATTCTCAAGCCTCGGGTTAACACTTTTAAAGCCTTCCCTTGCAGAATTGGCAAGATAGGGCACGGATACAAAGAGCATGGCAACTACTATGCCCGGAAGAGCATCCCTGAACTGGACATAGGGTTCGAGCGGACCACCTATAAGCCCACGGGACCCGAAAACCGTCAGCAGGGCAATTCCTGCAACCGTATGAGGGACCACAACCGGCACATCGATGATACTCTCAACCAGCCTCTTTCCCGGAAAATCAAACCTTGCCAGGATGTAGCCTGTGGGAGCCCCGAGAAAGAGGGCTATAAGAGTGGCAAGAAAACCTGCATAAAGAGAGAGAAAAATGGAGCTCATAACCGAACTGTTTTTTGCAGTTCTGACCAGACCAGGGAAATCGTTGAGCACCTGCCCGAAGATCATGTTTGCAAGGGTCACAAAAATAAAAGAAAAAAGCAAAAGCAATAAAAGAGAAAATACGAAGATCAGTGGTTCGATATTTTTCTTGCTTCGGATCATGGCCTTCATTATAATACCCTCTTACTGCCGTTTTTCTTAAAAAGTAATTCCCCCGAATTCCTGCTTCCTGAAACAGCGCCTTAATAGAGGAGATGTTTAAACCTCCATTTTGCGACCGGGGGAATTGATACGGTTTTTACATTTCAAGCTTTAAGGTTCAAGCTTTAAGGTTCAAGCTTTAAAGTTCAAGCTTTAAAGTTAAATTCCATCCTCACTGTACAAGAGTCTGCAGTTCTTCCGGCATTGACTCCTTTCCATCCGCAAAGGCAGGCACTATCGGAGGCTGGCCGTTTTCGATGAAGATCTGCTGCCCGGGTTCTTCCAGGAGAAGTTTTACAAACTCAGTAGCAAGTTCAGGGTTTTCAGCATTTGTGGGAATAGTAATCCCGTAAACGATAGGAGTTCCGGTAACCACTTCTCCGTTTGACATTTCTACCTGGACCCGCTTGTAATTGTCGGCATGTTCAATGGAGCTCAGGTCAATTTCCGGAGGTAATTCCACAAACTCAAAACCGTGCTGGACAGCAACACTGCGGTAGATATAGAAGTAATCGATTTCCCCCATTTCAAGGGCAGAAGAAAGTTCAACTTCCATGCTCCGGATCATGATTTTATCGGTATCAGGAGCGAGAGCTTCGGATGCAGGGACATGCACCATAACGGTCCCATTTTCTTCCGTGGCAGTCATGCCTGTCAGATCCAGGATGAGGTCATCGTAAATCTGGGTGTCATCATAATAGAATTCTGCGAGCTGGGTCACCATCTGGGTCCGGTACCCGCAGGGGTCGTCGTTTGGATTGGAAAAACCATATCGAACACCCGGGCGCCTGAGAATTTCGTACCAGTTGTCTGCATTGACTTCATCACTGTACATGCTTTCATTTGTATAAGCAATCACGATCTGGTTCCTTGCAAAAGCCGTATACCAGTCCGCATACTCCGGCATCATCATGGCTGGGATAAGGTTGTAGTCCGCAGATGCCAGGATATCGGCCTGTTTCCCTAGTTCGGTAATCTTTCTTACACTCTGTGCACTGCCTGCAGCTTCCCTCTGAACGTCTACACCGGGGTGCTGGGCTTCAAACTCCTGTTCAAGTTCCTCGAAAGGCACACCAAGGCTTCCGGCATGGAAAACTTTAAGGACCGAGGATTCTTCTGCAGGACCCGCGCCTGTACCGTTTTCCTCTGCACCGCCGGCTTCGTCGGAGGAGGAATCAACGCAGCCAAGTCCGAAAAAGGTAACAGAAAGGACTGCAAAAATTGCCAGTAATTTGTAGATATCTCTTATGGATGACATTGATATGTCATCATGAATACAACGATTAATAAACTTTTTGTGCACATATAATGGAAATCCTGCAGAATAACCCGAATGCTATCGGAAACTGAAGATAGATAGAGGGAAAACGGGAAAAAACGATAGAAACGAACAAAAAAAGAACAAAATCAAATTTGCTTGATGGATAGACAAAAAAATGGCAACAGGAGACAAAAAGGAATAAATAAATAAGATGATAGAAGTAAAAGTTCACTTACATAGAAAGTTATATAAAGATAATATTAAAGTGTATATATCACCGATTATTAAAAAGTGTACATTTGTGGCTTTCATATGAGCCCACAAGCACATAGCAACTATACATGTAACTATACACGTAACTATACACGTAACTATACACGTAACTATACACGTAACTATACACAATAACCATTATACATTGAGTATTTATTTTGAAGGTTTTATTATGGACGGTTATCAAATCTTCTTGGCACTGCTCACAATATATTTAGCAGGACTTGTGAGCATTGGCTGGTACTTTAATAAAAAACAGAAATCCATTACCGACTTCTGGCTTGCAGGGCGCCGGATCGGACCCACAGGAGTAGGGTTTTCAGCAGCTGCATCCTGGATAACGGCAGGTGGGATTCTTGCAGTCATTGGTTTTTACATGCTGCTGGGAATGGGCTCGATCTGGGGTTTTGTGGCCCCGAATATCATTGCTCTCCTGCTAATTGCATTGCTTGTGGGCAAGATAAAAAATCTTCCCGCAATTACCCAACCGGAACTTCTCGAGCAGCGTTACGGAAGTTCAATCAGGCTACCTATCGCCCTGGTCATTGCAGTTGTTATGATCCTTTTTGCCGTTGCTGATGTCCAGGGACTTGCCATGGTCCTGCAGATCTTCTACGGGCTTGACAAAATATATGCAGTGGCTTTAATCGGTGTTGTGGTTTCGATTTATGTCACCCTGGGAGGGCTTTCGGCCGTTGTCTGGACTGATGTCATTCAGTTTACCATCCTTGCGATATTTACCATAGCAATGGCTTTTGCCGCCGTGGGTACGGTGGCCGACGGAGGCCTGGGGACCACTGCAATAAGCAGCTCCGACCTTTTCGGAAACGTGCCTGACGGCTGGTGGAACCCCCTCTCAATCGGGCTGCCGCTGGTCCTTATCTATATCCTGGCCATTATTCCGGGCTGGATTTCCGAGCAGGACCCCTGGCAAAAGGTCTGGGCTGCAAGGGATGAAAAATCCGCACGTACGGGAATGATCCTGGGAGCTTTCATGATCCTGGTGGTCTTCGGGTCCTGTGCGGTGATTGCAATCGCACTCAATGCCATATACCCCGAAATCGCAGCTATGGGTTTTCCTGCAGGCATGGCGCTTGCTGAACCTGCCCTTCTGACCTTCATTAACGAACGATTTGCCGCATCCCCTCTCCTGATAACCCTCAGTGCTATCGGACTTACCGCTGCTGCCATGTCCAATGCAGACACTTTCGCAACCTCCGGCGGGTCCAACATCTCCCGGGATATCTACCAGAGGTACATAAAACCGGATGCCACCATGAAGGAGATGCTGGTCGTAAACCGTATTAGCGTACTCATAATCGTGCTTGGGGCATGTGTGGGTACTTTCTACATACAGAGCATCATCGAAGCAATCCACATCGCAACCTTCATTGCCAGTGCTTCTTACTTCTTCCCCCTCATGGGAGGGCTTTACTGGAAGAGAGCAACCAGGCAAGGCGCTCTGGTATCCATGGTGGTCGGAGGAGTGTCTCAGATAGGGCTGGTACTCCTTGACTACACAATTCCGGCACCCCCCATGGCAGCCACCTATCTCGAAGGCGTCCACCCGGCCCTCATGAGCCACGGAGTCATTTTGGGGATGTCGTTGAGTGCTATCGCTTTCTTCGGAGTTTCTTTGATGACAAAACCCTCTAGCAGAGTCAACCTCGCCCCCTTCTTCGAAGAAGAAGCCCAGGCTCTTGCCCACTACGAAGCCAGGGAAATCAACGAGAGGGACCCTGCTTACAGCTCCTTCCTCGGGAACGTCGAAGAAAAAGTCACAGGTGAACGCTCCCACCTTCAGTTGAACCTCCGGGTCTCTGACACCCTCAACTGGCACGAACTCGTTGAAAAGCTGAAATCCGTTTCCCCTGCCTGGGTCACTCCTACGGGACAGGACTCGGTATACAGGCTGACCCACGGGGATATGCTCTCCTGTGTTGCAGTAACCAGAGGCAGCGGCGATAGAGACATCTGGCTCAAGGCCGAACCCAGACTTGAGACCGTGGGCAGGCAGAAAAAAGAGCTGTTTACGGCTTATGAAGAATTGAAAAACATTATGGGGCAAAAAGGAGTCTCCCTGGACTTCTATTAAGGCGCCTGTAAAAAGAGCCGCAATCGGCTCTTAATATATTTTATTATTATTTTTTGAAATGAACTTTTTTGAAATGAACATACTTTGCTATACCCACTCAAAAACCGAAAGGTATGGAGCGGGGAAAACCGGGCTCAAAGAGGAGTTTTACAGGGTATTCCACATTATTCAGGACAGACAATTCAGGGCATTTTCCAGAGTATTTTTCCCCAGGAGAACATCTTCCATTGAAAAGACTTCAAGGTTGTAGACACCCCTGTACCCGGAAAGCAGGTTCAGTACGGAGAAGTCCGCACAACCTTTTCCTGGAGCCATGTGCTCGTCCCCATCATATATTTCGGTCCATTTGCCCCCATTGTCATGCAGGTGAAGGTGGACGATATGCTTTTTCAGGACTTCCACAAAATGCCGGAGTTTTTCAGCGTCTCCCTCACATGTAAGGTTTGCATGCCCGATATCGAAAGTTGCTTTCAGGGCTCCGGAATTAACGGCTTCGACAGCGCGGACAAGTTCTTCGGCTTTGCAACAGAGGTTGTTAGGGTCAGTACCTTCCTTATTTTCCAGGCCCAGTATAACCCCCTGATCCTCGGCAGTGGAGGACAGCACCTTGAGGTTTTTGACCATTGAAGAAAAAGCCACTTCCCTGTCCTGTCCTATCCTCCCGGGATGCAGTACAACAACCCCGGCCCCGATCCGGTTTGCAAGGGCTATTGATTCATCCATGAGGGAAAACTCCCGCTTTCCCATGCAGGCAGTATCTACCTGAAGGGGCCCGGGATAGTTAGGGTCCGGGGCAAAATAAGGAGCATGAATGGTGCTTGCAAATTCGTATACGGACAGCTCGTCAAGTATCCGATTCAGCTTTTCATTTTCCAGCGTCCTGCCGGAGTATACTCCGAGTTTAGGGATATACAGTTCTATTGAATCCACATTACCCTTTAACTCACCAGGGGTACCTGCAAAAGATGAGGCTCCGAAAATCACAGCAAAAAGAAGGAAAATAAAATATAATAATATTTTTGCCCGGCCCTGACCCGGACATTTAGGAGTGAAGACTCCAGGAGAGTTCCAACCAGAGATAAAAAGACTGTAAAATGCCGCACGATTCCACCCGGGCAACAGGGTATACCCATGGAAAAGTCACAGAAAAAACATAGAATAACCACAAGAAAACCATACAAAAAGGTCTACTTGCAAAAAGTTATCACTTGCAACATATTTATATATAACAAAGTGTTACCCCGTAAACAGACTGAAATAATTAATAGATATATTTAAAAAAAGTATATATATTTACAGAGGAAATCTTGAGAAATATATATCAACAATGAAACATATATTAGGTAGTAGGATCTGAGAGAAATATATTTGATCCGGGCTTGCATTAAGCAGAAAAGTCTAAAAAATAGATTAAAGTTCGGAATAATTATGAGGAAGGAGTATATAAAAAATAAAAGCTCGGTGAAACTGTTTTAAATAAAAAGGAGAATTATATAACCTTGATTAAAAAAATGGATTTGCCCATATCAATATCGCAATCTTTATATGATATTGAAAGGAGTATAATATGTTTTTTTATATATATTTAGCATTTAGTGCACTTTTCCTGCTACATACATCATATAAAAATGATTGTATAATATATAATCATATAATAATATTTTAAATGCCTACATATTTCGAAAGGTTTATGAATGATTCTCTCTAATCCCAAAAATAACGCTAGTCATCATCATTTTTATTTGCAATGATATGGCCAACGATTCCAAAAAAAAGTACAGCGTTTTTTTGAATCCAACTTATTAACATGTTAATAAAAGTAAAGGAGGAAAATGAATGGAACCACTCATAGGCATGGGAGTACTGGCACTTATGGGCGTAGCTGCAACCATTGCAGGTGCCTCAGAAGACCTCGAATCCGATGTAGGGTCTCAGAGTAACCCGAACTCGCAGGTCCAGTTAGCTCCCCAAATGATGTTTCCGCATCGAATTTATAACAAAGCTGTTTCTGGTGAACCACCATCAAACGCACTAATGTGTGCAATTGGTGCAACCGGCGCGGCAGTATTAATGGGTGAATTCAATCTGTCTCCGCTCTTTGCACTGGTTATCGGTGCCCTCATTGCAGCATGTGTCCACGGCACTTACGCCATGACCTCTACAATGGGCAGAGCTGCCAGTCAGAGCCGTTTCAAACAGCCAGTATACCTGGACATGATCCGGAGCCACACGCCTGTAATCATGGCATATGCCTTCATAACGACGTTTTGTGTCCTGATCATTTCGTACATGATGAACGTTGTCCTCGGACACCCCTTCCCTCTGCCCCTACTGGCCTTTATCTGGGGAATCACGATAGGTGCAATAGGGTCGTCCACAGGTGACGTCCACTACGGCGCAGAGCGTGAATTCCAGCAGTTCGAATTCGGTTCAGGTCTGAACGCTTCGAACTCCGGTAACATTGTAAGGTTTGCAGAATCCGGGCTCAGGAACGGGTACGATAACTCCTGGTTCTGTGCAAAGTTCGGTGGACCTGTAACAGGTATCGCTTTTGGTATGACCGTTTTTCTGGGCAGCTGGATAACAACTGTTTTTGATCCCGCAGTAAGCATCACACGTGGCTGGCTTTCCGCCGTTGCAGGGATTATCATTGTCTTTATCTTAATTATCTGGAACAGGAAAATTGAAGTTGCTGCCCGCAACAACTACGGACCGTACAAGGAAGACAAGCCTGAAGAGGAGGCAGCAGCATGATTGACCTCGCAGCAAACTTCTTATGGATGTTCCTGGTCGTTATCGGCGGTGTGCTGATTTCCTGGAGTGTCCACTTTGTGCCTGTAGGCGGTGCGCCTGCAGCTATGGCCCAGGCAACAGGTATCGGGACCGGTACCGTGCAGCTGGCAGCCGGGGCAGGACTTACCGGGCTTATCAGTGCCGGGTACATGATGCAAGTAGTCGACAACCTCCCCCTGATTCTCGCCTCTGGCACAGTCGGTGCCATGATCATGATCTCAGTTACCATGATTGTAGGGACCTGGGTTTATGTATATGGTGTAGGCTGTGTACCTTCTTCCGCAAAGGTCAAGGTAGACCCTATAACCCATGACCGTCAGGACCTTTATGTGTCTCAGGGAACTGAAGGACACGGACTCCCGACAGTCTCTTTTGTTAGTGGAGTTATCGGCGGGGCTCTTGGTGGCTTTGGTGGATCCCTCGTCTACTACGCCCTCCTGAAGGTCGGTATGGGAGTTGCAGAAGTCGATGCAAACATGATCGGACTTGTGGCAATTTTCGCAGTAGGTATCTTCTTCGTGAACGCTGTGATTCCCTCATACAATATCGGCGGTACCATCGAAGGGTTCCATGACCCGAAGTGGAAGAAGTGGCCGAAAGCGGTAATTTCATCCTTTGTCGCAACGATTTTCTGCGCAATCGTGGCAGTAATCGCAATTTTACAGCTTGGAGGTCTCTAAAATGTCTGCAGGTGGAGACGGAGGAGGAGCCAAAAGCAACTTACCTCCAAACACAATAATAGGAATCGGTGCCGCAGGCGGACTCATAGGAATTTACCTGGCGCACTTCCTGCCCGCAACATTCTCCTTCTTTGGAGGCATCGCAGCAATCTGTGCCATCGTCTGGGGAGCTGACGCGGTCCGCCGTGTTGCAAGCTACGGACTTGGTACCGGAGTTCCATCCATCGGTATGATCGCCCTTGGTATGGGTATTGTCGCTGCCCTCTTCGGACTTTCGATAGGTGGCGTTGCAGGCCCGATCGTATCCTTTATCACAGCAGCAGTCATCGGTGCCATAATCGGTGTGCTTGCTAACAAGGTAATAGGAATGGGCATCCCGATTATGGAACGGGCAATGGTTGAAATTGCAGGCGCGGGAACCCTGGCAATCATCGGGCTTAGCACCGTCATTGCCGGAACCTTCGAATACGGAGCCGTACTTGATACTGTAGTCTCAACCGGATTTATCGCAATGATCTTCATCATGGGCGGTATGGGGATCCTTCACCCCTTCAACGCAAACCTCGGACCCGACGAGAAACAGGACAGGACTCTTATACTTGGTGTTGAGAAGGGAGCCCTTGCAATGGTCATTGCAGGTCTCGCATCCTCAATCAACGAAGGTCTTGGACCTGCCTTTGTCACAATTCTTGTGGGGCTCACTATCTGGTACCTGGCATTCAACAAGTACTTCGGATTCGTCAAGAGAGACGCATACGCAGTGGTTGGAACCGGCCTTCTGCCCAGTGAGGAGGAACTACAATGAGCATGATTCGTATAGCCCCCGAAGTACACCTGGTTCTGGACCCCGACACCGCCCTTGTGGCAGAGGAAAGGTCAGACTCAATTATGTATTCCATGGAACCGGTCTTTGAGAGGCTGGACAAACTGGAAGCGGTTTCAGGGGACCTCGTGAACTCCCTATCTCCCAGCATGCCGCTCCTGAACACCTGGCCCGGACGTGAGAACACCTCTTACCTGGCCGGAATCTACGGGAACTCCTTCTACGGACTTATCGTGGGTCTTGCATTCAGCGGACTGCTGGCATTGATCATATACATATACAGCCTGATGGGAGGGGTGATCTAAAATGGTAGATAAAAGAGATCCAGCCCCAGGATGGCCAATCCTGAAAGGTGAATACGAAGTCGGCGACGTGCAGGGCTGTGTTGCAGTAATTACCTGCGCATCACACCTTCCAGGCAAGCCGGTTCTCGATGCAGGAGCAGCAATTACAGGGTCCTGTAAAACCGAGAACCTTGGTATAGAAAAGGTCGTTGCCCACGTTATTTCAAACCCTAACATCAGATACCTGGTCGTAACAGGGGCAGAAGTTAAAGGGCATATTACGGGACAGGCAGCGATCAGCCTTCACGCAAACGGTGTGAAGGAAAACAGGATCGTTGGCGCAATCGGAGCTATTCCGTACGTCGAAAACCTGAATCCTGAAGCAGTTGAACGCTTCCAGGCACAGGTCGAGACCGTCGAACTGCTGAATACCGAAGATATGGGTGTTATCACTGCCAAGGTAAGGGACCTTGTTTCAAAGGACCCCGGCGCCTTCGATGGCGAACCCCTTGTCCTGGAGATCAGTGAGGAAGGCGAAGAAGACGAAGATGTTGGCGTCGTTAGACCGGTCTCGGGAGAAATCGCAACAATCCGCAGCCGGTTGAAGGGCATTGAAGCCCGGATGCTTGACATCGGAAACCTGAACAAATTCCACTCAGGGATTCACGCAGGCAAGGTTGAAGGTGCCATGATCGGACTGACTGTGACCATATCCCTGCTTGGATTATTACTTCTCGGGAGGTAATGAAAATGGCAGAAGAAGGACAAGGCGTCCCAATGGTGCTTAACCCCCAGATGGGTGCAATCGATGCTACTGTTGAGAGCATCCGGTACAGAGCGCAGTTGATTGCGAGGAACCAGAAGCTGGACTCCGGGGTCATGTCCACCGGACTTATCGGCTTCGCACTGGGTTTCCTCTTTTCACTGGTGATGGTAATCATACTCCCATTAATCATCTGGGGTCTATAAATTGAGAGGTGAATAATATGGATGGAAAAGCACCAGCCGCATTTGTAGATCCAGATGAGTTTAGTGAAGTATTGAAGAGGCTCGACAAGATCGATGAAAAGGTCGAGTTTGTCAACAGTGAAGTTGCGCAGAGAATCGGAAAGAAGGTAGGAAGAGACATCGGGATCCTTTACGGCGCAGTGATCGGACTGCTTCTCTTCCTGATCTATGTCTCGGTATCATCAATGTTCATATAAGTGAGGGATCAAAATGTTCAAGTTTGATAAGAAACAGGAAGTTTTTGAAATTGGCGGAGTCAAGTTCGGCGGGCAGCCGGGTGAGTACCCGACCGTGTTAGTAAGTACCATGTTCTACGCAAGGCACAAGATCGTGACCGACGAGGACAAGGGGCTTTTCGACAAAGCAGCTGCAGAAACCCTGTGGAACACACAGGTTGAACTGAGTGACGCAACCGGAAACCCCTACGTAAACCAGATTGTAGGAGAAACCCCCGAAGCCATCAGGAATTACATTGACTGGTTCCTCGGAATCGATGACACGACCCCCTTCCTGATTGACTCTTCCGCCGGAGAAGTGCGCGCAGCCGCTGCCCAGTACTGTACCGAAATCGGTGTCGCTAACAGGGCAATCCACAACTCCATCAACGCAAGTATCGAACAGGACGAAATTGACGTCCTCACGGAGAGCGATGTGGAAGCAGCCATCGTGCTGGCCTTCAACGCAACCGACCCAACCGTCAAAGGTAAACTCGACATCCTTGAAGTCGGTGGTTCCGGACAGGACAAGGGTATGCTCCAGATAGCAAAGGAATGTGGGATCAAGAACCCCCTGATCGACGTAGCAGCAATGCCTCTCGGTGCCGGCTCAGGCGCAACAATCCGCTCAGTCCCCACCATCAAGGGCAAGCTCGGCCTGCCTGTAGGCGGTGGATACCACAACATGGCATCCGCATGGGACTGGCTCAGAAAGTTCAAGAAGACCCAGCCTGACCCGAAGTCAATCTACATGCCCTCTGACATCGGGACCAACCTGGTGGCCCAGATCGCTGGTTCTGACTACCTCCTCTACGGCCCTATCGAGAACGTCGAAAAGGTCTTCCCGGCCGTCGCAATGGTCGACATCATGCTTGGAGAAACCGCCAAGGAACTCGGTATCGAGATCGCCGTGGAGAACCACCCTGTCAACCAGCTGACATAAGTTCAAAAAAAGTTTTTAAAACCGGATGGAAACTTCCGGAAAGCAAAGTGGAATGTTTTCCCTTTGCTTTTTCTTTTGTTTTTACTTCTTCTTTTTCAGGGAATTTTAGATTTCTGTTACTATATGGTGTAGTATTTTGTGTGAAAGTCTTAAGATAGCGTTTTGTGTAGAATTCTTGAAGTAGCATTTTGAGTTATCATTTGTGAATTTTCCATTTATGTATGAGCAAAATCCTCTTTATTCACACAGTTTGAGAGAATATATAGAAAGCATTAGAAATGTGCTTATGAGAGAAGGTAATAAAATGACGAAAATTCAAAAAATGATTGGAAAGCAGAGCAGAGACAATTAAAGATAATGTGTAATTAAAGGTAATGTGTAACCTGACCGAGTGCTGACCGGAAAATTGCCAGCATCCGACCAGGAATTGTGCGAATCCACTCCCAAACCCGCTGTTTACGTAGAGGGCCAAGCTCCGCTGTCCAAGAACTTATTCTACGAACAACAAAGAATTGAGGCAAGCATAGGAGGGTGAGAAACTATACCCCACTTCTGCAAAGGTATGCAAACGTATGTTCACACTCCTTACAACCCCATTCATTCAGACCCCACGTCCACTTCATTCAACCGGAATGCGAACCCCAATCCACATTCCAATTTTGCTTTTATTCACAAGAGATAGACTACCATAACACACATAAATAGTAAATTGTGAATAAGATATCAAATATTTTTTAAGGTGTCACGAATAGTATCTTTATAGAGTTTGATAGTACAAAAGTCACAATAATTAACATTCCAGCTTACGACAAAATAAAAGGAAGAGAAGAAGATTTAGCCTTTGCAGTAAAAAGACAGGCGGTATTAGGACCGATTTAATCAATGGTGGCTTTTGATAAAAGTTCTCAAGAAATAGCACTAAATAGAAAGATTTAATATTCAATAATACTTCATCAATATTAGAGAGGAAATGTAAAAGATTTTTAGAATATGATAAATATATTTGGGAACAATTGGTTCTTAAAATCCAGTGTCTCGGCCGGAATTTATTAAAAGCTAATGCAGCCTCGTTCAGGATATTATTTGTGGACCGCAGCATACAGGATCAAAAACTATATTATTGATTTATAGAAGAACAAAAGCTGCATTATTGTGTTGGGTGGTAAAATGCTGATTCGAAAAAATATATCCCTTGACGACAAATATCTAAAAAAATTACAGCCACTTCTGGACGCCAATGATGGAAACCTGAGTGCTGCCATCAGGGATACCATTGCAGTTGCCGATACTGCGCTTACATATCATAACAGTATTGACGAGGCAATAAAATTTTTAAAAGAAGCTCCGTCGAGAGAAGGAATAAACGACACAATCCAGAGCGGAGAAAATATTGTTATAAATAAGACAATGCTTGAATGGCTCTTCAGGTACACCAAAGGCAGGCTTACGGAAGAAGAACTGGTAAATGAACTGATAAATCCTTTTGAAGTTCAGGATATGAAAGAGCTTGAAGAGTATCTCAACCGGGCTGCCCGGAGCTACCAGTGGCCCATCAGGACTTCAATCAAATGTGAAGATATCAATAACCCTGGTTCTGCTCTTATCATTTTTTCAAACTCCACGGTAAACAACCGGGAATTTTTTGCCCAGCTTGTGGCCCATTTCCTGGCAAAATGGATGCATCTCGATGTAGAACACATTTTCCGGAGAGCTAATTCTACCCAGATTTCTTTCAAAAAGAACCTCTCGGTTTCCCCGAGTGAAACCATGCCCGGGATCAGGAAGCACTTCGGGTACCTTGATATCGTGTGCAAAGAGCTCGATGACAACACAGAGTTCTGGACACAGCTCATGTACACCTACAATGTTGAACGATACAACCTCGTAACCCTGCATAGGAACCAGTTTGAAACTTTTGCCGCAGGAACTGCTCCGAACCCCACTAAAATTCTGGAACGCCTGTGCAAACAGTCCTTAAGCGAAATGACCCTTCCTGACCTGCTTATTGCATTCAAAAGAATGTACCTGGCAACCCAACTCGTCAAGAACATAGAACTCTACCTGGAACCCGGGAAGGAATCCGTGACAATCTTCCACGACTTTAAAAATGAAAAGGTAATCTCCAACCTGGTGGAATATTTCTCAAACATATTCAAAGAAAAAGACATTCCTTTTGAACCTGCATCTTATGCCAGCATGATAGTGTTCAGGTTCAACGAAGAAACCAGCCCTATCAATGGTTCCAATCCCCAAAAATGATCTAAATCCAAAAAAATCCAAAAAATTATCTTAAACCCAAAAAACGTTCCCAAAAAAAAGGGTAAACTTCGCCCGAAACAGGAAGTTCCCCCAAACCCCTATTAAAAAACCACCTATTAAAAAACCACCTTAAGACCAGACCAGTTCAGTCCAGTCCAGTCCAAAGGATTCCCACATAGGAGAGAGATTAGCCTTTTGCCACACCGAGAGGCAGAACACGTGCAACCTTTCGTGCAATCCCGAGTTCATGCACCACATTTACCACCTCACTACTCGACTTGTAAACTTCGGGGGCTTCTTCTGCAATAACGGACGGGTGTGTGGCCCTTACCGTAATCCCCATGGCTTCAAGTTTCTCTTTTATGCCCTCTCCATTGAATTCCTTCTTGGCGTGCGCCCGGCTCATGACCCTGCCAGCCCCATGACAGGCGCTTCCGAAAGAGACGTCCATTGCCTCTTTCGTACCACAGAGAATGTAGGAAGCAGTCCCCATACTACCAGGGATCAAAACAGGCTGCCCGACATCCCTAAACGCTGCCGGGACCTCAGGGTGACCTGGAGGAAAGGCCCGGGTAGCTCCTTTCCTGTGCACGTACACTTCTTTTTTCCTGCCTTCAATAAGATGTTCCTCGAGTTTTGCCACGTTATGAGCAACATCGTAGAGCAGGTCCATTCCAAGCTCATCGGAGTCCCTGCCAAAAACCTGTTCAAAGGTTTCCCTTGTCCAGTGAGTGATAACCTGCCGGTTTGCCCAGGCATAATTTGCGGCACAGAGCATTGCCTTGAAGTAGGACTGAGCTTCCTTTGACTGCGCAGGGGCGCAGGCAAGCTGCTTATCAGGGATCTGTATACCGTACTTTTTCACGGCCTGAGACAGGATCTGAAGGTGGTCAGTGCAGATCTGGTGCCCGGCACCTCTGGACCCGCAGTGAACCATAACCGTGACCTGCCCTTCCTCAAGCCCAAAAGCCGAAGCTACCTCCCGATCATAAATCTCGTCCACATACTGGACTTCCAGGAAATGATTCCCACTTCCAAGAGTACCGAACTGGGGTTTCCCTCGCTTTCGGGCTTTATCGCTAACATATGTGGGATCTGCCCCTCCAAGGAACCCGTTCCCTTCACAGTGTTCGGTATCGGCTTCCACACCGTAACCGGATTCCACGGCCCACTTTGCCCCATGAAGAAAAGCATCATCCAGCTCTTTATCAGAAGCCCTTATCCGGCTTTTTGAACCGACACCGGAGGGGACATTTTTGAAAAGTCCTTCCGTAAGCTCCTTAATATGAGGGACTACCTCCTCCTTTTGCAGGTTCGTCTTTATCAAACGGACTCCGCAGTTGATGTCAAAACCCACGCCACCGGGACTGATAATCCCCTCTTCACTATCAAAGGCCGCGACCCCACCGATGGCAAAACCATACCCCAGGTGAGCATCCGGCATAGCCATAGAATATTTCTGAATGCCCGGAAGGGTTGACACATTCGCAATCTGGTCAATTGTGCCCGGGTCGATGCTTGCAAGCAGTTTTTCGGACACAAAAAGGCGCCCCGGAACCTGCATTCCGGGAGTGTGCCCGACAGGGATTTCCCAGCTGTTATCAGAAAGCTTCCGGACCATGCCCCGCACACTCGTAAGCATACTTTCCGTCCCTGCATTTTCTGCCCCTTCACTTTGCGGACCCGCGTTATCCAATCCTCCACATTCCGATCCTGTCTCCTCATTTGTTTTCATATTCATAATCCACCTCTCCTCTGGCTTTTATAATTATGCTTCTCTGGACTTGATTCCCTGAACATAACCCTGAACATAACCCTGAACATAACCCTGAAATTCATCGACCTGCACCCGGATTGCCTGCAAGCATCTTCCAGTACAGATTTCCCAAATGGGTCTGAAAACTCAGGTTCCGTAGTCCAATAATCCATGATACAATGATTTTAACCTGCAATTCGAAATCTCATGAGACAATAATTTTGTAATACAGTCATTCATAAGGGCATTTTCCGTACAATAATTCTCAAATCAATGGTTTGTTCCTTAATACAATGATTCTAAGACGTGATAATAATGATTTACATAAGGAAAATATGAGTATGGTGCTGTATGAAAGAAACCTGAACAAAAAAGTGGGCATAAAAGGGGGCATAAAAGTGGACAATCCAGGATTGCCGGGGGCTTCATTCATCCATGAACCGGAAAAGGTATTTTTCAAGCCTCTGGGACCTTAAGAAGCCACCGATTAAAGGTCCACAACCACCTGAGCCACCCAGCCCACATGGGTCTTTTCAAGTTCGAGCTGGTTGTAGGTGACCGCCTTGATCTCGGTTTCGAAGGGATGAATTTCAAGGTTCCATTTATCCCCAGATGCCCGGGCTTTCAGAGAGTATTCACCTTCCTCTTCCCTGATCTCCTCCACCCTGAATTCTCCGAAGATGGTTTCTTCCACTTCAAAGAGAAAAAGAAGTTCGGAAAGCCAATCAATAAGCAGGGTGTCCAGGCCCGGGGATTTGAGGGAGATTTCCATCGAGGTCTCTACAAGGACATTTTTAGTGTCAATCATCACGTTGAACATGGCAAGAGCGGAATTTTCAAAGACTTCTTCCAGGGTTTTTCCATAAGCCCGGAACTTCGCATCTGCCGTATGTTCAAGGTATTCGTACTGTTCAGGTTGAGGCGACATAGTCCTGTATTGGGTTTTGTGTTACATTAAGTTTATCCGCACCAGGAGCCTGATTTTACCCAGGGAGGAAATATCCGTTCCCGAAAAAGTTTCGAAAAAAACTGAGAAGGGCCCTTAGTTTACAGCCGGTTCCAGATGTAATGTATCCTCTGAAAAGCCGTGATGTGACTGGTCAATGCAATCAGGGTGACAGCCCAGCCCAGGATAGAAAAGCCAGCGATGGTAGCCGGGTAGGCAAAATTTACGAAGGCGGAGAGGATGATAACCACCAGACGGTCAGCCCTACCCATAATCCCTCCATAGTACCTTCCAAGAGAAAGAGCCTGGGCCTGGGTCCCCAGGTAGCTTGTCAGCAGCACGCCCACGATTGCCGCAACCCCGATCTGCCAGGGCACGTAGCCTGCAAAAAAGATGCTGCAGATAATAAAGACGTCCGAATACCGGTCGATGACATGGTCCAGGAAATCTCCCCTGACTGTGGCCTTGTTTGACTTCCGAGCAACCGCACCGTCCAGGGCATCCAGGACAGAATTCAGCACAACGAAGATACCCGCCAGGAGGACGAAACCCCGGGCTGCCGGGGAGTAGTAAAAGCAGAGCCCCGCAATAAAGGCACAAATAAGGGAAGCTAGGGAAACCACATCAGGAGAGATGCCCTTCCGGATGAAAAGGTCTGCCAGCGGTTCAATAACTTTTGAGGCGAAGGGTCTCAGGGCATCGAACGTCATGGTACTCAGAAATCTTTTTTATATTTTAATATCCGTGATGGAAAGCTACCACAGGAAAAAATACGCAACTTTCCTATTTCGCATGCCAATCTGGATAGTTTTGACATATGATGTTTCTGTCTTTACCTATCTTGTTATATTTATACTTACGTTTGCATTCAGGGAAATGTACACTTTATATAGACAACACAGACAAACGCAATGTAGACAATGTAGACAATGTAGACGATGTAGACGATGTAGACGATGTAGACGATGTAGACGATTGTGAACAATTGTAGATAAGTATTCTTTTTTTATTCCCTTCCCCTGTAATTCCCAGGCTTATCCACTGCAAGTTCATAGAGATACTTAACCCTGCACGAATGCTCAAGCTGCGTGGTCACGACGTAGGCTTCACTGAGGACTCTTCCCACAGCGAAAGTCCCATGGCTGTAGACCACAAGCCCCCTGTGCTTTGAAAGCGCTTCCGTCGTATTTTCCGCAAGCTCCCTGCTTCCGATACCCCCCTTAACAACAGGGATTTCACCCAAAAAGTACTGTCCCTCGCTATCTACAGGCTCTATTGCCCCACCTGCTCCCACCAGCAAGGACTCCACCACCGAATAAGGGCAGTGGGCGTGAATGATTGCAAGGGCGGAAGTCCTCCTGTAAATCTCCCGGTGTACCACTGTCTCCGAGGACGCGATCAGGTCCAGGGAAGAGGTCTCCTCGATCCCAACCTCTACAACACTGTCTTCCGTAATCTCATCAAGGGCAGATCCACTCCTGGTAATAATCATCCGGTCTCCCGCCCTGACACTAATGTTCCCGAAATGGGACTCCACAAGCCCGTGTTCCACCAGCTTGCGCCCGTATTTTGCAATTTCCTGCCACATCTTAGGCAAAGTATAGTGGAAGAGTGCCATAAGTTTTATGCGCCGCACCCAACCAACCCTATGAGATAGAAACCTGAAAAGAAAAGAAATAAAAAAAAGGCAGTAAAAGGAAAAGAAGCGGATAAAACAAAGAAAACGGGAAACATGGATAAGCTGAAAGTAGAGAATGCTGAGGACAGAACAGCGAAAATATGCCATAAGATTTATCTGTGAGTATTGTATTTAGATAAGTCTGCAAGCGCTTTCATCATGCCTCGTTGGCTCAGCCCGGTAGAGCGAGTGACTTGTAATCACTAGGTCGCGAGTTCGAATCTCGCACGAGGCTTGCATTTGCTTTTTGTTTGAAGCCTTCCGGCTTCTTCCATTCTCATTTTAGTTTTATTTTAGTCTTATTTTAGTCTTATTTTGGCTCTTCGCTGTTTCGAGTGGGTAACTTACGTTCATTTCCTGAATATCGAAGTAACATGTATAAGATTTAGAAACGTTTGCTGTTGAAAACCACATCCAAGCTTGATGTTTCTATCTTTGGTCTGGCTACTTTATAACTAAGCAATTATTTTCAACCCATACAAAACAGCGGAGAGCCCTTATTTTTATAATACATGATCATTTTTAGTTAAGTAATTCTTCCTATCAATCTCTATAATTTTTTATTTTATTCAATCCTTGTTTTTTTCCGGCTTTATTTCCGGAAGCTTTTTCCATTCAGGCCTGGATTCCCTATCAATCGTATCAAAAAACGTCACCAGGGCTCTGCGAAGTCTTCTGGACTCGGTTTCCCATACCTTCTTTTCAACCTGACGACTGCCTCCTGCCTTCACGGCTGCCATCCAGGAATATTTTCCAGCTACCCTTTTATTGCCCATAGGACAGCCAAACGCTTTACCGGTTTTCTGGATGCTGTATTTTTCGTTGAGAAGAAATTCGTAAATTTCCAGGACACACCTGAGCAGTCCTTCCTCGTCGACCTCGTCCGAAGAGCCGAACACGGCAAGATTCCAGAGACGGAACTGGACTTCCCGGCGTTCTGCCCCCAGTTTTTCCGAGTTTGCGGTTTCCAGTATCTTCCTGAATTCAAGAAAAATATCCGTTTCCCCAAAACCTGCCGGCAGGATTTTCCCGAGAGCAATCATGACGTGAATGCATTCGTGAAAGAGGATTCTGGCGATAAGGTACTCAAGCCGTTCCTGGATATTCCAGAATTTGCTGACCAGTTCTTCTTCCCAGAGTTCGTAAGGATTCACCAGGATAAGGAATCTGTACACGATCTTTTTTTCGGATTTGAGCACTTTACGCTTCGGATAGATAGCTACCCCCTGCATCTTTCCGAAAAACTCAACCCTGACTGCCAGGTCCCAGCAACACACCCAGCCGGGGGATTTTACGCATTTAACCCGGTGGTACTTTCCATCAAAACGGACATCCTGCAGCAACCGATACATATCTTTACTGCGTTTTTTTATGAGAGATTTTACCCCTGCCTCCCGGAAAATACTGAGGTCAAGGTAAGGAACTCCCGGATGACAAAAACAGGAAGCTGAGGAACTTGCCGGAACGGTGCCGTAAGAATCCTGAACATTCAAACCGGGATTGTCTTTTTGGGAATCACTTTTCTGCCCAACTTTCCGAGCATTCGGCTTCATCCAACATACCCCCAGTGAGATATATCAATATTGATATATAAAATTAGTTAACATGCAGAAAAACACAATTAGAAAACCTCCCCGACATAAGTTATTAACTTGATATCAGTTCATTATCCAATTTACATTTCGACCCCCCTTTTAATTTTTTCACCGAATTTTCGTAGACTTTGT
>JAENZL010000030.1:29743-47837 GCA_016841265.1 Methanobacteriota archaeon | reverse complement strand
GCGAAAGACGGATTATCTGGAAAAGTTATTCCCTATTTGCGGCGGAGTTAAGGTTATAATTTGCGCATTAACCTCAATTTGTTTCAGAGCGTATAAAGGACCTTAAAAGGAATTTAAAGTTACTGAAAGCCTTTTTTGGGGTTATAACTGTTTTGAATTATTATTTTTTAAGGAAGAAAATCAATGTTCTTAAATATCATAATTTTTAATTAATGATATTTAAATGAGATAATAAAAATAAAGCTGCAGTCGGTAGAGGACTTTCACCATTTCCTTATTGGAACCTGCAGGTTTGGGGCTCCCTGAAAGTCGTTCCCAAAGGTGCCTGAAAGTAGTTCCTAAAGGTGCCTGAAAATAGTTCCCTAAGGTGCCTGAAAGTAGTTCCCAAAGGTGCCTGAAAGCAAACTTTGCAGGCTGCTCCTTCTCTGAATAACCATTATTTTATTTTGAAGGTTTGATCCCAATGGTAGTCAATTCAATATTCGAGTTATTTAACTCGCCAGAAATACTATCCCTTTTGAACAGTATTGACGGGCTTGTCTGGGGACCCCCTCTCCTGCTCCTGCTGGTAGGAACCGGAGCATACCTGACCCTGCGCCTGAAACTCATCCAGGTAACCAAACTGCCCCTTGCCCTGAAAGATGTGGCTCGTTCCCGAAAAATAGACACCACTGCCCAGGGAGATGTATCAAGCTTTGCAGCGCTCTGTACGGCCCTTTCGGCAACGATCGGGACCGGAAACATTGTAGGAGTTGCTACAGCCATTGCAAGAGGAGGCCCTGGAGCTCTTTTCTGGATGTGGCTTGCAGCTTTCTTCGGGATGGCAACCAAGTATTCCGAAGCTCTCCTTGCCGTCAAGTACAGGACCGTTGACGAAAACGGGCAGATGTCCGGCGGGCCCATGTACTACATCAAGAACGGGCTTGCGCACAAAAGCTACAGTGGAATCCTTGCCAAGCTCTTTGCCCTCTTCGGGATCTGTGCAGCCAGTCTCGGGGTTGGCACCTTTACCCAGGTAAACGCAATCGTGAGTTCCGTGGAAGCCACCTTCGGCGTCCCGAAAATTGATACTGCGATCGTCCTGGCTCTGCTGGTCGCCCTGGTAACCATTGGCGGGATCAAGAGCATCTCCCGGGTTGCCCAGTGGATGGTCCCCTTCATGGCAGTTGCCTACGTGCTCGGCTGTCTCGTGGTTATCGGCCTCAACATAGCAAACCTGCCCTCGGCAATCGCCCTGATCCTTAAAAGCGCCTTTACCCCGACTGCCGCCTCAGGCGGTTTCCTGGGTGCAGGCGTCATGCTTGCCATCCAGATGGGTGTTGCAAGAGGGATTTTCTCAAACGAATCCGGCCTGGGAAGCGCCCCTATTGCCGCAGCCGCAGCCAAAGTCCACGAGCCTGCCAAGCAGGGCCTGATCTCCATGACCGGGACCTTCTTCGACACGATCATCATCTGTACCATGACCGGCCTGACCCTCATCCTCTCCGGGTCCTGGACAGCCGGGGCAAGCGAAGCCGCCCACATGACCAACGCCGCCTTTTCGGGAACCCTTGCGGCCGCAGGCTCCTACATCGTGACCATAGGCCTCATCTTCTTTGCCTTCACGACCATCCTCGGCTGGAACTACTACGGAGAACGCTGTATGGAATACCTTGCCGGCGTAAAAGGCATCCTCCCCTATAAAGCCGTATACGTCTTCCTGGTAGCCGCTGGCGGTTTCCTCTCAATCGAAGCCGTCTGGATCATCGCCGACATCTTCAACGGGCTCATGGCTTTCCCGAACCTGATTGCCCTCCTCGCCCTGAGCGGAGTCGTGGTTGCGGAGACAAACAAGTACTTCAAGTCCCTTGAAGCAAAGCCGGCAGGCGTCGGGGCACATGCAGGCTCCTCTGCTCCCGAAACCGTGGCAGCAGCCGAAGAAGAAGATTAAAGTTGCAGCATTAGCTGTTCAGAAACAGTCCTTCAAGGGATTGTTTCTCTTTTTTTCAGTTTTTCATTCATTTTTCATTTATATTTCAGTTTTAATGTGCGTTTTTTCAGTTTTTCATTCATTTTTCAATTATATTTAATTTATTTTTCAGTTTTAGTGTGCATATTTTCATATTTACTGACACACCAAATTTTCAGTTGCCTCTGTCCGGCCTAAAACTTTCTCTCTAGAACTAAAATCTGAAGAATCCGGACGAAAAGTACTAAGAGAATGAACAAAAATCTATAGCTATGGTAGTGCTAAAATCAATCCGGATCGACAGCGA
The DNA here is from genome assembly GCA_016841265.1 of Methanobacteriota archaeon. Taxonomy (GTDB): domain Archaea; phylum Halobacteriota; class Methanosarcinia; order Methanosarcinales; family Methanosarcinaceae; genus MTP4. Next base: position 45,582 of record JAENZL010000030.1, on the reverse strand, counting down.
ACTGTACACGGAATTACAGGAAACCGCCGGGGAATATGGGTACAATACCGTTACGTCTGCGGCCAGGGCGGCAGTCAGGCAGTTTATTGATTCTCGCAAAAACGGGGAAGGCGAAAGCGAGGCTATGGGCTGGAAAGAGGCTGAGTATATCGAGAGTCTGAAAGAAGAATCCAGAATATTGAAAGCCTCCCTGGAAAAAGAGAGGCAAAACTACGACGAACAGGTCCGTATACACACGGAATATATGGCACAGGTTTCTCCCTTCCTCAAGGAAAAGACGAAGAGCAAGAAAAGCGAAAAAGGCAAGAAAAACAAGAAAGTTTAAACTTCCAGACCCGGACAAAAAGCTTCAGCAAAGCAGACCAAATGACCAAAACCTCCTTTTAGGCTAACCTTTCTACCTCAGGTTCCTGCATAAGCTGAAGTATCCTGGAAATACTGCAAATCCAGAACCCCGGTCAACCACCGATTTCCAGATTCCAGGCCCACCCCACACTCGCCGCAGGCGAGTGGCATGCCCCTGAAAAAAAGGAAAAGAAGCAGTGAAATTAGCATATACAGCAGTTTTTCACAATAAAGAAAAAGAGAAATCCTCACATTCAGCATCATTTTTCGAGCTACTCAATCAGAAAAACCTGCAGTGCTCCTGAATACTTTCAAACTTCTTAGGAATCCTTGCCCGATAGCTCAAGCGCCGGATCAAAATATTGATCACTTTCATAGACTCAGTGAATTGATTATAAAGTCAGACCACAGCTATGAAGTGCATTCCAATAACTATTAAGTGTAATCAGATGACTAACAAGTACATCGCAATAACTAAAAAGTGTATTCCAATAACTAAAAAGTGTATTCCAATAACTAAAAAGTGCATCTAAATAACTGAAAAATTTATTTTTATATCTAATAAGTATATCCTGATAACCGGCCAGAAGAGTTCGGAAAAATGTAAGGATTGCGTTTGGAATCAGGGTGCTGGGCGTTACCCGACTATAATTCTGAGAGTCGCAAGACTGGATGTATAATAATTCTTCATTTATTCCATATTCAGGGAAAAGCCGTTCACTTCGCGAACGGGGGTGGGCACGGGGGATGGCTGCAAACCGGGGAACCCTGTTCCCAATTGCATCGGAAGGAACACACATACAATTTTTTAGGGGATTGTGCATTAGCAGGAAAAAATCCCGGAAATCCGGGGTTCGGCTTTAGACAGAATTTCTATCCAACGGATTGCACTTCCCCTCCGGCATCAACGTTTAATATAAATCTTACACAAATAATGAGTGGGGAATCTTTTCTTTATTACTTCCGACGGGGGTCAGGAATTCGATGGAACTGCTGGGCATAGACGTGCTGGACGTTTTGATGAGGATAGACAGTTTTATCTGGGGGCCGCCTCTCCTGATTTTGCTGGTGGGGACCGGGATTTTCCTGACTTTGCGCCTGGGGTTGATCCAGATCTTCAGGCTGCCGCTTGCTCTTAAATATGTGCTGAATTCCAGGAAATCCGAAGCAGGAGTCCTGGGGGACGTTTCGAGTTTTGCGGCGCTCAGTACAGCGCTTTCGGCGACCATCGGGACGGGAAATATCGTGGGAGTGGCGACTGCGGTCAAAATGGGGGGGCCAGGGGCACTTTTCTGGATGTTTCTTGCAGCTTTTTTCGGGATGGCGACCATGTATTCCGAAGCGCTCCTGGCGGTCAGGTACCGGACCGTAGACGCTAACGGGCAGATGTCCGGGGGGCCGATGTATTATATAAAGAACGGGCTTGCAGGGAAGTGGTACGGCAGGGTGCTTGCCCCGCTTTTTGCCTTTTTCGGGCTTAATGTGGCACTTTTCGGGATCGGGACTTTCCCGCAGGTAAATGCCATCGTGGACTCGGCACGGATTGCTTTTGATATCCCGGAAGTCCTGACTGCGGCTGTGCTGAGCCTGCTTGTGGCTTTCGTGACCCTCGGCGGGATCAAAAGGATTGCAGCAGTCGCCCAGTTCATGGTGCCTTTCATGGCAACTGCGTATGTGCTTGGCTGCCTGATAATTATCGGACTGAACCTTGACAAGATTCCTGCAACCTTTTCCCTGATTATCAGTTCCGCTTTTACCGGGACTGCGGCAAGGGGAGGGTTCCTGGGAGCCAGCGTGATGCTTGCAGTCCGGCTGGGGATTTCGCGGGGGATTTTCTCAAACGAAGCGGGCCTGGGAAGCACCCCCATTGCAGCCGCAGCCGCAAAGGTAAAGGAGCCTGCCAAACAGGGCCTGATTTCCATGACAGGGACCTTTTTTGATACAATTGTCGTCTGTGTTATGACCGGGACCGTGCTCATCATGACGGATTCCTGGACAGGGGACCTTGAGGGGGCTTACATGACCAGCTACGCCTTTTCCACCGTGCTTGCGGATATCGGGAGCTACATCGTGACCGTGGGCCTGATCTTCTTTGCTTTTACCACCATCATCGGCTGGAACTACTACGGGGAACGCTGCACGGAGTTCCTCTTCGGGGTGAGGGGGATTCTTCCTTACAAAATACTTTACATTCTTATTGTTGCCTCCGGCGCCTTCCTGACCCTTGACGTAATCTGGGTCCTGGCAGATATCGTAAACGGGCTCATGGCTTTCCCGAACCTGATTGCCCTGCTGGCTCTCAGGAAGGTCATTGTGGCTGAGACCGGGAAGTATTTTGAGGACCTGAAATCGGAGAGCTGAAAGCAGGCAGTTGAATGCAAGAAAATGAAAACAGGCAGTCGAAAGCAAGAAAATGAAAACAGGCAGTTGAAATTCGAACTGAAAAGTAAAAACACCCCTGATGGAGTATAGAGAAATACAACCCGAAGAAGGTTGCAAATAAAGTGTAACGGTTATAAGCCATTCCTGCAGATTGTTAACTATAAAGCTCACTTATCCGGAAAAGGATTGTTAAGTATGAAGCCCACCTATTCAGAAAAAACCCCTCGGGACGTGAAGAAAAACATAAACCCTGCAGCCACTTTGCGTTTTTTTGCTGCCGTACTGCTGATAAGCGCCCTCCTAGCTCCTACTGCTTCTGCTTCTGACTATGTCATATCAGGGGACACCCGGCTGGAGATCGAAGTAGCTGAAATCACCCCGAACCCGGCAAGGCCAGGGGAAGACCTGCTGATCAGGATCAATATTGAAAATACGGGGAACGATCCGGCAGAAAACGTGAAAATAGGGATTGAGGAGCTTGACCCTTTTATTTTCAAGTACAGCACCTCAAAAACCTACGGCTCCGGTACCAACACCGAACGCATCTTTAAAATCGACCAGATCAGGCAGCGCTCTAAAGTTGAACTGAACTTCCATTACCGGGTTGATTCGAGAGCCACTTCGGGTGTCCAGCAGCTCGAGTTTACCGTCGAAGACGGAAACGGGATCAGTTTTTCAAAGCGGATCCCGATCCTTGTGGAAGGAAACCCGGACCTTGTGCTCGTAGGCACGCAGATTATTCCGGCAGGCCTTGTGGGAAGTGAAAATCCTTCTACGGATTCCCTGGTCCCGAATCAGGAGTTCTACCTCCGGACGACAGTGAAAAACGCCGGGAACGGGGACGCAAAGAACGTGCGGGTAATGCTGGACATGAACGGATCCTCACCCATCATTTCCCTGGAAGATAACGTCAGGTTCCTGGAAAAGCTGGAAGCCGGAAGTTCGGAAAACCTTTCTTTCAGGTTGCTGCTCGGGAGCAATGCCGAAGTGCAGCCCTACAAACTCCCTCTCCGGATCACCGCTTCGAACGAAGCCGAGACCCTGCAGATCAACAAGGCCCAGGAAATCGGAATCAACGTACTGCACAAAGCCGAGGTAGATATCGGAAGCCTGAAATTCGACCCGGAAATCCCGGTGAAGGGTCAGAAAGTCTCCATGATCGTCAGGCTGGAGAACGTGGGCGAAGGAGAAGCCCGCTTCGTAAAGGCAAAACTTGAAGGGCTCGATGCCAGCGGCTCCACCAGCGCTTTTCTGGGCAGGCTCGAAAAAGACGACGATGCCCCGGCGGTCTTCACCTTCATCCCGGAAAAAACCGGGGAGCATGAAGTCACCCTGCTTGTGGAATACGAGGACGATTTCGGGCAGCACCAGCTCAGCGAAGACCTGACGGTAAACGTGATTAACGATTCGAACAGCAGGGTCCCGCTTCTAATCGGAGTGCTGGTCGTGCTTGCCGTGGCGGTCTTTTTCATGAAGAAGAAAGGAAAGCTCTGAAACAAAAGCTCTGAAGCAAAAGCTCTGAGCTCTGGAACAATATAAGAAACAGAGCAAGAAACAGAGCGATAAACAGAGTAAGAAACAGAGCAAGAAACAGAGCGATAAACAGAGCAGGATGCTTGATTATGCTTGAAAAAGCGAAAGTCTCCTTCTTCCTTGCCGGCCGTTCCATAACGAGGGGCAATAAGGGGATCACGATCTTTACAATCTTTGTGCTGACCCTGATCTTTGTGCAGCTGGTGCTCTTCTCGAGCATGCTTGCCGGGGTCACGCTCAAGTTCAACGAGCTTATGGTGGACTACCAGACGGGAAATGTCGTGATCGAGCCTGAGGAAGAACAGCGTTATATCGAGGACGCTTCAGCCCTCCAGAAGAAGATCGAAAGCCTCCCCCGGGTGCTCGGGACCACTGCCCGCCTTAAAACCTCCGGGAACTTCCGCTACAAGGAAAAGGAAATAGGAGGCACGGTATACGGAATTGACCCGATGGACGAGAGCTTTGTAACGGCCATAGAAGACGCAATCATAAGCGGGGAATTCCTGAGCAGGCCAGACCGGGGCGAGATCATCCTGGGCCGGGAAGTTTCGGGAGGCTTTGGAGCCTTGATGGAATCGAGGTCTCTTGGCGGGGTGGAAGTAGGCGATACCGTGGAACTTACCATCGAAGGAAAAACCCGGGAGTTCAGGGTAAAAGGAATCTACACAACCCGCTACTTCATGGCTGATGCCTCAGCCTACATAAACAGGGCCGACCTGGAAGAGATGCTGGGCGTTGAAGGCCAGGACCTTGCCCAGGAAATAGCTGTCAGGACCACCGCAGGCACCGACGAGTACGAGACCCGAATGGCCCTTCTTTCCCTGGGCGTCAGGGAAAACATCCGCACCTGGCACGAGTTTGCGGGGATCCTCCGCCTGATCGAAAACACCCTGGGCCTTATCCGGAACATCATGAACGCAATAGGGCTCCTGATCGCCTTTGTGATCATCTTCGTGGTCATCTACGTAAACATCGTAAACAAAAAGCGCCAGATAGGCGTCCAGAAAGCCATCGGGATCGAGCAGAACGTGATTGTGGCATCTTTCGTGCTCCAGGCCATGCTCTATGCGGGCACCGGGGTTATCCTGGGCTATTGCTTCATGCGCTTCGGGCTTGCTCCCTATACGGTAGCCCACCCGGTGGAAATCCCCCTCGGAACCATGAGCCTGAAACTGGACGATGCCGAAGCCATAAACCGGGCAGTTCTCCTCTTCCTGGCCTCAATAGTCGGCTCCGTGATCCCGGCTTACAAACTGGCACAAAAAGACCTCCTGGAACTGATATGGGACAAATGAGAGGGAGGTGAAAATATGGAAAATGAAAGGGAAAATGAAAGGGAAAATGAAAGGGAAAACGAATCAGGTATCCAAAAAAACGACACCATCATCGAAGGCATGGATATTGTCCGAACCTTCCGGATGGGTGAAGTGCAGGTCAGGGCACTTCGTGGGGTTTCCGTGAAAATCCGACGCGGAGAATTCGTCGCAATCATGGGCCCCAGCGGCTCGGGCAAGACCACCCTCTTAAACCAGCTCGGAATCCTGGATACCCCTAACTCCGGGAAAGTCGTAATAGACGGTACCGACACCTCTGCCCTTTCCGAGAAAGAAAAAGGAAAATTCCGCCTCCACAACCTGGGCTATGTTTTCCAGGACTACGCCCTCCTCCCCGAACTCAATGCCGCCGAAAACGTCTACCTATCCCTCATGATGCAGGGCAAAAGCAAAGTAGAATACGAGTCCGCCGCAGCCGAAATCCTGACCGCAGTCGGCCTGGGAGACCGCCTTGCACAACTCCCCTCCAAAATGAGTGGCGGTCAGCAGCAGCGAGTCTCAATTGCCCGGGCGCTTGCCCATTCCCCAATCATCCTTTTCGCCGATGAGCCCTGCGCAAACCTGGATTCCGAGACCTCAAAGGAAGTCCTCGACCTCTTCAAGAAGTTCAATACGGAATACGGGCAGACTATCGTGATGGTCACGCATGAGGAATGGCATGCTGCGTATACTGACAGGGTGATCAAGCTGAAGGACGGGATGTTAGAGTGATAAATAGAGTACAATCAATATTTTTCAGAATTATCATTAGATATTGAAACTGAGTCGATATTACTCTTGTATTTAAAAAAGTGAGGACAAAATGTCTACAGAAGAAAACAAAGCAATAGTTAGCCGATTTTTTGAAGAAGGACCATCTAAGGGAAATTTGAGTGCTGCTGATGAGTTATTGTCAGCTAATTTCGTTATGCATGCACCTCTTCCTGCCTCTCCGGGAATTGAGGGGATGAATGAAACAATTACCACATGCAGGGCAGCCTTCGAGCATCTCAATGTTACAATTGAAGACATGGTTGCTGAGGGTGATAAAGTAGTTGCTCGCTTTACAGCTCGCGGAATAAATAAAGGCAATTTCATGGGTTTACCGGCTACAGGCAAACCGATAACCATGACTGGCATAGAGATCTTTTGCATTAAGGACGGTAAGATTACTGAACTATGGGCTGAGGCTAACCTTTTGGGTCTGATGCAGCAGCTAGGTATCTTTCCTATGCCTGGAGACCAGGGGTGAACTAACCCTCCTGACCTCCTTTGGCTGTTGAGGAGGGGGACTTCACGCCTTCAGAGCTAAATGTCATTACCTCTGCGATGCTGACTGCCGTTGGGCTTGAAGACAGGTTGAAGCAGGTCCTCCCTAAATGAGTGGTGTGCAGCAGCGAGTCTCAATTGCCCGGGCGCTTGCCCATTCCCCAATCATCCTTTTCGCCGATGAGCCCTGTGCAAACCTGGATTCCGAGACCTCAAAGGAAGTCCTCGACCTGTTCAAAAAGTTCAATACGGAATACGGGCAGACTATCGTGATGGTCACGCATGAAGAATGGCATGCTGCGTATACCGACAGGGTGATCAAGCTGAAGGACGGGGTAGTTGTGGACGAGAATATGTGAAAAAGTAAAAAAGTATGGTGCTTTTTTTCTTAACTCTCATCCAAGTGTTGTAATCCCTTTTTGTCACTAATAAAGAACGCAGTAATTGCCCCTGTCAAAAATACGGCTAAAAAACAATAATTTTTTACAGAACGCATCGTATATCGGTGTAAATTCTCCATATTGCACGTTTTTTTGGTTACTTTAAATACGTCATCAATGAGAGATCTAATAGGCTTAAGTCCTCCCCAATTTTCCATCAAAGCTTTAAATTTTACTACAACATACCGGAAATTTCAGGGATGAGTCCATGAATAGCGAAGAAAACTTTCCTGGAAAAGGCTGAGAACGGGGGTCTGGGGTAAACTTATTTTGAATAACGTGGATTAAGGTAAAACGAAGATAAGGGTGAAAGCTTGAAAGCACTGGTTATCATAGACATGACTAATGACTTCGTGTTTGAGAAATACGAACATGAAAACAAAGAGTATGTGGGGAGGCTCGCAGCCCCGCTGGGGAAAACAATCATTAACCCGATAGTTGAACTCGTGGAAAAGGTTCTGGGCAGGGGAAATGTCGCGGTGCTCAGGCTTCCGAAAGACCATTACAACGCCTTTACAAACCCGAGACTCGAACTGGAGCTTGCGGAACTGGGCATTGGAGAAGTATTCATAACAGGCCTGGTTGACGAGGTCTGCATTTACCACAACGCCCTGGGCTTTCTTGAAAGGGGGCTTCGGACAAACGTCGTAAAGGGCTGCACTGTCCCCTTCGATGTGGAAAAAGGAAAAGAAGCCCTGGGAGAACTCAAGGTCTGCGGGGCAAAGATGGTAGATGACATTCCCGATGATGTGGAACTTATCCTGCTCCTTGAAGATGAGCACGACGAAAACTCGGAAGAAATCAAATCCGGAGCCTGGCCGCCCCACAACATGAAAGGTAGCCCGGGGGCTCTTACGGTCAAAAAAATAAGGGACGCCCTTGAAGAAAGGGAATAAAAAGGGCTTTGTCGAAAACCGATCTTAATCAACCCGGACAGGGGAACTGTAATTCTCTATCCAGCCACTCCCGAAAACCTTTTTCGATTGCTTTTCAGGTACCGGCGTTCTCACCGGTCGTCGAAGACGACCGGCTTTTCCAAAAGTACATTTAAATGACTGAAAATAGTATGGAAGTTTCCACAAAATATTTATGGATAATTAAAAAAATCAAAATATTGACATGAAGTAAATCGAATAAAACCTTGTTTCCCATATTTTAAGCGCATATGCCAAGAACGGCAGCTAATAATGGCAATTTATTTTGCAATCACTTCTTTTCAGAAATTTCGGAAAGAGCCGCCCGCTTTGCGGGCGGTGAGGGCCCTTGTTCTTGACATGACGAAGGAAATTTGTCGAGTTGGAATCAGTATTAAACCTACCACAAAAACCAGGGCCATTTCAAGCAATATGGCAGAATTTCTAAAGATCCATAAAAAGGAAAAAGGAAAGGGAGAAAGAAATGAAAATGGAATTGAATGAAAGAAAATGGAATGGGATGAAAATAAATAAGATGTCTTCCATTCAATATAACGTCCTTTCCTCATGATTTAACACGTTTTCTATTTCTTCTGCTTCTTTAATATCTTCGATAATCTGCGGCCTCTTTTTATCCTCTACCTCAAAGTGCAGCACCCGCTGCGGGAAAGGCACTTCTATTCCGTTTTCTTCCAGGGTCTTTTTAATTACCCACAGGAGCCTCGTTTTCAGCCCGAACCATTCACTTACCGGAGACCAGACCCTCACGCTGATGTTCACCGAGCTGTCTCCCAGGTCGTTTACGAAAACCGAGGGAGCGGGGTTCTGGAGGGCAAAGGGCTCTTTGTCGATCAGGTCCTTAATGATCCGGATAGCAGCATCGGCGTCGTCACTGTAACGGATCCCCACCGTATACTCGAACCTGCGGACCGGGTGGCCTACGAGATTTGTGATGTTTGTGGTGAAGACCTGCTCGTTGGGTATGCGGACCAGGAGCCCGTCGTAGGTCCTTACAAGGGTGGAAATGACCCTGATATCGCTGACGTAGCCTGAAATCCCGTTGACATCCACCTGGTCCCCGATTTTAATGGGCCGCTCAATCATCAGGAAGAAACCCGAAACCAGGTTCCCCACGATGTTCTGGCTCGCAAAACCGATTACAATACCGGCAACTCCTCCGGCCAGCAGGAGCCCTGAGGGGTCAAGCCCTATAAGAGGAAGAATTGAGATGAAGACAACGCCCAGGGTACCGTAATACAGGAGCTTGATTACGGCTTCGAGGACGTCCTTGCTAACCCTGTCCTGAAGAGACCTGCGCAGGTAAACCGTGAGGACCCTGGCAGCAACTACCGAAAGAGCAAGGATGAAGACAAACTTTAAAAGGGCGGCCAGGGTGACATTATAAACTTCACCGTTCATGCTGGTATGGTACAGGACAAAGTCAAAGAAGTTGATATCCGGGATCACAGCCCCCACCCCATGTAAAACTTAAGGGGCACCAGGCCAAGCTTCCTTAGACCATAAATCCCGAAAGCCTCTTTCCTGGCTCTCCGGTCTTTCAGGAGGGCTCCTTTTCGTTCCCCATCAGGAGACAGGAGCTCGAAACTCGTTTCAGCCGAGTTCTTGTTGAGGATATCCATCCGCGCCTTCATGAAGACATCCCCGTCATAGTACAGTTTCATCCCGTAAGCATTGAAGACGGCCTTTGAGATTTTCACCCATTCGGAAGAAGTATTCCGAAGCGTCAGTTCCATGACCCCTTCCTCCAGGGGGTTAAGGGAAGGTGGTGACGTGTAAACCCGGCTTTTCCAGTATTTGCAGACCACGCCGTTTGAAACCTCCCCGTAAAGGGTGAACTTCTGCTTCACAAGGCTCAGCACGTCAAGGATTTCAAGACTTTTGTTTGTTTTTTCCGAGATAAAGATCCCGATCTCAACCGGGAAGGTCAAAAAGATCTGTTGTTTTTCTCCTGCCCCCAGGAGCAGCATTTTTTCAAATTCGATAAGCAGGTTGGGAGTGATTTCTTTTGGAGTATTCAGAGGCTCCACCGGATTAATGATGAGACATTTCTCAGTTCCCAGGATGATCTTTTCAACTTCCTCATCCTCGAATTTCCTCCGGTATACCCACCGCTCTCCTACCCTTTCCATGGAGATCGAAATGCCTTCCTCCTCCACATCAACAGGAAGATCATGATAGCCGTACATTTGCAAACCTTCGTTTTAATTCTCTCATGTATGGCATAACCATTATAAAAAAATTACATTATAATATATTTAAATTATGAGGTTAGGAAGAGCCACGAGAGGAAAAAGAAATACACGAGACGAAAAAGAGATACAAGAGAGAAAAAATAGCAATGGGTGCTAAGGCCCCGGAAAAAATAAGAATTTCAGTTATTCTTTAAAGCCATTTCTTCCTCCTAAAGTAGGCGAACATGGAGATCCCGACCAAAATCATGAAGACCATTACCACGGGGTAGCCCCAGTGCCACCCGAGTTCTGGCATGTATTCGAAGTTCATGCCGTAAACACCTGCGATGAAGGTAAGAGGGATGAAAATCGTGGCAACGATGGTGAGGACTTTCATGATTTCATTCATTTTGTTGCTCACGCTGGAGAGGTAGACGTCGAGCATGGAAGAGAGAATGTCCCGGAAAGCCTCTATGGAATCGATGACCTGGATTGTGTGGTCGTAGACATCCCGCAGGTAGATCTGGGTCGAGTCCTTAATCAGGCCGGATTCCACTTTCTGGAGGCTGTTAATCAATTCCCGCAGAGGCCAGACGGATTTCCGGAGCAGGATCATGTCCCTTTTATAGCTCTGGATGGTGTGCAGGGTTTCAGGCCTCGGGTCAGTTATCAATTCTTCTTCAAGGTCCTCGACCTTTTCCCCGAAACGCTCGAGTATTACAAAGTAATAGTCGATTACGGCATCTTTCAGGGAATAAGCAAGATAATCGACCCCTGACTTGCGGATCCGGGAATCAGGTTTCCTGAGCCTCTCCCGAATAGGGTTGAAGACGTCCCCTTCCCTTTCCTGGAAAGATAGAAGGAAATTGGGGCCCAGGATAATGCTCACCTGGTCAACGATTATTTCTTCCAGATCCTCGGTTTCGGATTCGGAAAGTAGCATCATCTTCAGGACAGTATAAATGTAGGACCCGTAATCCTCCATCTTGGGCCGCTGCCCGGTATTCAGGATATCTTCCAGGGTAAGGGGATGGATTCCGAAACAGTTTCCAAGTTTTTCGATAACCTCGACCCGGTCAAGCCCGTCAACGTTGATCCAGACATTAAGGTCGGGCCTGTCCTTGAAAAACAGGCAATCCTCTACGGTCTCCATCTCTTTTTCGATCAGCTCGCTCTGATTGTAAGCCCAGACACTGACCACGACCCTCTCGGCTTTTTTTTCTCCCACATGCACCAGCGTGCCGGGGGCCAGGCCGACCTTCGATTTTTTTCTGTCAAACATCCTGACTTTCACTATTTTATCCCCTGTGCCTGAATTAAATTGACGCTGAAATTAGTTGAAGTTTCTGCTCAAACAATTTTTCACAGGTCCGTGGGCTTCCCTTGCCGGAGTTCCGGGTCATCCCTGCTATTTGCAGGTGCCGTAGAACCAGGATTCGCCAGTAGAGCCAGGATTCGTAAAAATAATCCTGTTTAAATAACAGACCCTTCGCAAAACTAAGAAAAATATATGTAGGATACACAAGATAATATAATAGGATGAATATATAATAAAGATATTTCTCCAAAAGGGGTAGCTGGAGAAATAATCCTGTGAAAGTATCCTTTAAAATAAGCGATATTGGGAGTGGTTATTATAGCTGAATCGGAAATCATGAATAGTTTACTCATTATAGTAGACCAGTTCATTGCTTTTATTCCAACCCTCGTAGTGGTTATCCTTCTGCTGATCGTCGGTAAGATCGTGGGAGTGGTTCTGGGTAACCTGGGATCAAAAGTTCTGGATAAGATTGGACTTGATGACCTCGTTGAAAAAACGGCTATAGGAAGCATGATTAAAAAAGCGGACATGAGTACGGTAGGCTTTTTTGCAGCCGTGATCCGGTGGTTCATCTACATCATCTTCGCAGTGATAGTTATAGACCTGCTGGATATCCAGATAGTAGCAGACTTCATCACCCAGGTCATCTATTATATCCCGCTGGTAGTCTCGGCTTTCCTTGTGCTGCTAATAGGACTGCTGATCGTTGATTTCATCAGCGATACGGTAAAGAAGCTACTTGTTGCAACCGGGGTTGACGATAAATTTGAGAGTACTCCCTTCGGGGTTTCACTAAAATCGGGGGGGTTAACGGCTTCGGGGATCGTAGCCGGTTTGATCAGGATCTTCGGATACCTTATCTTCATTACGGCAGCAGTGGACATTTTGCGGCTGACGATGTTCACGGCACTCCTGATAGACATAACCGAATACCTGCCGCGCCTCCTGATCGGAATTCTGATCCTCATGCTAGGGATTCTGACGATTGACATTGTCATGGACTACCTGAGCAGCATGGTAAAGGACATGGAAATCGAGGGAGGGAACATCATAATCCCTCTCCTGAAAGGCTTTTTGCTCCTGATAGTGATCCTCCTTGCCCTGGACACGATGCTCGTTGACACCAGCATCCTCTACCTCTTCTTTGGGCCGCTGGCATGGGGTATCGCGTTCGTTGTAGCCTTTAAGTACGGGGTCAAGGACGCAATTGTTGCATATGCAAAGGAAAGGAAGTAATCCTCTTCCTTTCATTTTTTTATGAATCCAGCTTAAAAACGGGTTTTCTTTTTTCTGCTTACCCGAAGGTCTGTTCCCGCACCTATTCTCACAACTACTCTCTTAACTACTCTCTTAACTACTCTCTTAACTACTCTCTCAACTACTCTCTCAACTACTCTCTCAACTACTCTCTCAAACTATTCTCACAACTATTCTCACAACTACTCTCTTAACTACTCTCTCAACTACTCTCTCAAACTATTCTCTCAACTATTCTCTCAACTATTCTCTCAACTATTCTCTCAACTACTCTCACAACTATCTCTATATTTTTCTCGCAACTTTATAGCAGGTTTAACCGATTTTACGGCACATTATTTAAAAATCACTTTGTGCACTTTATAGCACAAGAAAGAACTAATAGACAAATGTTATTGTGCCGATTAAAATTTTGCACAGTTAACAGATGTTTTTTTTATGACATGTTTAGCCACTCTCAGAGCCACTTTAAGACAACGTTTCCAAAACGGGAAAAAGATAATAATTAACTAATATATCTGACTCCTGTAGCACAGTTTCGTAGCACAGTTAACTTTTTTACATGTATGAAGCTCCAAATACAGGTTTACTGACAAAATCCTCAAAATAAATAATTCCGGAAAAGGCATCTGTAAGTGGAAACCGGAATTTCGAAGATATTCTGGAATATAGAATGAAAGGTATGATTAAAAATTGAATTAATAAAGTTCAGAAGTAAGTCAAAATCAAGGGCAACTTCCTTTTTTATAATAGTCACAAGAATTTTTATAAAAAGATTAATATTCGTTGTTAAATAATATAAATGACAAAATACAAATACTTTTCTTATGATATATTAGATTGTAATTAATACATATTCACACAAAAAAATTCAGTAAGATCTGAACAGGGTTCGTGTCTACTGAAAGAAACAATTGGGGGAATCAAGTATTAGATAGGGATTTAACTGTTTAGTACATACTTTGATAATTTTTTTACTTATAAGTATGGCTTCCTGCGCCGCTGCGGCGCCGGATGGGGAAAACAAAACTATTCCAGAAGCAATGGCAGAGGACGGAAACTTCAGTGTCCTTTCGACTGCCCTCAATGCTACCAGCCTTAATATAACTCTCAGCGATAATGGCTCGTACACGGTATTCGCCCCAACGGACGAAGCCTTTGCAGCCCTGCCGGAAGGGACCCTGGATGCGCTTTTGAACGATACGGAAGCACTGACAGACATCCTCCTCTACCATGTGGTTGATGAAAAACTGATGGAAGCGGATCTGGTAAACCTGACAGAAATAACAACTCTGCAGGGAAGTAACCTCACTGTGGACGCTAAAGGGAAGGCGAAGGTGCTTATTAACGAGGCTGAAATAATCATCTCGGACATCGAAACAAGCAACGGGGTAATCCATGTGATCGACGCCGTCCTGATTCCTCCGGAAGAGGAAGAGGGACCGGAGGTGCGTTTCGATGACAATGTCACCCTTATCCCGGGGAACTTTACCTTTGTCCCGAGAAACAATGAAACTGCCAGTTATGAGCTCGATAACTTCACCGACATTGGAGCGCTTAACGCAAGCGAGCTTTCTTTTAACGCTTCAGATGAGAAGTTCAATGAAACCGGGGCATTCACCCTTAAGAGCATCGATGGAATAGAACAGAACGCTACCAGAGGAGAATTCTGGTTCATATTCATAAACGACGAATTAGCTCTGGAAGACTTCGGCCTGAACACGGTGAATATCGGCGATAATGTAAAATTCCTGTACACTCTTGACGAAGGGGGAGACCCGGTAATCGAGGAAGCAAGCTACGAGGTTAACATCACCGTTATAGAAGAAACCGAACCGGAACCTGAACCGGAGGAAATGGACATCATTGAAACTGCAGAAGCGGACGGAAACTTCACGGCTCTTCTGGCAGCGCTTAATGCAACAAACCTGACAGATGGCCTGAAAGAAGAAGGGCCGTTCACGGTGTTTGCACCAACGGACGACGCTTTTTCAGCCCTGCCAAACGAGACTCTTGAAGCCCTGCAGAACGATACCGACATGCTGACAGAAATCCTCCTCTACCATGTGGCAGACGGGAAACTGATGGCAGCAGATGTCGCAAACCTGACAAACATAACCACACTCCAGGGAAGCAACATCACAGTAAACGTGACTGAGGACGGAAGGGTCTTTGTTGACGAAGCCGAAATAATAGTCGCAGACGTCGAAGCCAGCAATGGAGTAATCCATGTAATCGATGCCGTCCTTGTCCCACCGGAAGAGCCAGGACCGGAACCAGAACCGGAGGAAATGGACATCATTGAAACGGCAGAAGCGGACGGAAACTTCACGGCTCTTCTGGCAGCGCTTAATGCCACGAACCTGACAGATGGCCTGAAAGGAGAAGGACCGTTCACGGTGTTTGCACCAACGGACGACGCATTTGAAGCCCTGCCAAACGAGACTCTTGAAGCCCTGCAGAACGATACCGACATGCTGACAGAAATCCTCCTCTACCATGTGGCAGACGGGAAACTGATGGCAGCAGATGTCGCAAACCTGACAAACATAACCACACTCCAGGGAAGCAACATCACAGTAAACGTGACTGAGGACGGAAGGGTCTTTGTTGACGAAGCCGAAATAATAGTCGCAGACGTCGAAGCCAGCAATGGAGTAATCCATGTAATCGATGCCGTCCTTGTCCCACCGGAAGAGCCAGGACCGGAACCAGAACCGGAGGAAATGGACATCATTGAAACGGCAGAAGCGGACGGAAACTTCACGGCTCTTCTGGCAGCGCTTAATGCCACGAACCTGACAGATGGCCTGAAAGGAGAAGGACCGTTCACGGTGTTTGCACCAACGGACGACGCATTTGAAGCCCTGCCA
>JAENZL010000030.1:0-29733 GCA_016841265.1 Methanobacteriota archaeon | reverse complement strand
AGAAGGACCGTTCACGGTGTTTGCACCAACGGACGACGCATTTGAAGCCCTGCCAAACGAGACTCTTGAAGCCCTGCAGAACGATACCGACATGCTGACAGAAATCCTCCTCTACCATGTGGCAGACGGGAAACTGATGGCAGCAGATGTCGCAAACCTGACAAACATAACCACACTCCAGGGAAGCAACATCACAGTAAACGTGACTGAGGACGGAAGGGTCTTTGTTGACGAAGCCGAAATAATAGTCGCAGACGTCGAAGCCAGCAATGGAGTTATCCATGTGATCGATGCTGTCCTTGTCCCACCGGAAGAGCCAGGACCGGAACCGGAGCCGGAGGAAATGGACATCATTGAAACTGCAGAAGCGGATGGAAACTTCACGGCACTCCTTGCAGCGCTTAATGCAACAAACCTGACAGATGCCCTGAAAGCAGAAGGACCGTTCACGGTGTTTGCACCAACGGACGACGCATTTGAAGCCCTGCCAAACGAGACTCTTGAAGCCCTGCAGAACGATACCGACATGCTGACAGAAATCCTCCTCTACCATGTGGCAGACGGGAAACTGATGGCAGCAGATGTCGCAAACCTGACAAACATAACCACACTCCAGGGAAGCAACATCACAGTAAACGTGACTGAGGACGGAAGGGTCTTTGTTGACGAAGCCGAAATAATAGTCGCAGACGTCGAAGCCAGCAATGGAGTTATCCATGTGATCGATGCTGTCCTTGTCCCACCGGAAGAGCCAGGACCGGAACCGGAGCCGGAGGAAATGGACATCATTGAAACTGCAGAAGCGGATGGAAACTTCACGGCACTCCTTGCAGCGCTTAATGCAACAAACCTGACAGATGCCCTGAAAGCAGAAGGACCGTTCACGGTGTTTGCACCAACGGACGACGCATTTGAAGCCCTGCCAAACGAGACTCTTGAAGCCCTGCAGAACGATACCGACATGCTGACAGAAATCCTCCTCTACCATGTGGCAGACGGGAAACTGATGGCAGCAGATGTCGTAAACCTGACAAACATAACCACACTCCAGGGAAGCAACATAACGGTAAACGTGACGGAGGACGGAAGGATCTTTGTTGACGAAGCGGAAATAATAGTCGCGGACGTGGAAGCCAGCAATGGAGTGATCCATGTGATCGATGCTGTCCTTGTCCCACCGGAAGAGCCAGGACCGGAACCGGAGCCGGAGGAAATGGACATCATTGAAACTGCAGAAGCGGATGGAAACTTCACGGCACTCCTTGCAGCGCTTAATGCAACAAACCTGACAGATGCCCTGAAAGCAGAAGGACCGTTCACGGTGTTTGCACCAACGGACGACGCATTTGAAGCCCTGCCAAACGAGACTCTTGAAGCCCTGCAGAACGATACCGACATGCTGACAGAAATCCTCCTCTACCATGTGGCAGACGGGAAACTGATGGCAGCAGATGTCGTAAACCTGACAAACATAACCACACTCCAGGGAAGCAACATAACGGTAAACGTGACGGAGGACGGAAGGATCTTTGTTGACGAAGCGGAAATAATAGTCGCGGACGTGGAAGCCAGCAATGGAGTGATCCATGCGATTGACGCCGTGCTGATCCCACCGGAAGAACCGCCTTTGATATGGTACTTCTTCTCGATTCCCTTCGAAGCTGAGAATACAACCGTTGAGTTCCTGCTTGAAGGTGTGGATTACAATGCCCTGCTCTACTACAACGCTACAAGCGAACTCTTTGAGACACCCACGGACCTGGAACCCCTGAAAGGGTACTGGATCAATGTCCCGGCAACGGTCGAGTTTGATGCCACCGAGCAGTTCGCCGAAGCCGAGAGAAAGATTGCTGCTGTCCCGCCGAGCATGAGACTGAACCAGGGATGGAACGCTATAGGATCTCCGGTAGAGGAAGCCCTTCCGGCAGATACGGTACTGCTTTCCATAACTGATTATTACGCAAAGGTCATCGGGCCCTGGGTCCCTGACGAAGAAGGCGCGGGCACCTATGCCTTTGTGGGTTACAACGGCCTTAACGGCACACTGAACGAAAACCAGGTGGGGACCGACATCTTTGAAGTGGCACCGTACGAAGGGTACTGGGTCTACATGAAAGAGGAAGGAGGTTATGCCTGAACCAGGCTCATTCAACAGAAAAAAGCTGACAGGTAAAAGCTGACAGAAGACTAACATGAGAAAGCTGGCAGAATAGAACTGACAGCAATGAAAAAACAGAGCCAACAGACCTGAATTGCCATATTACATTTTTTATGGCTTTCATTTTTCCTTTTTTTCCGGAAATTGTTTTATAACCGAATCATTATTAAGGTTTATATAAAGCCTCTAACAAACATCCGGTACCATGCATTTCCCGCAATCTGCCATTACCTTGAATCTATCTCAATTTGATGACGGGGTTGGCCAGACCTTTGACTGGTTTTCAAACAATCTGGACACACTCGTCTTTATACTAATAGTGACAGTGAGCACCATTTTCTTTGCGAGGTTGGCAAACCACCTGATGCAGAGTTACCTGAAAAGCGCAAGTGATCGGCTTCATGTGGACATGACCACATTCAGGATGTTCCGGCATATTACGGTCGCTGCAATCTATTTCATGGGCCTGATGATTATCATCTTCAGCATCCCTGACCTCCAGAACATCGCCACCGCCCTTCTTGCTTCGGCAGGACTTGCAGGTATCATCATCGGTTTTGCGGCACAGAGTACGCTGAGCAACATTATCGCAGGGCTCTCCCTTGCCATATTCCAGCCCTTCAGGGTTGGAGACAGGGTCAACATAATGAACGAATACGGGAAAGTAACGGACCTGAACCTCAGGCATACGGTGGTCACCACCTGGGACAACCGGCGCCTGATAATTCCGAACTCCATAATTAGTGAGGAATCCATCATTAACTGGACCATCGAAGACCCTGCGATTATCTGGCCCATAGACATAGGGATCAGCTACGACGCCGACATCGACTTCGCCCGGAAACTGATGATCGAAGAAGCCAGGAAACATCCCGAAGTCATGCCCCCCCATAAAGTGGAATACAACGTTTTAAGGCCGGGATTCAGGAAAAAAGAGTCCCAGAAAACGGGGCTTCTGGACATTTACCCTGCACTGTACACCGTAGACCCCGACTTCCGGGAAAGGGGAGATGTCGAAGTCTACGTAACAGAACTCGGAGATTTCGCAGTTAACATGCGGCTGCTGGTCTGGTTCAAGGACCGGAGCGTTTCATACGGTTCGGGATGCGAGATCAGGGAAGCTATCAAGAAGCGCTTTGACAAAGAAGGCATTGAAATTCCCTTCCCCTACAGGACCATCGTGTACAAGAAAGACCTGGAGCTGGAAAAAGAAGCTTCCGGGACAGGCAGCGGTCCGGGAGAAATTCCCGGGCAAGATGCCCCTTTCAGGAACTGATCCTCCGAGAAAGGAAGTAACGGGGATTGAAGAAATAGGGTAGAGTAAAACAAAAAAAGACAGGAAAAAATAAGACAGGGAAAAGCCCCTGTTAAAAAATAAGTCAGAAGGCGATCAGGAAACTCAAAAGTTGATGAAGAGGAACTCTCAAAGTTCCCTTTCGTCAAACACCCTTTTGCTCTTTTTCATACTCCTTGGCAGGTCCCCGATTTTCACGGCATCGACATCAACGCTGACCCCGATGAAGTCTTTGAAGGCTTTTTTCAGGGCTTTTTCGGTCTTTGCTTTTCTATCAGGGTCACCGGAATCCTCAATTTCAACCTTGAAGAGCATGGAGTCCCTACCTTCTTTGCGGGTCAGGAAGATCTGGTATTCGCTGCTCACCCCGGGAACTTTGTTGTGGATAATATCCTCGATCTGGCCCGGATAGATGTTTACGGCCTTGAACTTGATTCTGTCATCGCTCCTGCCCAGGACCCGGTCGATCCTCGGGAAAGGGCAACCGCATTTGCAGGTCCCGGGAATGATTCGGGTCAGGTCCCGGGTCCTGTAGCGGATAAGGGGAGCTCCTTCCTTGGTGAGCGTGGTGATTACCAGTTCTCCCAGGGTGCCCTTCGGAAGCTGTTCTCCCGTGATCGGGTCTATGATCTCGAAGAGCAGGTGGTCGGACCAGTAGTGCATCCCGTCATGCTGGGAGCAGTCCAGGCCAATCCCGGGCCCGTAGATTTCCGTCAGCCCGTAGATATCAAAGGTCTCCACCCCGAGTTCCGATTCGATCCTGTTCCGCATCTTTTCGCTCCAGCGCTCGGAGCCCACGATCCCTACCCTGAGGTGGATCTGGTCCTTTATCCCACGCTTTTCGATCTCCTCTGCCAGGAGCAGGGCGTAGGAAGAAGTGCTTGCAAGGGCTGTGGACTTCAGGTCGGCCATCATCTCAAGCTGCTTTTCGGTATTTCCCGGCCCTGTAGGAACTGCCATAGCCCCGAGTTTTTCGGCCCCGAGCTGGAACCCGATCCCTGCGGTCCAGAGCCCGTACCCCGGGGTAATCTGGATCCTGTCCAGGTTAGTCAAACCTGCCATCATATAGCAGCGCATCATCATCTCGGCCCAGACGTCCACATCTTTCCTGGTGTAAGGGATGATCACAGGCTTACCGGTGGTCCCGGAAGAGGAATGGATCCTGACTACCTCAGAATCGGGAACAGCCTGCAGCCCCAGGGGATAAGCGTCCCTGAGCTCTTCTTTGGTAGTAAAAGGAAGTTTTTTCAGGTCTTCCAGGGACTCAATTTCCTCGATATCCACGTTTCCTTCCCTGAATTTCTTCTGGTAGAAGGGACTGCCTTCGGCCACACGCCTCAGCAGGCTTTTCAGTTTTGAAAGGGTGTCATTTTCCGATATTTCGGGACTATAGAGCTGGGCCTGCGGATCAAGCTCAGACTCCACGGATACTTCATACATTTCTTCTCACCTTCTGCGCTCCACTCAGGTTTCGGAGATTAACGTCAATTTCGAAAATCCCAGTTCCTGGGACTTCCATTCTGGGAATTATCTTTTTTTGAATCGCCATTTTGGGAATTGTAATTTTGGAAATTGTCATTTCAATCAGATTCTGGAAATTATCTTGATACGGGATTGCTGTATATATCGGAATTTTCAAGTCTGTATAGGTAAGTTTGATAGGGTTTTCAGCAGATACCGGAAACCTCTTCCATTGCACGTTCAAACGCTGTGCTGTTAACCGCCCTGTACTTTTCGGGAATTTCAGCTTCGAGAACTGCCTGAAGAGTCTCTTTTGAAAAAGGCAGAACTCCGGTCCCTGCAACGGCTCCCAGCATGGCAACATTTGCGGCTTTAGACGTTCCGGCTTCCCCGGCAAGTTTCGTGAAATCAAGGCAGAGCAGGCCCGGACAGCTTGCTTTCAGGAAGGAGAGCAGACCCTCTGGGTCGTAGTCAGGGCTTCCGGGAGGCTTTGAAGCCGGAGGGATCTCGTGGGAATTCACGATCACCTGCCCGCCTTTTTTCAGGAAAGCCAGGTTCCTCACGGTTTCCGCGGGTTCGAGGCCCAGGAGCAGGTCCGCCTGTCCGGCCGGGATCAGGGAACCCGAAATTTCGTCACCTATCCGGATATGGCTGCTTACCGAGCCTTCCCGCTGGGACATCCCTATGGTTTCAGCCGTACTCACATGAAAGCCCGCTTTCATTGCGGTAAGGGCAAGCAGCCGGGAAGCAAGCACAACGCCCTGCCCGCCGACCCCTGCAATCAGGATATCGAATTTCACCTCAGCACCTCCTCAGTCTTTATGGCTCCGGAAGGACAGATTTCGGCACAGAGCCCGCAGCCGCTGCAGTTGTCCAGGATCTGCGGTTTTTCCCTCTTTGCGTTCTCTTCATTATCTGCGTTCTCTGAGTTCTCTGCATTATCTGCACCTCCTTCACCCACTCCGCCGGGGAGAGCCAGGGCAGGGCAGCCCAGTTGCTTTGCGCAGAAGCCACAGCCGGTACAGAGTTCAGGGTCGATTACGCAGCGTTTATCGGATTTCGTTATCCCGACACATTTCCCTTTGAACACCACAGCCGAAGGTCCCCGGAAATCCATGGCGACCCTTGCGGCTTCCACACATTCGGCCAGGCTTTCGACTTCCACGGTCTTAACAAACTCGAATCCGCAGCTCCGGACCACGTTTGCGATGTCAATGGCTTTCGAGCTGCTCCCAAGCGCTGTCACCCCGATCCCGGGATGGGGCTGGTGCCCTGTCATGGCGGTTGTCCGGTTGTCAAGGACTGCAAGCGTGATGTCCGCTTCGTTGTAGACCGCGTTTACAACTGCAGGGATGCCTGAATGGAAAAAGGTCGAGTCCCCTATAAAGGCGACGTGTTTGGCCTCAGGGTTCGTCCTGGAAAGCCCGCCTGCAATGCTCACTCCCGCCCCCATGCAGAGGCAGGTGTCAACCATGTTCAGGGGATGGGCGTTTCCAAGGGTATAGCAGCCTATGTCCCCCGAGAAAATCGTATCTGTCTGAACTGCCTGTACTTTCTGTGATGCCTCTGATGTCTGCTCTGCGTGAGCGGTCTCCGGTGCCTGCACCGCCTTTGCTTCTTTCCTGAGCTGCTTTGCGGCCTGCTTGAAAGCGTAAAAAACGGTCCTGTGCATACAGCCCGCACAGAGGGTAGGGGCCCGGATAGGCAGGGGAGGCAACTCCTCCCGCAAAACTGCAGGAGACGCATGGGAGAGGCGGGAAGCAATTCCTACAGCTTCCAGCACTTTGTCTATACCGTCGATAACGAGGTCCACGGAATATTCCCCGCTTACCGGGAAAAAACTGTCCTTTTTCCCATAAATGTCCACCTGGAGATGCTCTTTACCAATAAGTTTGAGGGCCTCTTCTTCGAGGTAGGGGTCCAGCTCTTCAATTACAATCAGGTTTTCGACCCCTTTCAGGAAGTCAAGGGCAGCCTTTTCGGGGAAAGGATGGACAGTCCCTATCCTGAAAAGGGTAAATATGTCTTCAAAACCCCTGATAGCTTCCTTTGCATAAAGGGCCGAAACTCCCGAAGCCATGATCCCGATTTTTCCCTGCCCTGAAACCGTATTGTAGGGCAGGGCGGAAAAGCGCTCCGAAAGCTGCACCTGCAGCCCTTCAAGCCAGGGATGCCTCTCAGCCGTCAGCCGCGGGAAAATTGTCCAGCGCCTGTCTCTTGTGAAGCCTTCGAAATCCCATGCCACGGGTTTTATCTGTCCTGCTTCCATTCCTGCTTCCATTCCGTCTGACGTCCCAAGCTCCACGTCCCCGGAGCCGTGAGAGACCCTTGTGGTGGTCCTGAGGATCACGGGAATCTCATACTCATGGGAGAGTTCAAAGGCGAGTTTTGTGAGCTCGTAGGCTTCCTGAGGCGTGGCAGGGTCCAGGACAGGGAGGTTTGCGAAATGCCCGAAAGCCCGTGTGTCCTGCTCGGTCTGGGAGGAATGGGGCCCCGGGTCATCGGCAACCAGCAGGACAAGAGCGCCCTTTACCCCAATGTAGGAAAGGCTCATCAGGGGATCGGACGCAACGTTCAGGCCCACCTGCTTCATGGTAACAAGCGCTTTTGCCCCCGAATACGCGGCCCCCACAGCCGTTTCAAGCGCCACTTTTTCGTTGCTGGACCATTCGGTGTAGATTCCGCCACTCTTAGCATACCGGATAATAGTTTCCAGAGCCTCGGTAGAAGGGGTCCCCGGATACCCGGTAGCCACCTGGACTCCGGCTTCTATGGCCCCAAGAGCAATGGCCTCATTTCCCATTAACAGTTTTTTATTATTCAATTACACTCATCTCGGATACGTAGGTAATAAATTGGAAAAGCTCGATAATTAAATCGAGGGGTTACTTAAATAAAGGAGTCAATTAACTCGAGGAGTTAATCAAAGGACTGATTATAGTAAGGTCTAAAGAGAAATTGAAATTCCCAGAGCTTTACTTAAAGCTTTTTTAAGATTCAGTAAATACCATTATAACAATAAAGGCCATGCTGCACGGTTTTTGGAAATGATGCACAACTGTGTACAGCGTTGTTGAGACTAGTACGTGAAATTCCAATATAAAGCTTTTGATTTATCTACAGGGAGTTATAAGCCGGTATTCCGCAAAAAAAAGGCTCACAATCCTTTTTAGGAAGGGAAGAAACAAGCAGATAAAAAGAGTGGAAATCCAGCCTTCCAGAATAAAAAAGCAAAAAGTAAAAGTTTCACTGGTGAACCTTGAACCCTCAACGATTATTTCGATCCGGTTTTTCTCCCAAACATCACTGCAAACTGATAGTATTTATATATACAGCTAACATCACAAAAACCTGCTTCTCTAAGCCAATCGAGCTGCTGGTCTAAGCTTGAATCCTTATCAAGCTTAGTTCTTTCATAACCAGCCAGTATTTCTTCTTCGGGCAAGCCACTACTTTCGATACACTGTCTCCAGGTTGTCTTATTTAGATTATCTATGAAAGGAGTTTCTCCATGTACCTGATCAGCGTTAATAAAAACCCCGTTCTCTTTAAGCATGGAATAGCTTTTTTTGTAAAGCTCCTTTTTTTCTTCGTCTTCCAGATGATGGATAGATACGGCTGACACTACAATATCGTATTTTTCCACGAAATCATATTTTGAATAGTCTGCTACAATGTATTTTACGTTTGAGTTATTTCCGAACCTGGCTTTTGCCATGTCCAGCATCTTTTCCGAGATGTCAATAAGCGTAAATAATGCCTCAGGATATCTTTCCATCAGAAATGCCGATAGAAGTCCAGTTCCGGCACCTATGTCCAGGATGCCTGGATTTTCCGCATCTACTGACGCCACGGATACCGCGATTCCATAAAAGTCGTCGAAGCAGGGTATAAACTTCTTTCTCTGTTCATCATACTTTTTTGAAATCGCATCAAACTTTCGCTGAATTTCGCTCATTCTTTCCCTCCAGGTTTTAGCACTAGGGACTGTTTCTTATTTTCCTTCTCGCTGCATTTTTTCTTCTTACTGCGTTTTTCCTTCTTACGTATATGCCTTTGTACCGCACATAATTAATTCATTATTGATCTGTTTCCCGTATCCGAAATTTGTTTTCAATCTCTCAAATCTAATTTAGGCAGATTCTCTATAAAGCTCAAAAAATAAGCTATTTATATTTCGCAGCATTGTTAGAGGCGTGTATATTGAAGATGAAGAAACAGTGAATGACGAAAAGGACCGTGAATTTGGCGTATTGGGAGATGTTCTGCGGGAACTACAAAGGGAAGAAATGGAGGAAACTGAGACATGCCTGGTGGAAGTCCAGGAAACAACTATAACACAAAACACGATAGAGATTCTGACAGAGATCAATGCAACATTAAAAGAGATGGTAGAGACGCAGAAGAGAATATTGGAAGAGATTAAAAAGGACAGGACCGAATAACCCTGGTCCCATTCCAGTTCATGAGTCAACTTATCGGGTCCGGATAGAAAGGTTGAGGAATAGAAAAATGTGAAAAAACCTGTCTCATAAACAGAGCTTTTTCAACTGGAACTCAAACCTCTCACGCTTCTTTTTCCAGAACGTTCCTGGCAGAGCAGCTTTCAAAGGATGCACCTGCAACGGCTTTTGCGACTACCGGGACAACATGCTTGTCAAGGGGGCCGGGGATTATGTAGTCTTCGGAAAGTTCCTCGTCCTTCACGATGCCTGCAAGAGCATAAGCCGCAGCCCTCTCCATATTCGGGGTGATCTTCCTGGTGCAGGTGCTGAGAGCCCCTTTGAAAATTCCGGGGAAGCCCAGGCAATTGTTGAGCTGGTTCGGGAAGTCGGACCTTCCTGTTGCCACTATCCTGGCTCCTGCCCGCTTTGCGGCATCGGGCATGATCTCAGGGACCGGGTTTGCCATTGCCATGACAATGGAGTCCTTTGCCATGGACCGGACCATATCCTCACTGACGATTCCTCCGGCAGAGACCCCGATAAAGAGATCTGCACCGGGGAAAGCATCCGCAAGGCTGCCTTTCAACTTCCCGGGGTTTGTCAGCCGTGCGATTTCTTCTTTTATGGGGTTCATTCCCTCTTCCCGGCCCTCGTACACAATCCCCCTGCTGTCGCAGACAAGCATCTTTGCCGGGTCTGCCCCTTCCCGGACCAGGAACCTGAAAATCCCGACCCCGGCAGCCCCAAGGCCGGAAATGACAATCTTAAGGTCTTTCAAATCCTTTTTAACAAGCTTGAGGGAATTCAGGAGCCCCGCAAACGTAACGATAGCCGTCCCGTGCTGGTCGTCGTGGATAAGGGGGATGTCCAGTTCTTTGCGCAGCCGGGTCTCGATCTCGAAACAGCGGGGAGCGCTTATGTCTTCGAGGTTAATCCCTCCGAAAACGGGGGCCAGGTACTTTACGGCTTTGATAATCTCCTCCGTATCCTGGGTATCGAGACAGATGGGAAACGCGTCAATCCCGGCAAACTCTTTAAAGATAATGGCCTTCCCTTCCATCACCGGTAAAGCCGCGTGCGGTCCGATGTTTCCCAGACCCAGCACGGCAGACCCGTCCGTGACAACGGCGACGGTGTGACTCTTCAGGGTGTAGAAATAGGCAAAATCCGGGTTCTCACTTATTTTCCGGCAGGGCTCCGCAACCCCGGGCGAATAAGCCACACTCAGGTCATGTATCGTGCGCAGGCGGACCTTGCTAGCCGTCTCGAGCACCCCCCTGAGAGTCCTGTGCATGTCAAGCGATTCTTCAAAAAGCGAAGCGTGAATATCTGCAGCTTTTTCCGGCTCCGAAGCAAAACGCGTACCTCTCATCTCAATCCCCCTTAATCAAAACCCCGGTGTACAGGACCGGCTATTTTACCCGGACCCTTGCACCCGAATTGTACATTTGCTAATAGAATTATAAAATATGCTAATGGAATTATAAAATATGCTACATATGGAATTATACAATCTGCTACATATGGAATTATACAATTTGCTACATATGGAATTATACAATTTGCTGTATAATAATTGGTACGAGAAATTAAATAAAGGCACCGTACCGGAGGAAACTCACGGAATTCTTCAAGAATAGGTATTCCAGAAACAATTCTTCCAGAAACAGATATATCCCTTCCGGGAAAACTTACCAGTATGCAGATTAAGGGAATTGCCCGAGAAACCCTGGACTTCGTCCTCGAAGCCAGCAAGTCCATGGCTCCCCTGGAGTTCGCCGGCCTCCTGCAGGCGACTGACGGCGTCATTACCGAAGTCCTTATTCTCCCGGGCACCGAGTCCAGCAACAGAAGCGCAATTCTCAGGCTTTACATGATGCCAAACGTCAAATCCGCAGGCTCCGTCCACAGCCACCCCGGCCCCAGACGCCAGCCTTCCCGGGCTGACCTGCGCCTCTTTTCAAAGACAGGGAACTGCCATATCATCGTGGGCTTCCCCTATGACAGGGAGAGCTGGACCTGCTATGACAGGGAAGGAAAAGTCAGGGAACTCCCGGTGCTGGATGTGGAGTTTGAAGAAGATTCAATAATTTAAAGGGTTTATAATCCCGAACGTAAATATTTACACTTACATTATAACCACGGAAGACACGGAAAGCACGGAAGGATTGTGCCCTATTTCCTTTATTCCGTGTTTTTCGTGCTTTCTGTGGTTAAACTTTCGCTTGAGATTGGTGACGAAATTTGGATACTTGACTATAATTTAGCTCAAAAGCCGAACTAATTTAGCTCGAAAGCCAACCCCGTTTTTCATTCCGCCTCAAAATAGCCCTCTTGTGAATTTTCAGCAACTTTTTTACCTGAGAAAAACCGGCACCATGCTTCCGGAACCAGCTACCAAAAACATTTTATTTACATATACATATTTATTCTCAGGACATGCATCTGAGCTCCGGTTTCCGGAGGAAACCTGATACAGATCCAGAGTTGCCGTCCTTGAAGATTTCATCCGGGAATTGCAGACCAGATGGCCTTCACATATCTGGAGGTAGTAATCCGAATGCCTACATGCCAAGATTGCAGATATTATATGTCTCTTGACGAAGCAAAAGGCGAATGTTTCAGCCTCGGCTTTGAAGTACGTGGGAAAACCGATTCCAAAAAGTGTCCTGAGAGAGCTTTCAGGCTGAGTAAACCCAGACCTAAAAAAGGCTGAAATGAGACGGGAAAGGTATTAAAAATACACGTCAGAAATGCGGATTGAAAAAAGCTCGGTAAAATGAGGTTGAAAGTAAAAAATACATTGAAGAAAAGCCTCCGGCCCTTATCACGATTTCACGGGAAGCACAAAAATTATTCCGAACTTCTTTTGCCTACCGGAACTAAAAAATTTTAAATTACACCCTTTCTAATTATTTATTTTAATCGACCGCCTTCCGATAGCGTACAGCTTCAAAGAGCACAAATAGGGTATTATTGCGCAGCAGCAGTGAGGTCTGAGACTTCCTGGGCGATATGGATTAACCGGAACCAGGTGTTCAGGGCCGAGCGCATGGAAACGGCATCTTCGGCTCTTACGGTAAGTACAAGGCGGTCGCCGTCTTCAAGGGAGAGCCCTACAAGAGAGCGGTCGGAAAAAGCGTCATTTAGTTCGGGAAGGACAGACATGTAGATCTTTTCGGCTTCACCGGATTCGAACACGAATTCTGCGGAAAGTTTCAAGGACTTCCTCCTTAGAAAAATTGTTTTTTAATTTGGAAAGGGTTCTGGACCCTTCAACTTAATTTTTAATTAAGAATAGATATTAAATCAGTACGCTTTAAAGCTTTTGATATTGAGCTTGAAAATGGACTTCCCTTCGTCCATGCAATTGATTTCTTCTTCACCGACCTTCATCAGGGGGGCATCAGAAGAAGCTTCTTTAACCCTGTCGAAGGGGAGAAAAGATGCAAGAGCATTGGCAATTTCGCCTCTGCCAGAGAAGAGAGGTTCCACTTCCCGGAAGCGGTGGGAATCAATTTTCGGGGAATAAGATTCCGAAAACCTTATAGAAAAAAGAAGTTTCCCGGTTTTTCCGAAAAAACTAAGTTCTCCAGGATTCCCATGGTACTCTCCCACGAGTATCAGAGGTTCGATTCCTGCAGACTCCAGAAGCTGTTGCATGCTCATCTTACCGCGGTTCACATAACTTGCGCCGGTGAAGCGTGAAAGATACTTGCAAAGCGTCCGGGTCTTTGCAGAAGGTTTACGAGAAGAAGTAATGAACATAGTTCTCATGATGGGTATGGAGTATTTTTTACTTTCCCTCCATCTGGAGGCAGCTTATATTTTTGCATGCACAGGGGTATGAGAATATGGGAATACATGAATATCAAGTTTCCGTGGGTCTTCCAGGAATAGAAGAGAGAATTCGAACAGCAGAATATCTGGAAGCAAATAAAGTCTCTATACTGGATTTTGAAAACTTCTTGTTTGCAGATGGTTTGGGAGCTCCTGGAATTCTGAAAAGTCTAACTGTTCTGAATATCATTGCAAAAACAGCAAAGAAAGACTTCCGGGAAATGGGGCAGCTTGATGTCCAGGCAATTGTCGCAGGAATAGAGAGCTCGAACCGCACCGAGACAACAAAGATACGACGGGCTGTATCCTGAGGCTTCGGTTGATCACAAATAAATAAGGGGTCTCCAGAAAAGGACAAGGGAGTAAGGGGGATATGCCTCAGGCGGTTCTGAAAGTGTAATGTCTATAGAAAAAGTTGTGAATGAATGAACATTGCAGAAAAATTTATATTGTATCACGCTGATTTTTAACACTACGAAAAAATTGAGGTGATGTAATTGAAGAAAATGACTAAAGTTCTCGTTCTTTTGGTAATCTTTGCGACTTTATTGGCTGTTGGGTGTACAGGGTCAGCTGATGAAGAAACTTCAAGTCATGCTGAAGAAAGTTCGGTACAGGAAAGTCCAACGCCTGAACCCACGCCTGAGCCCATGCCTGTTCAGGAATATCAGGAATTGGAATGGATGGCTTCAGTTCAAAAATATTCTGCGATTATTGGAACTGACTTTGATGCCATAGGTAATGCAGCAGATGATTCTGATTTAACCTCCATGGGGATTTACGCTCAGTATCTGGTAGATGATACCCAGGATGCCATCAAGGAAAACGACAAATACACTGTATCCCCTTCATTTGAAGATGCACAAAAAGAGTGGAGGTTGGGTTTACAAAACTACAACTCGGCGGGTCAGTTCGCGGTTCTGGGGGCAAATGAACTTGATAATGGGGATTACGATAGAGGCGTAGAATATATCGACAAGTTTGCGACATTTAGCAATACCGGATCATTTCACCTTGAAAGAGCAACTGCCTCATTAGATATCGTATAATAACTTACTATTAATTGACCAGTTTCATAATCTAACATGTGCTCTACACTCTTATTATGGAACTGGGCTCACTTACTACAAACTACTACTTTTGAAAAATGAGACCTTGGTTGTGGATAAAACTTTGGTACCAGAATTATTCAGTTATAAGTTTGCACTGATCCTTTTGATCATTACTTTCTTCTAAACTATCTCCATTGTTATTATCTTCAGACTGTACAATTAAACAAATTTCGTCTTTATTGATATTATAAGTCTTATCCTCAGTTACTAAAGTGACGAACTCTCCAAAACTCATAACGTTTCCTGAAAAAGGCTGTCCATTTTTCAATATTATTTTTACAAATGGATATTCTGCTGAGGAGAGTCCATCTAGAAAAGCAAGAATTATGTATATAGCAAGTGTAGAACCTAACAAAAAAACGGAGCCACTAACTAATAGTTCAGAGTTCTGAGAATTAACGAAGATACAATAATTGATGTAACCTAAAAAATAACTTATACCAGCTACCATAATTGAAAAAACAAGTATAATCAGTGGACAACACTCTTTTTTAAAAAAAGTTATGTGGGGATTTATTCTATCGAGTTCTTTGAATTTTGAGCTAATATATAAAATTAATATTAACATTAATAGTATTAATATCGTAAATAATGGCATAATTAATTCCTTAGATCTTAAAGTATTTTCATATAATCCAAACTTCACTACAATAATATGAAAAACTAAATATGGGAATACTATGTTAGTAAATATAAAATTTACACCTTTAAAGTAGTACACATGTTCAGCATAATTTCCAGGCTGTTGTATATCTCCAATTATTCTGCCAAAAAAATATGTAAAAGCCGCTATGATAGCCAAACAAATTGGAATAAGGGTTATAATAGAATTAATTTCTAAACTCATGTATTGTCACGCAACTATATATTATATTTAAAAATTTTTATGACTTAAGAATCGAATACTTATTAACATCTTTTATGCAGCATTTTTTGCCTGTTTTATTTCAAAAGCATTTCGCTTTTTATGGTTGCTTACGTTTCTTAATGCTCTCTTATCCCTGCCCGGCTACAATCAGCACCAGCTGATCTCCCCAGGGTGGATCTCCAACGACTTGACCTTATGACGGCCTCGTTGTTTCTGAGATATCAAAAGCTTATGCGCCGGGGTTCGGGGGAATTTTAGCAGGTCCAAACGTTTAATATTCACAGAAAAAGTTGTGATTGAGTAACAAATAGGCAAATTTATTTAGTACCTTGTCTAATTTTTTCTATATGAACTGATAGATCATAAAAAAAGGGGGATTACATTTGCTGACTGAAAAAGATATCTTTAAATCTTTTGAAAATGGGGGATGCCCATTTTGTGGCTCTGAGAATTTTAGCGTGGCTATAATCTGTCCCTTTTATGGTGGCTACACTATTGGGTGTGAAGGTTGTTTTGATAGTGCTTGTGCTGATTGTGCACCAGAAGGCCGAGAGATCGATCAAGATGTTTACTTGTGTTGGGACTGTCACAAGGGTTATAATTTTAGAACGAAATGTGTAGTTACTGATCAATTTATGCACTACCTGGATTCTGGGAATGCTTCTAGTGTTGCGTCAACAGTAAAATGTCGTATGAAATCGGTTACTTTTGTTCCGAATCGTTAAATCTTTGAGGATTGACGCGACACCAGGTAAAATATTGGAAAATCGAAAAGTAACTATTCAGTTTACCAAAATCAGTTGATTCATATTGATCTGGACAAAACTGAGATGTCTGATTACTAAAAGATGAGAGATACATAGATCTTATCCTGATATTTTGCACAAAGCCGAAGCTCTAACAAAAATATATACGTTCTCACCCAGGAAAACTTGGAAGCCTCGAACGGTGTTCAACGGAGTTTTTTGTAGGAAAGATTCAAAACGTTAGATTCGGCTTATGGTTATGCTTGTATTGATTTTATGTTGTCCCTAATACCCAATATTCATTCTTCGATGTGTGGAAATGCTTTTTGTGGAGGCAACGAGATGAGAACGCAATGTATACTACGACCTCCCAGTATTTAATACTTTTCGAGTATATAAGTAGCACAAATTATTACGCAGAAATTTTTTATTGATACTTATCTCTAGTATTTTATCAGTAGTTTAACATTTTTAAACATTTCTGAAACACTGAATTGGAAGATTCATTTTTGGAACTCTCCTGCATTTCAGGATATTCCAGCTGTTCCTTCATTCTGGCAGGAAAATAAACACACGTTAACTTGGTAAAAAATATACCAATTAAAAGATAAATATTTATAACAAGCAAAATAAGTGTGAGATGTGAAAAACGTTGGCACATTCTCTAACAAAACATAGATGTTGGGAAATAAATACCCATAACATATTGAAAAAAAGGCATGTATTAGAAAGTGATGACGAACTTCCAAAAAAAAACACATGATTTGACAAATAACTGTTATGAAAGGTAAAAAGCATCATGAGGACTGAAAGAACTAATAAAATGTAAAAACGGAAAAGAATTTAGAGGTGGGGAATTAAATGAAAATACGTGTGGTTAGCTCTAAAGAAGAAGTTTTAACGCTTAATCCCAATGAAAGAGTGGTTCACCTGACGTTCCGCCCTTCGAACAGGGATATCTTTGCACTGATTGATACCTGCCCGAAAGTTGAGGTAATCCAGATTCCTAAATCATACCGCCAGACGGTTTCGACGTCAATCGAAATGTTCCTGGGAATGCAGAATATCCGGCTCATGGAAGGAGATGTATGGGGCCACAGGAAAGACATCTGCGAATACTACGAAATCCCTTCATCCGTTATTGAAGAGATAAGGGGATTAAAACAGGAAGACGTCCCCTCCGAGGAGATAGAATTGAGGATTGCAAAGCGAAATAAAGTGACCTCGGAAATGGTTGCCTACATTCTTTCCAAGGATGCCATGGCCTGAGTCCGGGGGAGCACGGAATAATTTTAGTTACAAAGAGGCATGAATCGTAAAGTTATTTTTTCAGAAAAAGCCCCCGAACTGTTGTAGAAAAATCAGGGATTGAGAGGGTAAAGGGTTTCCTCTCAATCTTACGGGGTTAAATCATTTTGGACGGCTGTTTTTTATTTATCCCGTTTTTCCAAGTTTTAGAAACTTGTAATTCGCCATAGATTTAAATGAATAAAAGTTTTTCTCAATGTGTCCAAATGAAAATACTTTTAAATGTAGGCAAATACTACATGAGCCAGTTTTAAAATTTTTGATAAAAGACATTCGAAAAAAATTTATAGAAAAGAGTAAGATTGAGATAATTGGGGTTTTTCTCCCAACCTCAGGGTTAAATCAAATTGGGAACGTTCGTTTTTCCGTTTTTAAAAATTCCCTCTCAGTCCGAGGTGTTGGACCATCGTAAGAGGAATCCGTTTTTCCGTTTTTAAAAGTTTCCTCTCAATCCATGGGGTTGGATCATATTGGGAGGAATTCCGTTTTTGCGTAATTCCATTTTTCTGTTTTTTAAACTTATTTTCAAAACAGGATAATATAATATATAACTTATGGGGGAAATAGAACTCTGTCATAAATATTACTTTCAGTAAGCTCAATTAGATTATATATATTTTAGAGCATTCAAATGTGTAAAAATGTGGAGTGTCGGGATGTATATAAAAACACAATGCCCTGTATGCGGTACAGATCAGTACCACAACATTAAGTTACACGCCCTGGAAACAAAAAAGTTTATGGACCTGGAATTTTTTGTCAAGGCTATGCCTTGAAATAAAAAGAGAAGAGCTTAGATCAATAGAAGCCCTTCATATTATCGAATACTTCGTACTCGGTGGCCAGAGTAATGAACATAGTTCTTACTCGGCTTTGATCTGCTTTATAGTAGTCGGACGCTCCTTCACCAGGATTCGGTGTCCACAGTACGGGCAGCGTATGCCTGTGTACTCGTAATCGATTTCCACTTTCTGTTTACATCGAGTGCACTTGTAACCCATACAACCTCACATAACCGGTTAATCCGGAATTATTTTGCCTCAAGGGCGTTCTTCATGGTGCGCAGAAGGTTCTTACCAACACTTGTGGAGGGGATGTAAGTTCCGCCAGCGAAGGTATGTCCGCATTTGCTGCACTTCCAGATACCTGTACCGATCCTCTTTACGGTCGGCCGGGCACATTTGTCACATACGTGGGGTGCGCGCATGCGTCCTTCGAGATCTGCAACCAGCTTCCTGTCCTTTCTCCCGTACCTGGTTCCGAATCTGCCTGCAGATCTGCTGATTCGTCCTTTTCTAGTATACTTTTTTGCCATCGTTATAAACTCCTTGAACTGTAAAACCTGAACTATAACACCTTTAGGTCCAAAGGGACTGGCCTAAGTTTAATAGCTTAAACTTAGACCGTAATACAGGCATGTAATATTTATATTTAATTAATCCTGCCCGATGAATACTGCCCAATGAATCCTGCCCGACTTTAATCCTTCCTTTCCAGGCCTACCAGGAATTCTTCCCGGATTTCTTCAGCCTTTTTGCGTGCCAGCTCAATTGCTTCCAGCAACTCGTCCTCGGTAAGAGAGGCAGAACCTATCTTCTGCATACCGTTAACCGACCCGTCCGAGCTGGACACCACCGTCAGTTTTGTTTCACAGACAGCTTCCTCATACCTGCCGGGGTCCACCATAAGCTTCTCTCCGATCTTGGCAATGGTTACACCCACCGGCATTTCCTTCATTTCCAGAGGTGCGTCTTCCCCAATGCCCGCCATCTCGTTAGGGACCATAGTGGTCATAAGGGCTCCAATACCAGCGAGGCAGGATGCGTCAATGATATTCCCTTCGTCATTCAGGACATGAATGTCGATGAAGGCTATCCATACGGATTCCCCCTCCGTTATGCAAAGCTTCTTTATATCAATTGCGCCTGATTCCCTGATTCCCCTGTCCACAACACGAGCCATCTCGATTGCTTCTTCCCTGGGGGGTCCGGGCTCAAAGCTCGGGGAAGCTATGGGATTCAGTTCCAGGTTTGTAATGATAACTCCTTCATCCCGAGAATCAGAGAAGGGAGTTCCTGTCTGGAGCTTTACGCCCACAAGGACCTGGGTTTTCCCGAGGGTCACCTTCGCAGAGCCTTCGGCTTTTGCAATAACGTTTGTTTCAAGCTTGATGTCCCTGAAATCTTCGAACCCGCGCCCATCCAGGCGCTTGCCCTTGACCATGAGATTGTAAATGTAATCTCTCTTGAGGGTAGGAATAACATCACTCATCGTTTTCACCTCCGTTCCCGGCTTCAGGATCAAGAGGGTCCTTGACAACCTTCCAGGGCCCTTCGGACTTTTCTTCCTCTTCGGCCTCTTTCTCAGAGTCCTCTTCAGGCTCTTCTGCCGGAATTTCGTCTTCCTCTTCTTCAGCCTCTTCCTCAGCCTCGAGCTCTTCCTCATCTTCGAGCTCATCTTCGAGCTCTTCTTCCTCGGCTTCTTCCTCGGCTTCTTCTTCAGCTTCGAGCTCTTTGTCCTCATCTTCGAGCTCTTCTTCCTCGGCTTCTTCTTCAGCTTCGAGCTCTTCGTCCTCATCTTCGAGCTCGTCTTCAGCTTCTTCCTCAGCTTCTTCCTCGGCTTCTTCTTCAGCTTCTTCTTCAGCTTCTTCCTCGGCTTCTTCTTCAGCTTCTTCTTCAGCTTCTTCTTCAGCTTCTTCTTCAGCTTCTTCCTCAGCTTCTTCCTCGGCTTCTTCTTCAGCTTCTTCTTCAGCTTCTTCCTCGGCTTCGGAAATTACTTCACCAGCCTCTGCTGCCTCTTCAACTTCGGTTGCGCCCGCATATTTAGCGGCGACTTCAGAGATTTCGGCTTCTGCAGCTTCAACGGCTTCCCCTTCCTCAAGCTCGTCGGCTTCCTCTGCTTCCGGAAACTCGAACTTTGTCCTGAGGACAGCCTGCTGGAGTGCAAAGATCTGGCTGCAGCCTTTCTTTACAAGTTCCAGACCCCTCTTAATTTCATCCTGGGTAAGGTGCCCGTCCATCTGGACCAGGGTAATTTCCCCATCCTGGGTCATGGCTACCGGGAAGTCAGCTTCTCCGTAGTTATCCTCGTCCTTGCTGAGATCGAGAACGACCTGGCCGTCTACCTTTCCGAAAGCACAGGAAGTCACAAGCCCCCTCATGGGAATGCCAGCATCGGCAAGGGCAACAGCCGAAGCGTTGATTGCGGCGGTCCTTGTCCCCGCATCTGCCTGGAGGACTTCAACAAAGATGTCGATAGCCGCTTTAGGGTACAGTTCACTCATGATCACAGGCTCGAAGGCATCCCTGGAAACCTTTGAGATTTCAATGCTCCGCCTGCTGTGCCCGGGGCGGGCACGGTCTTCAACGGAAAAAGCAGCCATATTATATCTGTAGCGGATAACTGCAGAGTCGGGACGCTGCATTCGACGGGGGTGGGCTTCCCTGGGGCCGTATACGCCTACCAGGATCTTGTTCCTGCCCCATTCAAGATAACAGGAACCATCGGCTCTCGAAAGTACGCCGATTTCTATTTTCATGGGCCTGATTTCATCCATACGCCTCCCGTCAAGGCGCAGCCCGTCATCAGTAATTAATTTTTCAGGTTTACCGCTCATACTTAAATCTCCAAACATCCTAAAACAAACTTCTTCTAAACACTTAATTTCCCGGAAATATCCCTTTAAGGTCCAAACCAGTCAGGATCTCAATATTTCGGGTCCAGCAACACATCGATTTTTCGGTATGTTTCTTCAGAATGACCTTCTTCAGAAGGTTCTTCTTTTGTGCCGGTCACTTTTTTCTTTTCGCTTTTAAAAAATGCAACAGGCTTTGGCTGCTTTTGCATTTCCAGCTCATTTTTCAAAAAGCCATAGACACGATCTGTCAATCCGGAACGCCGGGCTTCAACTTGAATCAGCTGAAGGGCCTTTTTCAAAAGCTCCATATCCTCATCTTTTCCGTCGATCCATATCCTTCCGTTCTGACCAACGAAAATATTACAGTTCGTCTCTTTCTTCAGCATTGAGATCATGGAGCCGCCGTGCCCTATTACACGGGGGACTTTCATAGGCTCAATTTCAATAATCTGGCCTGTACTGAGCTTTTGAAGGCTTGAATCCCGGAGGGCAAGTTCGACTTTCTTGGAATCGTCCACATCTTTAACCCTGAGAATTGCGGCATCGCCGATATTCAGGATTGAAGGCATATCTGCAGACTCGACTCTTCGCGGATACTCGGATACATGGAACATCCCATCATAGGGAGCAGCGATATTCATAAACCAGTTGGAGGGGGTAACCGTAACAACGATCCCTATAACCATATCATTGGGGGAGGGCATATAGGTACCCGCAAACGGGATCACTCCAACCTTATCCTCTCTGCTGCTTTCAATACCACACAACGAAGAATAAACCTTACCGTTCTTGACATATGTCCCGTGTCCTGCATTTCTAGTATTCTCGGACAACAGGTCACCAGGGATCACTATCTTTTTTACCATCCAACATCCTCTTATAAAAGTTTAGTTTGAGCCTCTCCCTTAGTGAGATGATTTAAAAGAGCATAAAAATCATTCTGGATTCCTGCCGGAATCCTGACCACTGCAACCCAGGAGCCGTCATTCTGCCATTCTTCCTTCATAATACTTCCGCTCCTGGAAATATCTCCGTACGCCTTGGGAGCATACTCGGGAGGAATTCTTACAGCTACATTGATTTCTTCAAAGCGTATGGGGATCAGAGGCCTGATGGCTTTCATGGTAATGTTTACCAGCTGGTCCACACTTTTTAAGGGATCTATATGCACCTTTGCTTCTTCCATTGCCCTTTCGATACGGGCAGGAGGATGCGGTGCTCTTGTCTGGGGATTTATTGCATTCCTGGAAATGGTGTAGATGACTTTTTTCTTTTTTTCCTCAAGAATGTGCTTTCTCTGCTCTGCGGTTAGCTGAAGCTCTCCGTTTTTCAGTATCAGGGACGCAATCTCAAAGGGGTCGCTTGTCTCAAACGCATTGATAATATCGGATTCAGCTGCCCGATCTCCTCTGTTCGCATCTTCGAATATGGTCTCGACTGCAAGGACATCTTCCAGTTTTACTTCCTCGCCCCGCTTGAAAGCCAGAGCTCCTTCAGGTTCGACCAGAACCTCAAAATGCTTACTGCCTCGCTTGAGCCGCGCAGTCACTGCTTCATCCAGGGACACCATTTTGAATACCTTCTCAAAAATTTAAAATAGAGGATCAGATTTTCTCTGATTACTCATTCTCTAAATGTTATATAGGTTTTATTCTTCACTCTCAGGGCCGCTGTGCTTCTCAAGAATCTGCTGGACATAGTCCTTCACTTCTTCAGGCACGAGCTTCCTGAACTGTTTGTCTTCCAGAGTCACCACGCCAACTTCAAGAGTGCTGGCATCGAACTTGCCTTCAGCGGCTTTATAGAGGGCATCCATTCCCAGGAGAATTGCAGTATTAATATCCATGTCTTCCTTGTAATCTGCCTCGAAGACTTCAACAACCGCATTTCTACCTGCCCCGATAGCCGTTGCCTTGTACTCTAAGAGAGCCCCACTGGGGTCTGTCTCAAAGAGCCTGGGCTTGCTGTCATCCACTCCTGCGATAAGGAGAGCAGTCCCGTAAGGGCGTACCCCGCCGTACTGGGTATAGGTCTGCTTGTGGTCGCAGATCTTCTTGGAGATAACCTCCACACCGATGAGTTCGTCATACGAAACCCGGTTTACCTGGGCTTCTACCCTTGCCCTGTCAACCAGGGCACGGGCATCTGCCACCAGGCCTGACGTAGCAGCCCCAATATGGTCATCTATCTGAAAAATCTTTTCAATTGATTCGGCTTCTACCAGCCTGCTCGTTATTCGCTTGTCAACAAGCAACACTACCCCATTGGCTGCTTTGATTCCTACAGCCGTAGTTCCCCTTTTAACTGCCTCACGGGCATATTCTACCTGGAAAAGTCGTCCGTCAGGGCTGAAAACAGTGATTGCCCTGTCATAACCCATCTGTGGTGCCATCTGCATATTCCGTATCTCCTTGTTAAATTTCTTATAAACGCATATCGCTTCAAGCTTTCCCGACCCCATGCCGGGATTTTTTTTCTCTTCAAGGGATCTCAGATCCGCAGATCGTCAGGAAAAACGTCCGGGGTTGAAAAAGCATTTCCAGCCGGCGGACGGAAAACCTGTACGAAATTTCAAGAGTTTGAAAGCTGTAAGCTTCAGGTCCAGGCATCCTGGAAAGGATACCGATTTCTCATACCTTATACGGTTTTATTGAAATACAGTCTTTTTTAAAGCCTTTTTCCGGGACATCCTGCCCTTACAGGCTTATTTAACGAAGCCAGAGGAAATTACCCCCACTAAAGGGAATTCAAAGGCATTTACGCCCTGCAAGGTATGTTTTCCAAGCGAAATCTGGATTCGCATCTTTGAGAGACCTTTCAGCATGGCTGAAGGCCCGGATACAACGTTAACTAATCCGTTAATAAAGTGTATTTACTCAGTTATAATGCTTGTGAAAGACCGGAGCTCTTCCGGCCCTCAATGTCTGAATTTTTACACATGTTGTATCAATCAATATATAATCATTTGTCCCTCTAATACCCATTCATCATGTTATATGTTAGAGAGCTGTACGTTAAGGGTGTTAGGGGGATATAAGTTAAGGGTGTTAAATAGCTACAAACCGGTGTATTGGAGAGCTGCCGGTGTATTGGAGATCTATAAATTAAAGCTTTAAACAGCTTTAATCATCCATTGCATCGCACATGTCGCTCAAAAGCATTAATAACCGGGATTTATTCTCGATAATTTCTCATAAATGATCCAGAAGCTATCAATTATTCTTCAATAGCCGACCAGTTATTCTTCAACAGCCGTTCGGTTATCCTTCAATAGCCAACCAGTTATTCTTCAACAGCCGTTCGGTTATTCTTCAATAGCCAACCAGTTATTCTTCAACAGCCTTCAGGTTGGGTTCGAAGCCCGCGTCATCGTTCAGGTACTTTTCCGTTGCCCTTTTAATCGTGCCGGAAACCCCCAGCACATACAAGGTTGCACGCAACCGGTTTACCCGGGTAATGGCGGCAAGGGCAGCTCTTGTTTCCGTTACCTTCGAATGGGAGCATTGTATGATTCCTTTCCCGGCTTCAAAGCCGAGTACATGGATATCACATTCACTCGCAAGGACATCTCCCAGCAGGGCTGAAGCTGATGAAAGAACCTCCCGGACCAGTTCGCCTCTGTTTACCGGTTCTTCGGAAAACAGTTCAAAGGCAAGGTAGCGTTTCTTCGAACGGAGCGAGGGCATCAGGTGTTTCAAAGGAAATCAACCTCCTCAACTACTTCCACACCCTCCCGGACATTCCCCGGAGAGGGACGGTTTCTCGCAAGGATCCTTTCCGGCACCGTGCTCAGGGCATTAACGGCCTCACTTTCCTCCAGCCCGAAAAGTTCTGCCAGGGCTAGCAGCTCCCTGGGAGAGCGCAGGTCATAACAGGACATGGCATCGCTTGAAAGGACAAGCTGGACGTCGTATTTCCGGGCAAGGTCAAGGTTAGCCATGAGGTCCGTTAGCAGGCGGATTCGCCTTGAACCCCTGGAATGGAGAAGGGGCCTCATGTTCAGCCCGATAGCTACTTCGTTATCAGCTGCTGCTTTTGCAAGGACCTGGTTAATCCCGCTGCTCTTTTCAAAAGAAGGGTGGTTCAGGATATCCACACTGGGGTTCTCGACAGCGGCCCGGTTTACCTTTTCGGACCCACCGTGCACGATAAGGACATCCGCATTCTTCCTGAATTTGCCTACCAGCCCGTGCAATTTCGAGGGGTTCTCTTCTACAAGCTCAATGCCCCGGAAAATTTCAAAACCTTCCAGAGAAGGCAGAACAGGTTTCTTTTGAGGAAGTTTGTCGGAATGGTTTGTAAGCGCAAAACCGGCATACCCGAAATGCCGGGCAAGAGAAGCGAGTTCCTCTACACTGTTATCCCCGTCAGGAACGGCGTGTACGCAGAAATCGTAACATTTCAGCTTACCCAAACAATTCCTCCACAATAACCCCGGCTTTCTCCCGGCTCTTGGGATAGGTCGCAATCTTGACTTTTGCGGTGACCGCATCCGAGGAATCCGTCAGTCGGACCTGCTGGAGATAGGCCGCCTGCTTGTCAAAGCGAAGATGGAATAACTGAGAATCGTCCAGCCTTTCAGGCATCTCTTCCTTGAGCCGTTCCACGTCTGCTTCGGGAAGGTTTTCCCGGACAAAACGGGCAAAGCCCAGGCAGTCGGCCTTTTTATTAAGCTGTACGCTGATGATAGTGATAGGATTTCCGTGGTGCCCTTCAGCCGAAAGCTCTTCAATCAGCTTGCTTCCGTCCCGGACTCCGGCCCCGGATAAAAAAAAATCCAGAGCCTCGCGGACTCTGGATGTGTCTTCGGTTGCGTGAGCAAGCACACGCAGCATTATGTGGTGAATCACTTTCCTCGACTCTGGTGCGAACGGATGCTCGGCCTGGTCTTTTCAGTACCCTTGCCGCGCGTAGCCAGGCCTCTGCCCTTCCGGCCAGCACTGGTCTTACCTCTGGTTGCCCTGCCACTTGAAGCTTCACAGACCCAGTTAAGGTTCTTGTCGCTCTTGATTACAGGGTGGTGGGGGTCTACAAGGATGACTTCATACCACTTTTGCTTTCCGTCTTCTCCTACCCAGTAGGAGTTCAGGACTTCAAGGTTAGGGAACTTGCGGTCAGCCCGGGCTTCAGCGATCCTCTGGATGCTCATGCCTCCGGTGATCTTGTTCTTACCCATCCTCTGGGTCCTTCTCCCGCGTATATACCTGGACTTCCTGAGCCCACCGCGGCGCACTTTTACCCTTGCGACTACAATGCCCTGCTTGGCTTTGTATCCGAGGGAGCGTGCCCTGTCAATTCTGGTCGGCCTTTCGATCCTGGTAACAGATCCCTGCTTTCTCCAGACCTGCATGCGTTCCCAGCGGAGATCATTTACGTAAGTCTCACCAGGCTTTTTCCATGCATCAGCTACATATTTGTAAAAAGATTTAGACAATTTTATAACACCAAGTTTCACTTCTTGTTTCATGGTTCAGCCCGGGTCTCGAGCCACATTCCTACGGGAGCTAATCCCGAAAATGAAACATGCGTTAGAACTGAATCATCTGATTTAAAGCTTTGCCCGCAAAAAACTCCCTCAGGACAGCCCCGGTTCCTGAAACCCGTCCTGGAAAATCGCAGGAAAAAAAAGCAGGAATTCAGTTCTAAAAGCAGGAAAAAAGGCAGGAAAAAAGCAGGGAACCGAAAAGCACAAAAGAACTAATAAAATATAATGACCCGGATAAAATGAATTGGTAAAATTAACTGGTAAAATAAACTGGTAAAATTAGCGAATAACAAGCAAACAAAACGAGCAAACAAAACGAGCAAACAAAACGAGCAAACAAAACGAGCAAACAAAACGAGCAAACAAAACGGAGTAAAGGACAGTGGACATATCCCGCCTGCTAGATGAGATCAAAAAATCAAGACGCTACGAAAACCAGATAGTGCATGTAGAAAAAATCCCTCCCAGGGAAGCGCAGTACTCTTCGCTGGAACTGAAGGGGCCGGTAAAAGCAGCCCTGGTAAAAACGGGGATTAAGGAACTCTACACCCACCAGGCCGAGGCCATCGAAAAAATCCGGGAAGGAAAAGATCTCGTGCTCTGCACGACCACGGCAAGCGGAAAGTCCCTGACGTACATGCTCCCCATTTTCGAAGTCGTGATGGAAGACCCGGAAGCTACAGCCCTCTATATTTCTCCCCTGAACGCCCTGGTTAATGACCAGATGAAGACCTTTCTCGAATTCGAAATGGAACTGGGCTCAGGGACCAGGATTGCCAGGTACACGGGCGCCCTTTCGGATTCCGAAAAACGCAGGGTCCGGGAAGGGAGGACAAACGTGGTCTTCACAAACCCCGAGATGATCCACATGAGCTTCCTTGCCTGGCACCATCTCTGGAAGCGTTTTTTCTCAAACCTGAAGTTCATCGTCGTGGACGAGAGCCACTACTACAGAGGCGTTATCGGGAGCAACATGGCAAACCTCCTGCGCAGGCTGGTCCGGGTTGCCGAATACTATGGGGAGGGAACCCCGCAGTTCGTCTGCTGCTCGGCAACCATAGGAAACCCTAAAGAGCACACTGAAACCCTGATAGGGCGAAAAGCCGAAATTGTCGACAAGAACGGCTCAGGGGCAGGCCCCCAGCAGTTCGTTTTCTGGAACCCTCCCCTCTACATCAACAACAGGGGAACCACCCTCAGGCGGAGCAGCTTTTCCGAAGCCTCAACCCTTTTCACGCGCTTCGTCCAGGAAGGGCTGCAGACCCTGGCTTTTACCCGGGCAAGGCAGAGCGTGGAGCGGATGTACAAAAGCTGCAGGGAACTTTTGAGAGAGGGAGCGCTTTCCTCTGCGATCTGTTCTTACCGGAGCGGCTACTTCGACAAAGAACGCGAGGAAATCGAGAAAAAAATGGCGTCAGGGGAACTGCGAGGTGTGATTTCCACCAATGCCCTTGAACTCGGGATAGATATCGGAAGCCTGGATGCCTGCATTCTGGACGGCTACCCGGGAACAGTCATGAGTGCACGGCAGCAGGCAGGCAGGGCAGGTAGGAGCGGGAACGAAAGCCTTGTTGTCCTGGTGGCAGGGACAAACGCCCTTGACCAGTACTACATGCGAAACCCTGCCGACTTTTTCGGAAGGAGCAGTGAAAATGCCGTCCTGAACCCCAAAAACCCCTACATCCTGGCAGGGCACCTGCTCTGCGCGGCAAAGGAAATCCCCCTGAATGTTTCCGATACAAAGCATTTTGGGGAAGGTTTTTCCCGGGTTACGGAACTCCTGGAAACCGAAGGGCTACTTGCAGGCGACGAAAAGAAGTATGCGACAGACCCCTTCCCCTACAAGCACGTCTCCCTCCGCGGGATAGATAATAATACGTATTCTCTCCTGGCCATTGAAGGCAAGAAACGCTTCCCGATCGAAAAGGATATGGAAGAAGCCCTGGCCTTTCGGGAATGCTACCCCGGCGCGGTCTACATGCACAGGGGAGAGCCCTATTACGTGAACAGGATCGACCACGAGAAAAAGGAGATCCACGCGGTAAAGACCCAGGACCGTTATTATACTAAACCCATGATCGATTCCTCTGTGGCCCTTCGGGAAGCTTACGCTGCAAAAGCCCTGGAAAAGGCTCCGGACGTGGAGGTAGGGCTCGGGGAAGTGGAGGTTACGGACAGGGTGATAGGGTACAGGAAGATCCAGTCCCACAGCAACGAGATCATGGGCGCCCACGAACTCGAAATGCCCCCGGTCACTCTGGAAACCGTTGCCCTCTGGCTCAAGCTCCCGGACAGGCTTCAGGAAAGGGTAGAAGAGCACAGGCTGGACTTTGCAGGCGGGATCCATGCCGTGGAACACGCCATGATAGCCATGTACCCCCTCCACCTCCTTGTGGACCGGAGCGATGTGGGCGGGCTTTCCACCCCAGCCCACCCGGACCTGGGGGGTAAGAGCGCGA
The DNA here is from genome assembly GCA_016841265.1 of Methanobacteriota archaeon. GTDB lineage: Archaea > Halobacteriota > Methanosarcinia > Methanosarcinales > Methanosarcinaceae > MTP4. The sequence continues at coordinate 920 of JAENZL010000030.1, read as the reverse complement.
TTTTCATCTACGACGGGCACAGGGGCGGGGTCGGGTACGCCGAGAAAGGCTATGACCTGATCGGCCAGGTCCTGGACGGTACCCTGAAAGCCATCGAGAGCTGTCCCTGCGAAAGCGGCTGTCCGAGCTGTATCCAGTCCCCTAAATGCGGGAACAACAACGAGCCCCTGGACAAGCACGCCGCGATCATGCTCCTCCATGACCTGCTGGGAAAAGCCCCTTACATCCCCCCGGAAAGAAAAGAAAAACACCTCTCCGAAACCACCGCAAGCCGCGGGCCGGAAAAGAAGGACGCAGGAGCCGCCCTTGACAGGGTTAGGCGCCAGCTCAGGCGGGAAGCTCTCAAAAACGAAAGCGTCCCCGAAAACGCGAATAAAGAAAAGGAAAAGACCTTTGTCATGACGGACGCAAAAGGAGGAATGCTCGGGGTAATCTCCGCTCCTGCTCCTGAAAAAGCGGCCGTGAAGGTTTTCAGGGAAAAACTTGCCGGAAAAATGAAGGCGACAAAAGAAAACCCCTTCGAAATCCGCATAAGAGACCTTGGAGCAGGCAGTAACTACTATTTCCAGGCCTGGACGGAAGTTGTAGAGAACCGGGCAGCTGAAGAAGCCGGGGACAGCGAAGGAACCGGCGGAAAAAAAGCTGTGAAGAAAATCGTTATTAAAAGAATACGTTGAGAAAGTTCCGAAGCCGAGGTCCAGGCAGAGTTACAGATGGAGTTACAGATAGAGTTACAGATAGAGTTACAGATAGAGTTACAGATAGAGTTACAGGCAGGGGCCGTCAAAGTTGAAAGTCTTTTGGAAGATCAAAATGCTTTTGAAAAGCTGAAAGCTGAAAGCTGAAGTTCATGCGGCTTTTCAATCTTTATCTCCGAAGGCGGGAAGACTCCTTCCTCGGAGGCCGCAGGCCGACAGGTG